>NZ_JBEZGN010000001.1:0-640360 GCF_040650055.1 Spirillospora sp. NPDC048819 | reverse complement strand
GCGGCGCGGGCTGCCCCCCGCACGTCCTTAACTCCCCACTGTGGCGCGGCGGCCCATGACCGCCGCGCCACACTGCTGCCCGGCAGGGCTCAGGTCAGCACTTGACCCAGTAGCCGGGGTTGGTCTCCTTGATGGTGCTGTTGGTGAAGAGGTTCCACAGCCCCAGGTTCTGGTCGGAGCCGTTGGCGTAGGTGTAGCCCATGGAGTGGTGGGCTCGTCCGGCGGTCGTGTGGGCGTAGTTGGACGCGGTCACGCACTCCGTGGTCGGGGGCGTGGTGGGAGGCGTGGTCGGGGGCGTGGTGGGCGGGGTGGTGGCGCCGTCGCTCAGGGCGGCGACCATGTTGACGACGGCCGTCATCTGCGGGCCGGTCTTGAGCGGGTACTGGGCGGACTGGTAGCCCCACCAGTCCCAGCAGCCGCGCGGGTTGCCCTTGGCCGCCGACGCGGTGGCCTGCGGGTACAGGACGATCGTGGCGTTGGTGTCGGCGTACTCGTTGAGGTAGGCCTTGTCCATGAAGGTGTTGCCGATGTTGCCGTAGTACTGGTAGCAGCCGTGCAGCGCGACCATCAGCTTGCAGGTCGACTGCTCGCACGACTGTGGGACGTAGGCGAACCCTTCGTCGCCCATGCTGATGGCGGTGGCGTCGCCGCCGGGGACGTAGGCGTTCTGGTCGAACTGGATCAGCCGTCCGGTCAGGGACGAGGCGGCGGGCTGCACCGCGCCGTACAGGTGGGTCAGCATGTCCTTGACGGCGTCGCCGCCGCAGTCGTTGATCCAGGGCGACTGGGTGACCGAGCAGGAGCCGGGGCCGATCGGGCTGATCCAGGCGTGCCCGGCGGGGGAGTCGCTGTCGTAGACGACGTCGGCGCCCAGGTCGCGGTAGTAGGTGGCGAGATCGTCGTTGACCGCCTCGGCGACGGTGGTGTCGGACGTGCCGTGGTACAGCCACACCGGATCGCCCGGGAGGTTCTCCACGGGGTCGACGGTGCCGGCCGCGGCGCGGTCGCGGGTCAGTTGTTCGAGCTGGGCGGGGGTCTTGCGGGGCAGGTAGGTCGCCATGCACGCGTTGAGCGCGGTGCTCAGGCTGTTCTGCGCGCAGTCGTAGGCGCCGGCGGAGAAGATGCCGGCTCCCTGGAACACGGACGAGTAGGCGACGTGGAGCTGGTTGGCCATGAAGCCGCCGGCCGACACCCCGCTGACGTAGGTGCCGCTGACGTCGTACTTGGCGAGCGGGGCGCGGGTCGGTGGCGGGACGGCGGCGTGGACGATGGACAGCGAGGTAGTCGCCAGGGCCACGGCCGCGATCGCGGCCCAGATCCCCTGTCTGATTCTCAGACGCACGTGAACTCCTCGGGTGGGGGTGGTGCCGTCATGGTCGAGGAGCCCTGTGACGGCCGCCACATGTCGCGGTTACACAATCGCCTTGATCAACATGTGGGGGAGGTCACGAGCGGAGGCGGCGCCTTGACGGGGGCGTCCCGGTCATACCATTCTATTCAGACCTAACAAGTAGGAAAGGTCTGGAGTGATGATGCCTGCACGCAGGACAGGGATGGTGCTGGGGCTGGCCGCCATCGTCGCGGGCGCGGTCGCCTGCGGGGGCCCGGCGGGCTCCGAAGGCGGGAAGGTCCGGCTGTCGCTGGTGTCCTACTCCACGCCCCAGGCCGCATACGAGGCGATCATCAAGGAGTACCGCAAGACGCCCGAGGGCGAGAACGTCACGTTCACCAAGTCCTTCGGCTCGTCCGGCGAGCAGAGCCGTGCGGTGGCGTCCGGCCTGAAGGCCGACATCGTGGCGCTGTCCCTGGAGCCGGACATGACGCGGCTGGTGGACGCCGGTCTCGTGGCCCCCGGCTGGAACGCCGGGCCGGACCGGGGGATGGTCACCGACTCCGTGGTGGTCCTGGCGACCCGCGAGGGCAACCCCAAGAACCTCAAGACCTGGGACGACCTGATCCGCCCGGGTGTCGAGGTCATCACCCCCAACCCCTTCACATCCGGCGGGGCGCGCTGGAACGTGCTCGCGGGATACGGCGCCAAGGCGAACAAGGGCACCGACGTGAAGTCGGGCACCGCCTACCTGCACGCGCTGTTCAAGAACGTGCCCGTCCAGGACTCCAGCGCGCGCAAGTCGCTGCAGACCTTCGCGGGCGGGAAGGGCGACGTGCTGCTGGCGTACGAGAACGAGGCCATCTTCGCCAAGCAGAGCGGCCAGCCGCTCGACTACACCGTGCCCGACTCCACGATCCTGATCGAGAACCCGGTCGCGGTGACCAAGAACAGCGCGCACGCCGCCGAGGCCCGCGCCTTCGTGACGTTCCTGCGCGGCAGGAAGGCGCAGGAGATCTTCGTCGAGAACGGTTACCGGCCCGTGGCGGACGGCGTTCCCGGCGCCGAGCGGTTCCCCCGGCCGGCCGGGCTGTTCACCATCGCCGACCTGGGCGGATGGGAGAAGGTCGCCCGGGAGTTCTTCGACCCCAAGGGCGGCATCATGGCCGACGTCGAAAAGGGCGCCGGCGTCTCGGTGGAGGGTTGAGCCCCGTCGATGAACGAGGCGACGGTGAAAGAGAAACCCGTGGCGGCAGGGGCCGGCAGGTCCCTCCTGAGCGGACGGGGCGGCACCGCGCTCGGTGTGGGCATGGCGACCGTCTTCCTGAGCGCGGTGGTGCTGATCCCGCTGGCCGCGGTGGTGTGGAAGGGCGCCTCGCAGGGGCCCGGCGGCTTCTGGGACGCGATCACCGCCCCGGACGCCTGGGCCGCGCTGAAGCTGACGGTCGGCGCCTCCCTGGTGGTGGCGCTGGTGAACCTGGTCATGGGCACGCTGATCGCCTGGGTCCTGGTGCGCGACTCCTTCCCCGGTAAGGGCGTGCTGGATCTGCTGATCGACCTGCCGTTCGCGCTGCCCACCATCGTGGCGGGCCTGGTCCTGCTGACGCTGTACGGCACCGACAGCCCGGTCGGCGTCACGCTGGTGTACACCCGGGCGGCGGTCGTCGTGGCGCTGCTGTTCGTGACGCTGCCGTTCGTGGTGCGGACCGTCCAGCCGGTCCTGCTGGAACTGGACCGGGAGATGGAGCAGGCCGCGGCGTCGCTGGGCGCCGGCCCGTCGACGATCTTCCGGCGGATCATCCTGCCGAACCTGATCCCCGCCATGCTGACCGGCACGGCGCTGGCCTTCGCCCGCGCCGTCGCCGAGTTCGGCTCGGTGGTGCTGATCTCCGGGAACGTCCCGTTCAAGACGCAGGTCGCCGCCGTGCACGTCTTCGGCCGGATCGAAAGCGACGACACCGCCGCCGCGGCGGCGATCTCGACGGCCCTGCTGGTGCTGTCGCTGCTGATCCTGCTCGCGATCGACCTGCTCGGACGCTGGGGGGCCCGCCGTGGTTAAGCACGCGCTGCGCCTCGTCGTCCTCGCCTACCTGCTGTTCCTGCTGATCCTGCCGGTGGGCCTGATCGCCTGGCGGACGTTCAAGGACGGCCCCGGCCCGTTCCTCGACGCGCTGTCGACGCCTTCGGCGCTGCACGCGTTCCAGGTCACCTTCGTGGTCGCGGGCTGGGCCGTCGTCCTCAACACCGCGTTCGGAGTGCCGGCGGCGCTGCTGCTGGCCCGGCACCGGTTCCCGGGCAGGCGGCTGCTCAACGCGCTGATCGACGTGCCGCTCGCGGTCTCCCCGGTCGTGGTCGGGCTGGCGCTGATCCTGGTGTACGGCGCGTTCAGCCCGGCCGGCGGGTGGCTGGAGAGCCACGGCGTCCAGATCATCTTCTCCACGCCGGGAATGGTGCTGGCGACCGTGTTCGTCTGCCTGCCGCTGGTGGTGCGCGCGATCGTCCCGGTCCTGGAGGAGATGGGCGACGAGCAGGAGCAGGCCGCGCGGACCCTCGGGGCCGGCGGATGGCAGACCTTCCGCCGCATCACCCTCCCCGCGATCCGGTCCGCGCTGGGCTACGGCATCGTGCTGTCGCTGGCCCGCGCGCTGGGGGAGTACGGCGCGGTCGCCGTCGTCTCCGGCCGGGTGGTGGACGAGACCCAGACCCTGACCCTGTTCGTCGAGGAGCGCTTCGAGAACTTCGACGTGCAGGCGTCCTACGCCGCCGCGCTCTCGCTGGCGGCGCTCGCGGTCGTCAGCCTGCTGGCGACCAGGCTTCTGAGACCCGAGGACGGTAAGTGATGGCGATCGAGATCCGTGACGTGAACAAGTCGTTCGGTGAGGCGGCCGTCCTGCGCGACGTCTCGGTGGACATCGCCTCCGGCTCGCTGACCGCGCTGCTGGGGCCCAGCGGCGGCGGCAAGTCGACCCTCCTGCGCGTGGTCGCGGGGCTGGAGCGGCCCGACTCGGGCCGGGTGATGATCTCCGGCCGGGACGCGACCCGGCTGCCGCCGCAGCGGCGCGGCGTCGGGTTCGTCTTCCAGCACTACGCCGCGTTCAAGCACCTGACGGTCTTCGAGAACGTCGCGTTCGGCCTGAAGATCCGCAAGCGGCCCAAGGCCGAGATCCGGCGGCGGGTCGGGGAGCTGCTGGACCTCGTCCATCTCGACCGGTTCGCCGCCCGGTACCCGGCGCAGCTGTCGGGCGGGCAGCGGCAGCGGATGGCCCTGGCGAGGGCGCTGGCCGTCGACCCCGAGGTCCTGCTGCTGGACGAGCCGTTCGGCGCGCTCGACGCGCAAGTGCGCAGGGAACTGCGGACCTGGCTGCGCCGCCTGCACGACGAGGTGCACGTCACGACCGTCTTCGTCACCCATGACCAGGAGGAGGCGATCGAGGTCGCCGACACGATCGTGGTGCTGGCCGACGGCGCGGTCCAGCAGGCCGGAACGCCGGGCGATGTCTACGACAACCCCGCGAGCCCGTTCGTGATGCGTTTCCTCGGACCCGTCACCGAACTCGGCGGCAGGCTGCTCCGGCCGCACGACGTCGAGATCTCCGGCGAACCGGGGCCGGGCACGACCCCGGCGGTCGTCACGCGGGTGGTGCGCCTCGGGTTCGAGGTCAGGGTCGAGTTCCGGGTGCGGGAGTCCGGGGACGAGCACGACGCGTGGGCGCAGCTGACCAGGGAGGCGGCCGGGCGTCTTCCGGCCGGGCCCGGCGGCGGGATCCACGTCCGGCCGGCACTCCGGGCCGCCACCGTTCCGGCGGGTCATGCCCGGCCCGCGCCGCAGCACGGACCGGACGTCCCCGACCGGGTCAGTACTTGATCATTCCGCGGATGTTCTTGCCGTCCCGCATGTCCTGGTAGCCCTGGTTGACCTGGTCGAGGGTGTAGGTGTTGGTGACCAGCTCGTCCAGCTTGAGCTTGCCCTCGTCGTAGAGGCGCAGCAGGCGCGGGATGTCGCGGCGGGGGTTCGCGTTGCCGAAGATGCAGCCGACCAGTTCCTTGCGCTGCATCGCCAGGTCGAACAGGTTCAGCTTGACGTCCTCCTGGAGGATCGGCGCGACCGCGACGACGACACCGCGGCCGCCCTTGGCGACCATGCTCATCATCGGGTTGATGAGGTCGCCGGTGGCGACGCCGGTGGTCAGGAGGACCTTGTCGGCGTTGGCGCCCCAGGTGAGCTCCATGACCTTGGCGGCGGCCTCCTCCATGGACGCGGCGGAGTGGGTGGCGCCGAACTCGGTCGCCTTCTCCCGCTTCCAGTCGACCGGGTCGACGGCGATGACGTGGCGGGCGCCGGCCATGGCCGCGCCCTGCACGGCGTTCATGCCGATGCCGCCGAGGCCGATCACCACGACGCTCTCGCCCGCCTGCACCTTGGCCACGTTGACGGCCGCGCCCCAGCCGGTGGTCACGCCGCAGCCGACCAGCGCCGCCTTGTCGAGCGGGATCCAGTCGTCGATCTTGACGGCGGACGCCTCGTTGACCACGGTGTACGGCGCGAACGTGCCGGTGCAGCACATGGTGCCGAGGTCCTTGCCGCTCTTGGAGTGGTGCCGGGCGGTCATGTCGCTGATCTGCCGTCCGGCCAGCAGCACGGCGCCCATGTCGCAGAGGTGCTGGCGGCCCATGGCGCACGAGGGGCAGCGGCCGCAGGCCGGGACGAATGACAGGACGACATGGTCGCCCTCCTGCAGGGTGGTGACGCCGGGGCCGACCGCCACGACCTCGCCGGCGCCCTCGTGGCCGCCGATGAGCGGGAACTGCTCCGCGCCCAGCAGCGCCGCGATCTCGTCGCTGAGCACCATGTCCCCGGTGACCACGTGCTCGTCGGAATGACACAGGCCGGACGCGGCGAGCTTGATCTTGACCTCGCCCGCCTTGGGATCATCGAGCTCGATGTCCTCGACGCTCCAGTCGGTGTGCGGTTCCCACAGGATCGCTGCTCGAGTCTCCACTGATGCCTCCTGATGGACTGGAGCCGGTTGTGCTTCTTAGATACTAGAACTTGATTCGGGAAGCTAGGGGTGAACCGGTATCGATCCACCCCCGACCGGATCCGGTTTCGGCAGGTGGGGCCGCGCGCGGACTCAGGTGCGGGCGGTGGAGATGTCGCAGGAGGCCAGGATCTCCTGCGGCATCACGTCCTCGGTCTCCACGGCGGCCCTGGCCAGGGCCGCCTCCGCCGAGAGCGGTGTCGCCGCCGGCGGGATGACCAGCAGGAGCGTCGGGTCCGCGTGGCCGCGGGTCACCGCGATCATGTGGTCGAGGTGGGCCAGCCAGCCGACCCTGACCTCGTGTCCGAGGACGGTGATGCGGAGCGGGACGTCGTCCCAGTCGTCGAAGTCGACGTTCACGCGGGTGATCATGTCCGAGGGCTCGGCGAGGGCGGTCACCAGCGCGGTGAGTTCGGTGACGGCGACGCGCGACCGCGGCCACCAGCCGCCGTCGATGACACCGCGTCCCCCGCCTCCCGGCGCCAGGCGCAACCGCGGCGGCGCCGTCTCGTGTTCGGGAAGCGCGGTTGGGGCGGGCGTGGTGGCGAACTGAGCGGAGCGGGCCATGTAGCGGGCCTCATTCTCGGTCCATTGCGGTACCGGGTCGTGAATCGCCGGGGACGGCGCCGGCAAGATCGGCCCGCGCACGGAATGCCCTCGGCAGAGCCAGCTTACGCAACGGACACGCGGATACGCTCGCGTAGACTGAGGGGCATCCGGCAACGACGGCATCCCGCCCGCGGGTGACGCCACGCCGGCTCGCCCCCGAAGGGGACGCCATGCCGCTCCCGGACCCCACCCGCCACGTCGACGGAGAGCACCCGATCCGGGCGTCCCGGATGAGTCTCGCCGGGCCCGTGTCGATCGTCGCGGTCGCGCTCATCGTCTTCACGGTGTTCTGGGCGACGACCACCCCGTCCATGGCGGTGATCATGGCCCTGGCCACCCTCGCGGCCGGAGCGGTCCTGCTCGTCCTGGTCTTCGGGACCGGCCGGCTCCGCGTACGCGCCCGCTCACCGGAACTGTGGCGCCGCCGCTGACCCCGACCGGACGGGCCGGGCGCCGCCCGGCGGCCACGAGCAGAGCGGGAACTGCCGGGACCGGCCGCGCGTTGTACGCCACCGCGCGCCGGTTGCGGAACCGCCGGCCCGGCCTTTCAGGGGCCTGGGCGGCGTTCGTCCACGTCGGCGCGTAGTTCCGAACGGCTTCGACGCGGCGCGGCCGCGTGCGATGGCCGCCAGGTTGAGATGGTCGATAGGGTGTCGGCCAGATGAGCCGGGAAGACCTGTCGGCATGGTGGTTACGCGCGGCTCAGGAGGGGACCATGCTGACCACTTCGGCCCACCTCGCCACGTCCCGAAGGGGGTGGACGCGATCGCGGTTTCGTCCCGCCCGCCGTGGCTCGCGGTAGTTACAGGAGAGGTACATGCGTGTTCTAGTCCTCGGCGGCGACGGATATCTCGGCTGGCCGACCGCCCTGCACCTGTCGCAGTGCGGTCACCAGGTCGCGGTCGCCGACAACTTCGTACGGCGGCAGTACGACTTCGAACTCGGCGTCGAGAGCCTGGTGCCGATCGAGTCGCTGCAGACCCGGGTCGAGGCGTGGCGCGAACTCACCGGTGAATCGATCGGCGTGTACGTCGGCGACCTGACGGACGCGGAGTTCACCTACGGGATGCTGCGCGAGTTCCGCCCGGAGGCCGTCGTGCACTTCGCGGAGCAGCGCGCCGCGCCGTACTCGATGATCGACCGCAAGCACGCCGTGTACACGCAGGTCAACAATGTCGTCGGCACGCTGAACCTGCTGTACGCGATCGGCGAGGTCGACCCCGACATCCACCTGGTCAAGCTCGGCACGATGGGCGAGTACGGCACGCCCGAGATCGACATCGAAGAGGGCTGGCTGGAGGTCGAGCACAAGGGCCGCCGCGACCGGGTCCTGTACCCCAAGCGGCCCGGGTCGTTCTACCACCTGTCGAAGGTCCACGACAGCCACAACATCGAGTTCACCTGCCGGATCTGGGGGCTGCGGGCCACCGACCTCAACCAGGGCGTGGTCTACGGGCAGGCGACCCCCGAGACCATGCTGGACGACCGGCTGGCGACCCGGTTCGACTACGACGCCGTCTTCGGCACCGTGCTGAACCGGTTCGTCATCCAGGCCGTGCTCGGGCACCCGCTGACGGTGTACGGCAGCGGCGGGCAGCGCCGCGGGATCATCGACATCCGCGACACCGTCCGGTGCGTCCAGCTGGCCTGCGAGAACCCCGCCGAGCGGGGCGAGTTCCGGGTGTTCAACCAGATGACCGAGGCGGCGTCCGTCCAGGAACTGGCCGACACCGTCGCCCGGTGCTTCCCCGGCGACGTCCGGATCGACCACCTCGACAACCCGCGCGTCGAGCGCGAGGAGCACTACTACAACGTCGTCCACACCCGGCTGCTGGACCTCGGCCTGTCCCCGCACCTGCTCTCGGACACGCTGATCACCTCGCTGTTCGACGTGGCCAAGCGCTACTCGGGCCGGGCGAAGGACGAGGCCCTGCGCCCCAAGGTCAACTGGCGCGAGCAGGCCGGACCCGTGCAGGAAACGTGACGTCCGGGAGCCCCATGAACGAATCGCAGGGCGCCTTCACCCGCGCCACCGGCCGCGGGCTCGGAGACCGGGACGCCGAGTCCGCGGGCGCGGACAAGCCCCGCTACCGGCGCTACCAGTTCGATCTGATCGCCCCGCACTGCGGCGCCGCCGTGCTGGAGGTCGGCGCCGGCCTGGGCGAGTTCTCCGCCCAGTTCTCCGGGCTCGACCGTCTCGTGGTCACCGACGTCGACCCCGACGCGGTGGCGATGATGAAGGACCGGTTCGCCGGGGACGGGAAGGCCGCCGGCGAGATCGAGGTCCGCGGCTTCGACCTGGACGCGGGCGACCGCCTCGACCGGCCGGTCGACTCCGTCGTGGCGATCAACGTGCTGGAGCATTTCGAGGACGACGCGAGCGTGCTCGCCTCGCTGGCGCGTTCGGTCGTGCCCGGCGGCACGATCGTCCTGTGGGTGCCCGGCTATCAGAGCCTGTACAGCGATTTCGACCGGAAGGTCGGGCATTTCCGCCGCTACACGCCCACGACGCTGCGGGACGCGATCCGGCGTGCCGGGCTCGAGTGCGAGCGGGTGCGGCCGGTGAACCTGCTCGGCGGCCTGGCCTGGTGGGCGGCCATGCGGCTCGGGAAGGCGGCGGCGCCCAACAGCGGGGCGGTCGGCGTCTACGACCGTGTGATCGTCCCCGTCACCCGGGTGCTGGACCGGTTCCTGCCGGTGCCCTTCGGCCAGTCGGTCCTGGCCGTCGCCCGCGTGCCGGCCGAGCCGGAGGCATCGCGGGACTGATGCACGCCGATCCCGCCCAGCCCCGGCCCCGCTCTCGGGCCCGGTCCGGGGACAAGGCGCCGACCGCGTCCCGCGGCCGGCGCGCCTTCCGGCTGATCTTCACGCGGTACACGATCGGTTCGGTGCTCGCGGCGGTGGCGAGCGAGGCGACGCTGCTGCTGACGTACGGCCCCGGGCTCCTCAGCCCGGGTGCCGCGTCCGTGGCCGCCTGGGGCGCGGGCGCGGGCCTGAACTACGTCCTCAACCGGCGGTGGGCGTGGGGACGGCGAGGGCGCGCGTCCCTGTGGCGGGAGCTGGTGCCGTACTGGGGGATCGCCGTGGCGAGCATGGTCGTCTCCGCGTGGGCGACCGGCGCGGCGGACCGGCTGGGCCCCCGGATGTTCGAGTCCGAGGGCCTGCGGACGGCGTTCGTCGGCGGGGTCTTCCTCGCCGTCTACGGGCTGATGTTCGTGGTGAAGTTCGTCCTGTTCCACTACCTCGTCTTCGCGGGCGACCCCGGCACCCGGCCCGGGGCGGGTGAGGCGGACGCCCCGCGGCGTTCCCGCAACCAGGTCCCGACGACGACGCGTGAGTAGCGGAAGCCGTACACGAGGTTGCCGCCCTTCTTGGTGGCCCCGGCCGCGCGGAGCCGCATCGTCGCCGGCACCTCCCGCACCCGGTACCCCCTGGAGATGACGCCGATGAGCAGCTCGGAGGACTGGTACTGCGGCTGCCGGAGGGTGACGGCGCCGGTGACCTCGGCCCTCATCGCCCGCAGGCCGAACGAGGTGTCGGTGATGCGCTGCCCGGTCATCCTGCTCACCAGCCAGGCGAAGACGTGAACGCCGAGGCGGCGGACGCGGTCGTAGGTCTCCTGGCGGCCCAGCAGGCGCGACCCGGTGACGAAGTCGGCCTCGCCGTCCAGCACGGGTGCCAGCACCCGCGGGATCTGCTCGGAGTCGTACTGGCCGTCGGCGTCGGTGGTGACGATGAACTCGGCGCCGCCCTCGCGGGCGAGGCGGTAGCCCAGCCGCAGCGCCGCGCCCTGCCCGCGGTTGACCGGCACGTCGCAGACCTTCGCGCCGCATTCGCGGGCGATGGCGGCGGTCTTGTCGGTCGCCCCGTCCACCACCACGATGACCGCGGTGGCGCGTCCGGCGACGGCTGCGGGGATCGAGCGCACGACCTCGCCGATGCCGCGTTCCTCGTCGTAGGCGGCGATGACGACCGCGATCGGCGGCAGCTTCATGCCGTACTCGTCGGCGAAGGCCGACGCCGCCGCCTCGTCCACGGCGTCGCCCGCGGGGTGCGCGCCACCGTCCGCGGCGTCCCGTGCCCCGGTCACGCGACCTCCACCGGTGCGAACTCGGGCCAGACGGTCGCCATCCCGGAGCGGAGGTCGTGATGCGGCTCGTAGCCCAGCGCGCGTGCCTCGGAGATGTCGAGGACGACCGCGGGCATCTCACCCGCCTTGGCCGGGGTGTACTCGACGGGGATGGGTGCGCCGGTGACGGCGCGGGCCGTCTCGATCAGGTCGTTGACGCTCGTCGACGACCCCGACCCGACGACGAGCGGGCCGGTGTGGGAGGTCCGCCACGCCAGCAGCACGGCCTGTACCACGTCGTCGACATGGACGTAGTCGCGCAGCTGGGTGCCGTCGCCGTAGACCTGGACGCCGCCGCCCGCGGCCGCGGCCCGCATCAGCCGCGGGACGAAGCTGTCCTTGTGCCGCATGCCCGGCCCGTACACGTTCGCGAAGCGCACCGCGCAGGTCTGCATGCCGTACACGCCCGTGTAGGCGCTGAGCAGCATCTCCGCCGCCGCCTTCGTCGCGCCGTAGGGGGTGAGCGGCCGCAGCGGCATCCGCTCGCTGATCGGGGTGCCGCCGACGTCGCCGGTCACCGCGTTGGTCGAGGCGAACACCACGCGCGGCACGCCGCGTTCGCGGCACAGCTCCAGCAGATCGGCGGTGGCCTCGACGTTCAGCCGGTAGACGCCGGCCGGGTCCTCCACGGACTGCAGCACCGAGGTCACCGCGGCGAGATGGACCATCGCGTCCAGCCCGGCCGAGACCGCGGCGCGGCGCACCTCCGGGTCGCACAGGTCGCCGACCACCGACCGGACGGCGGGGTCGGGATGGGGCTGCCGATCGGCGACGACGACCTCCGCTCCCGCGTCCAGCAAGGCGGTGACCAGGCGGCCGCCGATGAATCCGGCTCCCCCGGTCACCAGCACCCGCGCACCCGCAAGGCCCGGGTCCTGCCGCTGGGCCGTCGTCCCTGTCATTGGCTCACCCGCCGTACGCTCGTGAAACTTCTGATCGCCGACCCTAACGGAACTGCGGCCGGGGCACCGACTCGAAACGGCGACCCGAACCGGGTCCGGCATGATGATCAACGAACGGGAGGCGAGCGGTGATCCATGTTCTGGCGATGGGACTGCCGCTGGCGGCCGGGCTCGCCCTCGCCCTGCTCGCCGCACGGCGGCGGTGGGCGCCCCCGCTGTGGGCGGCGCTGGCCGTCGGGGCGGCGCTGCGGGCGGTGGTGATGCTGATCGCCGCGCAGGACGCCTGGCAGCCCTATGACCTGGCCGTGGACTTCCCCGCCACCGCCGACGCCGTGCTCGACGGCAAGGATCCGCTCTTCGAACTGCGCGAGGGCGGCTGGCACTTCCTGCCGTTGCTGGCATACCTCCTCGCCGGTGTCCGCGCACTGGGCGACTTCGTGGGGCTTCCCTGGGAGATCACCGGACGGTTGGTTCCCGTCCTGGCCGACCTCGCTCTGATCCCGCTGGTGGCGAGGTTGAGCGCGGATCCGACCCCACGAGTCCGTGCCCTGCGCGGCTTTCAGTATGCGTGTGCGCCACCGGTATTGGTGGTGGCCGCCCTTCACGGCCAGTTCGGGCCCATCACGCTGGCGCTGGGCGTGGCGGCGCTCCTTGCCGCCCGCAACGGCCGCGTGCATCTGGCGGGGGTGCTCATCGGCCTGTCGGTGACCTCGGCGAACTGGTCGGCGCTGCTCCTGCCGGGCATCCTGCTCGCCGTCCCCGCCCTGCGGCACCGGCTCACCGTCCTCGTGTGGACGGCGGCGGTCCCCATCGCGTTCCTGCTCAGCAGCGTCCCGGTCTTCGGCACCCCGGTCGACCGGCTGCCCGCCACCCTGTCGGCGTCGCTGTCGGCACGCCCGGTCGTCGGGGACTGGGGATGGACCGCGATCGCGACCGGCGGCGAACAGGTGGTGGCCGCCGGGTACGGGACCGTCGGCACCCCGGTCCTCGCGCTCTCGCTGCTCGCCGCCCTCTGGTGGTGGCGCAGGGCGGACCCCGTCGACCTGACCCTCGCGCTGCTGCTGGTCTTCCTCATCGTGACCTACCGGTTCGGTGCGCAGTACCTCGCGTGGCCGATTCCGTACCTCATCATGCGGTCGGGCCGGGGGACCTGGCCCGCCATCACCGTCTGCCTCCTCTGGGGCGCCTTCGGCTACCTGTACATGACGCGCCTCGACCCGGTCGCCTGGGGGGAGGCGCATGTCTGGTGGGCGCTGTCGTCGCTGGTCGTCATCGCGTTCCTCATCCGCGCGCTTCCGGACCGAAAGGCAGTGAGCTGATCCGGCGCCGGTCGGCGACACACCGCGATCCGACTCCAGGGAGCCGGCTTCGCCTCTTGCGAGACTGATCGGATGCCCGAAGCGCGCGATCACGGACCGCTGCCGTTGATATTGGTTCTTCTTACGATATTCACCGGTTTGGTGGATGCCTTCAGCTATATGGAACTCGGCAATGTCTTCGTCGCGAACATAACGGGAAATATCATCTTTCTCGGATTCGGACTCGGTGGTAGCGGGAGCGTGACGGGCCCGGCCCTGTCGACCCTGTTCTTCTGCGCCGGAGCCGTTGCCGGGGGCCGCCTGGTGTTCAGAAGGCCGGCCCACCGCGGCATCCTGCTGGGTGCGGCGTCGATCGTCCAGACGGTCCCTCTCGTGGCCTCGGCCCTGATAGTGACGAGTTACGGCCATACCGACACCTCTCATCGTCAGGTGCTGATCGCCGTCCTGGCCACCTCGATGGGGTGGCAGTTCGCGATCGTGCGGTGCGTCAACGTGCCCGACGTCCGGACGGTCGTGGTCACGACCACGATCACCGCCCTGGTCGCCGATGCCTCGCAATCCCGGGAGCAGATCGTGCGCAGGGTTCTGTCGGTGGGCGCTCTGCTGGCGGGGGCGGCGGCGGGTGCGCTGCTCAGCAGGGGGTTCTCCGTGGCGGCCCCGCTGTGGACGGGCGGGGTCCTCCTGCTGCTGATCGCCCTGCTCAGCCTCGCCTCCGCACGACGGCCGGGCGCCGAACGCTGGGCCTGACCAGGCGGCCCCGGGTCAGCCTTCGGCGAAGCCGGCGTCCGCTCCCCGCGCCTGCTCCTCGTCGGTCATCCGCATCCGGAAGAGGCGGTCGATGACCTTGCCGATGACGAAGGTGACGATGAACGCGTAGGCGCCGACGGCGAGCACGGCGACGAGCTGCTTGCCGAGCACCGAGACCGGACCGCCGTAGAACAGGCCGGCCGTGCCCTTGTCCCAGCCGGTGGCCAGGAATCCGAGCGACAGGACGCCGACGATCCCGCCGGCGCCGTGGATCCCGGTGACGTCCAGGGTGTCGTCGTAGCCGGCGACGAGTTTCAGCTCCACCGCGTACGTGCACACCGCGGCGGCCACGACCCCGATGGCCAGGGCACCTTCGACGCTGACGAAGGCGCACGACGGGGTGATGGCCACGAGCCCGGCGAGCGCCCCGGAGGTCGAGCCGAGCTTCGTCAGGTGCCGGAAGCGGAGCCATTCGATCAGCCGCCAGGTCAGCATTCCCGAGCAGCCCGCGAGCATCGTGCTGACGAAGGCGCGGGTCGCGACGGCGCCGTCGGTCAGGGCCGAACCCGCGTTGAACCCGAACCAGCCGAACCACAGCAGGCCGAGCCCGAGCAGGACGAACGGGACGTTGTCCGGCCGCGGGCCCTCCCTGCGCCGGAACGCGATTCCGGGCCCGAGGACGAGCGCCATGGCGAGCCCGGAGATGCCGGAGTTCAGCTCGACGACCAGGCCGCCGGCGAAGTCCATCACGCCCCATTCGTTGATCCAGCCGGAGTCGGCGAAGACCCAGTGCGCGATCGGGAGGTACACCAGCGTCACCCACACGACCACGAAGAGGACCCACGGGCCGAACCGGGCGCGTCCCGCGATCGAACCGCTGATCAGCGCGACGGTGATGATGGCGAACGTCAGCTGGAAGCAGACATAGATCTGCTCCGGGATCCGCCCCTGGAGCGTGTCCGGCGTGATGTTGCCGAGGCGCCAGTCGCCCCAGCCGATGAGCCCGGCGCCGCCGACGTCATCGCCGAACGCCACCCCGTAGCCGTAGAGGAACCACACCACCGTCACCAGGCTGATGCTGATGAAGCTCATGTAGAGCATCGTCAGCATGTTCTTCGAACGGACCATGCCGCCGTAGAAGTAGGCGAGCCCCGGCGTCATGAGGAGCACCATCGCGGTGCTCACCATCATCCAGGCGGAATCGCCCGTATTAAGACCGGTCGACATATACAGACCTATCGGTTGATTTTTCTTCCCGCAAAGCCGGACGGGCGAGTGAAGCCTCCGCCCCTAGGCTTCGCTTCCCGGTCGCCGGGCAAACCCGCGCCATTGCGGTTTGGTCAGTTATTGGGGAACACGAGAATTTATGAGGCGGTGGCCGGGGAACTGGTCCGGGCGTCGCCTTCCGAATGGGCGGAAGGTCCCGACTGTCCTGCCTTTGACCTGCATCTGAGATGGGAGTGCATCCGTGGCGCCACCATCGTCGTCCGAGGGTGACGCTCATGGTGAGGAACGGCCGCCGGCGTCACCCGGGCCGGTGGACGCGGCGCTGACGGTCCCCCGGGGCGTGGCCCAGGTCGATTTCCAGTCCAGCCACTGGACGGGGCTCATCTTCATCGTCGCGTTGTTCGTCGGCGGCTGGGAGTTCGGCGTCTTCGGGCTGCTGGGCACCGTCGCGGCCACCCTGACCGCCTACCTGCTCGGGGTCACCTGGAACCAGATCTCGCTCGGGCTCGAAGGATTCTGCGGGACGCTCATCGGCGTCGGCCTGGTCCTCTACCTGGGGACGAGCTGGATGACGGCGGCGCTGGTCATCGGCGCGGCGGTGGCCGGCAGCGTCCTCACCGCGGCGATGAGAACCGTGCTGAAGCCGTACAACCTGCCCACCTTCACCGCGCCGTTCTGCGTGGTCACGACCGCGGTGGTGATCGGCGCGCCGTCCTTCGAGCGGGTCTGGTCCGGCCACCCCGACAGTTCCCCGCCGTCGGCCACCGACCCGGGCACGGCCATGACGTGGCACGACTTCTGGCAGGGCGTGTTCAACGGGATCGGCCAGGTGTTCTTCCAGGACGAGTGGTACGTGGGCCTGATCTTCCTGATCGGGCTGGCGGTGGCGAGCCGGCTGGTCGCCGCGGCGGCGTTCGCGTCGAGCCTGCTCGGCCTGCTCATCGGCTGGTGGTTCGGGGCCCAGGCCGCCGACCTCGGCGCCGGCCTGTACGGCTACAACGCCGTGCTGACCGGCATCGCGCTGACCGGGACGTTCATCGTGCTGTCCCCGGTCGGCGTCGTCTACGCGGCGATCGGGGCGGCGACCGCGGCCGGCCTGACCGCCGGCCTCACCGACCTGTTCGACGTGGTCGGCGGTCACACCCTGACCTGGCCGTTCGTGCTGGTCACCTGGGTGTTCCTGGCCGCCGTCCCGATTCTGTCCAGGCTCCGGCGGACCGCGTGACGGTCGGCCCGCCGTCCACGTCCCGGCGGTGCCGGGGCAGAAAGGACCCTAGATGAACCTGTCACCACGAGAGATCGACAAGCTGCTCATCTTCGTCGTCGCGGAGATGGCCGAGAAACGCAAGGACCGCGGACTCAAGCTGAACCACGGCGAGACGGTGGCGCTGATCAGCTCCGCCATCGTGGAGGCGGCGCGGGACGGGAAGACCGTCGCCGACTGCATGGAGCTCGGCAAGCGAGTGGTCGGGCCGGACGACGTGATGCCCGGGGTGCGCGGGATGCTGAGCCTCATCCAGGTCGAGGCCGCGTTCGACGACGGCACCAAGCTGGTCTCCTGCCATGACCCCGTCGGCGGCGGCAAGTGACCGCACCGCCCGCCGCCCGCCGGGCGGTGCTGCCGGTCGGCGGACACGAGAGCATCGCCACCGCGGGTGAGGCGCCGGCCGATTCGCCGGGCGGGTTGCCGGGCGAAGTGCATGGCCCGGGGCGGGCGTTGAGGACCGCGCTGCGGGACCGGCCGCGCGCCGTCGCCGTGCCGATGACGCTGGGCCGCGACCCCGGCCTCGCGACGTCCGCGGGGCAGACGCTCGCCTGGGCGGCGCGCGACAGGCTGCCCGGCGACCTGCTGCTCGCCGAGCCGCTCGGCACCGTGACGCACCTGGTCGGGTGGATACGGGCGGCGGTCACGCGCGTCCTGCGCGGCGGGGAGTTCACGGGGGCGGTGCTGCTCGTGGCGCCCGCGGCCGACCCGGAAGCGGACGCCGAGCTGTTCAAGGTGGCGAGGCTGGTGTGGCGGTATCTGCCGGTGCGCTGGGTGGAGGTCGCCCTGACCGGTGGCGAGCCCGGGGTGGCCGAGGGCGTCGAGCGCTGCCACCGCCTGGGAGCCGGCGAGGTGGCGCTGGTGCCCGCCTCGCTCGTCCCTCCGCCGCCGTGTCCGGGGACGGTTCCCTCCGCGGGCCCGCTGCTGGGGCCTGCGGCGCTCACGGCATTGATCCGCGCACGCGCGGCCGAGGCGGAGCGGCGGTGGGACCGGGACGGCGACGACGGCCTCGCCGCGGCCGCGCACCACGCCCACACGCATCACCACTCCCACGCCCACACGCATGGCGGGGGACACGAGCGGCACCGGCACGACGCTTTTCCTGAAACGACCCAAAGAAGCCTGGAGGGGGCGACCGCTCATGGCGGATGACATCTACATCTTCGGAGAAGGTTCGATCGAGCTCAACGCGGGGCAGCGCAGAGAGACGCTGACCGTGCACAACACGGGTGACCGCGCGGTGCAGACCGGCTCCCATTTTCATTTCTTCGAGGTCAACCGGGCGCTGAGCTTCGATCGCGAGAAGGCGTTCGGCATGCGGCTCGACATCCCGGCCGGCACCGCCGTCCGGTTCGAGGCCGGCGACACCAAGGAGGTGGGCCTCGTCGAGTACGGCGGCGGGATGCGCATCGTCGGGTTCGGCGGCCTGCTCAACGGGAGCGTCCGGTCCCGCGCCGCGCGCGAGCAGGCGTTCGCCCGGATGCACGAGTGGGGCTACCTCGACGACCACGACGGCCGGCCGGACGGGTCCGGCAACGGGCACCGGGCCGCATCGAAGCGGGAAAAGCGTACGCGTGCGGGCTCGTCCCGCTCAAGGAAGGGATGACGGCGATGACGACGACGATGTCGCGCCAGCAGTACGCGGGCATGTACGGGCCTACTGTGGGCGACCGAATCCATCTGGGCGACACGAACCTGATCGTGGAAGTGGAGAAGGACTACAACGAGGGCCACTACGGGGACGAGAGCCAGTACGGCGGCGGCAAGACGGCACGGGACGGCATGTCCGCGGATCCGGCCTCGCTGAACGCGACCACGACACTGGACACCGTCATCACCAACGCCGTGATCATCGATCCGATGCTGGGCGTCGTCAAGGGCGATATCGGGATCAAGGACGGGCGGATCGCCGGGGTCGGCAAGTCCGGCAACCCGCACACCCAGAACGGCGTGGACCGGCGGCTGATCATCGGACCGGGCACCGAGGTGATCTCCGGGGAGAACCTCATCGCCACCCCGGGCGCGATCGACAGCCACGTCCACTTCGTCGCCCCGCAGCAGGCGCAGCACGCGCTGAGCAACGGCATCACCACCCTCCTCGGGGGCGGCACGGGGCCGGCGGACGGAACCCGCGGCACCACCTGCACGCCGGGGCCGTGGAACATCTCCCGCATCCTGCAGGCGTACGAGGACATCCCGATCAACATCGCCGTCTACGGCAAGGGCAACGGCAGCCTTCCCGGGCCGCTGGACGAGCAACTGCGCGCGGGAGCGTGCGGGCTGAAGGTGCACGAGGACTGGGGCACGACGCCCGCGGTCATCGACTGCGCCCTGCGGGTCGCCGACGACCACGACGTCCAGGTCTCCATCCACACCGACACGCTGAACGAGGCGGGGTTCGTGGAGGACACGATCAGCGCGATCAACGGCCGGGCGATCCACACCTACCACTCGGAGGGCGCCGGCGGCGGTCACGCCCCCGACATCCTGCAGATCACCTCGGAGCCGAACGTCCTGCCGGCGTCGACGAACCCGACGCTGCCGTACACGGTGAACTCGGTCGACGAGCTGCTGGACATGACCATGGTCTGCCACCACCTCAGCTACGACGTCCCCGAGGACGTGTCGTTCGCCGAGAGCCGCGTCCGCGCGGAGACCATCGCGGCGGAGACGGTGCTGCACGACCTCGGGATCATCAGCATCATCAGCTCGGACTCGCAGGCCATGGGGCGGGTCGGCGAGTCGGTCACCCGCGCCTTCCAGATCGCCCACCACTGCAAGGACCAGCGCGGCCCGCTGCCCGAGGACTCCTCGCGCAACGACAACCACCGCGTCCTGCGCTTCATCTCCAAGGTCACCATCAACCCGGCCCGCACCTGCGGGATGTCCGGGGAGATCGGGTCGCTGGAGGACGGCAAGCTCGCCGACATCGTGCTGTGGCCGGTCCGCGCGTTCGGGGCCAAGCCGTTCATGGTCGTCAAGGGCGGGCTGATCAGCTGGGCGCAGATGGGCGACCCGAACGCCTCACTGCCGACCCCGCAGCCCGTCTACATGCGGCCCACGTTCGGGGGGTTCGGCAAGGCGCTGCAGAAGACGTGCGTGACGTTCATGTCGGACGCGGCGATCTCCGACAACGTGCCCGAGAAGCTCGAACTGGAGCGGATCGTCCGGCCGGTGCGGCAGTGCCGCACCGTCGACAAGCGGCACATGAAGTACAACTCGACGGTGGCCGACGTCAGGGTCGACCCGGAGACCTACCGGGTCACCGTCGACGGCGATCCGGTCTCCATCAAGCCGGCGAGCAAGCTGCCGCTGAACCGGCTGCACTACATCGCATGACGCATCGCACGACGGAGGGCGCCGGCACGCGCCTCGCGACGTCCCCGCCGCCGGAGACCGGGGGACTGGAATCGCTGCTGGCGCACCTCCAGCTCACCGACTCCGGTTTTCCGAGCGGGCTCTACACCCTGTCGCACGGGCTGGAGGGGCACGTCCAGCTCCGCCTCGCGGGCGCCGAAGACCTGCCCGTCCTGGTGTCGGACCTGGTGCGGGCCGCGGGCACGTCCGACGCGGCGGCGCTGGTGCTGGCGCACCGGGCGGTGACCGCGGACGACTGGGACCGGCTGCTGGAGACCGACCGCAGGCTGCACGCGATCAAGCTCAACCGGGAGCAGCGGACGGCCTCGGTGCGCACCGGCCGGCAGGTCCTGGACTCGGCCGGACCCGCGTTCGCCTCGGCCCCGGCGGCCCGGCTCGCGCGGCTCGTCGCCGACCGGACGACGCCCGGCAACCACGGGGTCGTCGTCGGGGCCGTGCACGCCGGGCTGGGGGTGCCCGTCGAGCACGCCGTGGCGGGCGACCTGTACGCCTTCGCGGCGAGTTGCGCCGCGGCGTCGGTGCGGCTCGGCCGGATCGACTTCCGGCGGGCGCAGGCGCTGCTGCGCGAGATCAGGCCGGACCTCGTCCGGGCGGCCGGCGTGGCGCTGGCCGCCCGGGACCCGCGGGACCTGCACTCCACGGTCCCGGCGGCGGACGCGGTCTCGGCCGTGCACGAGCGGGCCGAGGCCCGCCTGTTCATCACCTGACCCGATCAACATCCGGAGGGAAAGCGCATGGAGCTGGAGCAGGTATTCAAGATCGGTGTCGGCGGGCCGGTGGGGTCGGGGAAGACGGCCCTCATCGAGGCCCTGGTGCCCATGCTGGTGGAGCGGGGGCAGCGTCCGGGCGTCATCACCAACGACATCTACACGCAGGAGGACGCCGAGCACGTCCGCCAGACGCTGGCCGGGACACTGGACGCCGAGCGCGTCGTCGGCGTCGAGACCGGGGCGTGCCCGCACACCGCGGTCCGCGACGACCCCACGATGAACCTCGCGGCGGCGGCCGAGATGCTCGACCGCTTCCCCGACATCGACGTGCTGCTGTTCGAGAGCGGCGGCGACAACCTGACGCTCACCTTCAGCCCGGCGCTGGCCGACGTGTACGTGTTCGTTCTGGACACCGCCGAGGGGGAGAAGATGCCCCGCAAACGCGGGCCGGGCACCACCGACTCCGACCTGCTGGTCATCAACAAGATCGACATTGCGCCCTATGTGCGCACCGACCTGTCGGTGATGGAGCGGGACGCCCGCATGGTGCGCGGGACGGGACCGGTCGTCCTGACCGACTGCCTCACCGGGACGGGCGTCACCGAGGTCGCGGACTTCGTCCTCGGACGCAGGGAGGCGATGTGCTCACCGGCGTGATGACCTCGTCGGAGGCGGAGCCGGAGTCGGAGGCGGCGCCCGGGGCGGCGGTGACGGGGACGCCGCCGGGCCTCGTCCGGACGGCGGTGGAGCGCTTCACCCCGGGCTGGCTGCCCGCCGAGGTGGCGCGGCACGCCGCCGTCCCCGACACACTCCCGGTCGGCGCACCGGGCAAGACGGGGGTGCTGGAGCTGGGTTTCGCGGTGGCCGGCGGCCGGACCGAGCTGACCGGCCACTTCCAGAAGGCGCCCCTGCACATCACCCGCCCGCTCTACCCGGACGTGGGCCGGCCCGGCATGCCGTACGTGATGTTCATGTCGTCCGGGGGCGGCGTCCTCCAGGGGGACCGGTACCACGTCGGGCTCGACTGCGGGCCCGGCACGTCCGTGCATTTCACCACCCAGACCGCGACGCGGCTGTACCGGATGGAACACGACTACGCCACCCAGATCGTCGAGCTGAGCGCCGCGCCGGGCAGCTATGTCGAGTACCTGCCCGAGACCACGATCCCGTTCGAGGACTCGCGGTTCTACCAGCGGATGAACGTCACCGTCGCCCCGGACGCGACCGTGGTCATGGGCGAGAGGCTGATGGCGGGACGGCTGGCGCGGGACGAATGGCACGCCTACACCGCGTACTGCACGGACCTTGAGGTCCAGGACCCGCAGGGCGGGCTGCTGTTCGCGGACCCGGTCAGGCTCGTCCCGGACGAATACGAGGTGACCGGCCCCGCGGTGATGGGCGACCACGGGCTCATGGCGTCCTTGTACGTCGTCACCCGGGCGAGGCCCGCGGGTGAGGTGGCCGACGCCATGCACGAGACGATCGGCGCGACGGGCCTGCGCGGCGGCGCGAGCGTGCTTCCCGGCGACTGCGGAGCGTGGGCCCGGATCCTCGGCGACCGCTCCCCTGAAGTGGAGGCCGCGTTCCACCGGACGTGGGACGCCGTCCGCCGGCTGCTGATCGGCGTCCCCGCGCCGGGCCGGTGCGGACGGCCCGTGGAACCATGAAGGAACCGCTGAAAGGCCGCCTGCACCATCGGGAGCGGGCCGAAGCCGTCGCGCTCCATCCGCACCGGGGCAAGGCTCCTCCGCCCGGATTGAAAGCCCGGGTCATCGCGGAGGTCGCGGCCGGGGGCGCGCTCGGCGCGCTCGCCCGGTACGCGCTGGGCAAGGCGATTCCGACATCGATGACGGGGTTCCCGTGGGACACCTTCACCATCAACATGCTCGGCTGCCTCGCCATGGGCGTCCTGACCTCGTACCTGCTGAGCGGCCGTCCGCACGCTTATGTGCGGCCGCTCGCCGTGACGGGCTACCTGGGCGGCTTCACCACGTTCTCGCACCTGATCGACGACGTCCACGTGCTCGGTGACAACGACAAGGCGGGCCTGGGCATCGGCTACGCGGTGGCCAGCGTGGTGCTCGGCTGGGTCGCGATCGCCGTAGGCCTGGTGCTCGGGCGGCGAATCCCGCGCCACGGCTCCCAGGAGACGACATGACGACGCTCGTGGTGGTGGTCCTGGTCCTTGCCGGCGGTGCCGTGGGAGCCGTCACCCGCTACGTCGTGGACGGCTACATCAAGGCCGCCGCGGGCAAGTCCTTCCCGTGGGGCACCTTCGGCGTCAACATGCTGGGCACCGCCGTCCTGGGCACCTTTCACGGGGCCGGAAGCGGAACCTACGTCGAGGCCCTGATGGGGACCGGCCTGGCCGGTGCGCTGACCACGTTCAGCACCTTCGAACTCGACACCGTCCACCTGTTCCAGGACGGTGCGTACGGCAAGGCCGCCGTCAACGTCATCGGCACGCTGCTGCTGGGATTCGGCGTGTTCCTCGCCTTCTACGCACTCTTCGAACACCTCACCTGACGAGGCCCGCCGCGCTGATCAGCTCGTTGGCGTCGTCGACCAGCGCGCCGAGCGTGTGGGGGGCGGGGGCGAGCCGGCGCAGTCTCTCGTCCGTGAGCCCGTCCTCCCCGCGGCCGTCGCGGGTCAGTGACGTGATCTGTACGTCCAGCGCGGCGAACTGGTCGGTCAGGTCGAGCCGGCCGGCCGGTCCGGAGTCACCCGGTGCGGCGTCGTCCGACACGGCGGCGCGTTCGATGCCGTCGGCGACACGGTCCAGGATGCGGGCGATGGGGTCGTCCTCGCCGAAGTTCTCCCTGGACGTGTCCGCCACCGCGATCAGACGGTCGCGGAGGTGGCGCGACGCCCGGACGACCGTGTCCAGCCGGTCCAGCCGGTCGGCCCTGCCGGGATCGTGGGACGGCTCGTTCTCCAGCCGGCTCCGCAGGTCCGCGACGTTGTTGACTGCGGCGTCGGCGGCGGCGAGCCTGTCGCCCGGCAGGTGCGCCGTCTGGCCGTCCACCACGGACGCGGCGGCGCGGGTCAGTTCCGCGTTCGCCGACAGCAGTTCGGCGGTGCGGGCGGGGATCTGCTGTCCGGCGGCCCTCGGCCACAGGACCCGCGCTCCAACCACCGCGATCCCGCCGCCGGCCGCGACCATGGCGATGCGCTGCAGCGCCGCGTCCCAGTCCGACAGGCGGGTGAGGTCCATCAGCATCATGAGCAGCGGTGTGCTGCACACCGACCAGAACGTGTAGCTCATCGACCGGAGCCCGAAACCCGCGGCGGCGAACACCGTCATGAGCAGGACGATGTGCGGCCGGCTGGGCGCCAGCGCCAGCACGACCGCGGCGATCGCGCTGCCCGCCACCCCGCCGGCGACCCGCTGCCCGACCCGCGACATCGTCTGCCCGTAGGTGTCGCGGAGGCTGAGCAGGACCGTCACCGGCAGCCATTGCCCGTGCGTGAGCCGCAGGGCCGTGGAGATCGACATCGCCGCGGTGACCAGGACGGCGACACGCGTGGCGTGCCGGAACAGCGGCGACCTGTCCCGCACGGCCCGGACGAGCGCGGCCGCGACGCCGGCCGGGTCGACGGCCGGCGGGGGCCTCGGCCGGTGCGCCGGGAGACCCGTCCGCAGCCCGTCGCCCAGGATGTGCCGGGCCGATCTCAGGATGCTGTCGAGCCGGTCGATCGACCGGCTGATCTGACCGGCGATCGCCGCGTGGATCAGCCCCTCCCGGTCTCGGTGCCCGTCCCGCACGGCCCCGGCGCCGGTGAAGGGTTCGGCCTGTATCGGCGGTTCACCGCCCGCGCCTGCAGGGCGGGCACCCGCCAGGGTCTCGGAGAGCAGCCGTGCCCGGTCCGCCAGCGCGGCGACCGCCTCATGCGCGCCGGATCGCCACGGATCCGGGGTCGTCCCGGGCATGGGCGGGTGCGCGGTCAGCGACTGGATCTGTTCGTGCAGGCCGACGGTCGTCCGGATCATGCGGTAGAAGGTGTCGATGAGCTGCTGTGGCTGGGTACCGCGCCGCTCTTCCTCGCCTCCGCTCCGGTAGAGGCGGTGGGTGGTCGCCGCGTCCCGCACGGCCGCGACCGCCTGCTTGTGGCAGCGGTCCCATCGGGTGGTGTCCGCGGCCTGATCCGCGTCCGTCCGGGCGGGGTTCTCCAGTTCGCCGGCCACGACGTCGAGCAGCGCCGCGATCGCGCCGGCGGCCCCGCCCAGCGCCTCCCTGAGCGGACGCAGCCGCCGGGCGGGCCAGGGGATCAGGAGGAGCAGCGCCAGCCACAGCCCGCCCAGCGCCATGAAAAGCGCGTTCTCCAGGGGGTGTCCGGGCGGCGGGCGGACCGCGGTGAGCAGGACGGCCATCACCGCGGTCGGCCTCATCCAGGACACCGACACGGCCGCCGGGACGACCGCCGCGATCACCGCGACGGTCGCCCAGCGGTGGCCCGCCAGCAGCCCGCCGAGCGCACCGCCCGCGGCGATGACCGCGATGGACACGGCCAGTGACCGGGCACGGGCCCCGTAGGGGCCGCTGGGCGCGGTGAAGGCGAGCAGGAAGGCGCCGATGCCCGCGAGCGTCGCCCGGTCCATCTGCCCGGTCACGACGCCGAGCAGCAGGGGCAGGCCGATCCCGAGGGCGGCCGCGAGCCCGTAGAACGGCGCGGCCTGTTCCCTGATCCGGCTGAGCAGCCCGGCCATCCGCTCGGCGACCACGGAACGTACCTACCGGCGGCCGTCCAGGCCAATCGGCCCGGCCCCTAAACCTTCGGTAATCATGCGCTCCCGGCGCGCTTCTCCCGGTCCTTCTTGACGGCCCAGAAAAGCAGCAGGATCAGCACCAGCACGTCGCCGCCGATGAACACGATGGTCCACACCAGGACTTCGGCGTCCACGGGTTCTCCCTTCTCACCGGTCGGAACTAGGAGGTCTTCCCATCGCCGCCCTCGGCCGCCTCAACGGGCGCGGCGCCGGCGGGCGCGGGGGCGGTCATCGGCCCGCCGCCGATCCGGTCGGCGAGGACGTTGTTCAGCGCGTACAGGACGACGAACAGCAGGGTCCACTGCAGCACCAGCGTGGCGACGCTGAACGTCGCGAAGGGGTTCCACCAGTCGTCGGGTGCGAACTCGTCGATCGCCCGGTAGACCCACCAGCCGATCACGAACGCGAACATCGCGGGGAACAGCCGGATCAGCCACGGCCACCAGGCCCGGATGCGGAAGTCGCTGTCGGCGTCCATCGCCGCCCGCGCCCGCTCCAGCCCGTACTTCATCATCGCGATCGCCGCCAGCAGGCCGCTGATCAGCAGCGCGACCCCCCACACGAAGTCCTGGTTGGCGAAGAAGTCCAGGCTGAGGGCCGAGGGGATGCCGGCGACGGCGGTGACCCCGACGACCAGCCCGACCGCGCGCGTGCGGGTCACACCGGCGTCCATGACGTTGCGGGCGGCCAGCTCCGCCATCGCGATCAGGCTGGAGAGCCCCGCCATGACGAGCGCCAGGAAGAACAGCACCCCGAAGAAGGCGCCGCCGGGCATCTCGGCGAACAGCTGGGGGAAGAAGACGAACGCCAGGCCCTCGTTGCCCGCGGTGGCGGCGGCGATCTGCTGCGGCTCGCCCAGGGCGTACAGCGCGCCGATCACGGCGGTGCCGGCGAACAGGGAGGCGAGCAGGTTCCCCGCGCAGACCACCGTGGCGTTGAGCCCGAAGTCCTCCCGCCGCCGCATGTAGACCGCGTAGGTCAGGTAGAGGCCCCACCCGGCACCGGTGGAGAACGCCATCTGGGTGAACGCCTGGAGCCAGAGCTGGGCGTCGCCGAGCCGGTCCCACTCGGGCACGAAGAGGTGCCGCAGTCCCTCCTCCGCGCCGTCCAGCGTCAGCGCCTGGACCGCCAGCACGAGCAGGATCACGAACAGCGCCGGGATGGCCCACTTGAGGATCTGCTCGTAGCCGCGTTTGAGTCCGCGGGCCACGACGGCGCCCACCAGCCCGATGGCCAGCAGGTGGAACAGGATCGTCTGCCAGGGGGTGGAGGTGAACTCGTCCCACAGCGCTTGGGTGTCGCGCCCTTCGT
Source organism: Spirillospora sp. NPDC048819 (assembly GCF_040650055.1). NCBI lineage: Bacteria > Bacillati > Actinomycetota > Actinomycetes > Streptosporangiales > Thermomonosporaceae > Spirillospora > Spirillospora sp. NPDC048819. Next base: position 613,627 of record NZ_JBEZGN010000001.1, on the reverse strand, counting down.
CGAAGGTTCCGGTGAGCGAGTAGAGCAGGTAGCGCAGCGTCCACCCGCACACCACCGAGTAGTAGAACAGGATGCCGACGGTGACGAACCCCATGTAGGCGCCCATCCAGGCGAACCTGCGGCCCATGAAGTCGCGGAAGGCGCCCACCGTGCCGAGCCTGCTCTTGGAGCCCATGAAGGATTCGGCCATCAGGATCGGGATCGCCCACACCAGGTTGGCCACCACCAGGGCGACCAGGAAGGCGCCCCCGCCCCACTCGGCCGCGACCCGGGGGAACCGCCATATGTTCCCGGTGCCCACGGCCATCCCGATCGCGGCGGCGACGAACGTGATCCTGCTGCCGAACACTTCCTTGGCCGCCATCGGGGGCATCCCTTCCACGATCCGGTTCCGCCGGCGCTGTGCCCCCGCCGCGACACGGCCGGATCACGTACCGGACGACGCCGCTCCTGCGACCATCACCCAGGATCCGGCGCGGTTCAAGTGGAAGAGTTGACAACGGTCGCGCGTCCGTTCCACTCACCGTTGGTCCGCCCCAGGCGAGGGCATGCGGGCGGTCAGCGGGTGCGGCGGCGGAACAGGATGCCCGACAGCGCGACCGAGACCGCCAGGATGCCGGCGCACCAGGCCAGGGCCGTCCAGGGCCGGGTGCCGACGGGCTGGTCGAGCAGCAGCCCGCGGACGGTCTCGATGACCGGGGTGGCGGGCTGGTTGCGGGCGAAGCCGTGCAGCCAGTCCGGCATCGTGTCCACCGGGACGAACGCGCTGCTGGGGTAGGGCAGGAACAGCACGAAGAACGTGAAGCCGCTGGCGGCCTCGGGGGAGCGGGCCAGCAGGCCCACGGCGGCCGAGAGGGCGGATATGGCGACGATGAACGCCAGCAGAACGCCCACGGTGCCGAGCCAGGCGGGCAGGCCGGCGCTCGGGCGGAAGCCGATGAGGAACGCGACGGCGAAGACGGCGGTGATGGAGCCGAGGTTGCGCAGCGCGCTGGCGGTGACGTGCCCCGACAGCAGGGCCGGGCCGCCGATGTCCATGGAGCGGAACCTGTCGATGATCCCCTTGCTCATGTCGTCGGCCACGCCCACGGCCGTCATGGACGCCCCGTACGAGGCGCACAGGATGAGGACGCCGGGCACGGCGTAGGTGACGTACTCGGGGGCGTCGGTCTCGATGGCGCCGCCGAAGAGGTAGACGAACAGCAGCATCAGCATCACCGGCAGCAGCAGCGTGATCAGCAGCGCTTCGAGGTTGCGGAACGTCAGGCGCAGGGTGCGGGCGGCCATGACGGGCCAGACGGCGAGCTCAGACACCGGTGGCCTCACTTTCGCGGGACGTCGCTCGCGCCGCCGGAGCCGCCTGGCCGGTGAGGGCCAGGAACACGTCGTCGAGGGTGGTCTCGTTCACGGTGAAGCCGCGGACGGCGGAGCGTCCGGGGTCGATCTCGTCCAGCAGGGCCCGGATCTCGGCGGCCGAGCCGCCGGTGGCGACGCCGAGGGCGAGCCGGGCGGGGTCGTGGTGGTCGGCGCGTGCGCCGAGGGCCCGCCGCAGGTCGTCGTAGGCGCCCGGGTCGGCGGCGGTGAGGTCCAGGCGGTGTCCGGGGATGCGGCTCTTGAGCTGCGCGGCGGTTCCTTCGGCGACGATCCGGCCGGCGTCCAGCAGGGCGATCCGGTCCGCGAGGCGGTCGGCCTCCTCCAGGTACTGGGTGGTGAGCAGGACGGTGACGCCCTCGTCGGCGAGGCCGGTGACGACGTCCCACATCGCGCGTCTGCTGCGCGGGTCCAGCCCGGTGGTGGGTTCATCGAGGAACAGGACCGAAGGGGTGCCGACCAGCCCGGCGGCCAGGTCGAGGCGGCGGCGCATCCCGCCGGAGTACGTGGCGACGCGGCGGCCGCGGGCCTCGGCGAGGTCGAAGCGCTCCAGGAGTTCGGCGGCGCGGGCGCGGGCCCGCGCGCGGGGGAGGCGGTGGAGCCGTCCCATCATGCGCAGGTTCTCCTCGCCGGTCTGCAGTTCGTCGACGGCGGCGTGCTGGCCGGTCAGGCTGATGGCCCGGCGGACCCGGCGGCGCTGCCGGACGACGTCGAAGCCGGCGACGCGGGCGGTTCCGGCGTCGGGGGGCGTGAGCGTGGACAGGATCCGGACGGTGGTGGTCTTGCCTGCGCCGTTCGGGCCGAGCAGGGCGAACACGCTGCCCTCGGCGACCTGGACGTCGACCCCCTCCAGGACCGTGACCGCGCCGTAGGACTTGCGCAGCCCGGTCGCGTCGACGGCGGGTTCGTCGGTCATGGAACCTCTCTCTGCTTATGGCGTACGCGTTACTGTGTATCGCATACGCGGTACTGCGTAGGGTATACACAGCAGGGCGGAGGCGGTCAACCCCGGAGAGGCGATGCGCGAGCGGAACGAGAGCGACGAGGGCGGGCTGCCGGAGACCGTCGAGCTGGCCTGGGGCCTGCGGGAGCGGCCGGGCAAGGGCCCGAGGCGGACGCTGAGCCTGAAGGGCATCGTCGAGGCCGCCGTCGCGGTCGGGGCGGCCGAGGGCCTGGACGCGCTGTCGATGAGCCGGGTCGCGCGCGAGGCCGGCGCGTCGACGATGGCGCTGTACCGCTATGTCGCGTCCAAGAACGACCTGCTCGCCCTCGTCCTGGACGAGCTGCTGGGCGAGCCGCCGGGGCCGCCGGACCCCGGGACCGGCTGGCGCGAGGCGCTGCGGGACTACGCGATGGCGTTGCGCGAGGTCACCCGCCGCCATCCGTGGGCGCTGCGCATCCCGGTCACCGGACCGCCGGCCATGCCGAACAACGTGGCCTGGATGGAGGCCGGCCTGCGCCGGATGCGCGGCATGGGCCTGGACGCCGGCACCCGGCTGTCGGTGCTGATGCAGGTGACCGGCTACGTCCGGTACCAGTCCACCCTGATCGCCGACCTGGAGAGCGCGTACCGGGCCGCCGGAACCTCCGACCGGCAGGTCGCGATCGACTACGGGAACCTGCTGGCCGCCCTGACCGCCGACGACCGGCGCTTCCCCGAGATACGCGCGCTCCTCGAGTCGAAGATCTTCGCCGAGCCCGGCGACGACACCCCCGAGGACGATTTCGCCTTCGGCCTGGACTGCCTGCTCGACGGCTTGGAGGCCCTCGTGCGGCGCGGCGGCTGACCGGCTCGGGGGCCCCTCCTAGTCCGGTTCGTCGTCGAGGCCGAGGAGCCGCCCCCAGACGGCTTGGGCGGTGTCCTGGTAGGACGTGGTCACCGCGACCAGCCGGCGGTGGGGCCCGGAGTCGCAGAGCTCTTCGGGGAGCAGCGGGTCGTGCAGGATCGTGGCGATCGCCCGGCTGCCGAGCAGGAGGGACTCGTGCGCGAACTCCTCCGGGCTGAGGGCGCCGAGGCGTTCGCGGCTCCGGGTGAGCTCGTCCGCCGTCCGGGTGAGGCGGGCGATGAGGTCGCCGGTGTCCCAGAGCTCGCGCAGTTCCCGGTCGGTGGCCGGGTCGAGGCGGTCGATCGCGAACACGACGGCCCCGGGGGCCATGCCGGTGCCGGTGAGGGTCCGGCGCAGCCCGTCCACGCCGCCGCGCAGGTTGTCGGGGCGGACGTGCAGGGCGCCGCGCCAGGCGTGGAATCCCAGGAGCTGCAGGGCCCGGTCGTGCTGGCGCAGGGCCGCGCGGTCGGTGCGTGCGGTGGCGGAGTTCTCGACGGCCGCCCAGCGTCCCGTCCATGGGACGCGGGTGGTGTGGCGGGTCGCCCACTGCTCGATGTGGGGGTAGGCGCGCAGCCGGTCGGGCCGCGCGATGTAGACGCCGCGGCCGTCGCGCTCCAGCACGCCCTGCTCGTTCAGCCGCTTCGCGGCCATCCGGATGCTCGGCGCGCTCAACCCCACGATCTCCCCGGCGAGGCACAGCGTGGCGATCGAGAACCGGATGCGCGGGCGGGCCGTCACCAGGTCCAGCAGGAATCTGCGGGCGGTCAGCTCGAGCACTTGTAACAGCTCCCAGCAAAATATTTCCACAATGTGTTACAAATAGAAGAGGTCGTTTCACTGTAGGCCGTGTCTCTGCGGACCGCGGGAGGTGCCGATGGCTGACGTGCGTGTCGAGGTGGCGGGCACGACCACCACGATCTGGATGGACCGCCCCGACCGGCGCAACGCCGTCGACGGGCCGATGGCCGCCGAGCTGCGCGAGGCGTTCGAGGCGTTCGAGGCCGACCCGGGCCAGCGCGTGGCGGTGCTCGCCGGAACCGGCGGGACGTTCTGCGCCGGAGCCGACCTGACCGCGGTGGGGGATCCCGGACGCGGCAACGAACTCGACCCCGACGGCGGCGGCAGCGGCCCCATGGGCCCGTCCCGGATGAGGCTCGGCAAGCCCCTCATCGCCGCCGTCAGCGGGTACGCCGTGGCGGGCGGGCTGGAGCTGGCACTCCTCGCCGACCTGCGGGTCGTGGAGCGCGACGCGATCCTGGGCGTCTTCTGCCGCCGCTGGGGCGTGCCGCTCATCGACGGCGGCACCGTCCGCCTGCCGCGGATCGTCGGCCTGGGCCGGGCGCTCGACCTGATCATGACGGGACGGCCCGTCGAAGCCGACGAGGCGCTCGCCATGGGCCTCGCCAACCGGGTCGTCGAGCCCGGGCAGGCGGTCGACGCCGCGCGGGAGCTGGCCGACCAGATCGCGGGCTTCCCGTTCGAGTGCGTACTGGCCGATCGCGCCTCCGCCTACGCCGGCCTCGACCTGCCCGTCGCCGAGGCACTGCGCGCCGAGGGCGCCGCCGGCGTTCCCATCGTCCGGCGCGAGGGCGTCGCCGGCGCCGCCCGCTTCGTCGACGGCGCCGGGCGGCACGGACGTTTCGCCCGAGAGGAGACCACACCATGAGCCCCACCACACGTGAACTGATCGTCCGAGGCGCACGCCAGCACACCGGCCGCACCGCCGTGGTGTTCGGCGACGAGGAGATGACGTTCGGCCAGGTCGACGAGCTCAGCAACCGGCTCGCCCACGCCCTGGCGCGGGAGGGCGCGGGCCACCGCCGGCGCGTCGGACTCCTGGTGAACAACGGCATGCTCAGCGTCCCGGTCGACTTCGCCTGCGTGAAGGGCGGGATCAACCGCGTCCCCCTCAACGCCCGGCTGTCGGTGGCCGAGCACGTCACCATGCTCACCGACACCCGGTGCGAACTCGTGGTGTTCGGCGCCGACCTGACCGACCGGGCCCGCGAACTGGCCGCCGCGCTGCCCGGCGTGACGTTCCTGGGCCTGGAGACCGGCCTGGACGGCGAACCGTCTCTCATGGAGCGGGCGAAGAGCGCGCCCGCGACCCTGCCCGACGTCGAGGTCGGCCACGACGACGTGATCCTCACCCTGTTCACGTCCGGGACGACCGGGACCTTGAAGGCGGCCCAGCACACCCAGGCGTCCTACGCGGGCATCTGCCGGAACGTGCTGCTCAACCTCTTCCCCGCCACGCGCGAGGACGCCATGCTGCACGCGGCGAGCCTCATCCACGCGAGCGGGGTGTTCGTGCTGCCGCTGTGGCTGCGCGGCGGCCGCACCGTCATCCTGCCCGGCTTCGCGCCGGAGCCGTTCCTGCGGGCGATCACCCGCTACGGGGCGACGGCGATCAACCTGGTGCCGACGATGATCCAGATGCTGGTCGAGCACCCGGACTTCGCGGCCGCCGACGTCTCCACGCTGCGCCGGATCATCTACGGCGCCTCGCCCATGCCGCGTCCCGTCATCGAGCGCGCCATGGACGTGTGGGGCCGGGACCGCTTCTGGCAGTACTACGGCCAGACCGAGTTCCCGCTGTGCATCGCGGTGCTGCGTCCCGAGGACCACACCGGCGACCGGCTCGCCGCCTGCGGGCAGATCGCCGCCGAGATCGAACTGCGGCTGCTGGACGAGGACGGCCGCGAAGTCCCGCCGGGCGAGCCGGGCGAGATCGTGGTGCGCGGCCCCTCGGCCGTCGACGGGTACTTCAACGCCCCGGAGCTGACGGCGGACGCCTTCCGCGACGGCTGGGTCCACACCCGTGACGTCGGCGTCCTGGACGACGACGGCTTCCTGCACCTCAAGGACCGGACCTCCGACATGATCATCAGCGGCGGCTACAACGTCTACCCCCGCGAGGTCGAGGACGTCCTGCTGGAGCACCCGGCGGTGCGCGAGGCCGCGGTCGTCGGCACCCCCGACGAACGCTGGGTGGAGGCGGTCACGGCCGTCGTCGTCCTCGCCCCCGGGGCCGCCGCGGACGACGAGCTCCGCGAACGCCTCGTCGCGCACGTGACCGAGCGAGTGGCCTCCTACAAGAAGCCCCGCAGGATCGTCTTCAGCGACGCCATCCCGAAGACCGCGGTCGGCAAGCTCGACCGCAAGACCCTGCGCGCCCGCTTCACCGCGGATGAGGCGCCTTCCACACCCTGACCGCTCCGACCTTCCACGGCCCCGCCTGCAGCGCCCGCCCGAGGGTAGGGAGGGCGCTGTCCGCGTCTGATCGCTGTGGAGGGCTTCCATGCTGCTGACCTTGCATGAGCGCGAGCGCCTGATGATCTACACCGCCGCGAAGCTGGCCCAGGAGCGCATGGCCCGCGGCGTCCGGCTGAACCTGCCGGAGGCCACCGCGATCATCACGTCGCATCTGCTGGAGGGTGCGCGCGACGGGCTGTCGGTCACCGAGCTGATGGAGGCGGGCCGCACCGTCCTCACCCGCGACCAGGTCATGGACGGCGTGCCGGAGATGCTGGGCCAGGTGCAGGTCGAGGCGACGTTCCCGGACGGGACGAAGCTGATCACCGTGACGGGGCCGATCCCGTGACGCGCGGCGGGCACGCGAGCGACGACCCCGGGCGGCCGGGGCTGCACGGCTCGGTCGAGCATCCCTCCAGCGGCGCGTCCAGTCCCAGCCCGCCGCGCCGGGCCGGCACCGGGTCGCGGCAGGCGGCGCGCCGGCGGTACGTCGGCGACCGGCCGGAGGTCGACGAACCGCTCATCCCCGGCGAGGTGCTGCACGGCGACGACCCGGTGGTGATCAACGACGGCAGCCCGGTCACCGTGCTGCGGGTGGAGAACACCGCGGACCGTCCGATCCAGGTGGGGTCGCACTTCCACTTCGCGGAGGCCAACGCCGCGCTGGAGTTCGACCGCGAAGCGGCCTGGGGGTTGCGGCTGAACATCATGTCCGGCGGCTCGGTGCGGTTCGAGCCCGGTGCCGCCGAGGAGGTCGAGCTGATCCCCATCGCGGGCCGCCGCGTCGTCCGGGGACTGCGGGGACTGTGCGGGGGTGCGCTCGATGGGTGAGATCGGCCGGCGGGAGTACGACGCGTCGTTCGGGCCGACGACCGGCGACCGGATCCGGCTCGCCGACACCGACCTGTTCATCGAGGTGGAGGAGGACCGCTGCGGGGGCGGCGACGAGGCCGTCTTCGGCGGTGGCAAGTCGATCCGGGAGTCGATGGGCCAGTCGTGCGCCACCCGCGCCGAGGGCACCCCGGACCTGGTCATCACCGGCGCGGTCGTCCTCGACCACTGGGGCGTGGTGAAGGCCGACGTCGGGATCCGGGACGGCCGGATCGTCGCACTCGGCAAGGCGGGCAACCCCGACACGATGGACGGCGTGCACCCCGACCTGGTGATCGGCCCGTCCACCGAGGTCACGGCCGGCAACGGGATGATCCTGACGGCCGGCACGATCGACACGCACGTCCACTTCGTCGACCCGGCCACCTTCGAGGTGGGGCTCGCCGCGGGCACGACGACGTTCGTCGGCGGCGGCACCGGGCCCGCCGAGGGGTCGAAGGCGACGCTGACCACGCCCGGCGCCTGGTGGCTGGAGCGGATGCTGGAGGCGTGCGAGCCGTGGCCGGTGAACGTGCTGTTCCTCGCGCGCGGCAACACCGTCTCGTCTGAGGCGCTGTGGGAGCAGCTGCGGGCCGGCGCGGGCGGCTTCAAGGTGCACGAGGACTGGGGCGCGACACCGGCCGCGATCGACGCCGCGCTGACGGTCGCCGACGAGGCCGGGGTGCAGGTCGCCATCCACAGCGACACGCTCAACGAGGCGGGATTCGTCGAGGACCTGCTCGCCGCGGTGCGCGGCCGCCCCTTCCACGCGTTCCACACCGAGGGCGCCGGCGGCGGCCACGCGCCCGACATCATCCGGATCGCCGGTGAGCCGCACGTGCTCCCGGCCTCGACGAACCCGACCCGCCCGTTCACCCGCAACACGGTGGCCGAGGCGCTCGACATGGTCATGGTCGCCCACCACCTGAACCCGCAGGTCCCCAACGACCTCGCGTTCGCCGAGAGCCGGGTGCGGCCGACCACCATCGCCGCGGAGGACGTCCTTCAGGACATCGGCGCGCTGTCCATCATGTCGTCGGACGCGCAGGCGATGGGCCGGATCGGCGAGGTCGTGACCCGCACCTGGCAGACCGCGCACCAGATGAAGCGGCTGCGCGGCGCGCTGCCCGGCGACGGGCGCGCCGACAACCACCGGGCCCGTCGGTACGTTGCGAAGTACACGATCTGCCCGGCCGTGGCCCACGGGCTCGACGGCGAGATCGGGTCCGTCGAGCCGGGCAAGCTGGCGGATCTGGTGCTGTGGCAGCCCGCGCTGTTCGGCGTGCGGCCGACGGTCGTGCTCAAGGCGGGCATGGCCGCCTGCGCCGCGCTCGGCGATCCGAACGCGTCCATCCCCACCCCGCAGCCCGTGCTGAACCGGATGGGGTACAACGTCCGCAGCCCGGCCGCGACGGCCGGTTCCGTCGCGTTCGTGTCGCCCGCGTCGATCGAGGACGGTCTCGCCGGACGGCTCGACATCCGCCGGAAACTCGTCGCGGTGGACGACGTCCGGGGCCGCGGCAAACGCGACCTGCCGGAGAACACCGCGACGCCGCGGATCGAGGTGGACCCCGACACCTACAGCGTGCGGGTCGACGGCGAGCTGATCGACCACGAACCCGCCGCCGAGGTGCCGATGGCGCAGCGGTACTTCCTGTTCTGATGGCCGCCGCGGCCAGCGTGACCGGCGTAACCGGTGTGACCGGCGGAGACGCCGCGCTGCCGACCCTGCTCATGTTCGCCGACGGCCGTTTCCCGTCCGGCGGCCATGCCCACTCCGGCGGCCTGGAGGCGGCCGCGGCGCTGCACGGCGTGGCCGACGTCGTGACGCTGTCGGAGTTCCTGCGCGGACGCCTGGCGACGACGGGCCGGGTGTCCGCCGCGTTCGCCGCCGCAGCCTGTGCCGCGTTCCACGACAGCCGCCCACTGTCCGAACTGGATAGCGAGTTCGAGGCCAGGACACCTTCACCGGTGCTGCGGACCGTGTCGCGCCGCCTGGGCCGCCAGCTTCTGCGCGCGGGCCGCACCGTCTGGCCGCACCCGCGGCTGGACGACCCGGCCCCGTCCGCCGACCCCGCGCACGGTCCCCACCACCCGATCGCCCTCGGGACGGTGGCGGCGGCGGGCGGGCTCGGACCGGACGCCGCCGCGTTCGCCGCCGCCCACGAGGCCGTCCTCGGCCCGGCGACCGCGGCGGTCCGGCTGCTCGGCCTCGACCCGTTCGCCGTGCACGCGGCCGTCGCCACGCTCGCACCGCGGATCGCCGAGGCCGCCGGCGATGCGGCGCGCACCGCGCATGCGGCGCCGGCCGACCTGCCGTCGGCGGCCGCCCCGCTGCTGGAGATCTCCGCCGAATGCCACGCCACCTGGGAGGTGCGTCTCTTTGCGTCCTGAACGACACGACCATCACCACGCGCAAGCGGACCGCGCCGGCGACCTGCCCCGCCGGCCGGGCCGCGCGCTGCGCGTCGGCATCGGCGGGCCGGTCGGCTCCGGCAAGACCGCCCTGGTCGCGGCGCTGTGCCGGGCACTGTCGGCGGAACTGTCGCTGGCCGTCGTCACCAACGACATCTACACGACCGAGGACGCCGACTTCCTGCTGCGCAACGCCGTCCTCGACGCCGAACGGATCCGCGCGGTGGAGACCGGCGCGTGCCCGCACACCGCGATCCGCGACGACATCTCCGCGAACCTCGACGCCGTCGAGGAACTGGAGGCGCGGCTGCCGCCGCTCGACCTCGTCCTGCTGGAGAGCGGCGGCGACAACCTGACCGCGACGTTCAGCCGGGGCCTCGTCCACCACCAGATCTTCGTCATCGACGTCGCCGGCGGCGACAAGGTGCCGCGCAAGGGCGGGCCCGGCGTCGGCACGTCGGACCTGCTGGTCATCAACAAGACCGACCTCGCTCCCCAGGTCGGCGCGGACCTCACCGTGATGGACCGGGACGCCCGCGCCCTACGCGGCGAACTGCCCGTCCTGTTCACCTCGCTGACGGGGGATCCGGCCGCGGCAGACGTCGCCGCCTGGGTGCGGCAGCGGCTCGCCGCCGTACCGGTCCGGTGATGCGGGCGCACGCCCGCCTCTCGGTGACCGCCGAAGGGGACCGGAGCCGGATCGGCCGGCTGCGGTCCGAGGCGCCGCTGGTCCTTCGTCCCACCATCGCGGCCCGCCCCTCGACGGCCCGCCCCCGCGTTCCGGGCGGCGCGGTGCACGTCGCGCTCGCCGCCGCGACGGCGGGGCCCATCGGGGGCGACCGGTTCCGGCTGGACGTGGAGGTCGGCCCCGGCGCCGCCCTCGTCCTCCAAGGCGTGTCGGCCACGCTCGCGCTGCCCGGCCCGCACGGCGAACCCTCGTACTCGGACGTGCACGTTCACGTGGCCGAACGCGGAACGCTGCTGTGGCTGCCGCGGCCGGTCATCGCCGCCCGGAACTGCGACCACCGGGCCGCGACCCGTATCGACCTCGGCCCGGGCGCCCGTCTGCTCGCCCGGGAGGAACTCATCCTCGGCCGCCACGGAGAGAGGCCGGGGGCCGTGCGCCAGCGCTTGCGCGTCACCCTCGCCGGCCAGCCCCTCTACGACCAGGAACTCGCGTTCGGCCCGGGCGCCCCCGGCTGGGCGGGCCCCGCCGTGACCGGTGGCCACCGGGCGGTGGGCAGCGCACTGCTCGTCGATCCGGACGCGCCGCCCGGCGGATCTCCGCGCCCGCCGGCCGCCGACGCGGCGACGCTGTCCCTCGGCGACGACGCCGTGGTGATCAGCGCGCTCGCCGACGACGCCGTCACCCTGCGGCGGAACCTTGACGCCTGCCTGGGTCACGCGTCGCTCCTCGAAGGCACGCGGTGATGAACGCGGACCTTCCCCCGGCGGTGGTGCCGGGGGAAGGTCCGGTGGGACGGCGTACCCGGTCAGCGGTGCCGGGCGCCGTCGGTCACTGGGGCCGGGCGGCTCCCGTCCTCAGATGCGCTGCCACAGCGCCGGCACGTTGGACGGCGTCCAGCCGGCCTGCGCCTGGTGGGCCTGGAGGCACCGGTAGCTGGCGCCGTTGTAGATGACGACGTCCCCGACCTGGTAGACGGTGCCCACCGCCCAGGTGCCGCTCGGCGGGTCGTCCGGCGGGTCGTCCGGCGGGTCATCGGAACCGCCGGTGAACAGCGTCAGGCCGTACACCTGGAGCGCCTCGTTGACCGGCTGGAAGAACGTCGTGCCGCCGCTGGAGCAGTTGCCGGAACCGCCGGACGTCATGCCCTGCGCCTGCGTGCCGGCGATGAACGACCCGCCCGAGTCGCCGGGTTCGGCGCACACGTTCGTCCGGGTCACCCCGGAGACGGTGCCCTGCGGATACGTGACGCTGGTGTTGAGCTGCTGGATCGTCCCGCAGTGCCAGCCGGTGGTGGAGCCGGAGCGGCACACCGGCGATCCGGCCTGCGCCACGGTCGAACCGGTCACGGCCCGGTCCTGGACCTGGCCGTAGCCGTTCACCCGGGCGGTCGGCGTCCAGCTGCTGTTGGCCGCCACCCAGGCGTAGTCGCTGCCGGGGAACGTGGAGCCCTGGAAGCTGCCCTGCTGGACCTGGTTGTATCCGCTGGTGGTGGTGCCGGGCCGGCCGCAGTGCCCGGCGGTGACGAAGCCGCCCTGCCCGCCCCGCGTGACCGGGAAGCCGACCGAGCAGCGGCCCGAGCCGTTCATGTAGTACGCGTCGCCGCCTCGCAGGTCGTAGTAGGTGCGGGGCCGGACGTCCGAGCGCTGGACGGTGACCTTGCCGGCGTCGACGCCTGCGGCCGCCACGAAGTCGCGCGCCTTCGCGGGCGCGGAGCTCAGCACCACGATCCGGTTGCTGCGGACGTCCACGTACCAGACCGGGGAGTCGGCCGGCGCGCTCCGCTCGGCGGCACGGTCCAGCCGGGCCTTCGCGGCGGTGAGCTCGGTGAGGCTGTGGTCGACGACCTTCGCGCGGGCGCCGTGGCCGGCGATCTCGCCCGCCTCGGCGGGGTCGGAGGTGGCGACGTGCAGCGTCGCGCCGGTCTTGCCGCTGACCCAGCTTCCGGCGAAGCTCCCGGCGAGCCTCAGCCGCAGCTTGCCGGCGGTGACGCCGGCGTCGAACTGGTTGACCAGCGCCTCCTTCGCCTGCGCTTCGGTGAGGCCGAGGTCGCGCTGCATCGCCTTCAGCATGGCCGGCGGCACGTCCGCGGCGGCCGCCGCGGAGTACGGCGCCGGCGCCGCCGGGTCCGGCTGGGCCGCCGCGACGCCCTGAGTGCCCGCCAGGCACAGCGCGCCGACGGAAAGCACGGCGACGCGCAAGACGCGTCTGTGAGACATGGTTCTCTCCTAGGGGGTGGGGGTGCGGCAAAGGTAAATGTCTTTGCGCAGGGTGAGGAACCCTCCACCCGGCCGCGTTCTGGCGAGTTATCGCCGGTGTCGTTTTCCGCCATCAATGCCACTCGCGCATGGCCGTTGAGATCGAATGATCCGCGAAGGCCTGGCCGCTTCACGTCCCTTGCTGGATAATCCCGTCCATGTTCCCCGTGGGCTCAGCCGGTGAGAATCCATTCGCGGCTCTCGGTGTCACCGCCTCGCAGCAGATCCTTTACACGGCGCTGCTGCACAACCCCGGCAGCACGCTGGGCGAGTTGACGCAACTGTCGGGCGAGCCCCGGCCCCGGCTGACGGGGCTTCTCGTGGAACTCGAGGCTCTCGGCATGGTCGGCGTGAACGCCTCCGCCGACCCGACGTACGTCCCCTATCCGCCGGACGCCGTCGTCGAGACGCTGATACGCCGGCGGGAGACGGAGTTCATCCGCGCCCGCATCGAGGCCAAGCGCCTCAGCGGCGACCTTCTGGCCGCCGAGCAGCGCACGAACCCCCAGAAGCTCGTGGAGATCATCGACGGCCTGGACGCGGTGGTGCAGCGGTACGAGCAGGTCCAGCGCGGCGCGGTCGAGCAGATCAAGGCGATCGACAAGCCGCCCTACGCCGTCGATCCGGCCCGCCCGAACGAGATCGAACGCGAGCGGCTCGCCAGCGGCGTGGAATACAGGGTCATTTACACCCCGGAGGCCCTCGCCATCCCCGAACGACTCGAAATGGCCCGGCACGACTCCGGAATTGGTGAACGCGCCCGCATTCTGGAGAATCCGCCCGCCAAACTCGTCATCGTGGACGACGAAATGGCGTTGATGCCGCTGCAGGGCGATGAACCCGGCATCACCGCGCTCATCCGCCCTTCGACGCTCCTCGACATTCTCATCGGCGTGTTCAACACCTGCTGGGAACAGGCCACACCACTGCACGTCGACGACCAGTCCGGGGCGCACGATGTCTGGCCGCGTTTGTCCGATGCCGACCGGCATCTGCTCACCCTGCTCGCAGCCGGCCTCAAAGACGAAGCAGTGGCCCGCCACACCGGAATGGGCGCGCGCACGGTCAGCCGGCACGTCGCCCGCCTCCTGCGCACGCTCAACGCCCGCACCAGATTCCAGGCAGGCGTCCACGCCGCCCGACGCGGCTTAATTTGACGAAAATGGCCTCCAGGCAGTCGGCGCGGCACCTGGCGGGCGGGCCCGTGGTCAGCGGGGGGTTGGGCCGGTGGAGTGGCGGATGGCGAGGTGGGAGGGGAGGACGACCATGTCGCGGGCCGGGCGGATGCCGTCGCGGTCGCGCATGGCCAGGAGCATGTCGACGGCGGTGCGGCCGGACTCCTCGAACTGGCCGGCGAGGGTGGTCAGCGGCGGAGAGCAGAAGTCCGCGCCGAAGATGTCGTCATAGCCGACGACGCTGATGTCCGCGGGCACGGCCACGCCCCGTTCGGCGCAGCGGCGCAGGACGCCGATGGCGAGCAGGTCGTTGTGCGCGACGGCGGCGGTGGCGCCCGTGCCGAGCGCGGCGTCCGCGGCGGCGGCGCCGCCGGCGACGGTCGGGGGGAAGGGCCCGATCCGCCGGGTCGAGATGCCGTGCCGGCCTGCGGCTGCGGCCAGTGACTTCCAGCGGCGTGCGCCCAGCCAGGAGCGGGGCGGCCCGCCGAGGAACACGATCGAGCGGTGCCCCAGCGAGGCGAGGTGCTCGACGATCTGGCGGGTGCCCTCGGCGTGGTCGACGATGACGCTGGGCACGTCGGCGACCTGCCGGCTGATCAGGGTGAGGCGGTGCCCTGCCGACAGCTTCGTGATCTCTTCGTCGGACATGCGGCTCGCCGCGATGACGAACCCGTCGACGGACGGCCCGAGCCGTTCGATGTTGCGCGCCTCGACCTCGGGTGACTCCTCGGTGTCGCCGACGATGAGCGTGCAGCCCGCGGCGCGCGCCTGGTGCTCGGCGCCGCGGATGACCCCGAAGAAGTGGGGGTTGGTGATGTCGGAGACGAACAGCGCGAGGGTGTCGGTCCGGCCGGACGGCAGCGCCCTGGCCAAGGTGTTCGTGCGGTAACCGAGGCGGGCGGCGACCTCGGCCACGCGGGCCGCGGTCGCGGCGTTGACGCGTCCGGGGTTGGACATCGCACGCGACACCGTGGACGGCGACACCCCGGCCTCCTTCGCCACGTGGTAGATCGTCGGCCGTCCGCCGCCCGCTCGTCCCTCTGCCACTCGCCCACCCTCCGCTCGGCCCGCCGGGGGCCCCAGTTTTTCCGTGATGGAAAGTTTTGGCAACCGCTTGCCATGGCTCGACCACCGATTTTAGGGTCAACGGCACATTCGAGAAATGTGGCGGGGGTCACAGCGACCTCGGCCACACCTGCGCGAAGAACGGATCACATGCGGGCAATCGTCCTGACGGAACCCCGGCGCACCGAGGTCGTCGACTCCTGGGCGGAACCGGAACCCGGACCCCACGACGTGGTCGTCGCGATGAGCGCGGTCGGCCTGTGTGGATCGGACCTCGCCGTCCACGACGGCACCCGCCCCACGCCCACCCTGCCCTGGGTGCCGGGCCACGAGGGCGGCGGACGGATCGTCGCCCTGGGCTCGGCCGTCGACGACCGGCACGTCGGACAGGACGTGGTGATCGAGCCCAACTACTGCTGCTTCTCCTGCCCGCCGTGCCTGCGCGGCCTGACCTCCGGCTGCGAGCGCAGGCTCAGCCCCGGCATCACGGTCCCGGGGCTGCTCGCCGAACGCGTCGCGGTCCCCGCGCGGTTCGCCTGGCCGCTGCCGTCCCCGGTCGGCGCCGAGACCGCGGCCTGCGTCGAGCCGTTCGCGGTCGCCCGGTCGGCGGTGCGCCGCGCCGGTGTGGGCCCCGGTACCGAGTGCCTGGTCGTCGGCGCCGGGTCACAGGGTCTCCTCACCTGCCTATCGCTCCTGGAGGCCGGAGCCCGCGTGTCCGTCACCGACCCCCGGGCCGACCGGGTCGCGGTCGCCGAGCGGATCGGGGCCCGGGCCGTCGCGCCCGGCCCCGGCGCCGAGGACGAGCGTCACTTCCCGTTCGTCTTCGACACCGCCGGAGTCCCCGCCGCCTGGGAGACGTCCGCCCACAAGGTCGCCACCGGCGGGACCGTCATGGTGATCGGCATGAGCAGCGAACCGGTCGGGCTGTCGACGATGGAGCTGACGCGGCGGCAGCTCCAGGTGCGCGGCTCCCTCATCTACGACCATCCGGACGACTTCGCCGCGACCGTCGCGGCGGTCGCCGGTGCGGCTCCCCGGCTGGCCGGGCTGCTGCGGCCGGGCGTGCCCCCGCGCCAGGCCGAGCGCGCCTTCGCCGAGGCCCGGACGGCTCCCGGCAAATCCTGGATCGATCTCTCCGACTGGGGGGAGGACCTCCGATGACCCCTGCCGCCACCGTGCCCACGGGCCGCCGGCCCGGTCGCGTCCTGCGGGCGCTGTCCCTGGCCGAGGCGATCACCGGCAGCGTCCTGCTCGCCGTGATCGGCGTCCTGATGCTGCTCCAGGCCGCGCAGCGCTACCTGCCCGCCGGCGGATGGGTCTGGACCGGCGAACTCGCGCGGTTCAGCTTCGTCTGGCTCACCTTCGCCATGTCGGGCTACCTCGCGGCCCGCGACAGCCACATCACCCTGAAACTCGTCGACATCGTGGCCGGGCCCCGGCTGCTGCGCATCGTCTGCGCCGCGGCCAACATCACCGTCGCGATCGTCTGCCTCAACCTCCTCTACGAGGCGTGGGTCCTGGTCGCGAACGGCGACTCGCAGGCCTCGCCCGCGCTCGGCATGCCGATGCGCTTCTTCTACGTCATCCCGCTCGCCGGACTGCTCCTGACCACCGTCCGCTCGATCGTCGCCGTCTTCCGGCCGGAACCCGAGGCGGACGACACGGACGAGACGGACCCGACCGCCGAAGGCGGCCAGGCCGGTCCCGACAACCGAGAGGACCGGCAGCCGACATGAGCATGGTGCTACTCGGCGCGGCCATCGCCGCCCTCCTGCTGTTGCGCGTCCCCGTCGCGTTCGCGCTGCTCGGCCCGTGCCTCACCTACGTCTCCCTGGAGGGGTACTCGGCGGGGCTGAGCGTCCGGCAGGCCACCGAGGCGGTCAACAGCTTCCCGCTGCTGGCCGTCCCGCTGTTCATCCTGCTCGGCGTCGTCGCCAACCACGCGGGCATCGCCGACCGGCTGTTCGAGTTCGCGCTCGCCGCCGTCGGCCGCGTCAAGGGCAGCCTCGGCTACGTCAACATCGGCGTGAGCCTGGGGTTCTCCTGGATGAGCGGCTCGGCGCTCGCCGACGCCGCCGGCCTCGGCAAGGTCGAGGTGCCCGCGATGGTCCGCAACGGCTACTCGCCCCGGTTCGCCGTCGGCATCAGCGCCTCCTCCAGCCTCCTCGGACCGGTCATGCCGCCGAGCATCCCCGCGGTCGTCTACGCCGGCATCGCCGGAGTCTCGACGGGGGCGCTGTTCGCCGCCTCCGTCGCGCCCGCGTTCCTCATGGCGGCGGGCCTGGCCGTCATGGTCTACTTCCTGGTGCGCCGCCAGAGCGGCCTGCGCGGCGAGCCCTTCTCCTGGGGGACGCTCCGCCGCACGGGACTGCGCGTCCTCGGCCCGCTGGGCGCACCGGTGATCATTCTCGGCGGGATCCTCGGCGGGGTGTTCACCCCCACCGAGGCCGCGGCGGTGGGGGCCGCCTACGTGCTCGTCCTCGGCGCCGTCTACCGCCGCATCACCTGGCGGGACCTGTTCGACATAGCCCGGGAGACCGCCGCGACCACGGCGTCGATCACCCTGATCGTCGGCGCCTCCGGGCTGCTCGCCTGGATCCTCGCCCGGGAGCGGATCCCCCAGAAGATCTCCGAGACGATGCTCGGCCTCACCGACAACACCATCGTCTTCCTGCTGCTGGTCAACCTGCTGATGATCCTGCTGGGCGCCATCCTGGAGGGCATCTCGGTCCTGGTGATCACGGTCCCGATCCTGCTGCCGATCGCCGCCGAGTTCGGCGTCGACCCGATGCACTTCGGCGTGATCATCATCATGAACCTGATGATCGGCCTGCTCACCCCGCCGATCGGCGCGGTGCTGTACGTCATGAGCCCCGTCGCGCGGATGCCGGTCCACGAGGTCTTCCGCGGCACCCTTCCGTTCCTGCTCCCGCTCCTGGTCGTCCTGATGCTGGTGACCTTCGTCCCCGGGATCGTCACCTTCCTGCCCCGGCTGCTCGGCCTGTAGCGGCACCCGGGCCGTCCCCACCCACGACCCGACACCCCCACCCCCGTGAGGAGCAAGGCAGATGCCGAAAACCCCCCGCAAGACGCTGCTGGCCCTGACCGCCACGGCCGTTCTGGCGTCCGGCTGCAGCGCGATGAACAGCGGAGACGACGGAGGAGACGTCACCCTGTCCTTCGCCAACAGCTACACCGACAACCATCCGCACACCCGCTGCGGCATCAAGGCCGTCGCCGACGCTGTCAACGGCCAGGACATCGGCGTGAAGGTCGAGACGTTCCCCAACAGCCAGCTCGGCAACGACGACACGCGCTTCACCTCCGTCAGGTCCGGCGACCTCGACATGGACGTGCAGGGCTCGTCCGCGCTGGCCGGGAGCTACGCCCCCATCGGCGTCCTGGACATGGCCTACGCGTTCAACGGGCCGGACCACCTGTTCACCTTCTTCGACGGGCAGGAGGGCGCCGGCCTGAAGGCGGAGTTCGCCAAGGCGACCGGCACCCGCGTGCTGGACGTCTGGTACTTCGGGATGCGGCACTTCACCGCCAACAAGCCGATCCGCAAGCCCGAGGACCTCAAGGGCCTGCGCATGCGGTTCCCCGACTCCAAGATCTACCTGGAGAACGCCAAGGCGGTCGGCGCCACGCCCACCGCCGTCGCGTTCGAGGAGCTGTACCTGAGCCTCCAGCGCAAGACCATCGACGGGCAGGAGAACCCGATCCCGACGATCGCGGAGAAGAGCCTCGACGAGGTCCAGACCCATGTCAGCCTGACCGGCCACCAGACCGGCTCCCAGCTCATCGTCATCAACGAGGAGAGCTGGAAGAAGCTCAGTCCCGAGCAGCAGAAGGCCCTGCAGAAGGCCGTCTCGGACACCCGCACCGCCAACCGGAAGTGCATCGAGGCGGACGAGGCGAAGATCCTCGCCGAGTGGAAGAGCAAGGGCGAGCCCACGATCGTCGAGGACGTCGACCGCAACGCGTTCGCCGACAAGGCCAGGAAGTACTTCGGCGAGAACCTCGAAGGCGAGCAGGCCGCGCTGTTCAAGACGATCCGCTCCACCGCCCCCTGACCCGGCTGCCCGGGCCTGCGCAGGAATGGAGGGAAGGACGTGCGACGGTCGATCGCGACGGTGTGCCTGTCGGGCACGCTGGAGGACAAGCTGAGCGCGGCCGCGGCCGCCGGGTTCGACGGCGTCGAGATCTTCGAGAACGACCTTCTCGCCTGTCCGCTGAGCCCCGAGCAGGTCGCCGAACGCTGCGCCGGCCTCGGCCTCACCGTCGAGCTCTACCAGCCGTTCCGTGACTTCGAGGCCGTCCCGGACGAACTGCACCGGCGCAACCTGCGCAGGGCCGGGCACAAGTTCGAGCTGGCGCGGCGGCTCGGCGCCGGCACCGTCCTGGTGTGCTCGTCGGTCGCGCCCGAGGCCGTCGACGACGACGCCCTCGCCGCCCGGCGGCTGCGCGCCCTCGCCGGCGTCGCCGCCGACCACGGGGTCCGGGTCGCCTACGAGGCGCTGGCCTGGGGGAGGTTCGTCCGGACCTGGGAGCGTTCGGCGGACCTCGTCCTGCGGGCCGACCATCCCGCGCTGGGGCTGTGCCTCGACAGTTTCCACGTGCTGTCCGTCGGCGGCGACATCGCGGGCATCGCGGAGTTCCCCGCCGAGAAGCTCTTCTTCCTCCAGCTCGCCGACGCCCCGCACCTGCGCATGGACGTGCTCCAGTGGAGCCGCCACCACCGGCTCTTCCCGGGGCAGGGCGCCTTCGACCTCGTCGGGTTCACTTCGCGGGTGCTCGCGGCCGGCTACCAGGGCCCGCTGTCGCTGGAGGTCTTCAACGACGTCTTCCGGCAGGCGCCGCCCGGCCGCGCGGCCGTCGACGCGATGCGTTCCCTGATCGTGCTGGAGGAGGGACTCGTCCGCCACGACCCCGCGGCGGCGGCCCGCCGCGGACGCGCCGCGCCGCCTCCGCCCGCACCCGCATCCGCGCCGGAGGGCTTCGCCTTCGTGGAACTGGCGGTCGACGCCGAGTCAGGCACCGAGGTGGCCCGGACCCTCGCCGCCACCGGTTTCGCGCACATCGGGCAGCACCGGTCCAAGCCGGTGCAGCTCTGGCAACAGGGCGACGCCCGGGTCGTGCTCAATGCCACCGGCGCGACCCGGGCCGCCATCGGCGCGTTCGCCGTCGAGACCGGCGACCCCGGACGCTCGGCGCGGCGCGCCACCGCGCTGCTCGCCCCCGTCCTGCCGCGGACCCGCGGCGCGGCCGAGGCCGACCTGACCTCGGTGGCCGCCCCCGACGGCACCGCCGTCTTCTTCTGCCGGACCGGCGCCCCGGACGGCTGGCTCGGCGACTTCATCCTCTCCGGCATGCCGGAACCGGCAGGGGCCGGCGTCACCGCCATCGACCACCTCGCCCTGTCGCAGCCCTTCGACGCGTTCGACGAGGCGACCCTCTTCTACCGCTCGCTGTTCGGTCTCGAGCCCGAGCACGACGCCGAGCTCGCCGCGCCCTTCGGCCTGGTCCGCAGCCGGGCCGTCACCGATCCCGGCCGCAGGCTGCGCCTCCTGCTCGACGGGACGGTGCTGCGCCGCGGCTCCTGGGCTCCGGCCGTCCCCGACCCCCAGCACGTGGCCTTCCACACCGACGACATCTTCCGCACCGCCCAGACCCTGCGCGACCGCGGCGCCCCGATCCTGAACGTCCCCGCCAACTACTACGACGACCTGGACGCCCGCCTCGCGCCCGAACCGGCCCTGCTCGCCGCCCTGCGCGAGCACGACGTCTTCTACGACCGCGACGGCGACGCCGAGTACTTCCACCTCTGCACCGAGATCCTGGGATCGCGGGTCTTCTTCGAGTTCGTCCAGCGCTCTTCCGGCTATGCCGGCTACGGCACCGCCAACGCGCCCGTCCGCATGGCCGCCCACCGCGCCGCCCACACCCGGAGGCGCGCGGCCCGGAGCCCGTGACGCAGGGGACCGCGACCAGGGGCGTGATCAGATCCAGCCCTCTTCCCAGGCGCGGTGCGCGGCGGCGTGCCGCGAGCTCGCACCCAGTTTCGTCATGGCCGACGACAGGTAGTTGCGGACCGTGCCGGGGGCGAGGTGCACCTCGGCGGCGATCTCGCTGACCGACGCTCCCGTCCGGGACGCGCGCAGCACCTCCAGCTCCCGGCCGGAGAGCGGGCAGTCGCTCTCGGTCAGCGCGGACGCGGCGATGTCGGGGTCGACGTAGCGGCGGCCCGCGGCGACGTCCCGGACGATCTCGGCGAGCCGGGACGCGGGCGTGGTCTTCGGCACGAACCCCTGGACCCCGGCGGTCAGCGCGCGGCGCAGCACTCCCGGGCGGGCGTGCCGGGTGACGAGGATGATCCGGGTCGGCAGCTCGGCGCGGATGAGCCCGGCGGCGTGCAGCCCGTCCGCCGGCGGCATCTCCAGGTCGAGCACCGCGATGTCGGGACGGTGCAGGCGGGCCAGCTCGACGGCGTCGGTCCCGGTCGCGGCCTCCGCGACGACGGTCAGGTCGTCCTCCAGTTCCAGCAGCGCCGCGAGCGCGCCGCGCAGCAGGTCCTCGTCGTCGGCGATCAGCAGCCGGATCATCGCTCGCCCGCCTCCGCGTGCAGCGGCAGCGAGCCGGTCAGCTCGAACCACTCGCCGTCGTGTTCCCAGGTCAGCCTGCCGCCGGCCTGTTCCAGCCGGTCGGCGAGGGTGCGCAGGCCGGTGCCGGTTCCCGTCCCGGGCGTGTCCACCGCCCCATCGTTGCGCACCCGCACCCGGGCCGCGCCGTCCGCCACCCGGCAGCCGACCGTGGCGCTGCGCGCCCGGCTGTGCCGCAGCATGTTGGTGGTCGCCTCCCGCATCACCAGCCCCAGCAGGTGCCGGCAGGCGTCCGGCAGCCGGTCCGCCCCCGGGTCGTGTCCGGGTTCCACGCGGGTCTCGATGCCGGCGGCCGACAGCACCTTGGCCGCGTTGGCGAGCTCCTCGTCCAGCGTGGTGCGCCGGTACCCCTGCACCACGGCCCGGGTGTCGCTCAGCGCGTCGACCGCCAGCTGATGCACCTCCGTCATCTGCGCCGCGGCCCGCGCCGGGTCGGTGTCGGCGAGCCGCGCGGCCAGCTCGCTCTTGAGCGCGATGACCTGGAGGTGATGGCCCTGGATGTCGTGCAGGTCGGCGGCGAAGCGCAGCCGCTCGTCCTTGACCGCCAGCTCCGCGGCCATCCGGCGGCCCTGGTTCAGCCGGTCGGCGACGTCCCACGCCCACAGTGCCCCGAGCGTCGTCCACGCCGTGAAGGCCACCATCCCGGCCGGGAACCCGGTCGCGAACCGCCACCCGTCGCCGGTGGCGCCGCCCGCCAGCCCGCCGACCGCCGCGGCGGCGACGATCCCGGCGGCGATGAGGAGCCGCCGCCGCTCCGGCGGCAGGAACGTCGCGGTGACCGACACCATCACCGCCGGCGCCAGCGACCACAGCCGCTGGCCGGGCAGCGCCAGCGGAATCACCGCGAGCGGCACCGCGGCCGCCCACCCGGCGGCGAGCCACGCCACCGGCGGCGGGGGCAGGCCCGCGTCCGCGTCTCCGTCCGCGTCGGCGGACGGCAGCCGCCGGCCGAACAACACGACCATCGCCACGGTCATGAGGAGCAGTGCCGCCGCGGCCAGGGCGCGCCCCGGGACGCCCAGCTCGGGATGCGTGATCCAGTCCTCGGCGAACATGACCACGAAGATCGCGAACGTCGCGGTCAGGCTCCACCGGACGTGCCTGCGGAAACGCTCCAGGCCCGGCTCGCGCCCCGCCGCGGCCCCGTCCGCGCGGTGCGCACCGGATCCGGGCGGCGCATGACGAATGTCATCGGATCCCATGACGATTTCCTGCTCTCCCGTGCGGTTCCGGCACTGACGGCTGTTCCGGGCGTCCACCAGGCTTGAACGCGAAGATACCCGACCCCCGTATCGAAGGGACCTGGTCATGACGACACCCACCACCGGTCGCCCGCAGGCGATCGCCTGGCGGCACTTCCTCCGCCACTACCTGGAAATGATCGCAGCGATGTTCGTCGGGATGGCCGTCCTCGGCATCGCCGTCCGGGGCGCCATGGCCCTCACCGGGCTGGAGTTCCCCAGCGGCGACGAGTGGGCCTCCGTGGAGATGGCGGCCGAGATGTCCATCGGAATGGTCGTCTGGATGCGCTACCGCGGTCACGGCTGGGCGAGTTCCCTGGAGATGACGGCCGCCATGTTCGCGCCGCTCGCCCTGCTGTTCCCGCTGCTGTGGCTGGGCGCGATCGCGGGCGGCTCGCTGATGCTCCTGGAGCACGTCGTGATGCTGCCTGCGATGTTCCTGCTCATGCTCCGCCGCCGCTCCGAGTACGGGAGTGCGGCCCATGTCTGAGATCGGCACCGCCGCGCCGGGTACGGAAGCGCGGCCCACGTCCAGAATCGGCACCGCCGCCCGGTATCTCTGGCCCACGGCCCTCGCCGTCGCGATGAGCGCGGCCACCTGGGGCGGCGGCGGCGACACCGGCGCGCAGGTCACGTCCCTGGCGCAGGCGTTCGTCCTCCTGCCCCTGCTGTACCTGCTGGTCGCGAAGTTCCAGTGGCGCCGGGGGACGTGGGCGGTGCTCGCCGTCCTGCTCGTCTCCTTCACCGCCCTGGAGGCGGTGGACGTCGTCGACCCGGCCGGCGTCGCCGCGGCCGTGGCCCTGGCCGTCCTCGTCTGGGGCGCCGCCGACGGGCGGCTGTTCCGGTCGGGCGAGCTCCAGGCACAGGCACTTGCCATGATCGGCTTCGGCGCCGTGGCGCTGGCCGGCCTGATCGCCGACCCGGAGGCGGGCCGCTACATCGTGGCGGCCGGCTGGTTCCTGCACGGCATCTGGGACCTCGTCCACCTCAAGCTCGACAAGGTCGTGCTCCGCTCTTACGCCCTATGGTGCGGCGTGATCGACGTCCTCATCGCCGCCCAGCTCATCTTCTTCGTGTGAACGCCCGCCCGCAGCCCGCAGGCGCCGCCGCTCGAACCCGCAGAACGCGAGTGGCGGCGCCCGGGATGCGTCCGCCCCTGCGGCGCGAACGGGTTCCGGAAAGAAATCTGCGGGGTGAAGGCCCAGGTCAGCGGGCTATCGGCGACGTGTTGCCGAACGCGACTTGTAAGCGACTACTTATTCGCGTTCCACTGGGAACGTGAGTCGTTCGCGTCAGGAGGTTGCGCACATGACGGTGGCCGAAGGGATGCCCGCCAGTCCACCGGGCGAACGGGAACGCCGCGAGGAGCCCGTCCCGTTCGGACCGGATTCGCTGATGTGGGAGCAGATGGGGCTCTACACGTCGGCGATCGCGGGCAACGGCGTCTTCATTCTGCAGGTGATGCATCCGGCGATCGGCACCGTGGTCGACCGGCTGTCGAGCTTCCGCACCGACCCGCTCGGACGCGCGGCGCGCAGTTTCGCCTCCGTGCAGACCTGGGTCTACGGGGGACGGACCGCCATCGAGGAGGGCAGGCGGCTCCGCGAGATGCACAAGCCGCTCAGCGCCGTCGACGAAGAGGGACGCCGGCACCACGCACTGTCGGCCGAACCATGGGCGTGGGTGCACCTCACCGGCTTCTACGCCGCCGTCACCGCGGCGAGGTACTTCGCTCCCGCCCCGCTGAACAAGGAGGAGGAACAGCGGATCTTCGACGAGTTCCTCCAGCTCGGCAGGATCCTCCAGGTGCCCGAACGCATGTTGCCGGCGAGCATCCCCGACTACTGGGACTACTTCGACGACATGGTGGCCAACACGCTCGTCCCGCACAAGGTCGCCCACGAGGTCCTCGGTCAGATGGGCCGGGTCCCGCCGAACGTCCCGAAACCGCTCCGGCCGGCGGTCGCCCCACTGAGCATGGCCGGCGGGCGGCTCGGACGGCTCATCACGATCGGCACCCTCCCCGCCGCGGCGCGCGAGAAGCTCGGGCTGACCTGGACCGCGTCGGACGAGCGCCGGCTGCGCCTGGCCGGGCAGGTCATCGGGCGGAGCACGCCGCTGCTCCCCGAACGCGTCCGCTACATGCCGATCGCCTACCGCGCCCGGCAGGCGGCCCGCGCACAGCAGCGGCTGGAACGCGCCCTGGCACAGCGTCCCATGTGAAGCGCGCCGTGAAGCGCGCCCGTGAAGCGCGGCCGCGGCGACGCGTCCGCCCGAACCGGCGACCAGGAGGTCGAAGACCATGACCGAACCCGTCGAGGACCCGCTGGCCGCGCTGGCCGCCGCCGCCCCGTCCAAGACCGCGCTCATCGAGGACGACCGGCGCCTGACCTACGCCGAGTTCAACGCGATGGTGAACCGGTACGCCAACCTGCTGGGCGACCACGGCGTCCGGGCGGGCACGAAGGTCGTGTGGTGCGGCCGCAACAGCACCGAGGTCGTCGTGCTGATCGCGGCGCTGCGCAAGTGCGGAGCCGTCGGGGTTCCGCTGAACTACCGGCTCAGCCCGGAGGAGACGACCTACGTCATCGAGAACGCCGACGCCGCCCTGGTGGTGTTCGATGCCGAGCAGGCGCCCCAGCTGGAGGCGGCGTCCCGGCAGGTCGACGACGTCCGCGCCTGGCTCGCCTGGGGCTGCGCGGCAGAGGACGCGCCGGGCTGGGCCTCCTCGCTCGACGCCCTGGCCGCGACGAGCCCGGTGACCGAACCGGCCGTCCGCGGCACCGATCCGGCCGCCGGAACCTCGATGTTCTACACGTCGGGGACGACCGGCAAACCCAAGGGCGTCGTGCGGGGCGAGCCGGACCCTGCGCTGGTGCTCGGGCTGGTCACCGAGATCGGTTTCGAACCCGGCGACGTCTACCTCACGACCGGTCCCCTCTACCATTCCGGCCCGATGAGCTTCATGCTCATCGTCCAGCTCATGGGCGGAACCGTCGTCGTCATGCGCGACTTCGACCCGGAGCGCTGGCTGGACCTCGTCGAACGGCACCGGGTGACGACCACGTTCTCCGCCCCGACGCCGATCCGCCGGGTGGTGGACCTGCCGGACGAGGTGATCCGCCGCAGGGACCTCTCCTCGCTGCGGCGCATGATCGCCAACGCGGCGCCGTGGCCCTTCGAGCTCAAGCGCCGCTACGTCGACAAGGTCGGCGAGGGCTCGCTGTTCGAGGTGTACGGCTCCACCGAACTCGGCGTCGACACGATCCTGCGTCCCGAGGACCAGCTGCGCAAACCCGGCAGCTGCGGCCGCGCGGCGCCCGGTGTCGAGATCGCGCTGTTCGACGAGGGCGGGCAGCCCGTCGAGGAGCCGCACGTCGCCGGTGACCTGTACGTGCGCGGCGCCTCCACCTTCAACGACTACTACAAGGCCGAGGGCAAGTTCCAGGACGCCCGGCACGGCGACTGGCTCACGGTCGGCGACATCGCCTACCGCGACGAAGAGGGCTTCTACTACATCTGCGACCGCCGCACCGACATGATCATTTCGGGCGGGGTGAACATCTACCCGGCGGAGATCGAGGCCGTCCTGACCTCCCATCCGTCGGTCGCGGACGCGGCCGTGTTCGGCATCCCCTCCGACGAGTGGGGAGAATCCGTCCACGCCGCCATCGTCCTGTCACACGACGGCGCCGCCGTCACGGACGAGCAGCTGCGCGACTTCTGCCGGGAGCACATGGCCGCCTACAAGACCCCGCGGGGCTTCGACCGGATCCCCGAGATCCCCCGCAACCCGTCGGGCAAGACCCTCAAGCGGCGGCTGCGCGACCCCTACTGGGAGTCCCGCGACACCAAGATCGGCTGATCCGCCCGCCGGCCGGGAGCACGCGCCCGGATGCGACTTCCCCCGTCGCATCCGGGCGCGTTTTCTGTCTCGACCCTGAGTCTAAAGTTCTTTGCACGGTCGCAGGATACATTCGGTCTTGCTGGAACTTTCGCTCTGGAGGGTTGACGATCCCGGGGAAACAGCGTTCTATTAGTCACACCTCAATGTGATCCAGCCCACGGCAAACGGCCCGGCGACGACGCTGACGGCACGCCCCCAAGTCGGGCGCGAGGACCTCGGCCGGGCCCCGACTACACCGCCCCCACCCACATCGGAAAGTCGGTACGGCCATGCCCGGAGACAGAACGACCCGGTCCGCAGCCCTCCTGATCGCGGCGCTCGTGCTCGCCGAGACGGTGTCGGCATTCGAGACCACGATGTCCGTCCAGCTGCTCTACGCCCAGCACCCCTTCTTCGGCACCGACATCAGCAAGCTCACCTGGATCGTGACCGCGTACATGCTGGTGGCGGCGGCCGCCACGGGCGTGTGCGGTCGCCTGGGAGACCAGTTCGGCCGCACCCGCGTGCTCAACATCGTGCTGCTGATCTCGGCGGTGGGCTCCATCGTCAGCGCGGTCGCCCCCAACCTGGAGGTCGTGATCCTCGGCCGGGGCCTCCAGGGCGTGTCCGGCGCGGTGCTGCCCCTGGTGATCGGGCTGGCGCGGGAGATCCTGCCGAAGGAGAAGATCACCACCGGGATCGCCATCGTCAGCGCCTCGGCGCTCATCGCCGGGGCGTCGGGCATGCTCGTGTCCGGCTTCATCCTGGATCACTTCGACTGGCGCTACATCTTCTGGACGGCGGTGCTCCTGGCCGTGCTCGCGATCTTCGCGATCCGCGCCGTCATCCCCCGGTCCGTCGCCGCGGAGAGCGACCCCGGGAAGGTCGACTACCTGGGCGCCGCGCTGTTCTCGGTGGCCATCGGCACGACCCTCTTCGGCGTCACCAGGTCGAGCGAATGGACGTGGACCGACTCCCGGACGCTCGGCTTCCTGGGCGTCGGGTTCGTCCTGCTCGCCCTGTGGACGCTCTGGGAGCTGCGCGTGGAGCACCCGATGATGGACGTCCGGCGGTTCGCCAACCCCAAGTTCGCGATCGGGATGCTCGCCACGGTGATCATCGCCTTCGGGGTCTTCGGGCTCAGCCAGGTCATGCCGACGGCCGTCCTGCGCACCCCGACGCACATCCCCGTGCCGGGCGGCGCCCCCA
This sequence comes from Spirillospora sp. NPDC048819, assembly GCF_040650055.1. Taxonomy (NCBI): domain Bacteria; kingdom Bacillati; phylum Actinomycetota; class Actinomycetes; order Streptosporangiales; family Thermomonosporaceae; genus Spirillospora; species Spirillospora sp. NPDC048819. The sequence goes on along the minus strand of NZ_JBEZGN010000001.1, from coordinate 585,709 downwards.
TCGAGCTGCCGGTCGGGCTCGGGCTGACCGCCACCGTCACGGGGCTGGTGGGCGGCCTCGGCGCGCTCATCGGGTTCACGATCTCGCCGCTGCCCGGCCGGATATCCCGCCGGTACGGCGCCGCCAGGACGATCATGATCGGGGCCGCGGTGTCCGTGGGGGCCTTCTGGTCCGTCGTCCACCTGCACACCACGGTCGGCGGCTTCATCGTCTTCACGATCATCAGCTCGATCGCCGTCACGTTCTGCTACGGCGCGCTGCCGACCCTCATCGTCGAGTGCGTCCCGGAGGACGAGACCAGCGCGGCCGTCGGCATGCAGGCCGTGGTCCGGACGACGTTCCAGGGCGTCGCCGCGTCCTTCTCGGGCGTCTTCCTGGCGCGCGGTGAGATCAAGGTGGGGGACATGGCCTTCCTGAGCGAGCAGGGGCTGGAGACCGTCGCGGTCGTGGCCGTGGTCGCCTCCGTCATCGGGTTCCTGCTCGCCGCCGCCGCGTCGCGCTACCGCGATTCGACGCTCGCGTACCGGGACGACGGCGTCGCCCTCCCGGGACGCGAGCCGGCCGTCCGGCTCGACTGAGGGTTCACCGGGCGCCGGCGTCCCGCGCGGCGCCGGCGCCCGGGAGCCAGAAGAGAACCAGATCACGTCTACGTTGCGAGGAACCGATGCCCAGCCCTCTCCCGTTCGCCGATGTCCGTGTCCTGGAGTGCACCGGGAACATCCCTGGCGCGTACTGCGGAAAGATGCTCGCCGACGCCGGCGCGCAGGTCGTGAAGCTGGAGCCGGCGGCCGGTGATCCGCTGCGCTCGTGGAGCGCGTCGGGGGATCTCGACCTCGGTCCTGGCGAGCACGCGCCCCTGTTCCAGTTCCTGGCGGCGGGCAAGCGGTCCGTCGTCCCGGACGGCGTGGAGTCGCCCGCCGCCCGCGACCTGGTCCGGGGCGCGGACGTCGTGATCGTCGACGGGACGGGGGGCTGGGACCTGGCGCGGGTGCGGTCCCTCCTGGCGGCCGGCGGCGAGACCGTCGTCGTCAGCATCACCCCGTTCGGCACCGAAGGCCCCTACGTCGACCAGGGGATCCAGGCCAACGAGTTCATCCTCCAGGCGCTGTGCGGCTCGACGGGGAGCCGCGGCTGGCCCGGCGAGGAGCCGCTGCAGGCCGGCGGCAGGATCGGCGAATGGGTGGCGGGCGCGTACGCCGCGTTCGCCGCCGCCGCCGGAGTCCGCCGCCTCCGGCGGACCGGGCGGGGCGACGTCTTCGACGTGTCGATCTACGAGGCCATGATCGTCACCATGGGCGGGCTCGGCGCCGTCGCCGCCGGCGTTCTCGGCGAGGACGCACCGCCGCCGGGCCGGAGCCTGGAGATGCCGTCGATCGTGCCCACCGCCGACGGCCTCGTCGGCTTCTGCACGATCACCGCGCAGCAGTTCGCGGACTTCCTCGTCCTGATCGATCGCGCGGACCTGCTCGACGACGCCGACCTTGCGTCGTTCGTGGGCCGGACGCGGCGGCGCGACGAGTTCCTGGAGATGGTGCACGCCTGGGCCGCCACCAGGACCACCGCGGAGATCGTGGAGCTCGCGGCCGCCCTGCGGATCCCGGTGGCCCCGATCGGCACGCCGGAGACCCTGGCCGAGATCGACCAGTTCCGGGAGCGCGGCGTCTTCGTCAAGAACGCGCTCGGACATCTCCAGCCGCGGGTCCCGTACCGGACCAGCGCGTTCGAGGCGGCCCCGCCGGGGACGGTGCCGGAACTCGGCCGGGACACCGGCGAGGTGCGCTGGCCGGCGCGCGAGCACGCGGCGCGGCCGGGCGCGCCGGCGGACCAGCGGCCGCTGCACGGGGTGCGGGTCGCCGACTTCACGGCCTTCTGGGCCGGTCCCACCGCCACCCAGCTGCTGGCGGCGTTCGGCGCCGACGTCGTCAAGATCGAGGGACTGCGGCGTCCGGACGGCATGCGGTTCTCCGGTGGACGGCCGCCGAGCGTCGACCAGTGGTGGGAATGGGGGTCGGTGTTCCTCGCGAGCAACAACGACAAGCGCGGGATCAGCCTCGAACTGAGCAACCCGCGGGCACGCGAGATCGCCCTGAAGCTCATCGGGACGTGCGACGTGGTCGTCGAGAACTTCTCGCCGCGCGTGATGACGAACTTCGGGCTGGAATGGCCGGACGTGGCGGAGGCCAACCCCCGCGCGTGCATGGTGCGGATGCCCGCCTTCGGGCTCGACGGCCCCTGGCGGGACAGGGTCGGGTTCGCCCAGACGATGGAGCAGGCGAGCGGCATGGCGTGGATGACGGGGCACCCGGACGGCCCCCCGATCATCCCCCGCGGCGTCTGCGACCCGGTCGCCGGCCTCCACGCGGCCTTCGCGGCGGTGATCGCGCTGGAGAGCCGCGACGTCACCGGTCGGGGCGTGCACGTCGAGGGGACGATGGTCGAGGCCGCGCTCAACGTGGCGGCCGAGGCGCTGCTGGAGCAGGCCGTCCGCGGCGTCACGCTGCGCCGCGACGGCAACCGCGGGCCGGGCGCCTCGCCGCAGGGCGTGTACCAGACGGCCGGGGCCGACGAGTGGGCCGCGATCGCCGTGACCGAGGACGCGCAGTGGCCTTCGCTCGCCGCCGTCATGGGCCGCCCCGACCTCGCCGGCGACCCCGGCTTGGCGACCCCGGACGGGCGCCGCGCCCGCGCCGCGGAGGTCGACGAGGCCATCGCGTCCTGGGCGGCGGGAATGGACGTCGAGGCCGCCGTCGCGGCGCTCCGCGCGGTGGGCGTCCCGTCCGCCCGGGTGACGCCCGCGAGCGACCTGCTGACCGACGAGCACCTGCACGCCCGCGGGTTCTGGGAGCGCGTCCGGCATCCGGTGGCGGGCGAGTTCCTCACGACCGGACTGCCCTTCGGGTCCCGGACCGTGCCCGGCGGGTGGGTGCGGAGCGGGGCTCCGCTCTATGGCCGGCATAACCACGAGGTCCTGGCGGAGCTCGGCCTCGGCCGGAGCGAGATCGAGGGCCTGGAGGAGGCCGGGGTCATCGGCTCCCGGCCCGCCGGCCTGTGACCGCCGGCCCGCGCGACAGGCGGAGACCGGGCGGGCCGGAGGACTACGATCGCTCCACGGAATGACGGCGACCGGCGGGGATGACGACGTGGGACTCGAAGTATCGCGGGATGCGGACGAGGACGCCTCCGGCGCCGGTTACCCGGATCTGCCGACGACCGCGTACCTCGTCCTCGGGATCCTCATCGTCACCGACGAGTCGCTCACCGCGGGCGAGATCAAGGTGCGCTCCCAGCACACGGTCGGCCACTTCTACTGGGCGCCGGCCGTCAGCCACATCCGGCGTGAGCTGACGCGCCTGATCGAGCACGAGATGGCGGCCGAGCGCACCATCCACGTCGGCAAGCGCAAGATGACGGTCTACGAGTCGACCGCCCGGGGGGAACGCGCCCTGCACGCTTGGGCCGAGGCCCTGCCGGGGGACGAGCCGGTGATGACCAAGCATCCGCTGATGCTGAAGATCTGGCTGGCCGGCGACACCGAACCGGGCCTGGTCCTGGAGGCCATCGACCGCTACCTGGAGACCGTCCAGAAGTCGATCGACGAGCTGCTGTGGGCGCAGGGCCGGGGCAGGGAGCTCGGCCTGCTGCAGGACCCGAGAGCGCGGTACCCGCAGGTGGTGACCGCCTACACCCTGCGTTCGCTGTACGCCGAGATGGCCAACATCCGGCAGTTGCGCGACGAGATCAGCTGGAACATCGGGGACGCCTACCAGCAGCACGCCGACCATCCGAAGACGTCCGTGCGGCGCAGGGTCCGCCCGGAAGGCGACCCGGAGCCGGACGCGGAAGACTGAGCCGCCTTCCCGCGGGTCAGTCGCTCGCGGGAAGCGGCTTGGCCTCCTTGACCACGAGCGGCGTGTCACCGTCGGACAGCGTGCCTTCCCCCGGGTTGGTCACCAGCAGCTCGAAAGAGTCGTCGTCCGGATGGGTGTAGCGCTTGCCCAGCAGCGACCCTCCGTCGAAGGGGCTCCGCGGCTCCCCGACGGTCGCGCGGTCGGCCGACGGGGACATGGGGACCCCGCCGCATCGCAGGTCGATCGCCGACGAAGCGGGCCGGACGACGATGACGCCGGTGCCGCACACCTGGCTGTGCAGGCGCGTACCGGGCTTGATGACGGTGTCGGTCAACTCTGTCTCCTGTCCGTATTCAGTATCTATGGGGCTATTCGATCAGGCGTGCGTCGGTGATGCGAGCCCCGCGACGATCTCGCGGCGCAGGACCTTGCCGGTCGGGGTGTAGGGCAGCTCGTTCCGGAAGACGACCTCGTCGGGCGTCCGGGAACCGCGCAGCCGGGAACGGACGAAGGCCCGCAACTCCGCCGCGATCTGCTCCTGCGGCTCCGCGAGCTCCTCGCTGCCGGGTCCGGTGGGGTCGGCTCGTTCGGCGAGGACCACGACGGCCACCAGGCGCTGCCCCCAGTCGGGGTCGGGCATGCCGACCACCGCGGCCTCACGGACCGCGGCATGGGAGAGCAGGACGTCCTCGATCTCGGCCGGCGCGATGTTCTCGCCGCCGCGGATGATCGTGTCGTCGGCGCGTCCCTCCACGTACAGGTAGCCCTGCCCGTCGATGCGGGCGAGGTCGCGGGTCGGGAACCAGCCGTCGGCGTCCAGGACCGAGCCGAGCCCCGTGTACTCGCCGGACACCTGCGGCCCCCGGACCCACAGCTCACCGGCCGTCCCCCCGGGCACCGCCCGTCCGTCCCCGTCGCGGATCTGCGCCTCGATGCCGGGGACGACGCGGCCGACCGAGGTGAGGCGGTGCGGCTCACCGGACGCCACCGCCTCACGGTGGTCGCCGGGTCCGAGGACCGCGATCGTCGAGCTGGTCTCGGTGAGGCCGTAGGCGTTGACGAACCCGGTCGCGGGGAACGCCTCCAGTGCCCGGGTGAGCACCGGGAGCGGCATCCGGGCTCCGCCGTACGCCAGCGTCGTGAGGCTCGGGCAGTCCGCCGGGCGGTCCCCGAGGTGCTCGACGATCCGGGCCAGCATCGTCGGCACCACCATCGCGTGGCTCACCCGCCGGCTCCGCACCACGTCGAGCCATCCCTCCGGCGTGAAGTCCGTCAGGTAGGCGACCTTGCGGCCGGAGTAGGCGTTGGTGAGCACGGCGCCGATTCCGGCGATGTGGTACGGCGGGACGCTGAGGAGCGCGCAGTCGCTCTCCGCCGCCGAGCCGAACTCGACGGTCCCGAGGACGTACGAGAGCAGGTTCGTGTGCCGCAGGACGGCGCATTTCGGCGCCGACGTCGTCCCGCTGGTGAACAGCAGGACCGCCGGGCTCGTCTCGGGCACCTCCGCCGCTCCCGGTTGATCGCCGTGATCGTCGTGCTCGCCGTGCTCGCCGTGATCGGCGGCGCCCGGGGCCGCGAGGAGGTCGAACCACTCACGCGTGGTGATCGACGCGATCACGTTGCCGGGCGGTTCGACGCGGTAGGACGGGTCGGTGACGAGGACGGGCGCGTCGAGGCGGGCGATCAGCTCGTGCAACGCGTGGTCCGACAGGCGATAGTTGAGCGGGGCGAACGGGACGCCCGCGCCGGCGGCGGCGAAAAGCAGCGCGGGAACCGCGGGGGAGTTGACGCCGATGAACGCCAGGGAGCGGCCGTGCAGGCGTCTGAGCAGCGCGCTTCCCGCGTCGGCCAGCGCGGCGAGGCCGCCGAAGGTCATCGGCTCGCCGTCGTCGGGCACCAGGGCGGCGCGGTCGGCCTCTCCCTGTGCGGCCATGTCCAGGATCAGGCGGATGGTCATGCGAACTCCATGCCTCGTCACACGGCTACCTTGAACTAATAGTCAATCACGATGGTCACACAGAGGCCGCGCAAGCGCCAGTCCTCCCGGCGCCCTCCCGGTCCTCGTAGAAGGCTCGGTTCGCCGGATTCGTCGAGGCTGACTGCCGGTTAGCAGGCATTTTGCGGGGCTGGGGCGCCGGGGGTCCGTCAGCCGATCGCGGGGCCGCTTGCGGAATCTGACCCTTGACACCCGGGAAATACATAAGTCTAATAGTGCCTAGCTCGCAGTGATCTACAGCACATCGATCGACCCCTAGGAGCACCGAGTGAGGGCATCGAACCGCCGGGCCGTCATCGCCGGGGTGCACAACACGCGCCAGGCGCGCCGTCTGGAGGAGGAGACCTCCCGCAGTCTCACGGTCAAGGCGATCCTCGGCGCGCTGGACGATGCCGGGCTGGAGCTGTCCGATGTCGACGGAATCAGCGCCATGGAGAACAGCACGTCCCTGATCTACGACCTCGGAGTCGGGCCCGCCTGGCAGGGCCAGGACTTCGGCGTCGGCATGTTCGCCGAGGCCGCCGCCGCGGTCGAGAAGGGCTACGCCGACGTCGTCGTGCTCGTGGCCGCGCAGGCCGGGAGCTACACCGACCGGGCGGCGACCGCGCCGTGGACGCGCCCGGAGAACGAGTTCGTCGCCCCCTGGGGCATGTTCACCGCCGCCGAGTTCGCGCTCATCGCGCGCCGGCACATGGAGGTCTTCGGGACGACCCGGGAGCAGATGTCGCGGGTCGCGGCCACGATCCGCAACAACGGGGACCGCAACCCCGAGGCCGTCTACCACGGGCGGGGCCCGTTCAAGCCCGAGGACATCACCGCGTCCCGTCCCATCGCCGAGCCCTTCCACCTCCTCGACTGCGCCATGACGTCGGAGGGCGGCTGCGCCGCGATCATCACCACGGCCGAGCGCGCCCGGTCCCTGCGCCGCCAGCCCGTGCACGTGCTCGGCGCCGGGGTCGACTTCTTCGGCCCGTCCTACCAGTTCCCGCCGAGCTGGGACCTGCGCGGGCGGCGCGACGACACCGCCAACGGATGGGCCGGCCGCCGCGCCGCCGACCTCGCGTTCCGCCAGGCCGGCCTCGACCGCGGCGACGTGGACGTGCTGGAGCTCTACGACCCCTTCTCGTTCGAGATCATCCGCCAGCTGGAGGCGCTGCGGTTCTGTCCCGAGGGGGAGGGCGGGCCGTTCGTCGAGGACGGCCGCATCGAGCTGACGGGCAGCCATCCGATCACCACGGACGGCGGCCTGATGTCGTTCAGCCACGCGGGCGCGAACCCGCAGATGATGCAGCGCGTGATCCGCGGCGTCCAGCAGCTGCGCGGCGACGCCGGGCCGCTCCAGGTGCCGGAGGCGCATGTCGCCCTGTGCACGACCGGCGGAGCCGGCGCCCTGTTCACCGGCGTGATCCTGTTGGGAGACGACCTGCCATGACGACCCGGCTGCGGGCCCAGACCCGCGACGTTCCGCACGCGACCCCGAGCGAGGTGACCCGCCCCTTCTGGGACGCCTGCGCGCGGGGGGAGCTGCTGTTCCAGCGCTGCGGGCAGTGCGCGCACATCACCTTCCCGCCCAGCGAGCACTGCCGCGGCTGCCTCGCCCGGCGGCAGGTCTGGGAGGCGAGCGCCGGCCGCGGGACGCTCTACAGCTGGACCGTCGTCCACCGGCCGGTCACGCCCGCGTTCGAGCCGCCGTACGCGGCGGCGATCGTGACCCTCGACGAGGGCTACCAGATGCTGACCAACATCATCGACGCCGCGCCCGAGGACCTGCGCGCCGGCCTGCCCGTCCAGGTGTCGTTCCGCCGGACCGGCGGCGACCTCTGGCTCCCCTACTTCGTCCCCGCCTGACCCCGGAAGACCGAGCGAAGGGTTCCCCCATGCACAAGGACGACTTGATCCTCATCAGCGTCGACGACCACATCGCCGAGCCCGCCGACATGTTCGACGCGCACGTCCCCGGCAGATACCGGGACCGGATGCCGCGCGTGGTCATCGAACCGGACGGCGTGCAGCAGTGGTACTACGGTGATCTGCGGGGCCGCAACATGGGGCTGAACGCGGTCGCCGGGAAGCCCCGCGAGATGTACAACATCGACGCCAGCAGCTACGACGAGATGCGTCCTGGCTGCTTCAACGTCGACGAGCGCGTCCGGGACATGAACGCCGGCGGCCAGCTCGCCGGGCTGAACTTCCCGAACTGGACCGGGTTCTCCGGCCAGGTCCTGAACCAGGGGCCCGACCGCGAGACCAACCTGGTGATGATCAAGGCGTACAACGACTGGCACATCGACGAGTGGTGCGGCGCGTACCCCGGCCGGTTCATCCCCTGCGGGATCCTCCCGCTGTTCGACGTCCACGAGGCCGCCAAGGAGATCCGCCGCCTGGCGGACAAGGGATGCCACGCCGTGACGTTCTCGGAGAACCCCGAGGCGCTGAGCATGCCCAGCATCCACACCAAGTACTGGTACCCGCTGTTCGAGGCGGCCAGCGAGAGCAAGACCGTGCTGTGCACGCACATCGGGTCGTCGTCGCGCGCGCCGATGTTCTCCAGCGACGCGCCGGCGAGCGTCGCCATGACGGCGTCCTCGATCATGAGCGCGTACACGATGCTCGAACTGATGTGGGCCGAGTTCTGGGGCGACTTCCCCGACCTGCGGTTCTCGCTGACCGAGGGCGACATCGGCTGGATCCCGTACTTCCTCTGGCGGGCCGAGCACGTGCAGAACCGGCACTCGGGCTGGACGAAGGCGACCTTCCCGCCCGGCTACGACGGCCCGTCGGACGTGTTCAACAGGCACGTCCACACATGCTTCATCGCCGACAAGGTCGGCCCGAAGATCCTCGACTGGTTCAACACCGACATGGTCTGCTGGGAGTCGGACTACCCGCACTCCGACAGCAACTGGCCGTTCGCGCCCGAGGACGTCATGGAGACCCTCGGCCACCTCGACGACGCGCTCATCAACAAGATCACCCACGAGAACGCGATGGCGGCGTACTCCTTCGACCCGTTCAAGCACGTCCCGAAGGAGAACGCGCGCGCCGGGTACCTGCGCTCCCAGGCGACGGACGTCGACGTCGTCACGCACGTGGGGCGGGAGGCGAGCCAGCGCGACCTGGACGCGTGGGCGCGGATGACGAACTTCGCCGCCCAGCACCCGGCGAAGGTCACCGCGGACGCCGACATCTCCGGGCGCGCCGAGAAGCTCGGCGAGAACGTCTAGGGCCGCGCGATGGGCATGAGCCTGTGCGTGCCGCCGAGGGCGGGTGAACTGTGCGCCCCCATCCGGCTGCGGCTGCCCGGCGACCACTCGACACAGCAGCTGACGTCCCGGCACCGCGTGACCGGGGTCGAGGCGGACGGCGGGCGGGTCGTCGTCGAGGTGGAGATCACCGATCCGCAGACCTCGCGTCCGATCGACGTCCGGTTCGACGTGGTCCCGCCGGGCGAGCGTCCCGCCGCGCGTTCCGTCCTGCTCGGGACGGTCGAGCTGGCCGGCGGCCCGGCCGAGGTGTACGGCACCTACCTGGGTGTCGTCGCCGATGAGAACTGAGAACGGGAACCGGGCATGGACCAAGATCTCGGTGCGCTGATCGTGCGGCTGGCGCTGGGGCCGATGCTGATGGCGCACGGGTGGAACAAGGTCTTCGGGCCGGGCGGCCTGGCCGGGACGACCGGCTGGTTCGCGGGTCTCGGCCTCCGGCCGGCGTGGCTGCACGCCCGGCTGGCGGCCGGGACCGAACTCGGCGCCGGGCTCCTGATGACGCTCGGGTTCCTGGCCGGTCCCGCGGCCGCGGCGTTCGTCGGCCTGATGACCGTCGCGGCCCTGACCGACCACCGCGGCAAGGGCTACTTCGTCTTCAAGGGAGGCTGCGAGTACACCGTCCTCGTCGCGATGGTCGCCGTGGGACTCGCCGTGCTGGGCCCGGGCGGCTACTCCGCGGACGCTCTGCTGAACGTCGACCTGTCGGGCCCGCTGTGGGGCTCGCTGGCACTGGTCGCGGGACTGGCCGCCGGCGCCGCGCTGCTCGTCCTGTCACGGCGCCGGGACGCGAGTGAACCCGGATAGCCGCTCCCGCCGGCGGCCTGGCCTGGTCGAGGCCGGTCAGGTCTGCCGGCGCAGCCGGTACCACTGCGGTGAGGTCCTGTTCATCGGCCAGCCCAGCCCCTTGGTGTCCGCGGGCTGGACGTCGAGCAGCTCCCAGTCCGGGAACGCGGCCTCGACCTCCGCCTGGGACACTCCGCCCACCCGGGAGCGCAGCCGCGTGGGGCCGAAGGCGAGCATCAGCAGCGTTGAGCCAGGGCCGGCCAGCGCGGAGACGCCCCGCCCCTCGGCCCGCTGCTGGTCGGCGTCGAAGCCCTGGAAGCAGCCCACGTCGAGGAAGAAGTCGAACGTCCCCAGGTCGGCCGACGGCAGGTCCGTCACGTCGCCCACCACGTAGGTGACGCCCTCCCCGCCCTGGCGCTCGGCCGCTTCGATGGCGGCCGGGACGTAGTCGACGCCGACCGCCTCCCAGCCCCTGCGTCCGAGTTCGGGGGTGAACTGGCCGCGGCCGCAGCCGAGGTCCAGGGCCCGGCCGAGCGGGCGGGAGCGCTCGTTCTCCTCACGGTCGAGCAGGGCGGCGATGCTCGCCTCCGCCGCCTTTCCGTAGCGCTCCCAAGGGGTGATTCCGAAGCGGTACATACGGGCGTAGTTGGTCACAACTCTGACCGTCTCATGGGGTAGCGCGAAGCCCGCACCGGGGTCGGCGGAGACCGAATCGCGTCCTCCGCGGCCGCGCGTGGGCACATTCTGCGAGCGGGAGGCGTCCGGGGCCCGGGTGAGTTCCGAAGGTACGAGTGTGGGGTTTCTGAGAAGGCGGCGCGCCGCGGGCCGGACCGGACCCGGCCCGGACGGGCTGGTGGTGGCGGGTGCCGGCTGCCTGGCGGGAATGGTCGCGGCTCAGGTGGCGTCGGGTGTGAGTCCGGATCCGGTGCGGCAGACCGGACCGGTGGTGGGCCTGCTGGCGGCGGGAGCCGCGTGCTTCGTCGCGTCGCGGCGGGGGCCCGCGCGTGCGGGCGGGGCCGTGGGCGCGGCGATGGCGGTCGGATACGCGGCGGAGTGGGTCGGGGTGCGGACGGGTGTCCCGTTCGGGAGGTACTCGTACACGCCGGTGCTGCAGCCGCAGGTGGGCGGTGTCCCGATGGCGGTGGCGGGCGCGTGGGCGGGTATGGGGCTGGCTTCGCACGCGGTCGCCGCCACGCTCGTCCCGGAAGGGCGGACGGGGGCGCGCGTGGCGGTGGGGGCCGCGGCGCTGACGGCATGGGACCTGTTCCTGGATCCGCAGATGATGCGGCAGGACCTGTGGAGATGGGCCGACGGCGGGGTGTACCGGGGGGTGCCCGCCGTCGACTTCGCCGGGTGGCTGGGGGTGTCGGCGCTGCTCATGGCGGTGATGGAGCCGATCGTGGAGTGGGAACGGGACGCGCCGGGGTGGCTGGTGGCGCTTTACGGGGTGATGGCGACGATGGAGACGCTGGCGTTCACGGCGGTGTTCGATCCGCCGGACCGGCTCGTCGCGGCGGCCGGAGGGACGGCGATGGGGGTGTTCGCCGTCCCGGCGGCGGCGCTGGCGTTCAGGCGGCGGACGGCGACGGGCCCGCGGCCGGCGCGAAGCCCTCGGAGGCTCGCATGGCGGAGGTGATCGTGGTCGGCGGCGGGGTCGGCGGGATGGTCGCCGCGCTGCTGCTGGCGCGCGGCGGCCACCGGGTCCGGCTGCACGAGAGGCTGGGGCGGCTGGGCGGCAAACTCGCCGAACGCGAACGGGACGGGTTCACCTTCTCGCTCGGCCCGTCGCTGCTGACCCTGCCCGGCCTCTTCCGGGAACTGGGGGTCGAGCGCGAACCCGTCCGGCTGGACGAGCTGTGCCGGTACCGGTTCGCCGACGGGTCGCGCCTGCGCGCCTTCGGCGACCCCGATCGGATGGCCGTCGAGGTCGACCGGCTCGCCGCCGGTCAGGGCGCCGCCTGGCGGGCCTTCTACGGCTGGGCGCAGGGGTGTCTGGCGGCGTCGCGGCGGACGTTCTTCGCCGGCCCGGTGGGCCGTCCGCCGGAGGCGGCCCGGCTCGGAGACCTGAAGGCGGTCGCGCCGGGGCGAACCCTGCACGGGCTGGCCCGGCGCTTCTTCACCGACCGGCGGCTGCGGCAGTACGTCGGGCGTTACGCCACGTACGCCGGGTCGAGCCCGTACCGGGCGCCGGCCGCGCTGGGATGCGTCCCGGCGATCGAGCACGGGGACGGCGGCTGGTACGTGCCGGGCGGCCTCGCCCGGCTCGCCGGCGACCTGGCCGGGCTGGTGGCCGCGGCCGGCGTGGAGGTCCGCACCGGCAGCGAGGTCGTCCGCGTCCTCGCGGACGGCGACTCGGTCAGGGGCGTGGTGCTGGCGTCCGGGGAGCGGGAGGCGGCGGACGCGGTGGTGGTCAACGCCGACGCCGCCGCGCTGTACGGCCGGCTGCTGCCCGCCCGGCGGCGGGTGCGCGGGATGGCCCGCCTGGGGCCGTCGTCGTCGGCGCTGCTGATCCTGGCCGGGGTCGAGGGGCGGACCGAGGGGCTGCCGCATCATTCGGTGCTGTTCTCGGCCGACTACCGGCGGGAGTTCGGCGACATCTTCCAGCGGCGCAGACCGCCCCGGGACCCGACCGTCCACATCGGCTGCTCGGCGGTGGACGACCCGTCTCAGGCGCCGCCGGGGGCGGAGAACTGGGTGATGCTGGTGAACGTCCCGGCGGGAGACCCCGGGCGGTGGCCGATGACGCCGGAGGACTACGGGGAGCTGGTGCTGGAGCGGCTCGCGGAGCGCGGGCACGACCTGGCGGGACGGCTGCGGTTCACGGAGCTGTTCACCCCCGCGGACCTGCGGGACCGCTATGGCGCGCCGGGCGGGGCGATCTACGGCACCGCCTACGGGGGACCGGCCGCACCGCTGCGCAGGCCGGGCAACCGCGGACCCAGGCGCGGCCTGTACCTGGTGGGCGGCTCGGTGCATCCGGGCGGCGGGCTTCCCCTGGTCGCGATGGGCGGCCGGATCGTCGCGTCCCTGGTCGAGCAGGACTTCCCCGTCGGCGGCGCGTCGCACGTCCGCCGCGAGGGGGGCCGGCCGTGAGGGCCGTGACCGCCGCCCAGTCGGCCGCGGCGCTGGTGGTGGCGGCGCGGCTGGCGCGGGGCCGGGACCGTCCGCCGCCGTTCGGCTCGCACGCGGGCCGGGACCCGGCGGAGCCGATCTCGGTGGTGATCCCCGCCCGCGACGAGGAGGCCCGGATCGAGGCGTGCCTGGCGCCGCTGCTGGCCGATCCGGCGGTGCGGGAGGTGATCGTCGTGGACGACGGGTCCCGCGACGGCACCGCGGCGCTGGCGGCCCGGTCGGGCGCGACCGTGGTCACGGGCGCCACCCCGCCGGCCGGCTGGGTGGGGAAGCAGTGGGCGCTGCGGCAGGGCGTGGAGGCGGCGGCCGGGCCGGTGGTGGTGCTGCTGGACGCCGACACCCGTCCCAAGGCCGGGTTGTGCGCGGCGCTGGCCGGACTGCTGGACGCCTGGGACCTGGTCAGCGCCGGTCCCCGGTTCGTCACCGGCGGCGGCGTCGAGCAGGCGTTGCACGCCTCGTTCCTGGCCACGCTGGTCTACCGGTTCGGGCCGATCGGCCCGGCGGTGAGGTCGCCCGGCCGTCTGCTCGTCAACGGCCAGTGCATGGCCTTCCGCAAGGCGGCGATGGTGAGGGCGGACGGGTTCGCCCGCGTCCGCCGCCACCTCACCGACGACGTCGCGCTGGGCCGGCTCCTCGCGCGGGACGGCTGGAGGGTCGCGTTCGCCGACGCGGGCGCGCTGCTGGAGGTCGACATGCACACGTCCGCCGCCGACGTGTGGCGCCAATGGGGTCGCTCGATCGCGTTGCGGGACGTCACGACGCCCGTCCGCCTCGCCGGGGACCTGGCGGTGGTGTGGCTGACCGCAGCGCTGCCGGTGCTGAGGCTGGCCGCCGGGCGTCCCACGCCGCTCGACCTCGTCCTGCTGGGGCAGCGGCTCCTGCTGACGGCGGCGCTCCGCGGCAGCTACCGCGAACCGGGACCGGGCCTGGCGCTCTCACCGCTGCTCGATCCGGTCGCCGCCGTGCGGCTGACGCTGGCCGCGCTGCGCCCCGGCCGAACCTGGCGCGGCCGCACCTACGGACGCGACGCGGCCGGCCTCGCCCGGCGGGCCGCCGTCACACCCGCGCGCCGGTGCGCCGGCGGCCTGGACGCGCCGCAGGACGCCGCGCGCGGCGACCGGAGCGCCGGCCCGAACGGCGGCCCGCCGCGCGGTCGGCGAGAGCCGCCTGGCCGAAACGCAGCCCGATGAGCGACATCAGCGCCCCGGTGCCGGCCACGTGCCCGGCCGGAGCGAACAGCAGTTGCAGCGCGGGCAGCGAGAACACCGCGACGCGCGCTCCCCGGGCGAACGAGCGTCCACCCGCGCCGGTCGCGGCCAGCAGCCCCAGACCGAGCCCGAACGCGGGCGGGCAGATGACCGCGAAGCCTCCGGCGAAGGTGAGGACGCAGCGCCCGCCCTTCCGGCCGGCGAACACCGGCCACGCGTGCCCGGCCATCGCGGCGCCCACCGCCGCGTACACCGGCAGGACGCTGGACCCGGTGACCGCGCCCAGCGGGCCCGTCCGGCGACCGCCGGCCGCCAGCCCCAGCAGGCCCGCCGCCGTGCCCTTCAGCAGGTCGCCGGCGAACACGGGCGCGGCCGACCGTCCGCCCACGCGCTGCATGACGTTCCAGAAGCCGGGATTGCGGTCGCCCACCGAGCGCGGGTCGAACCCGTGGACGCGTCCGACCAGGACCGCGACCGGTATCGAGCCGAGCAGGTAGCCGCCGATGACGGGCACGAGCAGGGATCTCACGGCAACGGGCGTCGCCGGCGGGGAAACGCTGGGCAGCGATGTCATCGCCTCGTTCCACCTCGTCAGGTATGCGGGTGTGGACGCCATGCGGCACATGGCGTTCGATCGGCCGAAGCTGCGCGCCGCCCGCGGGCTGCGGTTCTGGCGGCTGCTGGGCACGGGCCGCGGCCGGTCCATGAGCCTGGGCGCCGACCTGCGCCGGTGGGCGCTGTTCGCGGTGTGGGACGACGAGGCGGCCCTGGACGCCTTCCTGGAGCACTCGGCGATCGCGGCCCGGTGGCGCGAGGAGGGGGAGGAGTCGTGGCATGTGCGCCTCACGCCGCTGGCCTCGCGCGGCGGCTGGGGCGGACGCGACCCGTTCGGGTCGTCCCCCGTCTTCCGGCGGGGCGCCGCCGGGCCTCGTGTCCGCGGGCCCGTGGCCGTTCTGACCAGGGCTTCGATCCGTCCCACGCGGCTGGTGGCGTTCTACCGGTCGATCGCGGACGTGGACCGGGCGCTGCGCCGCGAGCACGGCTGCGTCGCCTCCGTCGGCATGGGGGAATGGCCGGTGGCCCGGCAGGCCACGTTCTCGTTGTGGGAGGACGAGGCCGCCATCGCCCGCTTCGCCTATCGGGGAGGTGCGCACCCTGACGTCATCGGGCGGGTTCGCGGCGAAGGCTGGTACGCCGAAGAGCTGTTCGCGCGTTTCGCGCCCCATGGGAGTCAGGGCACCTGGGACGGCCGTGACCCGTTGCGTCCTCGCGACCGAGACTGAACGCGTCATGGGGCCGTCCCCACGGCGGGATGGTCGCGCGCCCGCACCGGGCCATCCCCCGCCGCCGACTCGGACTCGGCAGGCTCGGACCCTGCTAGATCGGACGCTGCCAGATCGGACGCGACCAGGCAGGCGCGGGCGATGGCGGCCGGCGTCGAGGAGCCGTGCGCGACGACGACCGTCCCGGTCAGACCCAGCAGCGCCGCGCCGCCATGGGTGTCGGCGTCGTACAAACGCCCGACCTCGTCCAGCCGCCTGGGCTCGGCGATGCCGGCCCTGGCGACGAGATCCAGGGTGGTGCGCACGCAGCCTTCGACGTTCTTCAGCACGATGTTGCCGGTGAAGCCGTCGGTCACGACCACGTCGACGGTTCCGGCCAGCACCTCGTGGCCCTCGACGTTGCCGTGGAAGCGGACGGGCACGGCCGGCAGCAGCCGCCCCGCGCGGCGGACGAGCCGATTGCCCTTCCCCGGCTCGGAGCCGATGGACAGCAGCCCGACGGACGGATCGGGCACGCCGAGGACGTTCCGCGCGTACGCGGCGCCCATCAGCGCGAACTGCGCGAGCATCTCCGGGGTCGGGTCGGCCGTCCCGCCGGCGTCGATCAGCACCGTCGCCCCGGCCGGCGTGGGCAGCGCCACGGCCAGCGCCGGACGCAGAACGCCCTCCCGCCGCCCGAAGACGCGGACCGCGCCCGCCACGACGGCGCCGGTGGAGCCGGCCGAGACGAACGCCGCACCCTCACGCCGGGCCAGCGCGCAACCGGCCATCAGGCTCGTCCCCGGCCGGGCGGCGGCGCCCGCACCCGGCTCGGTCATGGGCACGGCCTCGTCGGCGTGCAGGACGCCCACCTCGCGGGCGGCTCCGTGCCGCCGCAGCTCACGGCGGATCGACTCGGACCGGCCGACGAGGACCACCGGCACGCCGTGTTCGCGGCGCGCCGTCAGCGCACCCGGCACCGTCGCGGCCGGCCCGCGGTCGCCGCCCATCGCGTCCAGGACGACGGGCCGGGCGGCGCCGCCCGCCGGGGACCTCCGGTCGCCGGCCACGTCACGCCGTCCGGGACGACGGGCGCCGCTCGGCCCGTCCGGCGGCGGAGGCGGCCAGCAGATGCCGCGCGAAGATCGTGGCCCTCCGGCGGCGGGGCACCCGGGCCCGTGCCGTCAGGACGTCGTGGCCGGCGGCGGCGATCCGGTCCAGGATGCCGCCGTACAGTTCGTACGCGGCGCTGATGCAGGGCCGGGAGGACGGCGCCAGCAGGTCGACGCCGGCCAGCGCGCGGCGGTAGTGGTCGCGGGCACGGCCGGCCTCGAACGCCACCAGTTCGCGCATCCCCCGGGTGCATCCGCCGGCGAGGTCGGCCTCGGAGACCCCGAACGCGTCGAGGTCGGCTCGCGGCAGGTAGACGCGGCCGCGGGCCAGGTCCTCGGCCACGTCCCGCAGGAAGTTGGTGAGCTGGAACGCCCGTCCCAGCTCACGGGCGGGCTCGCGCGCCGCCCGCTCGGCGCCCGGCACCGTCTCCAGTACCGGAAGCATCATCAGGCCGATCGCGGCGGCCGACCCCTCCATGTAGAGCAGCAGGTCGTCGTAGGTTTCGTAGCGCGTGACGGTCAGGTCGGTCCGCATCGACCCCAGGAACGCGTCGATGTCGGCCCGTTCGACGCCGAAGGAACGCACGGTGTGCGCGAACGCGGGCAGCACCGGGTCGTGGACCGGCTCGCCCGCCAGGCACGTCCCCAGCCGGCGGGTCACCTCGTCGAGCGCTTCGGCCCGTCCGGCCACGTCGTCGGAGGTGTCGACGATGTCGTCGACGTGCCGGGCGAAACCGTAGAGGGCGTGCACATGCCGCCGCTTCCACGCAGGCAGCAGAAGCGTGGCCAGGTAGAAGGAGCGCCCGTGACGGGCGTTGAGGCGGCGGCAGTGCTCGTAGCTCGTGGTCAGCGTCATCGGCTGCCCTCCAGGATCCGTGCGGCGGCCAGCCTGCCGGAGATCAGGGCGGGTGGGACGCCCACGCCGGGCGCGGTGTACATCCCGGCGAAGTGCAGGCCGGGAACGCGGCGGCTGCGGCCAGACGGGCGTAGCCATGCCGTCTGGCGGAAGCGGTGGTCCAGGGCGAAGGGAGTTCCGGCCGAGTGCCCCATCCGTGCCCACGCCGGCGGATCGAACGTGATCCTCGGCGCCGCAGCCAGGTCCCCGTAGCCGAGGTCGGCGAGGCGGCTCAGCATTCGGCGCTCCAGTCGCGGCGTGAGACGTTCCCAATCCGCTCCGCCGGCGAGGTTGGGGACGGGTTCCAGCACGCTCAGCGTCGAGTGCCCGTCCGGCGCGGCGGTGGCGTCGGAGGCGGGGCAGGTGACCAGCAGGCTCGGGTCGGGTTGCGGACGGCCGGACGCCAGGGCGGCGAAAGTGGCCGCCCACTCCCGCCCGAAATGCAGAGTGTGGTGCGCCCGGCCGCGCAGGCGCCGATCGAGGCCGACATGCATGACCAGGCAGGACGGCGAGTAGCGCGGCCGGCGCAGCCGCCAGTCGCCGGCCGCCTCGGGCAGCAGCCCCGCGTGGGCCCGCACGAGATCGCAGGCGATCACCGCGTGGCTCGCGGCGAGCCGCTCCCCGGTGTCGAGCCGGACCGCCGCCACCCCGGACGCGTCCGTCTCGACCCGTTCGGCGCGCACGCCGTACCTGATGCGGGCGCCGGCCTTCTCCGCCGCCGCGGCCAGGGCGGTCGGGACGGCGCGCATTCCGCCGCCGGACGGGAAGTAGACGCCGCCGACGGTGTCCATGTGCGCGACGGCGGCATAGATCGCCAGCGCCCTGTCCGGGGTCAGCCCGACGTACAGCGCCTGGAACGTGTGCGCCCTGATGAGCCGCTCGTCGGTCAGCTGCGAGGACACGAACCCGTCCAGGCGGCGGAACCCGCCCGCCGCCGCCAGCTTCAGCAGCGCGGCGGGCCGGGCCATCCCGCGCAGCCGGGTCATGTCCGCGTCGATGAACGACGACCATTCCGCCTCGAACATCGCGCCGAGCCGCCGCCGGAACCGTAGATACCGGGCGGCCTCGTCCGGTCCGCACAGAGCCCGGACGTTGTCGGCCATCTCCCGTGCACCGGCGACCACGTCCAGGTGTGAGCCGTCATGGAAGCTCAGCCGGTAGAACGGGTCCAGGCGCCGGAGCGGCAGCAGGTCCTCGACGTCCTCCCCGGCCGCGCCCAACGTTTCGGCCAGCACGTCCGGCATGGTCAGCACCGAAGGACCGGTGTCGAACCGGTAGGGCCCGAGGTCCGCCGACCCGCAGCAGCCGCCCGGCTCGTCGCGGGCCTCGACCACCACGACCTCACGGCCCCGGGCCGCCAGGTGAATCGCCGCGGACAGACCGGACAGGCCCGCCCCGACCACGACGACCGGGCCGCGCGCCGCCATCAGCGCCGCCCCGCGGGGTCGCCGGCCCGCGGTCGCTCGGCCGCGCGGGCGATGCCGCGGCACATCCCCCCGAAGATCCGGTCGTGGAACGGCCGGAACGCCCACCAGTACGCGTGGCCCGCCAGGCCCCGCGGATGGAACAGCGCCCGCTGCGTGAACAGCGTGCGGCCGTCCTGCTCCGCCACGCCCAGTTCCAGCCAGGCCAGGCCGGGCAGCCGCATCTCGGCGCGCAACCGCAGCAGCCGTCCCGTCTCGATCTCCTCCACGCGCCAGAAGTCCACCGTCTCCCCGATGCGCAGCCGCCGCGGGTCCCGGCGGCCCCGCCGCAGCCCGACGCCGCCCACCAGCCGGTCGACGACACCCCGTGCCCGCCAGGCGATCGGGAAGGAGTACCAGCCGCGTTCCCCGCCGATCCCCTCGACGACCTCCCACAGCCGCTCGGGCGGCGCGTCCGTGCGGCACGACCGGTCGTCGGTGTAGAGGCTGCCGCCGGCCCAGTCCGGGTCCGTCGGCAGCGGATCGCTCGGGGCGCCGGGGACGCCGGCCGACGACCAGCGCGTGGCGACGTCCGCTTCACGGACCCGGCGCAGCGCCAGCGCGACCGACTCGTCGAAGCCGGTCGGGCCCTCCGGTGGTGGTGCGATATACCGGCTGATGTCGTTCTCGCCGCACACGACCTCGTTGCGCAGCGACTCCACCAGGGGGCGCGCGAGACCACCGGGAACCGGGGTGATGGCCCCGACCCACAGGCTCGACAGTCCCGGGCTCAGCAGCGGAACGGGGACGATGATGCGCCGGTTCAGCCCCGCCATGGCGGCGTACCGGCGCATCATGTCGGCGTAGGTGAGCACGTCGGGGCCGCCGATGTCGAACCCGCGGCTCACGTCGGCGGGCAGGCTCGCGGACGCCGTGAGGTAGTGCAGGACGTCCCGGATCGCG
Organism: Spirillospora sp. NPDC048819; assembly: GCF_040650055.1. NCBI lineage: Bacteria > Bacillati > Actinomycetota > Actinomycetes > Streptosporangiales > Thermomonosporaceae > Spirillospora > Spirillospora sp. NPDC048819. The sequence continues at coordinate 565,841 of NZ_JBEZGN010000001.1, read as the reverse complement.
ATCGGCTGGATCCGGGTGTGCACCCACCGCGGCGTGACCATGACCGGCAGCCGCTCGGTGAGGTAGCGCAGCATCTCGAAGGACGCCGACCCCGAGCCGATGATCACCGCGGCGCGCAGCCACACCGTGGGCACCCCGCTGTCCAGCATGATCCTCCCGACCTCGGCGCGGGACCGCAGATGCGGCGACGGGTCCTCCTCCGGATCCATGCCGCCGAGGTAGACCAGCCGCCCCACCCCGGCGTCCCGCGCCGCCTCGGCGAAGGTGCGGGCCGCCCGGCGGTCGTTCTCGGCGAAGCCGCCCGCGCCGCCGATCGCGTGGATCAGGTAGTAGGCGACGTCGACACCGTCCAGTGCGCGCCGGGTCGACTCCGGATCGGTGGCGTCGGCCTCCGCGATCTCCACCCGCCCGGCCCAGGGGTGATCGCGCAGCCGCCGCGCCGAGCGGGCCATGCACCGCACCCGGTGACCGGCGTCCAGCAACTCGGGGACGAGCCGCCCCCCGATGTAGCCGCTGGCGCCCGTCACCAGGCACAGGTCTTCGCGCGCTGCGTCCGAGCGGTGGTCCACGACCGGCCTGCGCTCCGGCGCCGCTATCGCATCGCCGCCGGCTCGGGACCCGCGGTCCCGAGCCGGTTCGATGCGGCCCGTGAGGCGATCGCCGGTCCGGCCGGGGCGGTGCCGGCCGTGGACACGAGGGCGGACCCCGCGCCCCGCTTCCGAAGTGTGCTGATCATTTCTCCCCCCTGGTCGGACGCTGCCTACCCGGCGCCGACGTGCACAAGCGTGCGGGCGACCGGATTTTGCCGGGCCTGGAAAAGGCGATTCGTCCTCATGACCGGCCCGGGTTCGACGGGCGCGTCATCCGATGTCGATGATGGGCGGCGGGTAGGCCGGTGCCCGCGTGCCGGACGCGGCGAGCGTCCAGGGACGGTGGACGCGCGCCCCCTCGACGCCGGCGAGTTCGGGCACGTACCGGCGGACGTAGTCGCCGCCGCGGTCGAAGCGGGACGCCTGCCGGAGCGGGTTCATGACCTGGCCGGGCCGGGTGTTGTTGCCGGTGCCGGCCACCCACTGCCAGTTCCCCGCGTTGTCGGCGATGTCGCCGTCGACGAGCAGGTCGTTGAAGTGCCGCAGGCCGTGCCGCCAGTCGACGCCGAGGTCGCGGGTCAGGAACGAGGCGGTGATGAGTCGCGCGCGGTTGTGCATGAAACCCTCGCGGCGCAGTTGCCGCATGCCCGCGTCGACGATCGGGACGCCCGTCATGCCGTCCCGCCAGGCGGCGAGGGCGTCCTCGTCCTCGTTCCACCGGTGCCCGCGCGGCCGGTAGTCGTCCCGGGCGAGCGCGGGGAAGGCGGCGGCGACCTGGTGGTGGAAGTCTCGCCACGCGAGCTGGCGGCGGAAGCCGTCCGGGCCCGCCTTCGCCAGTTCCAGCGGTGAGACGCAGCCGAACTTCAGGTACGGGCTGAGCCGGGAGGTGCGGTCGGCGGCGAGGTCGTCGTGGACCTCGTCGTAGTCGGAGGCGGCCTCGCTCAGCCACCTGTCCATGCGCCGCCGCCCCTCCCGTTCGCCGCCGGGCGCCGGCTCGGGCGGCGGCGAGCCGGAGGCCAGATCGGCGAGCCGCGGAAGCGTGCCGGGCTCCACCCCCGGCGGCAGGCCGACCGTCCGCGGCGCCTTCGCGATCGGACGCCATCGCGCCGCGTCCCAGGCCCGCCAGTACGGCGTGAAAACCCGGTAGTGATCTCCGCCGGCCGGGGTGAGCTCACCCGGCGGAACGACCGTGATGCCGGGCTGCGCCGACACCTCGACGTCCAGGCCGCGGAGCCTGCCGAGTCGCCGTGCCCCGTACGCCGAGCGCTCGTCGGCGAGAAAGAGCGACCCCGCCCCGGTCTCCCCGGCCAGCCGGGCGACCTCGGCGACCGGATCACCACGGCGCACGACCAGGTCGCCGCCCAGTTCACGCAGTGACATGCGCAGATCGGCGAGGCTCTCCAGGAGGAACCGGACGCGGCCGGGCGCGGCGAACGGCCCGTTCAGGATCGCGTCGTCGAAGACGAAGAGGGGAACGACGTGCTCGGCCCGGCACGCCGCCGCCAGCGCGGGGTTGTCGCGGACCCGCAGGTCCCGCGTGAACAGCATGATCGAAGCGCTCATCATCCATGTCTTCGCCACGAAGCCCGCGACCGGTTGCACCAGGTCAGGCAAGGTAGGGCGGGCGCGCCGGGCCGAACGCGGTCTTCGTCTTGAAGCGGTCTCTTCTGGGGACGGTGTGGACGTGACCCTTGGACACAGGCTCGCGCGCGGCGACGAGACGGCGCTCACCGAGTGCTATGCGACGCTCGGACCCCTGGTCCGTCACCACGTGGCGAGGCTGGTGCCCGGCCACGCGGTCGACGACGTCGTCCAGGTGGCGTTTCTGGAGCTGTGGCGGACACGCCGCCGCTTCGACCCGTCCCGCGGTCTCACGCCGTGGGTCCTGGCCATCGCCCGCCGGCGCGCCATCGACCAGCTGCGCTCCGAGGCGCGCCACCACCGCCGGGCGGCGCCGCTGGAGGAGGCCGCCCGCGTCCCCGACGCGACCCCCGCCGTCGACACCGCGTGCGACGTCCGCGAAGCCCTCGCGGTTCTGCCCACCGCGCAGCGCCAGGCGATCGTCCTGGCGCACTACGGGCAGCTGACCCAGCGGGAGATCGCCGACCGGCTGAACGTCCCGCTCGGCACCGTCAAGGCGCGCACCACCCGCGGGCTGCGCCGGATGCGGGACCTGCTGTGACCCGCCGACCTGGCGGACCGGGCCGGGCCCGGCCGCCTAGCGGAGGCGGTGGTGGAGGGGCATGGCCAGCTCGGTGGTGCTGAGGATCAAGGCGACCGTGTAATCGACCAGGTGGTCGCGTTCGATGCCCAGGTCTCCGCGGAACCAGGTGGTGAACAGCTCCCAGAGGCCGGCCGTGAGGGTCAGGCCGGTCAGTTCCACGTCGATGTCGGGGACGAGCACCTGGTCCAGGGTCTCGTGGGTCTGGGCGGCGAAGATCGCGGCGAGGGTCCGGATGATCTCGACGCGGCGCCGCTGGAGCAGGGGTGAGGCGGGGAACGCGTGGGTGAGGATGTGGGCGCGGCGCGGGTCGCCGGTCAGGAAGTCGAGCACGGCGGTGACCACGGCGCGGGTGCGGTCCTGCGGGTGGCGGGGGGCCCGGCGGGCGGCGGACAGGATCACGTCGGTGCCCCGGGCGACCTGGTCGTCGATGATCGCAAGGAGCAGGGCGTCCCGGTCCGGGAAGTTCTCGTAGAAGTAGCGGTCGTTGAGCCCGGCCTCGGCGCAGACCTTCCGGACGGTCGTGGCGGCCCACCCCCGGGTGCCGAGGAGCTCCAGCCCGGCCGCCAGCAGCGCGGCGCGGCGGCGGGCCCGGCGCTGGTCGGCGGGCACGCCGCGGTAGGGGCGCGCGCGAGCGGGATCGGACGTCACAGCCCCGATTGTGCCGCATCCCTTGACTTCGCCCGAAGATCTGGGGACGCTGAACACCACATATTTCTGGTGTGACGCTTCACCAGAAAGGGTCGCGACGAGACGGGAGCGTGAGGTCCGGTGACCACGGAGAATCCCTCGCAGTTGACGCCGGCGGACATCGACCTGAGCGATCTGCGGTTCTGGGCCCGTCCCCTGAAGGAGCGGGCGGAGGCGTTCGCGGTGCTGCGCGCGCAGCCGGGGCCGGCGTTCAACACCCTGCCCAAGCTGCCCTTCCTCCCGCAGAGCCCGGGGTCCTGGGCGCTGACCCACCATGCCGAGGTGACGGAGGCCAGCCGCCACCCGGAGGTGTTCAGCAGCGAGCCCAGCGCCACCAGCCCGGCCGACATGCCGCGCTGGATGGACAAGTACTTCAACTCGATGATCGACATGGACGATCCGCGGCACGCCAAGATCCGCCGGATCGTGTCCCGGGCGTTCAGCCCGAAGATGCTCGCCAAGGCCGAGGACGACATCGCCCACCGGGCCACTCGGATCGTGGACGAGCTGATCGAGGCCGGCGGAGGCGACTTCGTGTCCCAGGCCGCGGCGCGGCTGCCGGTCGAGGTCATCTGCGACATGCTGGGCATTCCCACTCGGCATCACCGCCGGGTGGTGGAGCTGACCAACATCATCGTCGGCTACAGCGACCCCGAATACGTGGGCGCCACCGTCGAGTACAGCGGCGGCGCCGCGAAACTGGGCCGGCTCGCCACGCTCCGCATGCTGGGCACCGTGGCGTCGGCGGGATGGCGGCTGCACCGGCTGGCCTTCCAGCTCGGACGGGAACGCAAGGGCGCGCCCACGGACGACCTGACCTCCGCGCTGGTGAACGCCAACGTCGACGGCGAACGCCTGAGCCCGCGCGAGTTCGCCGCGTTCTTCCTGCTGCTGGTGGTGGCCGGGAACGAGACCACGCGCAACGCGATCGCGCACGGCCTGAAACTGTTCACCGAACATCCCGACCAGCGCGAACTGCTGCTGGCCGACTTCGACGGACGCATCGCCGGGGCCGTCGAGGAGATCGTCCGCTTCAGCAGCCCCGTCATCTTCATGCGCCGCAACGTCACCCGCGACTACGAGCTGAACGGCCACGCCTACCGCAAGGGCGACAGGGTGACGCTGTTCTACTGGTCCGCCAACCGGGACGAGTCGGTCTTCACCGAACCCGAGCGCTTCGACATCACGCGCTCACCGAACCCGCACGTCGGGTTCGGCGGTCCCGGCCCGCACTTCTGCCTGGGCGCCAACCTGGCCCGGCGAGAGATCACCGTGATGTTCCGCGAGCTGTTCACCCGCCTGCCCGACATCACCGCCGGTGAGCCCGACCGGCTCATGTCCGGCTTCATCAACGGCTACAAGCGCCTACCCTGCACCTTCACCCCACCCACCACCCGCCCCCGAACCCCAGCCTGACCCACTCCACGACCAGCGAGAACCGCCCCAAGTACCTGACGATCAACGGATCGTCGCGGACCGGTGGTCAAGCGGCTCCGCCCGCTGCGGCCACACCTCCCATGCCCGGCCCCGGAACCCTCGAATGAAGGAGGGCCCGGGGCCAAGCCGGGAAGGGGAAACGGCGGCTGCTAGGTCCCGGGAACCACGTAGACGTTGGTTTCCCAGGTCGCGCCGCTCGGGGGGCGGGCCGTGATGGTGGAGTCGGTGAAACCGTCCACCGGAGACGTGGTGCCCTGGAAGGACACCGAGGACTGGCCTGCCGGAATGGTCACCTCGGCCGGGACTTGGACGACCGGGTTGCTGCTGTCGAGCTGGATGGTGACAGGCACGCTCGTGGCCGTGCCGAGACGGACCGTGCCCACGAACGGCTGCCCGCCGGTAATGAACGATGGCTCGATGTCGAGTCCGGTGAGGCCGGGGTGCACGCGGACGGTATGGCTCCGGCTTTCCACACCCTCGATGGTCGCCGTGAGGGTGACGTCGCCGTCGATATCGGGCGGCATCGAGAACTGGACCTGAAACGTTCCGGTGGTCCCTTCCATGAATTCCCTCGGCTGGGGTAGAGAGCTGAGCTTCGGGTTGTCAGAGCTGAAAATGACCCTGATGCCACCGTGCGGCACGGGGTTCGGCAGGTTCAGGGTCATGGTGTAATTCGACCCGCCGTACGTCTCGGCCGGTCCGGTGAAGCCCCAGTCGCCGGGTTCGTAGTTCCACGCGAGAAGCCTGATGACGTTGCTGAGGCTCTGCCCTGGAAGCTTGGCCGTCACGGTGACGTCCGCATCCACGGGAATGCGCGTGCTCTTCACCTCTGAGCTCGGGACCCCCATTCCGAGGGCACCCCCTGGAATCGTGATGCTCGCGGGAACCTCCAGCGCCGGGTGGTCGCTTTCCAGCGAGACGACCATCCCGCCCGCGGGGGCCGTGCCGTTGAGGCCGACGGTGATCGAGGGGTCGTCACCGCTGACGATCGACGAAACGCCGCCGAAGTCGACGAACCTCAGCCCCGGTTGCAGTGCGAGCGGTTCGGTCAGCGTCCGTCCCCGCAATTCCGCTGTCAGGGAGACGCTGAAGTCCCCGTAGATGTAGTCGGGCTGGTGCGTCTGAATGGGAAAGGCCGCTTCGGTCGCCCCGGCCGGGACCACGACCGTGGCCGGCACGCTCACCCAGGACGCGTCCGCGGACGTCATCGTCACGGTGAGCGGAATGGGGGAAGAACAGCTCACCTTCACGACGCCCTGCGCCTCGCCGCCCGAATGGACTTTCCCGTCCGGGAGATCGAGCGCCTGGAGCCACGGGCCGCAAGGGGCTTGGGGCACGTCGGCGACGGCCGGTGCCGCGAGGCCGAAGGCCCCGAGCAGAGCGGCGGCCAACGCGACCAGGGCGACCCTCCATCCACTTAAGCGATACATGATCCACACCCTTCCGGGAAATGCGTGAGTGAGTCGAACCAAGATCGTAAGTCGGGGGTGCCCCCGGTCACGTCACATCTTGATGAAGAAGGGCGCGCGGGCCTGGAGGAGCGCTCACTGTGCCATGACGTGGTCGACGCGTTTCGCTGCCGGTCAGTTTGGGCGGGAGGATTGTTCGGCTTCGAGGATGTCCGCGAGTGCGGAGCGCTCGGCCTGATGCAGGCGGAGAAGTTCGGCGCTGTAGGCCGTCCAAGCGGCCTCTTGCTCTTCGGTCATCTCGGCGTCGTCGACTTCGGATTCGACGTCTGGATGGGCATCGAGGAACTTCGCGAACAGCGAACCCATCTCCAGGCTGTGCCGCCGGTTGAGCGCGATGCGTCTCGGGTCCAACGTTCTCACGCCTCCGGGGGATCCTCGCAGAGCGCCAACTGGTCGAACACTACCAAGGCCGTGCGCGCGGGGTCGTCCGGCGGGTGAACACGCAATGTGTGATGCGGGTTCGGTTCGTCATCCGTGATGACGACCGTTTCGATTCCGGGCGGAAGGGCGGCGGGCCAATCGATTTCATCGGTGGGTTCCTGAACGAGGATTCGGGCGAGTTTCCCTCGCAGGCCCTTCTGGTCGTAGCGCAGGGGCGTGAGGCCATGGTCCTCGCTCATGTCCCGGTCTCTCCCTCGGCGGTGCTCCGGACAGGGTACGTCGCAGCGGGCGCGCCGGCATGTGCCGATGTCAGCGCGGGCGCGGCCGGAAGGCCGCGCCCGCGCTGCGATGCCGGTGGTCAGAGCGGGTACTGCGGGGGCTCGCCGCGCATGGTGATCCAGCGGGTCTCGGTGAACGCCTCGATGTTCGCCCTGGCGCCGCCGAAGCGGGAACCGGTGCCGGAGGCGCGCACGCCGCCGAACGGGGCGTTGGCCTCGTCGTTGACGGTCTGGTCGTTGATGTGGACGATCCCCGTCGGGATCTGCTCGGCGACGGCGAGGCCGCGCATCGCGTCCTTGGTCACGATGCCGAGCGCCAGGCCGTACTCGCCCTCGGTTGCCAGTTCCACCGCCTGGGAGACCGACGACACGCGTGTGACCGGGGCGACCGGGCCGAAGACCTCCTCGGCGAACGCGGGCGCGGTCAACGGGATGTCGGCCAGGACCGTGGGCCGGTAGAAGAGCTTCTCGTAGGTCCCGCCGGAGGCCAGCGCCGCGCCCTGGTCGACGCTCGCGGTGACCATGCCGTGGATCTTGTCGCGCTGGCCGGCGTCGATGACGGGGCCGAGCGCGACCTCGCCGGCGGCCGGGTCGCCGACGGCGAGCGCGCCGGCCTTGGCGGCGAGGCGTTCGACGAAGTCGTCGTAGAGGCGGTCGGCGACCAGGTGGCGGCCGGCGGTCATGCAGATCTGGCCCTGGTGGAAGAACGAGCCCCAGGTGGCGAGGTTCACCGCCGCGTCCACGTCGGCGTCGTCCAGGATCAGCAGCGCGGAGTTGCCGCCGAGTTCCAGGTGGGCGCGCTTGAGGTGCCGGCCGGCCAGCTCACCGATGCGGCGGCCGACCGGGGTGGAGCCGGTGAAGGAGATGACCCGCACGTGCGGGTCGCTGATCAGCGCCTCGCCGACGTCCGAGCCGCCGGGCAGCATCTGCAGGACGCCCGGCGGCAGCCCGGCCTCCTCGAACACCCGGGCCATCAGGGTGCCGCCGGTGACCGCGGTGCGCGGGTCGGGCTTGAGGAGGACGGCGTTGCCGAGCGCGAGCGCCGGGGCGACCGAGCGGATGCCGAGGATGATGGGCACGTTGAACGGCGAGATCACCGCGACCACGCCGGCCGGCATGCGGCGCGCCAGGGACAGCCGCGGCTCCTCCGACGGCAGTATCTCGCCGATCGCCTGGGCGGGCAGCCCGGCCGCCCCGTAGCACTCCTCGGCCGCGACGTGCAGGGCGAACCCGGCCATGCCGGGGACCGTGCCGACCTCGCGGACGTTCCAGCCGCTGATCTCCTCGGCGTGCGCCTGCCACAGGTCACCGGCCCTGCGCAGGACGGCGGCGCGGGCCGTGTGCGGCAGGGCGGCCCACTCCCGCTGCGCCTCGGCGGCGCTCGCGGCGGCCTCGGCGACGTCCTCGGGGGTCGGCCGCCCCATCCGGCCGAGTTCGGCGCCGGTGGCGGGCTCGACCACGGCGTAGTCGCCGCCGTGCCCCGCCGTCCACTCGCCGTTCTTGAAGATGTTCCCCTGCCAGTCGACGCTGTCGAGCAGTCCCACGGCGGTTCCTCCTTCTCCCTGTCGTTTCAGTGGCTCATGCGCAGTACGGGTTTGAGCACCTCGCCGCGCTTGCTGTCGTCGAGCGCCCGGTCGATGTCGGCCAGGTCATAGAAGCGCACCAGCCGGTCGAACGGGAAGCGGCCCTGGCGGTGCAGTTCGACCAGCGCGCCGATCAGGACCTGGCTGCGTCCGCTGCCGCCGAGCGTGCCGACGACGTGCTTGCCCCACAGCGTGTCGAGATGGTCGAGGGTGAACTCGGCGCCGGCGGGCGCGCCGCCGATGAGCACGCAGGTGCCGAGCATGCCGACGCTCTCGGCGGCCTGCCGCAGCACGCTGATCACGCCGGTGCACTCCAGCGCGTGGTCGGCGGGGCCGTCGCAGACGCGGCGCACCTCGGCGACCGGGTCGGTCTCATCGGAGTTGATCGTGTGCGTGGCGCCGAACTCGGCGGCCAGGGCGAGCCGGGACGCGTGCCGGTCCACGGCGATGATCGTGGTGGCGGGCGACAGGCGGGCCGCCATGACGGCGGACAGGCCGACCGCGCCGACGCCGTACACGACGAGGCTCGCCCCAGCGCGGGGCTTCAGGGTGTTGAACACGGCCCCGGCCCCGGTGGAGATCCCGCACGCCAGCGGGCCGAGCAGCTCCAGCGGCGCCTCCCGGGGCACCACGACCAGAGCGTCCGCCCAGGTCAGCGCGTACGTCGAGAACGAGGACTGGCCGAAAAAGTGGCTGTGCACCGGCGAGCCGCCGACGCGGCGCAGCGCGCTCTGCCCGGCGCGGGGGCCGAGCAGCCGCCCGCCCCCGGCCACCGCCTCGCCGAGCCGGGCGCAGTAACGCGGCTCGCCGTCGCGGCAGTTGCGGCACGTCCCGCAGGACGGCCACCCGATGACGACGTGGTCGCCCGGCCGCACACCGGTCACCCCCTCGCCCACGGACTCGACCACGCCCGCGCCCTCGTGGCCGAGCACGTTCGGGAACGGCATCGGCAGGTCGCCGTGGCGGGTGATCTCGTCGGTATGGCAGATGCCCGAGGCGACGACCCGTACCAGGGCCTCGCCGGGACCGGGCTCGTCGAGGTCGAGTTCCTCGACGCGGAACGGGCCGCCGAGTTCGTCGACGACGGCTGCGGTGACTCTCATGACTGATCCCTCCCCTTGTTGAAGTCCGGGCGTGGCAGCCGCGGGCTCAGGCGCTCGGCGAGGCGGGCCGCGTCGAGGACGACGTCGTCGGCTCCGGCGGCCCCGGCGAGCTGCAGCCCGACGGGCAGCCCGCCCGCCAGGGCCACCGGCACCGAGACCGCGGGCAGCCCGGCGGCGTTGAACAGCGAGGTCAGCCGGGTCAGCACGAACTCGACGGGCCACTCCCGGCCCGCGACCGCGACGGTCATCGCGCCGATCGGCGGTGCCACGATCGGCACCGTGGCACCGGCCAGCACGTCGTAGGTGCCGAGTGCGTGCTCCACGAAGGCCACCATCCGGCTGATCGCCGCCTCGTCCCGCCCGGCCTGCTCGGCGGTGCGCGGCGCCATGCGCATCAGCTCGGCGAGGTCGGGCCCGAACATGCCGGGGTCCCGCTCGAACGCGCGCCGGTGGAACGCGCCCGCCTCGGCGAGGATCCTGCCCAGCACCGCCTCCGGCATGCGCGGTTCGCCGGGGACGACGACGTCCTCGACCTGTACGCCGTGCTCTTCGAGCCGGGCGCGCGTGGCCGCGAGGGCCGAGCGCACCTCGGGGGCCAGCACCGCGTCGAACCAGCCGCCGAGCCAGCCCACCCGGGGCGTCCCGCGCGGGCCCGCCGCATCGCCGGGCGGCGTCGCCGGCGCGGCGAACGCGGACATGAGCAGCGCGGCGTCGTCGACCGTGCCCGCCAGCACGCCGAGATGGTCCAGGGACGGGGCCAGCGGCAGCACCCCGTCGAGCGGGATGCTGCCGCGGGTCGGCTTGTACCCGACGCAGCCGCTGAGCGCGGCGGGGATGCGCACGCTGCCGGCGGTGTCCGAGCCGACCGCTCCGAGGCAGGTGCCGGCGACGACGGAGGCCGCCGACCCGCCGGACGAGCCGCCGGGGACGTGCCCCCGCCGGTACGGGTTGTGGGTGGGGCCGAAGAACGGGCTGTCGGTGCGCCCGCCCCACGCCAGCTCATGGGTGGTGTGCTTGCCGATGATCACGGCGCCCGCGTCCTTCAGGAGCCGCACGGCGGCCGCGTCCCGCTCCGGTACGTGATCGGCGAACCGGGGCGACCCGTAGGCGGTGCGGACGCCCGCCGTGTCGATCAGGTCCTTGACTCCGACGGGGACGCCGTGCAGCGGGCCGCGCCGTACGCCCCGCGCCAGCTCGGCGGCCTGGGCGCGGGCCTCGCCGGCCATGACCGTGGCGTAGGCGTTCAGGTGCGGCTCGGTGGCCTCGATCCCGGCCAGCATCCGCTCGGTCAGGTCGACCGGCGACAAACGGCCGGCGGCGATGGCCGCGGCCGATTCACTCAGCGACATCGGGTCTCCGCACGTGGTAGCCGACGGGGAACAGGCTGAGCCCCGTCCTGCCGCGGACCATGCCCCACAGCCCGCCCGGCAGCCAGAGCGCCACCGCGATGCCGACGGCGCCCAGGAGGACGAGATACCAGGAGCCGTAGTCGGCGAGCAGCTGCTGCAGCCCGAAGAAGACGACCGCGCCGAGCAGCGGGCCCTCGACGAACCCGATGCCGCCGATCACCACAATGAAGATCATGTACGCCGACCACTGCACGCTGAAGATCGAGTCCGGGTTCACGCTGAGCGAGCTCACCGTGATCACGCCCCCGGCCGCGCCGCACCCGGCCGCCGAGACGAGGTAGACCAGCAGCTTGGCGCGCCGCACGTCGATCCCCGCCGAGCCGGCCGCGGTCTCCTCGTCGCGCACCGCCATGAGCGACAGGCCGAGCCGGCCGCGCAGCAGCAGGTAGCAGCCGGCGATGGTGGACAGCGCCAGCGCGAGCGCCACCCAGTACGTCAGCGCCCCGCGCAGCGTCTGGTCGATGCCCGACAGCCCGGTCAGCCCCTTCCCGCTGCCGCCGCCGACGCTGTCGATCCGCACCACCAGCAGCCGGTACACCTCGGCGATCACCCACGTCCCGACGGCGAAGTAGTCGCCGCGCAGCCGGAACGCCAGCCACGAGGTGGGCACGGCGAAGACCGTGCACGTGAACGCCGCCAGCGGGACCGCGAGGTAGGGCTGCACCCCCAGGTCGGCGAGGGCGATCACGCTGTAGGCGCCGATGCCGATGTAGGCCTGCTGCCCCACCGAGACCAGGCCGCCGAAGCCCGCGAGCAGGTTCCACATGCTCGCCAGCGCGATCAGCACGAACAGGTTGACCATCGTGTCGGTGACCGAGCTGAACACGAGGAAGGGCAGGGCCACGAGCAGCACGGCGGCGGCGGTCATGACGGCGGCCGACAGCTTCGAGGACCGCGCCGCCCTGTCCACCCGCAGGGCGCCGGCCGCGCGGGCGGTCACCATCTCCGAGATCGTCATGCGGTCCGTCCCGTGAGCAGGCCCTGCGGCCGGAAGGCCAGCACGGCGAGGAAGACGAGGTGGCCGGCGAGCATGGTCAGCGCGGGATCGATCTGCGCGCCCAGCGACTGCGTGATGCCGAGGACCATGCCGCCGAGCAGCGTCCCCCACAGGGATCCGAGCCCGCCGATGACGACCGCCTCGAAGGCGAAGATCAGCCGCGAGGGGCCGATGGAGGGGTCGAACGAGGAGCGGACGGCGAACATCAGGCCGGCGAGCGCGACGGTCGCGAACGCGATGGCGGTCGCGATGCCGTACACGTGCCTGCTGTCGGCGCCCATCAGGCTCGCGGTCTCGCGGTCGTCGGACGAGGCGCGCAGCATCCGCCCGAGGCCGGTGCGGGACAGGAAGAACTGGATGCCGATCAGCGCGGCGCAGGCCAGCAGGAACGTGACGACCGACAGGTAGCCGAGCGAGATCGACCCGGTGACCTGGAAGGAGCCGGTGGCGAAGGCGCCGCCGTCGAGGGTGCGGGTGTCGGCGGAGAAGATCTCCAGCAGCACGTTCTGCAGCACGATCGACAGCCCGAAGGTGACGAGCAGCGTGGCCAGCGGCCCCGCGCCGAGGCTGCGCTGCAGCAGCACCCGCTGCGTCAGGTAGCCGAGCAGCGCGAACAGCGGGACGGTCACCACGAGCACGATCCACAGCGGCAGCCCGGTCCCGCTGACCATGGCCAGCGCCAGGAACGCCGCGACCACGGAGAGGTCGCCGTGCGCCAGGTTGATGATCCGCATGACGCCGAACATCACCGACAGCCCCGCCGCGAACAGCGCGTAGAGGCCGCCGAGCAGCACCCCTTGGATGACGGCGTTGAGCCAGCCCACGTCAGTCGTTTCCTTCCCGGCGCGTGAGCGCCGCATCGGAGTCGGAGCCGTTCCGCGAGGCGCCGGGGGTCGTCCCCCCGCCGGAGACCGGGCCGGCGCCGGGTTCGGCGCCGATGCCGAAGTAGGCGTGCTCGACCTGCTCCGCCGTCAGGTCTCCGGGCCGGCCCTGGAGCACCGACCGGCCTTCGAGCAGGCAGTGCACCTGGTCGGCGACCCGCATCGCCTGCGAGACGTCCTGCTCGACGATCAACGCCGTGGTGCCCGCGCCCACGATCACCGGCAGGACCTCGTAGATCCGGCGGACGATGACCGGCGCGAGACCCAGCGAGAGCTCGTCGATGAGCAGCAGGTCGGGGTTGGACAGCAGTGCCCGGCCGATGGCCACGGCCTGCTGCTCGCCGCCCGACAGCTGGGAGGCGTTCTGCCCGCGGCGGTCGGCCGTCCACGGGAACAGCTCGTGGACGGCGGCGACCGTCCACGGCCCGGGGCGTTTGCGGTACGCGCCCGCCAGCAGGTTCTCCTCGACGGTGAGGGAGCGGAACAGCCGCCGGCCCTCCGGCACCAGGGCGATGCCCTCCGACACCCGCTTGTAGGCGGGCAGGCGCGTGATGTCGCGGCCGTTGAGGTGGATGGAGCCCGAGGTCGGGAGGTTCTGGCCGGCGAGGGCGCGCAGCAGCGTGGACTTGCCCGCGCCGTTGGCCCCGATGATCGCCACCACCTCGCCCTTCTCGACGTCCAGGCTGAGCCCGTCCACCGCGCGCAGTTGGCCGTGGTGCACGGTGACGTCGCGGATCGACAGCAGCGTCACGTCTCCTCGCCCCCTTCCCCGGACGGCTCTTCCCCGGACGGCTCCGCTTCGGGCAGGCCGGCCTCCGGGCCGCCGCCCAGGTAGAGCTCGCGCACCCGCGGGTCGGCCAGCACCGCCATCGGCTCGCCGTCGGCGACCAGGTCGCCACCGGCCAGGCAGACCATCCGGCCCACGGTCTTGACCAGGGCGTGGACGACGTGCTCGATCCAGACGACGCCGAGGCCGCCGGCGTGCAGGTCCTTGATGACCGCGACGAGCTCCAGGACCTCCGGCTCGGTCAGCCCGCCGGCGACCTCGTCCAGCAGCAGCAGCCGCGGGGACGTGGCCACGGCGCGGGCGACCTCCAGGCGCTTGCGCTGGAGCAGGGTGAGCCGCCCGCCGGGGGTGTTCGCGAGGTCGGCGAGACCGATGCGCTCCAGCACCTCCATGGCGTGGGCCTGCGCCTGCCGGCCCTTGAGCGCCGCGCCCTGGTGGGCGCAGACCAGGACGTTCTCGAACGCGGTCAGGTGCTCGAACGGCCTGGGCACCTGGTAGGTGCGCCCGACGCCGGCCCGGGTGCGGGCGTGCGGCGGGACGTCGGTGATCTCCCGCCCGTCGAGCCACACCGCGCCGCCGTCGGGGCGGAGGTCACCCGAGATCATCGCGAACAGGCTGGACTTGCCGGCGCCGTTCGGCCCCACGATCCCGAGCGCCTCACCCGGCCGGACGCGGAGCGTCAGATCCCTGGCGACGGTCACCCTGCCGAAGCTCTTGGTGATGCCGTCGAGATGCAGCAGCGGCTCCGTCATCGTGCGTTGGGTCATCGGGCGCTGCGCCATCAGGCGTTGGTGGGCTTCAGGTCGCCGCCGACGGGGACGTCCTTGTTCGCCGAGTTGTCCACGATGACGACGTCCCAGGGGAACTTGTCGCCCTTGCGCCACTGACCGCCGACCGGGCGCTGGATCGCGATGCCGGGCTGCGGGCCGGCGGTGAAGTCCAGCTTCCCGCTCATGCAGTCGATCTTCATGGTGCGCAGCTTCGAGGCCACCTCGTCGCGGTCCTTCGGGTCGCTCGCGTCCTTGAACGCCTGGACCGCGATCTCGAACAGCGAGTACACCGAGCCGAGCGCCTGGGTCCACTGGTTGCCGGTGTCGGCGGCGAAGTCGTCGGCGAGCTGCTTGGCGCTCCGGCCGTCCAGGACGGACTTGTACGGGTGCGCCGGGCTCCACCAGAAGTCGGTCGCGATGTTGTTCGTCAGCCCGCCGAGCGCCTCGGCCTCGGACGGGAAGAGCATCACCTTGGCGACCGTGGCCAGCTTCGGCTTGAACCCCTGCTGCTGAGCCTGCTTCCAGAAGGTCTGGAAGTCCGGCGGGATCGGCGTGCAGGTGAACAGCTCGGCCTCCGACTCCTTGAACTTCGCGATCTGCGCGGTGAAGTCGGTCGCGCCGTTCTGGTACGCGCCGCCGTCGACCGGGGTGTAGCCGGCCTGCTTCATCATGGGGCCGAGGCCCTTGCGGAAGGCGTTGGCGTCGGTGTCGTTGGGCCACAGCGCCGCGACGTTCTTGTTGGCGACGTCCATGCGCTCCCACATGGGGAAGAAGCACTCGGCGAACTCCTTCATGCCGAAGAAGAACAGCGTCGTGTACTTGAAGCCCTCGCCGTCCTTGCCGCCCCGGCCGTGGAACCACGCCTCCCAGGGGGCGATCGTGGTGACGTTCGGGATGCCGTTGGCCTCGCACTGGTCGGCGACCGGGTTGGTGGTGTCCGGCGTGGAGGAGCCGACGATGAGGTCGACCTTGTCGCTGTTGATGAGCTGCCGGGTGACCTCGGTGGCGCGGTTCGGGTCGGACTGCGTGTCCTTGACGAC
Source organism: Spirillospora sp. NPDC048819 (assembly GCF_040650055.1). Lineage (NCBI taxonomy): Bacteria > Bacillati > Actinomycetota > Actinomycetes > Streptosporangiales > Thermomonosporaceae > Spirillospora > Spirillospora sp. NPDC048819. The sequence continues at coordinate 550,205 of NZ_JBEZGN010000001.1, read as the reverse complement.
GATCTCGATCTGGCGCTTCTTGCCCCCGGAGGTGAAGCCGTTGCGGAGCGCTTCCTGGATCTGCTTGACCACGAAGTTGTCGCCGGTGGCGAACCCGGCCAGCGGGCCCGTCTGCGGGCTGACGTAGCCGATCTTGAGGACGTCCGATGAGGAGCCGCCGGTGCCCTTCAGCCCGCCGCACGCGCTGGCCACGGACGTGCCGCCGAGGATGGCGGCCGTCCTGAGGAAGGAACGGCGGTTCAGTCCGCCCGTCGAGATCTCGCTCACGCCAGCTCCTTGTCGCCGCGCCCGGATGGCGGAAAGTTGACGTGACCGTACGAGCCGGTCACCAGCGGAGCAACAGGTCGTTCTGGTGGTTCGAACACGACTTTCGCAGTTGGAACACTGCTAGAGCTGGGGCCGGTAGCCCAGCCGCTTGGAGATCTCGGCGGCGGTGCGCCGCAGCGGTGGCTCGACGCGTCCCGCCAGCGCCTCGACCGAGGCGGGCGCGACCGTCAGGTGGACGGCGACGTTGACCGCCGCGACGACCCCGCCGGAGCGGTCGCGCACCGGCGCCGCGAACGACCGCAGCCCCGGCGCGAGCTCCTCGTCGTTGACCGCCACGCCGCTCTGGCGGACCCTGGCGAGCGCCGCGGTGAGCTGCTCGCGGTTGGTGATCGTCTTCGGGCCCCGGCGGGCCATGTCGGTGCGGTCGAGGATCTGCCGCAGCGACGCCGCGTCCTTGTGCGCCAGCAGCACCTTCCCCATCGACGTGCAGTAGGCCGGCAGCCGCGACCCCACGTTCAGGTTGAGGTCCATGGTCAGCGCGCTGCGCCGCCCGCTGCGCCTGCGGTCCACGTAGACGACGTCGGGACCGTCGCTCAGCCCCATGCTGGCCGTGTAGCCGGTCTCGTCGGCCAGCGCCTGGAGCAGGGGACCGGCCACGTTCGTCACCTCCATGGAGTCGATCGCCGCGAACCCGAGGCCCACCGCGCGGGGGCCGAGGAAGTACTTCTTGGTCTCCGGGTCCTGCTGGAGGTACTCGAGCTTGGTCAGCGTGGCGACGTAGCGGTGCGTCGTGCTCTTGGTGAGCCCGGCGGCGCGCGACAGGTCGGCGATCCCCAGCACCGAGCGGTCGCCGGTGAAGGCGGACAGGATGCGCAGCCCGCGCTCCAGCGAAGCGGAGAAGGAGGAGTCGACCGCCGTGCGGGTACGACGGCGGGGGGAGTCGTTGTCAGCCACGACGGTCAGAATACGGCCTCGTGGTTCTAGGCATTCGAACGTTTTTGACCACAGCGTCCTGATGGCAGTCTTCTAGGCGGCAGCAGACGACGCGAGCGAGGAGAACCAACCCCCATGGCTGAAGCTGAGCCCACCGGGAACGGCTGGCGCAAGCCGCGCGTCGGGCACTTCATCGGCGGCGAATGGGTGGAGTCCGCCTCCGGGCGCTCGTACCTGAACCGCTCCCCGTGGTCCGGCGAGACGCTCAGCGAGGTCGCCGCCGGCGACATCGAGGACGCCGACCGGGCCGTCGCCGCGGCCCACGCGGCGTTCGAAGGCTGGTCGCGGTCGCTGCCGCACCGGCGCCAGTCGGTCTTCCTGCGCGCGGCCGACATCCTGGAGCGTCGCGGCGACGAGGTGCTCGGCGCCCTCGCCGCGGAGACCGGCTGCGGCCGCGTCTTCGGCGGCGTGCAGCTCGGCTTCGCGATCAAGCTGCTCCGCCAGGCCGCCCACCTGGCCTACATGCCGGCGGGTGAGCTGCTGCCGTCGGACGTCGAGGGCACCAGGGCGATGGCCGTACGGCGTCCCGTGGGCGTGGTCGCGGCGATCGCGCCGTGGAACGCCTCGCTGACCCTCGCGGGACGGGCGATCGTCGGGCCGCTCGCGCTCGGCAACACCGTGGTGCTGAAACCGTCCGAGGACTCCCCGTACACGGGGGGCGCGCTCTGGGCGGAGATCCTCCACGAGGCAGGCCTGCCCGCCGGGGTGCTCAACGTCGTCACCCACGCTCCCGGCGAGGCGGGCGGCATCGGCGACGCGCTGCTCGCCAGTCCGCTGGTCAAACGGATCAACTTCACCGGCTCCACGCCGACCGGCCGCCGCCTCGCCGAGAAGGCCGGACGGCACCTGAAGCGGGTGGTGCTGCAGCTCAGCGGCCAGAACCCGCTCATCGTCGCGGGCGACGCCGACCTCGACTACGCCGTGAACGCCGCCACCTACGGTGCGTTCGTGCACCAGGGGCAGGTGTGCATGTGCGCCAGGCGCATCTACGTCGAACGCCCGCTGGCCGAAAAGTTCGCCGAGCGGTTCGCGGCCAGGGCGGCGGCGCTTCCGACGGGCGACCCGTCCGACCCGGCCACCGTCGTGGGCCCGGTGATCAACGAGTGGGCCCTGGCCCTCCTCGACCGCCGCGTCAAGGAGGCGGTCGGTCTCGGCGTCCGCGTCCTGGCCGGCGGCGTCCCCGAGCCGCCGTGCTACCCGGCGACGGTGCTCGCCGACGTGCCCGACGAGGCCGAGATCGCGCAGGGCGAGACGTTCGGCCCCGTCGTCATTCTGGAGACGGTCGACTCGGCCGAGGAGGCCGTCGTCCGCGCCAACGCCTCGGACTTCGGCCTCGTCGCGTCCGTGATCACCGGCGACGTCCGGCGCGGCCTCCGCCTGGCCTCGGCGCTCGACGTCGGCATCGTCCACGTCAACGACCAGCCCGTCAACGACGAGCCCCAGATGCCGTTCGGCGGCGTCAAGGACTCGGGGTGGGGGCGATTCGGGTTGGGGTTCGCGGCCGAGGAGTTCTGCGACCTCCAGTGGACGACCGTCCGCGACCAGGACCGCGAATTCCCCTTCTGACCTGCTTCTCAAGCCGGCCGGCCGGTGGCGTGCCGCGCTGACCGGCGCCTGATCGACACCGCGAAACCCGTGAAAGGGCCCTTGTCGGCGGCGCATCGCCTTGGTTGCCTGGAAAGCGCTTTCCGATCTAGAGGCAAGGTGAGTGCCATGAAGACCCCCACCCCGGCGGCACGTCGCCGGAGCGCCCGAGCCGTCGTGTTCGCCGCCGTGTTGATCGCTTCGGGCGCGGCGGTGGGGCTGACGGCGCCGCCCGCGTCCGCCGCCTGCGGTGACCGCTCGTCCTACAACGCGGAGGCGGTGCGGAGCGGCGGCACGTGGACCGCGCGCAACGGCGGCCGGACCGTGTACAGCGGCGGCGACATGCGGGCGGCCGTCCAGGCCGCGATCGACAGCCTCACCTCGGGACGCACCTCCAAGGAGTGGGTGGTGGTGCGCGGCGACGGTTCGATGAGCGCGGACTCACGGATCTCGATGCGGAGCCACACGGGGATCGATATCTGCGGCACCATCAACGTGACCGGCTCGGGCTCCGGCGACAAGGCGCCGATCTACGCCCGCGGTGTGCGCGACATCGAGGTGGGTTACCTGTACCTCACCGGAAGCCCCCTGTACGGGATCTTCATGCGGAACGTCGAGAACGTCGTCCTCGGCGACATTCAGATGCGCCTCTCCAGCGGCCTGGGCGTCCGCGTCGACAACCACGGCGACCGCAGCGTGCCTTCCCGCAACATCCGCATAGACCAGGTGTACGTCTCCGGGACCAGCACCCACGGTGTGGAGACCTACGGTGTGGACGGTCTCACCATCAACCGGGTGACCGCGCGCGACACCGGCGGCTCCGGCCTGCTGCTCAACGACACCGTCAACGCCACCGTGACCCGGGTCGACGCGGACGGCGCCGGCACCGGCACCGGTTACGCCGCGCTGCGGTTCGCGAACCGCAACGGCCGGGTGGGAGACGGGTATCCCACCAACATCCACGTGGGAAGCGTCAAGGCCCGCGGCGGCGGGCGCGGCATCTTCTGCGTCTCCGAGAGCGGCGGCGCCGTGATCGACTACGTGGACATCGCCTACACCGGCAACAACGCCGTCCTGCTGGAGAACTGCTACAACATGACGATCGCCCGCACGTCGGGCACGATCGACGGCGGCGGCGACGTCCGGATCGCCGCGCGCTCCGAGTTCCCGCCGTCCCGCGACATCACCCTGCAGAACCTGAACGTGGCGAACACCGACATCAGGTGGAGTCCCTGCTCTGGCAGCAACATCGTCATCCGCAACGTGACCCGCACCAACTCGAACCTCTATTGGTGCTGAGCTGAAAGGGCCGGCGGAAGGCGTCGAACGCCGACGGCCGTGCCGCGCCGGGCCGTGCTGCTCATCGGGATGCCCACTGGCGCGGCCGGGGCGGGGCGTGTTGGGTACGGCGAACGGACACGCCGCGAACACGCCCAAGGGGGAACCCGATGTCCTTTCCGCTGCCCAACAACTCCCACGACCTGTCCGGCGAGGTCGCCCTGGTGACCGGGGCGACGTCGGGGCTGGGACGCCGGTTCGCCAAGACGCTGGCGGCCGCGGGAGCCGTCGTGGCGGTCGCGGGGCGGCGCGCCGACCGGCTGGAGACCCTGGTCAAGGAGATCGAGGAGGACGGCGGGCGGGCGGTGTCCGTCCCCCTCGACGTGCGGGACGCCGAGGCGATCAAGGCCGCGGTGGCCGCCGCGGAGGAGGCGTGCGGGCTGATCACGATCCTGGTCAACAACGCCGGCGTCCCCGACGCGAAGCTCGCCCACAAGATGAGCGTGGACGTGCTCGACTCGGTGCTCGGCACGAACCTGCGCGGCCCGTGGCTGCTGGCGACCGCGGTGGGCCGCCGGCTGATCGAGGAGGGCAGGCCCGGCCGGATCGTGAACATCTCCTCGATGGGCGCCTTCCACGTGGCGGGCAGCGGCACCGCGCTGTACTCGGTCACCAAGGCCGCGCTGAACCGGATGACCGAGGCGCTCGCGGTGGAGTGGGCGCGCAACCACATCAACGTGAACGCGATCGCTCCGGGCACCTTCAGCTCGGAGATGATGGACGGCATGATCGAGCGGGTGGGCGACTTCACCGGCGCGTTCCCGCGCAAGCGGATGGGGGACCCGGCGCAGCTGGACAGCACGCTGCTCTACCTCGTCTCACCTGCCTCGGAGTTCGTCACCGGCACCGTCGTCAAGGTGGACGACGGCCAGCTCCCGCGCTGACCCGCACTCCGGGCCCCGTGGCCCCGGGCCCGGCGCGCACGACCACGAGCGGCCGGCTCAGGTGGAGTCGCGGACGACGAGCTCGGTGGGGAAGATCACCGGCTCGGCCTGGTCGTCGACCCCGGCGAGCAGGATCCGGACGACGGCCCGGGCGACCTCCGCGATGGGCTGGCGGACGGTGGTCAGCGGCGGATCGGTGTATCGAGCGGCATCGATGTCGTCGAAGCCGACGACGGCGACGTCGTCGGGGACCCGGCGACCCGCCTTCCGCAGGGAGTGCAAGGCGCCGGTCGCCATCAGGTCGCTCGCCGCGAACACCGCGTCGAGACCGGGGTCGTCCTCCAGGAGCTGGTCCATCGCCGCCGCGCCCGACTCGCGGGTGAAGTCCCCTATGGCGGCCAGGGACCGGCGGCCGGTTCCGGAGAGGATCTCGCGGTAGCCGGCCAGCCGGTCCAGCCCCGCTGACATGTCGAGCGGACCGGTGATGGTGGCGATGCGCCGCCGGCCCCTGGCCAGAAGGTGCTCCACGGCGGCCCGCGCGCCCCCGACGTTGTCGACGTCGCAGTACGGCGGCTTGGCCGCGGACACCGGCCGGCCGTGCGACACCACGGGTACGCCCGTCCGCAGGAGGGCCGCGGGCAGGGGATCGGAGCCGTGCTGGGAGAGCAGGATGACCCCGTCCACATGGCGGCCCGCGACGTACCGCTCGACTCTCGCCTGGCCCGCCGGTGAGGAGGGGATCATGAGCACGACCTGTTTGTCGGCGGCCTCCAGCTCCTGGCTCACGGTCCGTACGACCAGAGAGAAGAAGGGGTCGTCGGAGAAAACGCGGGCGAGCGGTTCGGAGACGACCAGCCCGATCGATCCAGTGCGCTGGGTCACCAGGCTGCGGGCCGCCGAGTTGGGGATGTAGCCGAGTTCCTCGACGGCGCGCAGGACGACCGTGCGGATCTGCGGGTTCACGGTGGCCGACCCGTTGACCACGCGCGACACCGTGGCCCGGGAGACCCCGGCCCTGGCCGCCACGGCTTCCAGCGTGGGACGTTTCATGCCGACCCTCTCACCGTCACCCTCGGCCCGTTCGGGACGACCCTACGAGCAGTCTCTCGCAAGAGAGCGATTTCTTCAGGAACCCACAACCGCTGGCAGCCGCTGCTAGACGCACCATTATGCACAAGGGCGCGGTGAGAGAGCGCTCTCTTGCCTCTTGACGGACCGCCCCGGCCGGGTGACATTGACCCCACCAGAGGGCAGGCACCCCGCGCTTGCTCCCACCCCCACTCTGGAGGCCCCCCGCCATGACCTCACTGAGACATCCCCGGCTCTGGCGCAGGTCCGTGCTCGCCGTGCTCGCCGCCGCGCTTCCGGTGGCGGTCGCCGCCGCCGTGACGCCACCGGCCGCCGGCGCGTCCGTCCCGCCGCCCCCGGCGGGCTGGAGCCAGGTCTGGAGCGACGACTTCGACGGCTCGGCCGGCTCGCTCCCCTCGTCCGCGAACTGGATCATCGATACCGGACACGGGTACCCGGGAGGCCCGGGCAACTGGGGCACCGGTGAGATCCAGAACTACACCGCCGACCCCGCCAACGTCAGCCTGGACGGCAGCGGCAACCTGCGCATCACTCCGATCAAGACGGCTTCGGGCGGGTGGACGTCGGCCCGCATCGAGACCCGGCGGGCCGACTTCAAGCCCGCCGACGGCCGCGTCCTGCGCATCGAGGGACGGATCCAGATGCCCAACGTCACCGGCGCCCAGGCCCTGGGCTACTGGCCCGCGTTCTGGGCCCTGGGCTCCCCGTACCGGGGCAACTACTGGAACTGGCCGTCGATCGGCGAGTTCGACATCATGGAGAACGTCAACGGGATCAACTCGGTCTGGGCCGTCCTGCACTGCGGCGTAAGCCCCGGCGGCCCGTGCAACGAGACGACCGGGCTCGGCGCCAGCCGCGCCTGCCCCGGCACGTCCTGTCAGGCGGGCATGCACACCTACCGCTTCGAGTGGGACCGCAGCGTCAGCCCCAACCAGCTGCGCTGGTACGTGGACGGCCAGCAGTTCCACAGCGTCAGCCAGAACCAGCTCGACGCCACCACCTGGGCGAACATGACCGGGCACGGCGGCTACTTCCTGCTGCTCAACGTGGCGATGGGCGGCGCGTTCCCCAACGGCGTCGCCGGGCAGGCCACGCCCACCGCGAGCACCGTCTCGGGACGCCCCATGATCGTCGACTACGTCGCGGTCTGGCAGAGCGGCGACTCCGACACCCCGCCCCCGACGGGCGGCGAGGTCGACGCCCGCTCGACCATCCAGGCGGAGAGCCGGCAGGCGCAGTCGGGCACGCAGCTCGAGACCACCACCGACACCGGAGGCGGCCAGAACGTCGCCTTCATCACTAACGGCGACTGGCTGCGCTACGACGGCGTCGAATTCGGCGGCGCCCCGGCCACGCAGTTCCGCGCCAGGGTCGCCTCGGGCGCGGCAGGCGGGGTCAGCGGCCTGGTGCAGGTGCGGCTGGACAGCCGGACCGGCTCGGTGATCGGCGAATTCGCCGTCGCCAACACCGGCGGCTGGCAGAGCTGGCGGACGGTGCCCGCCAACATCTCCGGGGTGACCGGCACCCACACCGTCTACATCACCTTCAGCAGCGGCCAACCGGCCGACTTCGTCAACCTCAACTGGTTCACCTTCGCCGACTGACCGCCCCTCCAGCGCCCACCGCCGACCCGCCCCGGGGTCGGCGGTGGGCCGGACGAGCGTCGTCGGCTCGCCGATCCGGTCTACATCGCCGCCGTCGAATGCGGGGGGCGGGCAGTCGATGCGCGGGGCACCAGGCTCGGGGACGGTGCGGGGTGGGAGGGATGTTCCACGCCGTTCATGATGTCGAACAGGGCATGGGTCACCTCGGCGCCGAAGGCGTGGATGTCGTGGCTCATGGCCGACAGGGTGGGGCGGGTGAGCTGGCAGAGCTGGGAGTCGTCCCAGGCGAGGAGGGACAGGTCCTCGGGGACCGAGAGGCCGAACTCATCGGCGACGCTGAGCGCGGCCACGGCCATGAGGTCGTTGTCGAAGATGATCGCGGTGGGCCGGTCCGGTGCCAGCAGCAGGCTCCGGCAGGCGCGGCCGCCCTGGTCGGCGGAGAAGTCCGCCACGGCGGTGCGTCCTTCGACGCCGAGTTCCGCGGTCAGTTCCTCGAAGGCCGTCGTGCGGATGACGGAGTGGCCGAGATCGGGCGGGCCGCTGACCCGGCCGATGCGGCGGTGGCCGAGCGCCACCAGGTAGCGGACGGCCTCGCCGATGGCCGCCGCGTCGTCGGTCCACACCGAGGTGAACGGGCCGGCCAGCGAGGGGTGGCCGACCACGACGGCGGGGAGGCCGATGCCGGCGAGCGCGGGGATGCGCGGGTCGTCCGCCTTGAGGTCGACGAGGATGCTGCCGTTGATGCGGCCGCCCTGCCACCACTCCTTGTGGACCTCGATCTCCTTGTCCGACTCGGTCACCCGCAGCAGGAGCGAGCAGTCGTGGTGCCCGAGGACGCTCTCGATACCGGAGATGAACTCCATGTAGAACGGTTCCAGGCCGAGCAGCCGGGCCGGGCGGGCGATGGACAACCCGACCGTGTGGACGGCGTGGCCCGACAGTGCGGCGGCGGCCTGGTTCGGACGCCAGCCGAGGTCGCGGGCCGCCTTGAGGATCCGTTCCTTGGTCGCCGCCGAGACGCCCGGACGGTCGTGCAGCGCAATCGTCACCGCCGAGGGTGACACCCCGGCCCGCGCCGCGACATCCTTGATCGTCGTCCTGCGCTCCTTGCGGGCCGCGCCCATCCCCGTCACAGCGACAACCGCCCCTTCTCGTTTGCGTGCGGACTCCTCGACCGCAGTCAATCTACCCGGTGGTCCGCTTGAACGCGCCAGTGCTCTGGGTCTCTCGCTGGTAACACCGACATCCCCTATGGGCCCGTTGCCCAGGGCATCCATCGGATGGCGGCCCATCCACTTGGGGAGATCGGGGACTGTAACGATCGATGCAACGAGGTCGGTATCCGACTTCGAGGGGAGGGCCAGCTTCAAGCGGGGGAGCGAACCTGGGCGTGACGCCGTCGCTTCTCGGTGCCGGGTCCCGAACGCCGGGCTCCGGTACGGCATCACGGCGGGAGATTACGGTATCGATTTAGTCGCCGCCGTGAAGTGACAACTGAAGGCACGGACGGCGATTTAGTGGCTTTGAACTGGGGTTATGCATTCTCCTAGCGGACGTGTGCCGACGTGCTCCTGTTCAGCGTTCGAGAAAGACTAGATCGTTCTATGGACACTGCCGACGCTTGCGTTTAGGTTAAGCAGCCAACCAGCCGCTTGGGCTCAGGGCGAGACGTCCGCCGTTGTGCCGGATGCGGTGCGGCGCAGCAGTCCAGACGTGAGGAGACGACGTGCGACGAATACGCGTGACGGCGGTCGCGACCGTGCTGACGGTCGGCCTCACCGCCTGCGGCGGTGGCACGGACGGCGGAAGCAATGAGATCGTCCGGGTCCCGACCGATCCGTCCAAGGTGTCGGGTTCGATCACGGTCCTGACGAACCGGACCGACCAGGTTCAGGACGGGACCACCGAGAAGTACGCGGCGGAGTTCAAGAAGATCTATCCCAACGTCGAAGTCGAGTTCCAGGGGATCACCGACTACGAAGGCAACGTCAAGATCCGCATGAACAGCGAGGACTACGGCGATGTCCTCGCGATCCCCGTGTCTGTGCCCGCGAGCCGGTACCCGAACTTCTTCGCGCCGCTCGGCACGGCGGAGGAGCTGTCGAAGAAGTACGAGTTCACCCAGTCGGGCACCGTGGACGGCAAGGTCTACGGCATCCCCAACATCGGCGTCGCCAACGGGTTCGTCTACAACAAGAAGGTCTGGGAGCAGGCCGGCGTCACCGAGTGGCCGAAGACTCCCGCCGAGTTCCTCGCGGCGCTCAAGGCGATCAAGAGCAAGACGGACGCGACGCCGTACTACACCAACTACAAGGACGCCTGGCCGCTGACGAACTGGTCGAACGCCATTGGTTCGCCGAGCTGCGACGCCAAGGCGTTCGACGAGCTCGCCGGGACGAAGGAGCCGTGGGCCTCCGGCACGGGGCTGCACGTCGTCGACAAGCTCCTGTACGACGTCGTGGACCAGGGGCTCTCGGAGAAGGATCCGAACACCACGAACTGGGAGAATTCGAAGAACCTCATCGCGACCGGCCAGATCGGGGCGATGTGGCTCGGCTCGTGGGCCATCGTGCAGATGAAGGAGGCCGCGAAGAAGGCCGGGGAGAATCCGGACGACATCGGCTTCATGCCTTTCCCCACGCAGGTGGGAGGGAAGTTCTGCACCGCCGTCAGGCCGGACTACCTGTTCGGCATCAACAGGCACAGCGACAGCAAGCCGGCGGCCCGTGCCTGGATCGAGTGGTTCATCACCAAATCCGGCGATGCGGAGAAGTCCCTGTCGATCTCCTCGGTGCGGGGCACGCCGCTGCCCAGCAGCCTCAAGCCGTACGAGGAGGCCGGGGTGAAGTTCGTCGAGATGAGCTATGCGAAGTACGCCACGGTCCTGGACATCGACAAGGCGTCCGAGGTCGGCCTGCAGGCGCCGGACTACCGCCAGCATCTGGTGGACGTCGCGCGAGGGGCGGCGGACGGTGATCTGCCCGGCATCTTCGGCGACCTCAACGGGAAGTGGTCGCAGGCGCAGAGCACGATCGGCTGAGGCGGGCCGCGCGGTCCGGGCGTCCGGGCACAGGCGCCCGGACCGCGGCGCACGAAGCAGGCACCCGACAGCAGGCACCCGACAGCAGGCACGCGGAAAGAAGGAGCGCATGTCGGTTTCTCGTGTGACCGGAGCTCGCCGCGAGCTCCCGTCCGCCACGGACGCGCGACCGGAGTCCGGACGGTCCCGCGCCGCCCGCCGCAGGCGATGGTGCACGCCCTGGCTCTACCTGCTGGTGCCGTTGGCGCTGCTGGGGGCGTTCACCTATGTCCCCGTCGTGAACATGTTCTTCTACAGCTTCACCGACTGGGACGGACTGAGCCCGGACCGCGATTTCGTGGGGGCCGGCAATTACGTCGATCTGTTCACCCGGTCGCAGTACTTCGGGGTCTTCACCGTCAGCCTGTTCTACCTGGTCGGCTCCGCCGTGCAGATCGCCGTGGCCCTTTACTTCGCGACGATCCTGAGCTTCAGCACCCGGTTCCAGAACCTGTTCAAGGGAATCCTCTTCTTCCCTTACATGGTCAACGGCGTCGCCATCGGTTTCGTGTTCCTCTACTTCTTCCAGCCGGGCGGGACGCTCGACACGGTGCTGGGGCTGGTCGGTATGGAGCCGCGGCTGTGGCTCGGTGATCCCGATCTGGTGAACACGTCGCTGGCCGGAGTGTCGGTCTGGCGGTTCATGGGGCTGAACCTGGTGCTGTTCATCGGGGCGATCCAGTCGATCCCGCCCGAGCTGTACGAGGCGGCCGCGCTGGACGGGGCGTCCCGGTGGCAGCAGTTCCGGCACATCATCGCGCCCGGCATCAAGCCGATCATCAGCCTGAGCGTGATCCTGGCGGTCTCCGGTGCCCTGTCGGTCTTCGAGATCCCGTACATCATGACGGGCGGGTCGAACAACAGCGAGACCTTCGTCATACAGACGATCGAGCTGGCGTTCGACTTCAACAAGGTCGGCCTCGCGTCCGCCTCCGCCGTCGTGCTGCTGCTCATCGTCCTGCTGATCACCTGGGTCCAGCGGCTGCTGATCCCCGACGAGAGGGTGGAACTGTCATGACCGCGATCGCGGGACGCGGCGGCACCCCGCTGCGCCGGGGGTTCGCCGGCCTCCTCAAGTACGCCACCCTGATCATCGCGAGCGCCGTCGTCATCGTGCCGCTGCTCGCGGTCGTCCTCACCTCCCTGCGGACCGGCGGCGAGATGTCGGGGGACCCCAACCCGCTGTCGGCGCCGGGCGACTGGTTCAACCTGCACAACTTCCAGGTGGCGTTCACTCAGGGCCACATGCTGCGGGCGCTCTGGAACACCGTGTTCATTCTGGTGTTCTCGCTGGCCGGGACAGTCCTCATCGGCTCGATGACGGCCTACGCCGTCGACCGTTTCGAGTTCCGGGGCAGGCGGCTCATCATGGGGCTCTTCCTGGTCGCGGCGCTCGTGCCGTCGGTGACCACGCAGGTCGCCACCTACCAGGTCGTCAACGAGTTGGGCGTCATGAACACCCGGCTGGCGCCGATCCTGCTCTACATGGGCACCGACATCGTGTCCATCTACATCTTCCTGCAGTTCATGCGCTCCATTCCCGTCTCCCTGGACGAGGCCGCCCGCATCGACGGCGCGGGCTCGTTCACCATCTACCGGCGCGTCATCCTGCCGCTGCTGCGGCCGGCGATCGCGACCGTCGTCATCGTGAAGGGGGTCATGATCTACAACGACTTCTACATCCCCTTCCTGTACATGCCCTCGGAGAACCTCGGGACGATCTCGACATCGCTGTTCCGGTTCAAGGGGCCGTTCGGTGCGCACTGGGAGGTGATCTCGGCGGGCGCCGCCCTGGTCATCCTGCCGAGCCTGGTCATCTTCCTGGTGCTGCAGCGCTTCATCTACAACGGCTTCGCCTCCGGCGCCACCAAGTAGGGAACCCGCGTCGGCCGGCCCGTCCCCGGCCGCCGCCGTCCCGGTCCGCCCGTCTACTAAAACGTTCTACCAAGGAGGTTGTGCTCGTGATGCAGAAGATGACCCTCGGCTCTGGGTGGACGCTTCGCCTCGTGGGAGGCGACGTCCCGGCGAGTGCGGAGGCCCTGCGGGACGCGCCCGTGCCCGCCCGGGTACCCGGTTGCACCCACGCCGACCTGCTGGCCGACGGGCTCATCCCCGACCCGTACCTGGACCGCAACGAGCTTGAGGTCGCCTGGGTCGGACGGGCGGACTGGCGGTACGACACGGCGCTTCCGGCCGTTCCGGACGGGTGCGAGCGCGTCGACCTGGTCTTCGACGGGCTGGACACGGTCGCGACGGTGACGCTCGACGGCGAACCCGTCGGGACGACCCGGAACATGCATCGCTCCTACCGGTTCGACGTCACCGGCAAGGCCCGCGCGGGCGCCGCGCTGTCGGTGCTGTTCACCTCCGCCTACACCGAGGCCGAAGCGCACAAGAGCCGTCTCGGCGCCCGGCCCAACGCCTACCCCGAACCGTTCAACTACATCCGGAAGATGGCATGCAGCTTCGGCTGGGACTGGGGCCCGACCCTGGTGACCGCCGGGATCTGGCGGCCGGTGCGGCTCGAGGGCTGGAGCGGCGCGCGGCTGGCCCGCGTCCGGCCGCTGGTGACCGTCGCCGGCGGCCGCGGCCGGGTGGCGGCCGTCCTCGACGTGGAACGCACCGCGGCGGGACGGGACCGCGCGCTGCGGGCGACCGTCGAGATCGACGGCCGGACCGCGACGGCCGACATCCCCGCCGGCGCGTCTTCGGCCACCGCCGTCCTGGACGTTCCGGATCCGGCCTTGTGGTGGCCCCGCGGCTACGGCGACCAGCCCCTGTACGGATGCCGGGTCGTCCTCTCCGATGCCGGGAGCGGCGCCGAACTGGACGTCTGGGAGCGGCGGATCGGGTTCCGGACGGTCGAACTCGACCAGTCCGCGGACGCGCACGGGACGGCGTTCACGCTGCGGATCAACGACGTGCCCGTCTTCGCGCGAGGTGTGAACTGGATCCCCGACGACGCGCTGCCGTCCCGCGTGACCCCCGACCGCTACCGGCACCGCCTGGCGCAGGCCGCCGCCGCGGGCGTGAACCTCGTCCGGGTCTGGGGCGGCGGCATCTATGAGGACCACGCCTTCTACGACGCCTGCGACGAGCTGGGCCTGCTGGTCTGGCAGGACTTCCCCTTCGCCTGCGCCGCCTACCCCGAGGAGCAGCCGCTGCGGGGCGAGGTCGAGGCCGAGTCGCGCGAGAACGTGGTGCGGCTCATGCCTCACGCGAGCCTGGTCCTGTGGAACGGCAACAACGAGAACCTGTGGGGTTTCCGCGACTGGGGCTGGGAGGACGACCTCGCGGGCGACAGCTGGGGCGAGGGCTACTACCTCGGGCTGCTGCCCCGGATCGTCGCCGAGCTGGACCCGTCCCGGCCCTACAGCCCGGGAAGTCCCTGGTCGGGGTCGTGGGACCGCCACCCGAACGACCCCGCGCACGGTCCGTCCCACTTCTGGGAGGTGTGGAACCGCCGTGACTACACCGACTACCTGGCGGACGTGCCTCGCTTCGCCGCCGAGTTCGGCTGGCAGGCGCCGCCGGCCTACGCGACCGTGCGGGCGGCGCTGCCCGGCGAGGAACCCGCCCCGGATTCACCCGGCATGCTGCACCACCAGAAGGCCGAGGACGGCAACGGCAAGCTGGAGCGCGGCCTGGCCCACCACTTCCGCGCCCCGGCGGGCTTCGACGACTGGCACTACCTCACCCAGGTCAACCAGGCCCGGGCCATCGCCACCGGCGTCGCGCACTGGCGTTCGCACTGGCCCGTCTGCGCGGGCACGATCGTCTGGCAGCTCAACGACTGCTGGCCGGTCACCTCGTGGGCGGCGATCGACGGCGCGGCCCGCCCCAAACCGCTGTACCACGAGCTGCGCCGCCTGTACGCCGACCGGCTGCTGACGTTCCAGACACGCTCCGGCGCGCGCGTGCTGGCGGTCGACAACCAGTCGGACGAGCGGTGGGAGGGAGTCGCGGACGTCCGGCGGATGCTGGCGGACGGGACGGTCCTTGCCGAGGAGGTCGTGCCGTTCACGGTGGCGCCGCGCGCGGTGGAGCTGCTGCCGCTGCCGGACGGCATCGGTGAGTTCGCGGACCGGCGGACCGAACTCCTCGTCGCCGACGCCGATGGCCTGCGGGACGTCGTCCTCGGGTGCGAGGACGCCGAGTTCGCCTACCCGGTCGCGGACGTGGAGCTGGAGGCGCGCCCGGCGCCCGGCGGGCTCGAAGTGACCGCGCTCGAAGTGACGCTGACGGCCCGCACCTTCGTCCGCGACCTCCTGCTTCAGGCCGACCGGCTGGACCCGTCGGCCGAGGCCGACGTGGGCCTGATGACGCTGCTGCCCGGCGAGAGCCGCACGGTCACCGTGCGGGGCGGCGACCTGGCCGACGTCGGTCCCCTCGCGCTGCGGGCGGCCCTGTTCAGCGTCAACGCCGCCCAGGCGATGCTCGAAGGCGCGCCGCGATCATGACGGTGCTCGCCCTCGACATCGGCGGCACGAAGTTCGCCGCCGCCCATGTCGCCGCGGACGGGACGCTGCTCGCGCGGGCCGAGCGTCCCCCCGGGCCGGACCCGGCCGCGACGCTGCGCCGGCTCGTCGGAGACTTCGCCGCCCCCGGCCTCACCGCCGCCGGCATCGGCGCGGCCGGCCCGCTCGACGCCGGTGCGGGGACCGTCAGCCCCGTCAATATCCGGGCTTGGCGGGACTTCCCCATCGTCCAGGACGTGCACGACCGGCTCGGGGACCTTCCGGTGGCCCTCGCGGGCGACGCGCAGTGCATGGCGGTCGGCGAATGGTGGGTCGGGGGGCACGGCGCCGCGTCGCTGCTCGGCATCGTGGTCTCGACCGGGGTCGGGGCGGGACTGGTGCTGCGCGGGACGCCGGAGCTCGGCGCCGCCGGGAACGCCGGGCACCTCGGCCACATCGTCGTCGACCCCGCCGGCGGGCCTTGCGCGTGCGGGGCGCGGGGCTGCCTGGAGACCGTCGCGAGCGGACCGGGCATGGTGCGGTGGGCGCTCGCCCAAGGCTGGACGCCCGAACGCGGGGACGGCGAGGCGTCCGCCCAGGCACTCGCCGATGCCGCACGCGGCGGCGCGTCCGTCCCGCTCGCGGCCTTCGACCGTGCCGCGGACGCCCTGGCCCTCGCCGTCCGGACGGCAACGGCGCTGCTGGACGTCCCGGACGTGGTGATCGGCGGTGGTGTCAGCGCCGCCGGCGACCTGCTCCTTCCCGCGTTGCGCGACCGCGTCGCCCGGAGCGCCGGCCTGTCGTTCCTGCGCGAACCCCGGATCTCGCTCACCTCACTCGAACGGGACGCGGGCCTGTACGGGGCGACCGCCCTCGCCCTGCGGGCCACCGGAGTCCGGCTTCACCCCAGAACACGGAGAATCCATCTGTAGAGGAGAAAGGCACATGCATCACACCCACCCCCGGCCCACCCTCGGCGCGCTCGTCCGCGCCGCCGCCCCCGGGCCGGACGGCGGAGGCCGCCGCGCGGCCCGCGTCGTCCTGGCCGTCATCGTCGCCGCCGCGGCGGTCCTCGCCGTGACGTTCGTCCCGGCCCCGCGGGCCGAGGCGTTCCCGCCGTCGTCCAAGCGGGACGTCATCTCCTACCTGCACTCGATCACCGGCCGGTACGTCGTGTCCGGGCAGCACAACAAGGAGCCCGCGAGCCTGCCGAGCCAGTACACCCGGCAGGTTTACGAGGTCACCGGCCAGTACCCCGGCCTGTGGGGCGGGGACCTGATGTTCCGGGCCGAGGACATCGCCGACCGGCAGCGCGTCGTCGACCAGGCGAAGATCGAGTGGTCGCACGGGTCGCTCGTCACGCTGACCTGGCACGCCTGCACGCCGACCGGGCCCAGCACGTGCGAGTTCGAGGGCGGCGTGAAGACGAACATCTCCGATGCGCAGTTCACGCAGCTCGTCACCGGCGGCACCGCGCTCAACGCCGAGTGGAAGCGGCGGCTGGACGCGGTCGTCCCCTACCTCCGGCAGCTCAAGGACGCCGGGGTGCCGGTGCTGTTCCGTCCGCTGCACGAGATGAACGAGTCGTGGAACTGGTGGGGCGGCAGGCCCGGCCCGGACGGCAGCCGGAAGCTGTACCAGATCACCCGCGACCACCTGGCCGGCAAGGGCCTCGACAATCTCATCTGGGTCTGGAACGTCCAGGACAACCCCGCCGGCGGCTGGGCCGACTACTACCCGGGCCTGTCCTACGTCGACGTCGTCTCCCTGGACGCCTGGTACAAGAGCTACCCGAGCGCCGCGGACTATGGGCAGATCCAGCGGATCGCCGGCGGCAAGCCGATCGCCATCTCCGAGATGGGGAAGGTTCCGGACGCCGCGCTCCTCGAAGGCCAGACCCGCTGGAGCTACTTCATGGTCTGGTCGGAGCACCTGCGGGGCAACAACACCAACGCCGAGATCCAGAACGCCTACTTCCACCCCCGCGTCCTCAACCAGGGCGAGCTGGACCTGCCCGGTCCGCGGACATGACGGAGCAGGCGGGAGCACCGGTGAGCACCACCGAAATCCGTCCGTGGGGCCGCTTCACGGTGCTCGACGAATCCGCCGTGCACAAGGCCAAGCACATCCGCGTCGAGCCCGGCCGGCGGCTGTCCTACCAGCGTCACCGGCGCCGCAGCGAGCACTGGTTCGTCGTGACCGGCCCGATCCACGTCACCGTCGGCGATGAGGAGCGGATCCTGCGGGCGGGCGAGTCGATCGACATCCCCGCCGGCGCCGCGCACCGCGCCGCCAACCCCGGAACGCACCCGGTGATCTTCATCGAGGTGCAGACCGGTGACTACTTCGGAGAGGACGACATCACGCGCATCACCGACGACTACGAACGCGCCTGATGGCCGTTCGCGCCCGCACCTGGTCGGCAGGTGCGGGCGCGGGCGTGTTCGGCCGGTGGTCGAGGGTCATTCGGTGTTCGCGGCCTGGGCGGTGACGCGCTGGATGGCCTTGACGGCGACATCGGGCTGGTCGAGGTAGATGTAGTGCTCGCTGGTCTTGGCGGTGCTGAGGTCACTGCGGCTGGACACGCCGAGCCACTTGCGCTGTCCTTCGGACCAGGACTGCTCCAGGCGCGGCCCGTACTGGGGGAATGCGGCCAGGTACTGCTTGCCGTGCTGGATGATCTGGGCGGGGATGTTCCCGGCGGAGCGGACCTTGGCGTCGGTGATGGTGAGCCGCTCGGGATTGTCGCCCTGGTTGACGGCGAGGGTCTGCTTGCGCAGCTCGGCCGCCGGGCCGGTGGCCGAGGCGGGGATGGCGTTCTCGACGTCGGCGACCGTGCTGGGGGAGGTGGCGTCCATCAGGACCAGCCCCTTGACCCTGTCCTTGTGGTCGGGGGCGTACCGGGCGGCGATCATCCCACCCAGCGAGTGCCCGGCCAGCACGACCCGGCCGTCCCCGGCGACCCGGTCGAGCACCCCGGTCAGGATCTTCCCGGTGTCGGCGAAGGTCTGCGGTCCCTCGGGCCGGTCGCTGGCGCCTTCGCCGAGCCGGTCGTAGACGCAGACCCGGTTCTTCTGGCTCAGGGTCTTCTGCAGGGCGGCCATCTTGCCGAGCCCGTCGCCCAACCCGGGCAGAAGGACGATGACCGGCTTGCCGGCGGCCGGGCCGCCGGCACACGACACGTTCACCGACCGGCCCTCGACCTCGATCTTCTTGGTGCCGGTGAAGGCGTCGACGGGCTTCTGCGGGGACGGGGAGCCGGACGGCGACGAGCCCGTCCCGGAGATGTCGTCGCAGCCGGTGAGCCCCACGGTGGCGACGGCGCAGCAGACGGCGACGGCGGTGGCCTTGCGGATCACGATGTCCTCCAGGGAAGTGAATGCTCAGAAATCGATCCAGAAGCCGGCGTCGTGGAAAGGGCCGGTGCCTGCTCTCCCGCGCCGCGGCGATGCCGATGACGCTATGGATCAGGCGGCCCCGAGATCATCACCGCGCAGTGGACAATCGCCGGTAGCTCGCACGGGGGACGGAACCGCGGCCGGTCCACCGGAGTCGGCTTAGGTTAGGCTGCCCTTATTCGGTGGCCGATTTCGGAGGAAAAGTGGTGCTGGCCGGACTCGGCGCACACGGATGAGCGCTGTCACGGAGGAGCGGCCCGTGCCCGGCGTCGCGTCCGGGGTCGCGGCGGCGCGCAGGCGGCGGGTCGCGGGGCTGGGCGCCCTGGTGGCGATTCTCGTGGCCGCGGCGGCGGCGTCGCTGGTCGTCGGCGCGCGGGCGTTGAGTCCGGGCGAGGTCTGGGCCGGACTGTCCGCGGCGCCGGGGTCCGATCAGCGGCTCACCGAGATCAGGCTCATCGTGCAGACCGTGCGGGTGCCCCGGACGGTGCTCGCGGTCGTGGCGGGCGCCGCCCTGGGGATCGCCGGGGCGCTGATCCAGGGGTGCACGCGCAACCCGATCGCCGACACGGGCCTGCTGGGGGTGAACTCCGGCGCCTCGTTCGCCGTGGTGTCGGCGGTCTCCCTCTTCGGGCTCACCAACCCGTTCCAGTACGTCTGGTTCGCGTTCCTGGGTGCGGCGGTCGCCGGTGTCGTGGTGTTCGGGGTGGCGAGCATCGGGCGGGGGGCCGGCAACCCGTTGACGCTCGCGCTGGCCGGGCAGGGGATCACGGTGTTCCTCGCGGCGGTGACCACGGCGGTCGCGCTGTCGGACCGGCAGTCGCTGAACGCGTTGCGGTTCTGGAACGCGGGCTCGGTGACCGGTGTCGGGTTCGACGTCATCTGGCCGGTGGCCGCGTTCATCGCGGCCGGGCTGGTCCTGGCGGCGGTCACGCTGCCCGCCGTCAACCTCCTGACCCTCGGGGACGACGTCGCGCGAGCGCTCGGGGTGAACGTCGCGCTGAGCCGGACGGCCGCCATCGCCGCCATCACCCTCCTGGCGGGCGCGGCGACGGCCGCGTGCGGTCCCATCGCGTTCCTGGGGCTCATGGTGGCCCATGTGGCCCGGCATCTGACCGGGCCGGACTATCGGTGGCTGGTGCCGTACGCGGGTCTGCTCGGAGCCGTCGTCCTCATGGTCTGCGACATCGTGGGACGCGTGGTCGTGCGGCCGGGTGAACTGGACGCGGGCATCGTCGTCGCCCTCGTCGGCGCCCCGTTCTTCGCGGCTCTGGTGTGGCGCGGAAAGCTCAAGCACGCATGAACGAAGCGGACATCAAGCGGCAGGTGCCGCCGGGCGTGCGGCTCGGGAGCCTGTCGTTCGTGTGGCGGCCCTGGCCCGTCCTCGTCGCGCTGCTGCTCGCGGCGGCGACGTTCCTGGTGTTCTGCCTGTCCATCGGCGCCGGGGACTTCCCCATCGCGCTGCCCCGGGTGATCGCCACGATCTTCGGCGGCGGCGAGCGGGTCGACAAGTTCGTGATCATGGATTTGCGGATGCCGCGCGCCCTGGCCGGGCTCGTCGTGGGAATCGCGCTGGGGACGTCGGGGGCGATCACGCAGTCGATCGCGCGCAATCCGCTGGCCAGCCCGGACGTCCTGGGGATCACCCAGGGCGCCGGGGCGGTCGCGGTGGTCCTGCTCACGGTGTCGGGCGGGACCACGGCGGCGATCGCGGGCTCCGTCGGCCTGTCCGCGGCGGCGCTCGCGGGCGGTCTCGGCACGGGCCTGCTGGTGTACCTGCTGGCATGGCGGCGGGGGATCGACGGGTTCCGGCTCATCCTCATCGGCATTTCGGTGAGCGCCATGATGCAGGCGATCACGACCTGGCTGCTGATCACGGCCGACATCAGGGATGTGGCCCGGGCACAGGTGTGGCTGGTCGGCTCGCTGGACGGCCGATCGTGGGACGCGGTCTGGGTGGCGATCGGGTGCACGCTCGTCCTCACGGCCGTCGTCGCGGGCGCCGCCTTCCAGTTCAGGCCGATGCACTTCGGTGACGACGTCGCCGGGGGCCTGGGCGTCCGGTACTCGCTGGTGCGGGCGGTCATGCTGCTGTGCGCGGTGCTTCTGGCGGGGGTGGCGGTGAGCGCGGCGGGCCCGGTCCCGTTCGTCGCGCTGGTGGCGCCGCAGGTGGCGATGCGGTTGGCGCGATGCCCGACGCCGCCGCTGGTGGCCTCCGGTCTGGTGGGCGCCCTGCTGTTGGTCGGCGCGGACCTGGTGGCGCGCACGGTGCTGCCGGTCACTGTCCCGGTCGGCGTGGTCACCGCCGCGATCGGCGGCCCCTTCCTCGTCTACCTGCTGGTGCGGACGAACCTGAGACGGGCGGCGTGATGGTGAGCGGAAGGCGGAGCAGCGTGGATCTCGTGGGCGCCGAGCACATGACCGGGACCGAGCCGGGGGATCCCGCACGGCTCGCCGCCAGGGGCGTCGCGGTCGGGTACGGCGGCCGGACGGTCATCGACGGCCTCGACGTGACGATCCCGTCAGGCGTGATCACCACGATCATCGGCCCCAACGGCTGCGGGAAGTCGACCCTGCTGCGGACGCTGTCCCGGCTGCTCAAACCGGCCGGCGGCACGGTCGTGCTGGACGGCGACGACATCGGCAAGCTGAAGACCAGGGACGTGGCGAAAAAGCTCGGCCTGCTCCCGCAGGCGCCGGTCGCGCCGGAGGGGCTGACGGTGGCCGACCTGGTCGCGAGGGGCCGCCATCCGCACCAGGGCTGGCTGCGGCAGTGGTCGTCGGACGACGCCGCCGTCGTGGAGCGCGCGCTGGAGATGACGGGGGTGTCCGACCTCGCCGGCCGCCCGGTCGACACGCTGTCCGGCGGCCAGCGTCAGCGCGTCTGGATCTCGATGATCCTGGCCCAGGGCACCGATCTGCTGCTGCTGGACGAGCCGACCACCTATCTGGACCTGGCGTACGCGATCGATGTGCTGGACCTGGTGGACGACCTTCACGAGTCGGGGCGCACGGTGGTCATGGTGCTTCACGATCTCAATCTGGCGGCGCGCTACAGCGACAACCTCGTCGTGATGCGGGCGGGGTCGATCCTGGCGGAAGGGCATCCGCGGGACGTGATCACCGCGGAGCTGCTGCACGAGGCGTTCGGGCTGCGCGCCGAAGTGATCGACGACCCGGTGGGCGACCGGCCGCTGATCGTGCCGATCGGCCGCGCCCACGTCCGGAGCGGGTAGGCGCCACCCGGCCGAAGAGGGAACGAAAAGTTAGGTTAGCCTGCCCTTAGTTGGTCGTGTTAAGGTTCTTCCCGCCCGGAAACCGGGTGTTGCGGACAGCACAAAAGCGAGGATTTCGAATGACCCCCCAACGAACGGCGATCACGAGGTCCTGGCGGCGGCTGGCGGCGATACTGTCCGCCGCGGTCCTCGGCGCCGGCCTCCTCGCAGGCTGCGGCTCCGACTCGGCGGACACGCCGGGCGACGACGCCCCGGCGGCCGCGGGCGGCGTGTTCCCCGTCACCGTGGAGCACGCCTTCGGCTCAACGGAGATCACCAAGGCCCCCGAGCGGGTCGTCTCCGTCGGCTACACCGACGACCAGGCCATCCTGGCGCTCGGCACCAAGCCCGTCGGCATGGTCGACCAGTACCCGAACCCGCCGGGCACGTCCCCCGACATCAACACCCAGTGGCCCTGGGTGAAGGACAAGTGGGGCGACACCCGTCCCGAGGTCGTCATGAGCAACGGCGACTCCGGTCCGAACTTCGAGAAGATCGCCGCGCTGCGGCCGGACCTGATCATCGCGGTCTACTCCGAGATCGACCAGGCCGCCTACGACAAGCTCTCCAAGATCGCCCCGACGGTGGGCCGGACCAAGGCCGAGAAGGAGCCGTTCAGCGCTCCGTGGCAGGACAACGCGGTCCACATCGCCAAGGCGCTCGGCAAGGAGGCCGAGGGCCGCAAGCTGGTGCAGGACATCCAGGGCAAGCTCGACGCCGCCCGCAAGGCGCACCCGGAGTTCGCGAGCCAGACCGCCGTGGCGCTGTCCTGGTACGAGGACTCGGTCGCGCCGTTCACCACCACCGACGTGCGCGGACGCCTGGTGACGGGCATCGGCTTCAAGGGCGCCACGAAGATCGACGAGATCGCGGGCGGCAAGTTCTACACCGTCCTGTCCCCGGAGCGCATGGACCTCGTCGACGTCGACCGCATCTTCGTCATCAACGACAAGGCGGACCAGGAGGCGCTCAAGAAGTTCGAGCTGTTCGCCAACCTGCCCGCGGTCAAGGACGGGAAGGTGTCGTACCTGCTGGACAGTGAGGGCCCGGCGATCGGCGCGGCCATGTCCCAGAGCACCCTGCTGTCCCTGCCCTACGCGATCGACGAGATCGTCAAGTCGGTCGGCTAGGCGGTGTGAGCACCACCGGTGTGAGCACCGCCGGCACGCGCGCCGCCCCGGCCGCCCCGGCCGCCCTGCGCACCGCGACCGGACGCGAGGCCGCGCGATGGGTCGCGGCGCACCTCCGCGAAACGCCATGGCCGCCGGTCGCCGCCGTGCTCGCCACGGTGGCCGGGGCGGCGCTCGCGGTGCTGCCGGTACTCCTGCTCGGCCGGGTGGTCGACGGCGTGGCCGAAGGCGGATCGCCGTCGGTCCTGATCACGATCGGGATCCTCATGGCGGCCGCCGCGCCGCTCGGCGCGGCGGCCACCGCGGCGTCGACGTACCTGATCGGACGAATGGGCGCGGACCTGCTCGCGCGGCTGCGGGAGGGCGCCGTCCGGGCAGTGCTGGGCATGCCGAGCGCGCGGATCGAGCAGGTCGGCCGGGGAGACGTGCTCTCCAGGGTCGGCGACGACGTCGCCGTGCTGTCGAAGGGCATCCGGACCGCCGTCCCCACCGTGTTCTCCGCGGGCGTCCTGGTCGCCATCGCCACCGCCGGCATGTTCGGCCTCGACTGGCGGCTCGGCCTGGCGGGCGCCGGTGCCCTGCCCGCGTACGCGCTCGCCCTGCGCTGGTATCTCCCCAGGTCCGCCCCGCTCTACCAGAAGCAGCGGGTGGCACAGGCCGACCGGGCGCAGGAGCTGATCAGCGGCCTGGACGGGATCGGCACCGTCCGGGCGTACCGCCTCGAGGACGCCTTCCGCGCGAGGGTCGGCCGTGAGTCGTGGCGGGTGCGCGATCTGGGCATCGAGGTGTTCCGTCTGTTCGGCCGGTTCGTCGGCAGGGAGAACCGCGCCGAGTTCATCGGGCTCGTCCTGATCGTCGTGGTGGGGTACGCGCTGCTGGAGGCCGGCGCCGCGAGCCTGGGCGATGTGTCGGCGGCCCCGCTGCTGTTCCACCGCCTGTTCAACCCGCTGGGCTCCATCCTGTTCACCTTCGACGAGGCCCAGAAGTCGGGTGCGAGCCTGACCCGGCTGGTCGGGGTGCTGGGGGAGCCCGCGGAGGAACGGCTGGTGGGCGGCACCGGCGTCCGGCCGGCGGGCGCTGCGGCGTACCCGGTGACGGTCGAGGGGCTGACGTTCCGCTATCCCGGCGCCGAGGAGCCCGTCCTCCGGGACGTCGACCTGACGATCCCCGCCGGCGGCTCCCTCGCGCTGGTGGGGGCGACCGGCGCGGGCAAGTCGACGCTGGCCGCGCTGATCGCGGGCATCGGGACTCCGCAGGCCGGGTCCGTGCGCATCGGGCCGACCGATCTCGCCGGACTGGACGAGGCCGGGGCACGGGACCTGGTGAGCATCCTGACGCAGGAGACGCACGTGTTCTCCGGTCCGCTCGCCGACGACCTGCGGCTGGCGGCGGCGGAGGCGACCGACGCCGAACTGATGGACGCGCTGCACACGGTCGGCGCCGGCGGATGGGTCGACGCGCTGCCCGACGGGCTGAACACCCTGGTCGGTGAGGGCGGCGAACGCCTGGACGTCACGAAGGTCACCCAGATCGCCCTGGCCCGGCTGGTGCTGAGCCCTTCGCCGGTGGTGGTGCTGGACGAGTCGACCGCGGAGGCCGGCAGCCAGGGCGCCGCCGAGCTGGAGCGGGCCGTCCGGGCCGCGTGCCGGGGCCGCACCAGTCTGTTCGTGGCGCACCGGCTGACCCAGGCGATGGCGGCCGACCGGATCGCCGTTCTGGACGGCGGACGCGTCGTGGAGCAGGGAACACACGAGGAGTTGGTGGCCTTGGGCGGCGGGTACGCGCGGCTGTGGCGGGCCTGGCGGGCGGGCGGACGAGCGAGCGATGACGACTTCTGAGAGCCGGCCGCCCCGCACGGGGTCGGAGATCCTCCGGACGGCGCTGCGCCGCAACGCCGGAGCCATGACCCGGGGCACCGTCCTCATGGGCATGTACCAGGCGGGTGAGACCGCCTTCCCCATCGCGCTGGGCCTGATCGTCGAGCACGCGCTGCGGGACCGGAGCCTCGGCTCGCTCGGGCTGTCGATCGCCGCGCTCGCCGTGATCATCACGACCGTGTCGTTCTCATGGCGCTTCGGGATGCGCATCCTGCAGAAGGCCAACGTGACCGAGGCGCACCGCTGGCGTGTGCGGGTCGCGGCCTGCGGGCTCCAACCGGTGGCGCGGGACGTCGACCTCAAGTCCGGGGAGGTGCTGACCATCGCGACCGAGGACGCCGACCAGACCGCCGACATCATCGAGGTGGTGCCGCTGCTGGTCAGCTCGCTGGTCGCGGTGCTGATCGCGGCGGTCGCGCTGGGCATGGCCGACATCTGGCTCGGCCTGCTGGTGATCGCGGGAACCGTCGCGGTCCTGTCGACCCTGAGCGTGATGTCGAGGCGGATCGGCTCCGGCACGCGCGAGCAGCAGGCGCGGGTGGCGCGGGCGGGCGCGAAGGTCGCCGACCTGATCGCGGGCCTGCGCCCCCTGCACGGCTTCGGCGGCAACCACGCCGCGTTCCGGTCCTACCGCCGGGTCAGCGCGGAGGCGAGGAACCAGGCGGTCACCGTCGCCAAGGCGGACGGCGCGTACGCGGGCGCCGCGCTGGCCCTGAACGCGGCGCTCGCCACCGCCGTGACCCTGATGGCGGGCAAGCTCGCCTTCGACGGCCGGATCACCACCGGAGAGCTCGTCATGGCCGTGGGCCTGGCGCAGTTCGTCATGGAACCGCTCAAGCTGTTCTCGGAGATGCCGAAGTACGTCATGGTCGCGCGGGCGTCCGCCGAGCGGATGGCGCTGGTACTGGCCGCGCCCCCGGTGATGACCCCGGGCACGGAACGTCCCGCCGCGACCGGCGGCCTGGAGGTCGACCGCGTCCGGTACGGGACCCTGCGGAAGCTGAGGTTCGAGGTGCCGGCCGGCGAGTTCGTCGCGATCGCCGCCTACCGGGCCCGCGAGGCCGCCGACCTCGTCTCGCTGCTCTCCGGCGACGTGCCGCCCGGCGCTTACGAGGGCGTGGTGCGGATCGGCGGGCGGGAGACGGCGGACCTGTCGATCGAGGCGATCCGCGAGCACATGCTGGTGAACCCGTCCAACGGGGAGATCTTCGCGGGCACCCTCCGCTCGAACATCGACCCGTCGGGCACCGGCCGGATGGTGCCGGAGGCGGTCGAGGCGTCCATGCTGACCGACGTCGTCGCCCTCCACCGCGCGGGGCTCGACCACAGCGTCCGCGACCGCGGCGCGAACCTCTCCGGCGGGCAGCGCCAACGCCTGTCCCTGGCCCGCGCCCTCGCCGCCGACGCCCCCGTCCTCGTCCTGCACGACCCGACGACCGCCGTGGACGCGGTCACCGAGCAGCTCATCGCGCGCAACATCGCCCGGCTGCGCCGAGGCCGCACCACCATCGTGATCAGCGGCAGCCCGGCCCTCCTGGACGCCGCCGACCGCGTCCTCGTCCTGGACGACGGCGTCATCACCACCGAGGACACCCACCGCAACCTCCTCGGCGCCGACGAGGACTACCGCCTGGCCGTGGCCCGCTGACCCGGCCGACCGGCGGACGACGCCCCTATGATCGGCGGCATGGCACTGCGGCTCGTTCAGGTGAATGTCAAAGCCGGCGATGACTCGGCCCTCGGCCGGTTCTGGGCGGAGGCGCTCGGCTGGGATCTCTCCAGCGAGGGACCCGGCGTGACCAACCTCGAGCCCAAGGGCCTCACCTGGCCGGACCCCGCCGGCTTCTACATCGATTTCGTGTCCGTCCCGGACCCCGAAACGGTGAAGTACCGCGTGCACATCGATCTGGCCACCACCTCTGCGGCCCATCAGGCGGAGTTGGTCGCGCGAATGAAGGATCTCGGTGCGACGCCCGCCGATGTGGGCCAGGGCGACGTCCCGTGGACGGTTCTCGCCGACCCGGAGGGCAACGTGTTCTGCGTGCTGGAACCCCGGGAGAACTACCGGGACACCGGCCCGATCGCGGCGGTGGTGGTCGACTGCGCCGACCCGCGGGCCATGGCCCGGTTCTGGGACGAGACGCTGGACTGGACCCTGCACGAGGTGACCGACGATCATGCGGTGCTGCGTTCCGCCGAGGGCGTCGGGCCGTATCTGGAGTTCCTCCGCAAACCCGGCGTGAGGACATGGTGGAACCGTTTCCATTTCGACCTTCTGCCGGACCCGATCGACGACAAGGAGGCGGAGGTGGCCCGGCTGCGGGCACTCGGCGCCGTCGACGTCGACCTCGGCCAGGGCGACGTGCCGTGGACGGTCCTGGCCGACCCGGAGGGCACCGAGTTCTGCGTCCTCGGCCGGCACTGACGGGGGCGACGCAGAACGGAGCCCGCCGACCCGGCGGTTCAGTCGAGGATCTCGACGTACCCGCCGGTTCCGTGAACGCGGATCCGCTGCCCGTCCTGGATGAGCCGGGTGGCCTGCTCCACGCCCACGACGGCCGGCAGGCCGTACTCCCGCGCGATCACCGCCCCGTGCGTCATGAGGCCGCCCACCTCCGTCACCAGTCCGGCGACGGTGACGAACAGAGGGGTCCAGCTGGGGTCGGTGTAAGCGGTGACCAGGATGTCGCCCGCCTCAAGGTCGGCCTGCGCCATGTCCAGGACGACACGGGCACGGCCCTCGACGGTCCCGGCCGAGACCGGGAGGCCGGCCAGCCCGCCGGGCGGGGCGTCGTCACGCCGATACCGGCCGGTGACGACCTCGCCGTCCGAGGTGAGGACCCGGGGCGGTGTGAGGGCCTCGTACGACCGGAACGCCCGCCGCCTCTGCATGATGAGTTCGGCGTCCACGGTGCCGGTGCGCACGACCTCCTGCAATTCCTGGAAGCGGAGGAAGAAGACGTCCTCCTTGTCACGCAGAATGCCGGACCGGACGAGCCGATCGGCCTCCCGCAGCAATGCCTGCTTGTAGGCGAAGTAGCGGCTGACCATTCCGTACTTGGGGTACTCCCGGTATCCGGCGAAGGTGCGGACGCGGTCGATCATCCGCTTGGTCTCCTCGGCCTTCCGCTCCCCGTGGGGCAGGGCGCGCAAGCGCGCCAGCAGTTCCCGCTCTTTCCGCCGTGACTCCTGGCGGCCTTCTGCGAAGCGCCGCTTGCCGGCGCCCGGCTCGAAGTTCTTGATGTTGCCGAGGATGGTGGGCAGGAGCATGGCGGGATGCTCGCTCCAGCGCGTTCTGGTGATGTCGATTTCGCCTGGGCAGCGCATGCCGTACTCGTCGAGGTAGCCCTGGACGGCGTCGCGTGCTTCCGGCCCGCCGGGCAGATCGGCCAGTTCGTTCAAGAAGCCGTCGCCCTCCTGGCCTTCGTCCACGACACGGTGCAGGAACGCCACAACGTCCGCGTGCGGCCGGATAGCGTCCGCGACGTCGAGGAGCGCCAGTCCCATCTCCGACGTGACGTTGTGGGGAACGGACTGCGTGAGCGCGTCGGCCGCGTTCCTCTCGCCCAGCCACGCCTCCATCTGGTCGTTGAGCCACCAGGCGGCCTCCATCCCCGCCATGATCGCCTGGTGGCTCCGCGGGGCGAACAGGATGCGCTTCAGCTCTGCGATGTCGGCCAGGATGAAGTCGAGCAGCGCCGTCCCGGACAGCTCCCGGATCTCGCGCCGCAGCGTGGCGATGGACGCCTGACTCTGCTGGATCAGCCGGGTGACGACGGCCGGATCGGTCTCGATCGGGTCGGGCGGGTCGCCGGCGGGGGCGGCGCCGGAACCCTCGTCCGGAAGCGAGCGGAGGAAGCCGCGGCGGTCGAGGACGGTCTGCAGCGCGTCCCGCATCAGCGGGTCGGACCTCCCCGCGCCCTCCAGGAGACTCGCGCGGCCCGCGGGCGTCGCCAGGGCGGAGGCCACGTCGACGAACAACCGCCCGCCCGCCTCGTGCATCGGCCGCGGGGTCGTCAGCTGCCACACCGAGAGTCCCAGCGGCTTCATCGCATCGGTCATCATCTGCTGGTGACCGACGGAGAGGTAGACGTGGTTCTCCCGGTCACCGGTCGCGGGGATGGGGAACAGGGTGGTGATCGGCCGGCTCTGGACGATGTGGAAATCGTCGCCGGCCAGGCACCATTCGATGTCCTGGGGCCGGTCGTAGTGCGCCTCGATGCGCCGGCCCAGCCGCACCAGGCGCACGACTTGCGCATCCGTCAGAGCCGGCCGCGCCTGCCGCTGCGGCTCGATCGGTGCGTCCTGGGTACCGCCCTGCGGCGACGCCTGGACGAACCGCGGCTTGGCGGCGACCGCCGCGGTGACGACCTGGTCGTCGCGCACCGTGTAGACGTCCCCGACGACCAGCCCGGAAACGAGCGCCTCGCCGAGCCCCCGGCCCGCCTCCACGGTGGCGATCTTCCGGTTCGAGGTCACGGGGTCCGCGGTGAACAGGATCCCGGCCGCGTCCGGGAACACCATCCGCTGGACGACCACGGCCATCCGCACCTGCCGGTGGCCGAAGCCGTTGCGGCGCCGGTAGGTCACCGCCCGCTCGGTGAACAGCGAGGCCCAGCACCGCCGGACGTGCCGAAGGACCGCCGCCGTGCCCACGACGTTCAGGTACGAGTCGTGCTGGCCGGCGAAGGACGCGGCCGGCAGGTCCTCGGCCGTCGCGCTGGAACGCACCGCGTAGGAGTCCCGCTCCCCGAGCCGGGCAAGCGAATCACTGACCGCCGCCACGAGATCGTCGGGCATCGCGAGGTCTTCGACGGCGCCGCGCACCTCGGCGCTCAGGGTGCGGATCGCCTCCTGGTCGTCCGGATTTACGCGCGACAGCAGGTCGAGCCGAGCGTCGATCGACGGCGCCTCGGCCACGATCCGCTGGAAGGCGTCCGTCGTGACACAGAAGCCGTCCGGCACGCGGACGCCCTCGATTCGCCGGAGCTCGCCCAGGTGCACCCCTTTGCCGCCGACGTCCGCGACATTCGTCGAGTCGATCTGCTCGAAAGCCAGCACATAGCCCAATTGCGTTGCTCCATCGTCCGTCGAGCCGGTTCGCGACGACGGCAGTATGAAGCATTTTCCGGCACCTCATGAGGCGCGCATTTCTGCTATAAAATGAAAGTGACGGGGAGCGGTGCGCGCATGCTCGGCCCGTCCGCCGCCGGCACCTTCACCCAGTCGTTCCGCATGGGCCATGGCGGTCCCGGTGGCGGCCGGAGCCGCGGCGAGGGGACGGGGTCAGGCGGGCTGCGGCGTTCGGGCGGTCTTCACCGCGTCGCGCAGGTGCTGCTCCTCCTCGGTGGACAGCGACGTCCGGATGAGCCGGCCGCCCAGCGGCGCCATTTCCGGGATCACCTTGTCGGGGTTGCGCTTGTCGACCAGGACGAACACCGCCGCGCTGCCCGGCGTGAGGTGCTCACCGAGGTCGCGCATGAAGTCGTCGTCGATGCCGGCGTCGGCCGCGGCGCCCATGGCGGCGCCGGTGGCGCCGCCGACCGCCATGCCGAGCAGCGGCATGAAGAAGATGAGTCCGATGAGGCCGCCCCAGGCCGCGCCGCCGAGCGCGCCGCCGGCGGTCAGGTTCCGGGCCTGGTGAAGCTTGATCTTGCCGTTCTCCCTGCGTTCGACGACGACCACGTCCGCCAGCTCGATGACGTGCTCCTTCTGCAGCTGGACGAGTTTGTCGCGGGCCTGTTCGGCGGTGGCGAGGTCGTCGTAGGCGACGGCGATCAGATCGCTCATGCTTTTCCCCCGGTTGGTCTGTTCCCGGCTGATGGCGCAGGAATATGCGTACGTCTTTCCTACCTCTGTTCTCGTGAGGTTCTCGGGCACGTTCGTCAAGGTTCTGCCGTGTTGGGCGATGAGTTGGCAAACAACCTTGGATGAGCGCGATATCCGACTATCGAAGGGTTCGCGCCTCTCCGAGCGCCGCATCGGCGGTACACCTGATCACCCGTGACCGGGTGGGGCTCCGCACCTTGGCGGATACCGGCGAGCGCAGCACGCCGCCGCGTGGGCCGGTCGGGCTCGCGCGGACCACGGACCCGGTTTCTCAGGGCCCGGTGGTCTTGGCGACGAGGGTCAGCACGTCGTAGGTGGCGACGGGCTCGCCGTCGGCGTTCGCGACGACCGCGTCCCAGCGGACCTCGCCGTAGTCGGCGCTCCTGCGCGGTGTGATCTGCTTGACGGTCAGGGTGACGTCGATCGTGTCGCCGGCCTTGACCGGGGTGAGGAAGCGCAGCCGGTCGACGCCGAAGTTCGCCAGGACGGGCCCGGGGGCCGGGTCGACGAACAGCCCGGCGGCGAGCGAGACCACGAGGTAGCCGTGGGCGACGATGCCGCCGAACAACGGGTTGGCGGCCGCGGCCTCCGGATCGGTGTGGGCGTAGAACGTGTCGCCGGTGAGGTCGGTGAACCGCTCGATGTCGTTGAGCGTCACCGTGTGCGTCGCCGAGCGGATCGTGTCGCCGATGCGCAGTTCGGCGATGCTCTTGCGGAACGGGTGCACGTCGCCGTCCGACCGTGCGGCCCCGGTGGTCCAGCGGTTGGTGATCGCGGTCAGCATGTCGGGCGAGCCCTGGATCGCCGTGCGCTGCATGTGGTGCAGGACGCCGCGGATGCCGCCCAGTTCCTCGCCGCCGCCCGCACGGCCCGGCCCCCCGTGCACGAGCACGGGAAGGGGGGAGCCGTGGCCCGTGGACTCGGGCGCGGCGACCCGGTCGAGCACGAGCAGCCGGCCGTGCCACGGCGCGAGACCGAGCGTCACCCGGCGGGCGACCTCGGGATCGCGGGTGACGAGGGAGCCGGCGAGGCTGCCCCGGCCTCGCGCGGCGAGCTCGACCGCCTCGTCGAGCGAGCCGTAGGTGAGCACCGTGCTGACCGGCCCGAACGGCTCGACGTCGTGGGGCTCGGACGCGCCGGGCCGGGCGCGCAGCAGGACCGGCCCCATGAACGCGCCCGACTCGCTGTCGGCGCCGACGACCTCGACGGCGTCCGGGATCGCCGAAGACGACGTCCGCCGACGCGCGCAGCGTCTGCACGGCCTTGCGCACCTCGTCGCGCTGGCCGAGGCCGGCGAGCGCGCCCATGTCGACGCCCTCGGCGCGGGGATCGCCGACCGTGATCTCGGCCAGCCGGGCGCCGATCGCGTCGATGACGGCGTCGGCCATCGTGCCGGGGACGATGACGCGCCGGATCGCGGTGCACTTCTGCCCGGCCTTGACCGTCATCTCCGTCACAACGCCCTCGACGAAGAGGTCGAATTCCGGGTCGTCCTCGCCGACGTCGGGTCCGAGGATCGAGCAGTTGAGCGAATCGGCCTCGACACCGAGCCGCACGCCGTGGTGGAGGACCGCCGGGTGCTGACGCAGCGCGGCGGCGGTGGCGGCCGAGCCGGTGAACGCGACCGAGTCCTGTGGCCCCAGCTCGTCGAGCAGGCCGTCGGGACTGCCGCACAGCAGTTGCAGCGACCCTCCGGCATGAGCCCGGACCCGATGATGTGCCGCACGGCCCGCTCGGTCAGATAGGTGCCCTGGCTCGCCGGTTTGACGATGGAGGGCAGCCCGGCGAGAAACGCCGTCGCGAGCTTCTCGAGCATTCCCCAAACGGGGAAGTTGAAGGCGTTGATCTGCACGGCGACGCCCGTTCGCGACGTGTACACGTGCTGGGCGCTGAAGACGCCGGAGCGCCCCAGCCGTTCGGTGTCGCCGTCCAGGACGATCGTTTCGTTGGGCAGTTCGCGCGTGCCCCGGCCGGCGTAGCTGAACAGCGTGCCGATGCCGCCGTCGATGTCGACCTCCGAATCGCGCGGGGTCGCTCCGGTGTGGGCCGACAGGGAGTAGAGCTCGTCCTTGACACCCGAGAGGTGCTTGGCGACGGCCTTCAAGACGGCGGCCCGCTCGTGGAACGTCAGGCGGCGGACCGCGGGCCCGCCCACCTCGCGGGCGTGGCCGGCCATCGCGGCGAGATCGAGACCGGTCGACGAGAGCCTGGCGACCTCCTCGCCGGTCGCGGCGTCCAGGAGCGGGTGCCCGTCGTCGGACGCCCGGAACCACTGTCCGTTCGCATAGCTCTCCAGCATCGCGCTCATCCGGCCGGTCTCCTTCCGCTGATGAATCCAGGTCACCCTATTACAGACCGATCGGTCAGTAAATCGGTCGGCAGGGCTGCCCTGCGCCTCATGGCGCGCGGAACGCGTGATCGGGCCGCGGCCGTCGTCTTCTTCGCCTGCGACGCGGGACTCGTCCGGCCGCGCGGCTGAACGTCAGCGGTCGGGCGACCGCGGGGCGGTTCGGCGACCCGGCGGCGGTGCCAGGGGTCCTCTTGACGTGCATCGAGGGGAAGTATACAAACGTTCATACATCAAATCGAGGAGGCGGCCTTGGCTACTGACCGGACGGCCGGAATGTCCCGGCGAGGGTTTCTGGCGGGCGCCGC
Source organism: Spirillospora sp. NPDC048819 (assembly GCF_040650055.1). Lineage (NCBI taxonomy): Bacteria > Bacillati > Actinomycetota > Actinomycetes > Streptosporangiales > Thermomonosporaceae > Spirillospora > Spirillospora sp. NPDC048819. Next base: position 516,749 of record NZ_JBEZGN010000001.1, on the reverse strand, counting down.
GTCCGCCACCGCGCTCGGCGTGCTCGGCCTGGGCACGGCGGCGTGCGGGAGTTCGGGGAGCGGCGGGGCGAAGGCCGCCCGGATCGGGTGGGTGGAGCCGAAGACCGGCCGGCTCGCCGCCGCCTACAAGCCGATCTACGTCGGTGCGAGGCTCGCGCTGGAGGACATCAAGGCGGCCGGCGGGCTGCTCGGCGAGGCCGTGGAGGTCAGCGAGCACGACGACAAGGGGAGCCCGGCCAGTCAGCCCGCCGTCGCGCAGCGGCTCATCCGGGACGACCCCACCTTCGTGGTCGGGCCGACCGGGAGCTCACAGGTGCTGGCGTCGGTGACGGCGCTCGCCCGCGCGAAGCTGATCCAGTCGGCGTGGGGCGGCGCGGAACTGCTCGGCGACGGCGACCGCTTCCCGTACCACTACCAGCTCGTCTACAACACCACGCAGCAGGCCGCGGTCGCGGCGCGCTTCCTCCACGAGGTCCGCGGGCTGCGCAAGATCGGCATCATCGTGGAGAACTCGGAGTTCGGCACCTCGATCAGGGACGCCGTCGTCCGCACGCTGAAGGACGCCTACTCCACCGAGCCGGTCGCGGTCGAGGTGTTCGAGGTGGACGCCTCCGACATGACGCCGTTCGTCCGCAACCTGGAGCGCGCCGGCGTGGACGGGCTGGGGCTGTTCACCGGCCAGCCGCAGGCGACCATCCTGATCCTGCGGGCGATGGCGGCGAGCGACTTCCACCCCGTGATCGTTTCGCACGACCTCAACTACATCGACGCGCTCGGCGAGTTCCCCCGCGCGCTGCTCGACGGGTTCTTCGGCACGACCTACCGGGGCCTCACCTACACCGGCGGGGAGAAGCCCTCCGCCGAGGTCGCAAAGCTGGTCGAGCGCATCAACGCGCACCCGGACACCGCCGGCCTCGGATACTCGGCGGTGACCAGCCCCTACTACGACTACATGATGCTGATGGCCAAGGTGATCGAGGACGCGAAGACCCTCGACCCGGCCAAGCTCAAGGCCGCCCTCGACAAGGTCAGCGGCCACCCGGGCATCCGGGCGAAGGTGTCGTTCACCGAGAAGAGGCACTCCGGCATCGCCGACGAGGACATCACCATCGGCACCCTCATGTCGGCGAAGGAGCCGGAGAGCCTGGGCGGGGTCCTGCGGCGCCGCGCGGACGGGATGTGACCGTCCGATGATCGCCGACATCCTGGTCGCCGGGCTGGTCTTCGGCAGCCTGTACGGCCTCGTCGCGATGGGCTTCAACGTGCTGCACCGGCCGACGAACGTGGTGAACTTCGCGCAGGGCGAGCTCATCATGATCGGCGCGATGCTGATGGCCGCCACCCCGATCGGCGGACTCCCCTGGGGGATCGCCGTGGTCTGCGTCATGGCCGTCGTCGCGGTCGTCACGCTGGCCGAGGAGCGGGTGGCGGTCACCCCGGTGCTGCGCAGGTCGTCCCACGCCGCCGGCTGGGTGATCACCACGCTGGCCTTCTCGCTGCTGATCGCGGAGGCCGCCGGGCGGCTCTGGACGGACCAGCCGAGCACCGTCGCGCCTCCGTGGCCGCTGTCCATCGACGTCAACGAGGTGGCGGGGGTCCGGTTCTCCAGCTACCAAGTCGCGGTGGTGGCCGTCGCCGTCGCGGTGGTGCTGCTGCTCGGCCTGCTGGACCGCTCCCGGCTCGGCACCGCGTTGCGCGCGGTGGCCGCCGACCGCGACGGCGCCCGGCTGCGCGGCATCGACCCGACGGCGCTGACCCGGCGTTCCTTCCTGCTCGGCGGTGCCCTGGCGGGGCTCACCGGGGTGCTGGCGGCGCCGTTGCTGCTGGCCTCGGTGACGATGGGCCTGGGCCTGCTGATCAAGGGCTTCGCGGCCCTGGCGGTCGGCGGGATCGGCGACAACCGCGGCGTGCTGGTGGCGGGGTGGGTGCTCGGCACCGTCGAGGCGGCGGGCGCCGCCTACGCCTCACCGGGGTCGCAGTCGGTCGTCCTGTTCGCGGCGATGCTGCTCATCCTGCTGATCCGGCCCAACGGCCTGCGCGGTCTGGCGGTGCAACGTCATGTCTGAAGTTCTCCGGACGCGCTCCGACGGCGTTCGGCGCGCGGTTCCCTGGCTCGTCGTCCTGGCGGCCGCGGCCGTGTTGCCGCTGGTGAGCGGCGACCCCACGATCACCTATCTCGCCACCACGGCCGCGATCTACGTGGTGGTGGGGACGGGCCTGAACATCATGTTCGGCTACACCGGCCAGGTCTCTCTCGGCCAGGGCGCGCTGGTCGCCGTCGGCGCCTACGCGACCGGCATCCTCATGGCCGACCATGGCTGGACGTTCTGGGCGGCGGCCCCCGTGGCGGTGGTCGTCACCGCGGGCGCCGGGACGCTGATGGCCCTTCCCGCGTTCCGGCTCTCGTCCTGGTACATCGCCCTGGTGACGCTCGGCGCGGCGATGGCGGCGCGCAGCCTGCTGGTCGAGTTCGAGGGGCTGACCGGCGGCTGGTCCGGGCTGATCGGCATCCCGCGCCCGGCGATCGGATCGCGGGAGCTGGGGGAGCGCGACCTCCTCTGGTTGGTCCTCGTCGTGAACGTCGTACTGTTCGTCATGGTCCGGAACATCGTCGACTCCCGTTTGGGGCGGGCCATGATGGCCGTCCGGGACGCGCCGGAGATGGCGCGGAGCGTCGGTGTGGGCCCCGCGCGCATGAAGCTGTTCGCGTTCGCCTGCGGCGGCGCCACCGCCGGGATGGGCGGGGCGCTGCTGGCCGTCCACCACGGTCTGGTCACCCCCGACGACTTCACCCTCGACTTCTCGATCCTCTTCCTGCTGGTGGTCATCATCGGCGGCGCGGCCCGCCTGGCGGGCCCGATCATCGGGACGCTGCTGTTCTTCGCGCTCCCGGAACTGCTGACCGGCCTGGCGGAGTGGCGCGGCCTCATCTACGGCGCGGCGCTGCTCGTCCTGATGGTGTACGCGCCGCAGGGCATCGCCGGGGCCTGGGACAAGCTGCGGGCACGTTTCTGGAGGGGCCGCGTCCCCGCCCCCGCCGCCGCCCCCGACCCGGCGGATGACACCGCCGAGGTGGGGCCGCCGCGCGGGGAACCGCTCGGCGTCGAACTGTCCGGCGTCCGCAAGTCCTTCGGCGGCGTGCACGCCCTGCGCGGCATCGACCTCGCCATCGAGCCGGGCAAGGTGCACGCGATCGTCGGGCCGAACGGGTCGGGGAAGACGACCCTGCTCAACGTGATCAGCCGCCTGCTGCGGCAGGACGAGGGACGCGTCCTGCTCGGTGCCGAGGACGTCAGCCGGGCCACCGCCGAGCGGCTCGCCCGGCGCGGTGTCGCGCGCGTCTTCCAGACGCCGCGGCTGCTCGGCGCGTCGAGCCTGCGGGACAACGTCCTGCTCGGCGCCTACGCGCGCGAACGGGCGGGCGGGCCCGCGACCGTCCTGCGGCTGCCGTGGGCCCGCCGCGAGCGGGCCGATCTGGTGGTGGAGGCCGACCGCCTCCTTGCCGGGCACGGCCTGGCCCGGCGGGCGGACGAGGACGCCGCCGCGCTGCCCCACGGCGAGCAGCGGCTGCTGGAGGTGGCGCGGGCGCTGATGGCGCGGCCGCGCCTGCTGCTGATGGACGAGCCGGCGGCCGGGCTCACCCCGCGTGAGCTGGAGGCGCTGGGGCGCCTCATCCGCGCGATCCGCGACGCCGGCACCACCGTCGTCCTGGTGGAGCACCACATCGAACTCGTCGCGAACGTCGCCGACGTGGTGACCGTCCTGGACCGGGGCGAGCTGGTGACGTCGGGGGCGCCGGAGGAGGCCCTCGGGGACGCGCGGGTCGTCGAACTGTACTTGGGGGCACCCGCATGACGGCGCAGGGCGAGGAACTGATCACCGTGTCCGGGCTGAGCTCGGGCTACGGGGCGGTGCCGGTGGTCCGCTCGGTCGACCTCACGGTCCGGACGGGCGAGATCTTCGCGGTGGTCGGCGGCAACGGCGCCGGGAAGACCACGCTGCTCAGCACGATCTCCGGGCTGCTGCGCCCCACGTCCGGGTCGGTGCGGTTCGCCGGCGCCGACATCACCGGCTGGAGTCCCGAGCGGATCGTGGCGCACGGCCTCGTCCACATTCCCGAGGGCAGGCGCCTGTTCACCGGGCTCACGGTGGCCGAGCATCTGCGGCTCGGGCTCTGGAACGTCCCGAACCGGCGCAGGGTCGAGCGGGAGCGGACGGAACGGGTCGTCGACCTGTTCCCGGTGCTGGGCGAGCGGATGGGCGCCTACGCGGAGGTGCTCAGCGGCGGGGAGCAGCAGATGCTCGCCATCGGCCAGGCTCTGATGCGCGAACCCCGGCTCCTGCTGCTGGACGAGCCGTCCATCGGCCTGGCGCCCGTGATCATCCAGCGGGTGTTCGCGGTGGTGGACCGGCTGCGGGCGCAGAACCTGACGGTGATCCTGGTGGAGCAGCGGGTCGGGCAGGCGCTGGCGCTCGCCGACCGGGGGCTCGTCATGCGGCACGGCCGGGTCGAGGCGGCCGGGACCGCCGCCGAACTGGCGGAGGACCCGGCCCTGCGGGCCGCCTACCTGGGCGCGGCCGCGGCCGGCGGGCAGAGGATCGAGGAGTGACATGAGCGAAGAGTGGTGGGGCCCGGCGGTGCCGGGAGCCGAGGAGTGCGTGATCGCGGAGTTGCTCGTCCGCCGCGCCGCCGAGCATCCGGACCGGGTGTACGCGATCTTCGAGGACGGGACGCGGTGGACGTACGCCGAGACCCTGGCCGAGGCCGAGCGGGTCGCCGCCGGACTGCACGGCCTGGGTGCGCGGCCGGGCGACATGGTCGTCTCGTGGCTGCCGAACGGACCGGACGCGCTGCGCGTGTGGTTCGGCGTCAACCTGCTCGGCGGCACGCTCGTCCCGCTGAACACCGCCTATCGCGGCGGGCTGCTCGAACACGCGATCCGGCTGTCCGGGGCGCGGGTGGCGGTCGTGCACGCCGATCTGGCGGTTCGCCTGGACGAGATCGACACCGGCGCGCTGGAACGCGTGGTGGTGCTCGGAAAGGGCGGAACCCGGCCGGAACACCAGGCCGCATCGCCGGGCCCGAAGGCGGTGGGCCCGAAGGCGGTGGGGCCGGAGGTGGTGGGGCCGGAGGTGCTGGCCGCGGCGGCGCCGGGATTCCGGCCGGAGTCGCCGCCCCGGCCGTGGGACCCGTACGCGGTGATCCTCACGTCCGGCACGACCGGGCCGTCCAAGGGCGTGCTGTGCTCGTACGTCCAGCTCGCGGCGTGCGCGCGCGCCGCGTTCGGCGGCCGCTTCGGAGCGGCCGACCGCTACATGGTGAACCTGCCGCTGTTCCACGCGGGCGGCACCATCGGCACGTACGCGGCGCTGCTGCTCGGCGGCGGGATCAGCCTCGTGAGCGCGTTCGACACGGAGTCGTTCTGGCCGGCCGTCCGCACGACGGGGACCACGCACGTCACGCTGCTCGGCGTGATGGCGACGTTCCTCGGCAAGCGCCCCGCGTCCCCGCAGGACCGCGAGCACCCGCTGCGGCACGTCTTCATGATCCCGCTGATCGAGGACAGCGCGGCGTTCGCGGAGCGCTTCGGCGTCGGCGTGGTGGCCATGTTCAACATGACGGAGGTCTCGATCCCGATCATCTCCGGGCCCGACCCGGACGTCCCGGGTACGTCCGGGCGGCTGCGGCCCGGCGTCGAGGCCCGGGTCGTCGACGAGCACGACCGGGTCCTGCCCGACGGGGAGGTCGGTGAGCTGGTGCTGCGCACCGCCCAGCCCTGGGCGATGAACTCCGGTTACCTCGGGATGCCGGACGCGACGGCGCGGGCCTGGCGCAACGGCTGGTTCCACACCGGGGACGCCTTCCGCACGGTGGACGGCGAGTACTTCTTCGCGGACCGGATGGGCGACACGATCCGGCGCCGCGGAGAGAACATCTCCTCGGCCGAGGTGGAGGTCGAACTGCTGGCGCATCCGTCGGTCCGGGAGGCCGCGGTGGTCGCCGTGCCGAGCCCCTACGGCGAGGACGACGTGCTCGCGGTGGTCGCGCCCGTGGACGGCGCGGTGATCGACCCCGCCGAGCTGCTGCGTTTCCTGATCCCGCGCATGGCGCACTTCATGGTGCCCCGCTTCGTGCGCGTGGTCGGCGCGCTGCCGCACACCCCGACGAACAAGATCGAGAAGCATCGGCTGCGCTCGGAGGGCGTCACGCCGGACACGGCCGATCGCGAACGGCTGGGCGTGACGGTCAGGCGCGACGGCATCGGCGGGACGTCCACCACCCGCTGAGCCGCCCGACCGGAGGCTCGCCGCCGCTGAGCCACCCGACCCGGGGACCCGCCAGGCCCGCCGCGTGCACGGCCGCAGCGAAGCCGTACGCGGCCGGGGAATCGGCATGTCCGGCGAGTCTCCGGTCGCCTTCGCGATGCCGGGGCCGCCGGTGGGTCCGGGGGCGTCAGGCGTCCGGGGACCCGGCGCCGACGAGCTGCAGGGCGAGGAAGGAGTACTGGTCGGCGAGTTCCCGGGCCGACACCGCCCCTTCCGGCCGGAACCACTGCCCGGCGTTGATGCACATGTCGAGGATGGCCTTGGCGACCACGTCCACCTGGACGGGACGCGTCGACCGCGGGTCGCTGAGGCGGAACCGGCCGGCGCTCAGGCCCCGTTCGAGGGTGCGCTCGAAGATCCGGCGGACGCGCCGCTGGGCGTCCAGGACCTCCCTGGCCTGCTCGGGCGGGAGGTGGCGCCACTCGGTCCGGGCGACGAGGCCCTCGACGCGCCGTTCGGTGTGGAAGAGCGTGAGTTCCCGCACCAGCTCGGCCAGCTGCCGGTCGGCCCGGTCGCCGCCGCGCAGGAGGCCCTCTTCCAGCATGCGCTCGGAGTCCTCGTGCGCACGCTTGAGGATCGCGTAGAGCACTTCCTCTTTGGACCCGTAGTGGTTGTAGAGGGAGCCCGCGGTGACGCCGCACGCGGCGGTGATCTTGCGGACGCTGGTGGCGGGGAACCCGTCCTCGTAGAACAGGCGCGCCGCCTCGTCGAGGATCCGCCGGCTCATCGAGGCCGTGGCCGGTGTGCCGCCGGCGGTCGTCCGGGAGTGTGTCGTAGCCACGCCTTGACGCTATCACCACATGAACGTTCATTGACCTGTCATCGCCAAATCTGGTAAACAAACGTTTATACATAAGGGGAGGCCGTGATGAGTGAACCGGTGATCGACGTCTGCGAGGTCGCCTATGACACCGAGTGCTGGACGGCCTATCTGCGTTCGCTGGCCACCGCGGCGCCGCGCTATCTGGTCCTGTTCGCCGGGCGTTTCGCCGACCTCACCGGACGGGCGCCCGGCGAGGTCGCGGCGGAGGCGGCGCGCGACCCGGCCGGAACGGCGGAGCGGCTGGCCGCCGTCCTCGGACGCGGCTTCGACATCGATCGCCATGTCGCCGCGCTGGCCGACACCGGTGTGACCCATCAGGTCCTGCACGGAGGGCCGTGGCCCGTCGGGGACGGCACCGTCAACGACCGGGTCGCCGCGTACGCCGCCCGGCACCCGGACCGGCTCAGCGCCTGGGCCGGCGTCAGCCTCACCGATCCGCGGGCGGCGGTCGGCGAGGCGCGCCGCGCGCTCGACGAGCTCGGCGCGACCGGCCTGTCGGTGATCCCGTTCCTCGACGGCGTCGACCCGTCCGGGCCCGAGCACGCGGGGCTCTGGCGGCTCGCCGCAGGCCGAGGCGTCCCGGTGTGGCTGCACTGCGGGCAGCACTTCCGCCCGGACGTGCCGATCGACGTCTCCGCACCGCGTGTGCTGGACCGGATCGCCGGCGCCCACCCCGGGCTGGTCCTCGTGGCGGGGCACGGAGGGTGGCCCTGGGTCGCCGAGATGCTGGCGGTGGCGCAGCGGCACGCCAACGTCCACCTGGAGTTCTCCTCGCACCGCCCGTCCAGGATGGCGGCGCGCGGATCGGGTTGGGAGCCGCTGCTGACGCTCGGCGCGACGTCCGTCCGGGACCGGGTCCTCTTCGGCTCGACCAGCTGGACGCAGGCCCGCACGCCCGCCGCGCTCGCCGCCGAGGTCACCCGGCTCGGACTGCCGGACGACGCGGTCCGGGCCTGGCTGCACGGCAACGCCGAGCGGCTGCTCGGCCGGGCCCGGCCGGGGGTGGCGGCGTGAACGGCCGCAGGGTCCTGGTCACCGGCGCCGCCGGGGGCATCGGCACGCCGCTCGTCGCCGAGCTGCTCGGCCACGGCGCGCGGGTGCTGGCGACCGACGTCGACGAAGCCGGATGCCGCCGCCTGGAACGGCGGTTCGGCGACCAGGCGGACGGCGGCCGGCTTCACACGATGCCGCTCGACCTGACCGGGAGCGGCGCGCCGCGGCGGCTCGTCGCCCACGCGGTCGACCGGCTCGGCGGCCTCGACGGGCTGGTCAACAACGCCGGTGTGGAGCACCGCGCGGCGCTGGGCGAGCATCGCACCGCCGACTGGACGCGCGTGATGGACGTCAACCTGTCGGCGCCGTTCCGGCTGGCCCGCGCGGCGGCCCCGGCCCTCGCCGGCCGGCCGGGCGCCGCCATCGTCAACGTCTGCTCGATCGCGGTGACCGGGTTCGCCGGGCAGGCCGCCTACGACGCGAGCAAGGGCGGGCTGCTCAGCCTGACCCGGTCGCTCGCCGTCGAACTCGGGCCGCTCGGCGTCCGCGCGAACGCCGTCTGCCCCGGCTTCATCGACACCCCGATGCTCGACGAGAGCGGGCTTCGCGGGCTGGCGGAGAAGGTCGCCGCACGGCTGCCGATCGGCCGCTGCGGGTACCCGGAGGAAGTCGCCGCCGCGGTCGTGTGGCTGCTGGGAACGAGCGCCGGTTACGTCACCGGCCAAGCACTGTTCGTCGACGGAGGGATGGTCAGAGCATGACGCACCGACAGGGGAGCACCGCGTCCGGAGAGGACGGGACGCTGCTGGTCTCCCGGCCGGCGCCGGGTGTGCTGTGGCTGACCATGAACCGTCCGGACCGGCGCAACGCGATCGACCGCGCGCTCGGTGAGGAACTGCTGCGCGTCCTGGAGGGCGCCGAGACCGATCCGGAGGCCCGGGTCGTGGTGCTGACCGGAGCGGGCAGCGCCTTCTGCGGCGGGGACGACCTCGGCGCGGTGGACGAGCACCTCGCCGGTGACCGCGAGCACTCACCGGTCCTCGGGCACACGGCCGACCCGGTGTACCTGCGGATCGTCGAGGCGATCGTCACGGCGCCGCAGCCGGTCATCGCGGCGGTCAACGGCCCCGCCGCCGGGGCGGGCACCGAACTGGCCTGCGCCGCCGACCTGCGGATCGCGTCCGACACCGCCCGGATCGGGAGCTGCCTGGTGAACGTCGCGCAGACCGGCACCGCCGTCATGCTGGCCCGCATCGTCGGGACCGCGAAGGCGACCGAGATCTACCTGTCCGGAGGGCTGCTCGACGCCGCCGACGCCGGGCGCCTGGGCATCTACACCCGGGTCGTCCCGCCGGACGACCTGCGGGACGCGGCGCTCGCCGAGGCCCGGCGCCTCGCCGCCGGCCCGACCCGCGCGATCGGCCTCTACAAGCAACTGCGCGAGAGGGTGTACGGACAGCCGCTGGAGCAGGCGCTGCGGATCCAGAACACCTTCCATATCCGGAACAACCGGGAAGTCCATGATGCGGTCGAAGGAGCACGCGCCTTCATTGAGAAGCGCAGCCCCGAGTTCACCGGCCGTTGAGGAGGAACGCATGACCACGACAGAAGGCGGGACGGACGGCGACGTCTTCGGGCGCCTCGACGGCAGGGTCGTCCTGGTCACCGGTGCGGCGAGCGGCATCGGAGCGGCCTCGATGAGACTGTTCCGCGCCGTGGGCGCCGAGGTCGTCGGGGTGGACCTGACTCCCGGGGAGGGCATCGTCCAGGCGGACGTCTCCGACCCGGCCCAGGTCGCCGAGGTCGTCGACGCGGTGGCCGCCCGGCACGGCCGGCTCGACGTCGTCCACGGCAACGCGGGCGTCAACGTCCCCGGCCGCCCGCACAGCCTCACCGACGCCGACTACCGCAGGGTGATGGGCGTGTGCTGCGACGCCAACTTCTACCTGGTGCGCTCGGCGGTCGGGCACATGCGCGCGGACGGCGGGGTGTTCGTGTTCACGTCCTCGATGTGCGGGGTGGCGGCCACACCCCGCTCCCCGGTCTACAACATGGCCAAGCACGCCCTCATCGGCCTCGCGCAGTCGGTCGCCGTCGACTACGGCGCGCAGGGAATCCGCGCGGTGGCCCTGGTCACCGGGCCCACGCACACCGCGATGGTGGACGAGCTGTGGCCGCCCGGCCCGCTCCGCGACTCGCTCGCCGCGACCACCTCCGCCGGACGGCTGGCCACCCCCGAGGAGCAGGCCCGCGCCGCGGTGTTCGCCGCGCTGCCCGGCAGTTCCTTCCTCACGGGCTGCGCCCTCACCGTCGACGGCGGCGCGACCGCCGGATGGAACGAGATGGCCCGGACGATGCTCACCCTGAAGGCGGTGTGATGGCGGAACTGGGACGCATCGAAGGCGGCGTCGAAACCCCCATGCGGGACGGCGTGGTGCTGCGCGGCGACCTGTGGCGGCCCCCGTCCCCGTCCCCGGCCGTGGTGTTCAGGACGCCGTACGGGCGGCGGCAGATCAGCTCCGACACGCTGCACCCCCAGCACTGCCTCGCCGGCGGGTTCGCCGCACTGGTGCAGGACACGCGGGGCCGCTTCGACTCCGGCGGCGAGTGGCGGGCCGTGATGTGGGAGCAGGAGGCCGAGGACGCCCACGACACCGTGGAGTGGGCGGCCGCGCAGCCCTGGTGCGACGGCAACGTGTTCCTCGCGGGCACGTCCTACCTCGGGATCGTCGCGTGGCTCGGCGCGGCGGAGCGTCCGCCGCACCTGCGGGGCATCGCTCCCGCGATGACGACCGGCGCGGCGGCGGACGTCCGCGACACCGGCGGCGCCCTACGGCTCGACCACCTGGTCGGGTGGCTGGCCTACATGGCCGCCGACTGGCTGGGCCGGCAGGGCGCGGACGCCGACCCCGCGCTCGTCGCGAAGGTCGCCGCGCTGATCCACGACCCGGAACGGGCGATGCGGCGGCTCCCGCTCGCCGGCATGCCGGAACTGGACCTGCCCGGGTTCCCCATCAGAGTCGGCGACCTGCTGGACGGGCGGGTCAAGGCCCTGCCCGACTGGGACCACGCGGCGGTGGACGTCCCGGTCCTGTCGGTGACCGGCTGGTACGACGTCTACGCCACCGCGACCGTCCGCGGCCATCTGGAGATGCGGCGGCTGCGTCCGGACCTGCGGCACGAGCTGATCGTCGGGCCCTGGGCGCACACCGGCGCGCTGACCCACCTGCAGGGCGAGGTGAACTTCGGCGTCGCGGCCTCGGCGGCCGCCGCCCGGCTCCCCGCCCGGCACCTGGACTTCTTCCGCCGCTGCCTGGACGGACCGGACGACTCCGCACCCGTCCGGTACTTCCTGATGGGCGCGGACGAGTGGCGCACCGCCGAGCGGTGGCCCGCCGGCAACGCCGGGCACGTCCTGTACCTGACCGGCCCCGCCGTCCCGGGCGGGACACCGGGCCGGCTGACCGCCGCGCCCGGCACGGCGAGCCCCGCTGCCCCCGACGGCTACGTCCACGACCCGGCCGACCCGGTGCCGAGCCGCGGCGGGCGCGTCCTGCACCTCGGCCGCCTCGTCCCCGGGCCGCTGGACCTCTCCCGGACCGCCGCGAGACGCGACGTCCTCCACTACCTGGGCGACGCCCTCACCGAGGACACCGACGTCATCGGCCGGGTGCGGCTGCGGCTCACCTTCGCCACCGACGCCGCGGACGCCGACGTGATGGCGCGGCTGGTGGACCGGCTGCCGGACGGCCGGCTGCTGCCGGTCTGCGAGGGAGTGGTCCGGCTGAGCCACCGCGACGGCCCGGACACCCCCGTGCCACGAGGAGAACCGGTCACGCTGGAGATCGACCTCGGACACACGGCCCAGCGGTTCAGAGCGGGCCACCGCATCGGCCTGATGCTGTCCAGCAGCAATTTCCCGCACTTCGACCGCAACCAGGGTGAGGGGAAGCCGCCCGCCACGGCCGGACCCGGCGCACCGTCCACCCAGAGTGTCCACTACGGAGCGTCGGTCCTCCTGCTCGGCGACGAGGCGGAGCCGTGACGCCGCGGCACCGGACCGGCGACCCTGACAGAGCACGGACCCGACTCACCGAAGGACTGACATGACGATGTGGAGCCGGGAGGACGCCGACGGCGTCGCCGTCCTCACCTACCGCAACCCGCCGCGCAACTTCCTCACGTTCGCCGCGCTCGAAGAACTCGACGCGGAACTCGCCCGCTTGGAGACCGACCCGGACATCAGGGTCGTGACGCTCACCAGCGGCGTCCCCGGCTACTTCGCCGCACACGCGGACCTGGACGAGCTCGCCGAGCTCTCCCGGGGACCGGTGCCGCGGGCCAGGATCTGGTACACGGCGATGCGGCGCGCCGAGCGGATCCCCCAGCCGGTGATCGCCGCGATCGACGGCCAGGCGTGGGGCGGCGGCTTCGAACTGTCCCTGGCGTGCACGCTCCGCTGGGCCTCGGCCGACGCCCACTTCAGCCTCCTGGAGACCGCACTCGGCATCATTCCCGGGGCAGGCGGCACCCAGCGCCTGGCCCGGCTCATCGGCCCGGGGCGCGCCGCCGACATCGTCCTGTCCGGCGACGTCCTGACCGCCGAGCAGGCCGGGACGTCCGGAATCGTCGAGCGGGTGCTCCCCGCCGCGGGCTTCCAGGCGGAGGTGCTCCGGCTGGCCCGCAACATGGCGTCCCGCCCCGGCGCCGCCCTGGCCGCGGCGAAACGCGCACTGGTCGAGGGCTCCCGGTTGCCGCTCACCGACGGCCTCCGCCTAGAGGCGGGGCTCTTCGCGGAGCGACTGGCCAGCCCGGAATCCCGGGCTCTCCAGCAGGAGGCACGGCGCCGCTACGCCGAGGCGGCCGACGACGACCGCGTCACCTTCGGGGACCGCCGATGAAGACCGCCGTCATCACCGGCGCCGGCCGCTGCATCGGGCCGGGCGGCGGCGCCACACCGCCGGGGCCGCGCCGGCCTGCCCGAAGACCTCGCCGGCGTCATCTCGTGTGCGGCGACCAGGCCGCCCGGATCACCGGCCGCTCACTCGTCACCGACGAAGGCAACTCCGGAGCCCCATCGGCGTCCGGCACTTTCGACGCCGTAAGAATGGGGCCATGAATCACCCCTGGGAGCCACCTTCGCAGCAACCTCCGCCGGGCGGGTACGGGCAGCCGGGCCACCACCAGTGGGCGGGCCACACCGCTGCGGGTCAGGGCCAGCTGGTGGTCGACATCAAGGCCCATCCGCTGGCGTTCATCTACCGCTTCTTCACACCTGTGATCACGCTGAACGGGCAGCGCTTCCCCGGCAGGTGGGGCCCCAACGCGCTGGCGCTTCCCCCGGGCCACCATCAGCTGGGGATTCACATCCCCTACCTGCTGCCGCCCGAGATCGGGCGCGCCGGCGCGACCGTACCGGTGGAGCCGGGCCGGCAGGTGCATCTCGAATACCGTGCACCCCTCGTCGCCTTCATGCAGGGCGCGCTCGGCGCCGCGCCGCAGAAGTGGCCCGGCGCCGTGGTGTCGTACGTGGTCATCGGCCTGGCGGTTCTGCTCATACCGCTGGCGACGGCCCTGATCATCCTGGCCGCGGTGAGCGCAGGGTGACCAGCCGGCGAGCAGTCGGGCCGAGGGCGGGGTATCCGCGCCGGACGCCGGCAGAGCCGCGCGGCGGGTGCGCCGGGGCGGGTGATCAGCCGGGTGGTGGTGGCGCCTCACGTCCCGGCCGGCCCGCCTTCATGGGGGTCAGCGCAGGGCGGGCGGCGTCCAGTCCACCCATCGCATGATCTGGCGGCGCCACAGTGCGGGCGGCAGCAGGCAGGCTGCGGTGGTCATCGCCCGGAAGTGCCGGTGGCTCAGCTCGGCCTGACGTTGCGCCGCGAGGGCCATGGCCTGCGTGCGCGGAAGCCGCTCCCGTTCGTACCGTTCCAGCGCCGCGGCGATATCGCGTTCGGCCGCCAACGCCGAAGCGAGCACGACGGCGTCCTCGATCGCCTGGCAGGCGCCCTGCCCAAGGTCGGGGGACTGGGCGTGGGCGGCGTCCCCGAGCAGCACCACCCGACCGCGGACATAGGTCTCCAGCGGATCCAGCGTGGTGATGTCGTGGTGCAGGACCGCGCCGGGAGCGGTGGCTGCCAGAACGCGGGGGATCGGGTCGTGCCAGTGGCCGACGCGGCGCCGTACCTCGGCCAACGCGTCGTCGTGCCGGACGCCCGGCTGTTCGGCGTCGGCGGTGAGAAACCAGTACACCCGGCCGTCGGGCAGCGGCAGCAGCCCGAACTGCTGCTCACGCTCCATGGTGATGGCCTCCTCCGCCGGGTCGAGGACGCCGTCGGTGACCGCGCGCCAGGCGGAGCGGCCGTCAAAGCGCGGCGTCGTCTTCCCGGGCCACAGTTGCCGCCGGACGGCGGAGTGCACACCATCGGCGGCCACGACCAGCTCGGCTTCCGTTCGCCGGACGCCGTCGCGGGTTCGGTACGTCACCGTGACGCCGTCCGCGGTCTCCTGGACGCCGGTCACTGTGGCGTCGGTTCGCACTCGGCCGGCCGGCAGCGCATCGAGCAGCGTCCGGTGCAGGTCGGCACGGTGGACCATCAGCACGGCGATGTCGTCCGGATGCCGGTGCCGCAGCCACCGCCCGGACGGGCGGCGCAGCCCGCCGCGTGAGACCGCGGAGACTCCGGCCGCGCGGACCGCGTCACCCACGCCGAGTTCATCCAGCGCGCGTAGCGCGTTCGGCCACAGCGACAGCCCCGCGCCGACCCCGCCGAGTGCGGTGGCCTGCTCCAGAACGCGCACGCGGCCGCCGATCCGGGCGAGCCCCACGGCAGCCGCCAGGCCCCCGATGCCGCCGCCGACCACCAAAACGTCAGGCATTCGTTTCTCCGCTCGTCCCAAGCCGGGTTCGGAGGGTGTGGAGAGCGGCTTGGTCGAGGATCTGTGAGGCCCAGTAGGCCAGGTCGGTCCCGGTGTGTTCGGCGGCTTGCTCCCAGCGCTTCTGCCGGTGCGGGTCGACTTCCATTTTCAGGACGACGGTGGAGTCGTTCGCTGGGGCCGGCCGGGAACGTTCGGCGCGAAGCGCGTTCTTCAGCCGGCTGACCGACCATCCCTCACGTTCGGCGTGCTCCAGCCATGTCTCCTGTTCCTCATCGCTCATCGCGGCGACCACGGCGTGGTGCTGCATGCTCAGCGCGTCCCGCCGGCGGGACGCCGGGAACCGCCGGGCGATCCAGGCGTAGTTCCGCAGCGTCTGGTAGGAGAGCCCGGTCTGGTCGATGGCGCGCTGATAGCGGTCCGGGTAGCACTGCCGGCCGTAGAGCAGCCAGTCCCCCAGCCACCACGCGGACGCGTCCGCGATCACGGCGATCTGCCGTCCGATGTCCACCCACGATCCGAGCGGCAACGCCGCCGGAAGCGCCAGGCCGGTACGCCGGGTCAGCGCCCGCTTGTCCAGTGAGAGCCGCTTGTTCGGACTCGCGGTGACCATCGTCTCCTCGCTCATCATTTCCTCCCTGCGCCGTCCGTGCGGAATTCCCGGCGCATGCGCGGGCCGGGTCTAGGCCCGGTTTCCGGTCCAGGTGGTCAGGGCAGCGTGCAGGGCGTCGGCGTCGGGTTTCCTGTTGGCCCATGCGATGTATCCGTCGGGACGTACCAGGACGGTGGTGCGCTGGTCGATGGCGGCCTGCCGATCCTCGCTCCAGCGCGCGCGGGTGACGCGTGCCCGCCCATGGAGGCGGCCTTGTCGGTGGCGGGACGCAGGCTGGTCAGCACGGCGCCCAGCACTGAGCGGGCGAGCCTGGCCGGTCCGGCGCGCAGGATGCCCACTCGCACCAGCATGCCGCTCATTCGCAGCACGATCTTGCCGACCGCGTGGCGCTCCGCCTGGTAGGTGTCCAGCAGACGGTCATCGCCCCCGTCACGCAGCACCGCCACCAGCTTCCAACTCAGATTCGCGGCATCCTGCAGCCCGGTGTTCATCCCCATCGCGCCGGCCGGAGAATGCACGTGCGCGGCGTCGCCGGCCAAGAACACCCGCCCCACACGGTAAGAGGGAGACTGGCGCTCATCGCTGTGGAAACGCGACATCCACCGGCACTCCGACAGGCCGTAATCGGTACCGAAGTTGCTCTGCAGCAGTTCCCTGACCTCCGCCAGTTCCAGCGGGGCGTCATCGGGAAGCTGATGACGGCGGCTCCATCCGGTGATCCGGTGCCGGCCCTGGCCCATCTCGGTGAGCAGGCAGAACCCGTCCGACACCGCGTTCACCGTGAACGCCCGCTCCGGCCTGTCCCCGAGCCGCACGTCCGCCAAGATCAGCGAGCTCAGCAGCGTCGAACCGGGAAACGGCAGATCGAGAGCCTGTCGCACGGCGCTGTGCACCCCGTCGGTGCCGACCAGGAACGACCCGCGGAACCGGGACGGCGTCCCCGGATCGGCGTCCTCCCCCGGGACCACATGAGCGCACACACCCGACTCGTCCTGCTCCACCGCCACGACCCGGGTGTCGTGCACGAACACCACTCCGACCTCCCGGGCCCGCCGCTCCACGAGCATGCACCACCAGCGCCCGCGAAAGATTGCTGATCTCCGCCCGGCGCCGCTCGATCAACCGCACCGACCAACCCGCCGACGCCAGATCACCCGCCAGCAGCAAACCCGTCGGCCCCGCACCTACGACGACCACATCACTACTGGCACCGACACCAGAGGGAACAGGCATGATCCACCTTTCGGAAGTGACCGAGCATATTCTGATACCGACAGTCTCTGATACTCGAAGTATCACTTCGATTTACGGCGGACGCAACCCCGTTCCGCGGCAAGGTTCCGGGTGGCCGAGCCTGACTGGAGGGGCGCCCGAACTTCCCGTGCGATCGAGCGACGCGCTACGGGCAAGGACCTCGAGTGCTTCGATATTGGAAGCAGTATGGCGCTTCGAAAAACAGAGCACAACCCTCATGGGCCGGCGATGCGTGGTGCACTCACCGTGCCGCGCCCACCGCACCGGTTCGCGCGACATAGGCGGGACCGCCGCCCGCCGGGGCCGTTCGCTCTCGTGCCGGGATCACCGGTCACAGGTCGGTGTTGCCCGGTGGCCGAGTGTTCAGCGCGTGAAGCCGTGCAGGAGTGCCTGGAGGAGTTGTGCCGGTTCGGGCTGTGGGATGTCGATGAGGCCGCGGTAGACCGTCACGCCGACGAGCATGTCGGAGAGCAGCGTCAGATCGGTGTCGGGGGACAGTTCGCCTCGGGCGATGGCGCGGTCGTAGATTGCGCCGCCGCGTGCTATCCGGTCGCGCATCGCGGTGCGGATGATCTCGGCGACGGCGAGGTCCCGGCCGGCCTCACCGAAGATCTGCCGGGTTTGTTCGGCGAGTTCGGGTGAATTCCAGACGGCGAGTGTCTCGGTGACGATGACGAGGAGGTCGCCTTCCAGCGAGCCGGTGTCGGGCGCGGTCCGGACCTGGACGTCCATGGCGCGGGCGAGTGCGTCGAGGAGTATGTCGCGTTTGGTGGCGTAGCGGCGGAAGACACTGGCCCTGCCCACGCCGGCGGCCGATGCCACTTCGTCCATGGTGAACGAGGGCCCCTTGGTCGCCAGCAACGTCACGGCGGCCTGTTTGATGCGGGCGTCGACCTCGGGGTCGGGCTTGCGTCCGCGAGGCTTCATTTATGGTGCTCCAGATATCAGGAACTATCAGTCTCAGAACCAGTGTGGGCATCAGAGTACTCGTCCCGATGACCGGATGATGGCCGGGAAGCCCAAGGCGGCGGAACTGACCGGTCAGTCGGCGAGCCCGATACGGCGTTGCCATTCCTCCCACAGATTGGCGTGCAGCTTGTAGAGGCCGAGGGGGAGTTGCCCTGAGGGTTCGTGGAAGCGGTCCCCATCGTCGGCCCTGATCGCCCATGGGGGGACGGGGAAGAAGGCTACCGTGCCCTCATGTTCGGACGAACACACCTGGAGAAACCAGACCTGGAAGTTGACGTAAGCGCTGATTTCAGTGATTTCGTCCCAGTGGAAGTGGCGCCGCCGGTAAGGCGAGACAACGGTGACGCCCGATTCATCGATGATCGTTCGTACGCGAAGAACGGGAATGGCCAGCACCCCGAGAAGAATCAACACCGCCCCCACCGCTACGGCCTCTTCTCGCACTGCACCGACCAAGACGCCGTGCACCGTATTGACACCCATGGATATGCATACTGCACTGATAATCGCATACGAGCCTATATAGCGGTAACAGCGCAGCGTTCTGGGCTTCGACATGGGCGGCATTGTATATGGAGTTCCTCCGGTGTCCAGATCGAGAACCTGCTGCCGCGTCGACCCGGCCCTCGCCTTGGTGTCCGGGCGGCGGCGATGCGCTATTCGCCGCCATCATTTATCAGAAGACTGCACCATCCCCGGTGGGGAATGCCCGGCTCGAGAACTCGTGACCGGTGGTGGTCGAGTAGAGGCCAGAAAAGATCATCCTGAGTTCTCGCCGAGCTGCTGGGCGATCCAGTCGTAGATCAGTGCCGAAGTGTGGGGGAGATTGCCGATGCCGCAGTGGGCGTCGGCTCCGTCGGCGGTGGCGAGAGTGGCGAAGTGCTTGGGGGCGCGCAGCGCGTCGTGGAACTGGCGTGCCTGTTCTGTCGCCACTCCGATCTCGCCTTCGGCGGCGATGCTCAGAGTCGGGCAGGTGATCTCCTGCTCCAGGCCCTCCAGCGTGAAGTGCCTCGCCTGGGCTGCGAACGCCTCAAGCGTGGCCGCGCCATTACTCCAAAGGAGGTAGTTCTCGACGAAGGCGGGCCCACCCCAGCGGGTTTCCTTGACCTCCTTCATCAGACTGCTGTCGTTCCGCTCGCCCGAGCCGAGGACGATACCGAGAAGGTCACGCTGTGGGGCGTTGGCCACCAGCGCCTTGATGCGTTCGTCGTGCGCGGCTGCGCGTGGGGCCAGGTAGCCGCCGAAGCTCATCCCGTACAGGGCGATCCGGTCTTCGTCCACGTCAGGCCGGTCAGCGACGCAGTCCACGACCGCGCCGAGCGGCACTTCGGCGTCCGGCCGGAAGGCCAGTTCCGGGTGGTACAACTGCAGGCCGCGCTGGCCGGGGCCGTGGAAGGCGACGACGTTCAGGCCGCGTGCGAGCGCGTCGGGGACGCCGCCCAGCAGGTACATCTCCTCGCCGTAACCGTCGACGCCGCCGCAGGCGACCACCGTCGGCCGTGGCCGTCCGTCGTCGGCGACCGTGAAGACATAGCCGGGCAGCGTCACGCCGTTCGCATAGGGGATAGAGATCTTCTCGGCAGGGTGGGGCATGAGCGGAACGGCGGCATCGAACTGGGCGACGCTCTCTTCATAGAGTTTCCGGCGTTCTTCCAGCCGACCGGCGGGGATGAAGAACTCAGCGGCCCGAAGGTAGTTGTAGCCGCGCAGGTACGCGCTCAGCGCGGTGGCGCGCCGACCGGCCGCAAAGGCCTCCGCCGCGTGTGCGGCGACCCGCCGTCCCTGCTCGGCCCAGGCCTGGATGTAGGTGTCCCGGTCGCCGCCGCGCCGTCGCACCCGGTCGGCGACCGCGAGGACCTCTCCAGGGGCGGCCCCGCCATAGGGTGTGCCGGCCAGCGCACGCAGGTACTGCAAATCCAAGGCTGCGTCATCACTGAATCCGGGCCTGGTGAACGAGGAAACCGGGTCGGCCATTGTTCTTCCACTTTCTGTTGAGACAGGCGCCCACCGCGCTCAGTGTGGTCGGGCTTGTGATCCGCCGAGGTCGAGGCTGAGGGTCACGAACCGAGCACCTCGGTGTTCTGGCATGCGGTCAGGAGCCATCGCCCGTCGTGCTTGGCCATGACGTAAAGCGGACTGCCCTCATTCTGCTGGGTGTGCTGGACCGTGGCGACCACGTGCTTTGATCGCCTCGATTTCAGCCCCACGTGTCTGCTCGTCGATGTTCGTTGGTTCCATACGGGACACGATGTCACCCTGAGTCCGCCTGAAGTCAAATTGACACGGCGCAGCAGATGGTCGGCGATGCCGACCGATTGGCGGGTGCTGACGGATTGCGTGAAGAAAAGGCGAGGTCCGTGGTCCCGGAAGGTTTTGGAAGGGCTACCTGCGTAGGTGGGTCGGCCGCCTGCCGGAGTGTCCCGTCGGCGGGACAGCATGACCTGTCGCCGCCCACTCGACCGGATCGGGACGGTCCGGCGATGCCGACGCACGTCGGCGCGGCGGTTTCGAGCCCGGACGCGGTGGCCCCGGAAAGGCACCACGTCCGAGCACACCAGGGAAGGTCGCGGCTAGATCACGTCGTCCTTCGTCACGAAGTCCATGGCCATGGCATGGTCCGGCGCGGGAGCGGCGGGTGGTCAGCCGACCCTGAAGCTGCCGGTCGGCGCGACGTGCGCGCCGTATCCGGGAGAGATGAAATTGAACGGCGGCGGGACGGGGAACACGCAGAACGGGTCCGTGAAGAAGAACAGCCGCCCGTTGCTGTAGTTGGCGGCCACGTGCGCGCCCGGAGGCAGGGATTGGCAGCTTGCCGAGGCCGGATATTCCTTGAGCCTGGTTCCGGCCCAGGAGACCTGGACGCCCTCGGTCAAGAAGACAATGATCTTGCCCTCCGGTGCGGCGGCCCGTTCCCGGGCGTTCGCCGGTGCGGCGGCGGAGCTGAGCAGGGCCGCTGAGAGGGCTGTGGTGGCGATGACGGCGGTGGTGGCGCGTGCGGGATGGGACATGCCGCTCCTTGTGCGGTTGCGGTCGCGGTGGGAACGCGCTGTTGATGCCCCCGCCCCGCCTTCCCATAACGTTGAGCAAGCGTGTTGTAACTATTCGTAGTTACTTTCAGCTCGACGTCGGTCTCTGACGTGCGCTTTCGTGTTGCCAAGATGATCGCTGCGACAGAGTGTCATTGACCGGTGACGTTCGGTCAATTAGCTTGGCTCGCTGTCGGAACTCCGGCTCCCGTGCCGTCCGGCGGGATTTCTCCGTGTGCACCGGAAAGGGCCTTGACCTGCAATGTTGCATACTCTCATCGTCGGAATGGGCAGGTCGGGGCAGGGATTGCACCTGCCGGCGCTGGGCAGGGTGCGGGCCGCGGCCCCCGGCCTGCTGGCCCGGACGCCCGTCGTCGCCGTCGATCCGTTCCGCCCGCCGGAGGGGATCGCGGGGGTGGTGGAGGCCGGGTCGCTGGAGGAGGCGGCGCGGCTGCGCCCGCCGGCGCGGACCGTCGTGCACCTGTGCACGCCCCCCGGCGCCCGTGCGAGCGTCCTGGACCGCCTCGCCCGGCTCGGCTACCGCAAGATCATTGTGGAGAAGCCCTTGGCCGTCGACCTGGCGGGGCTGGCGGCCGTGGCCCGGATCCGGCGTCACTGGGACCTGGACGTCACCGTCGTCACGCACTGGCTCGACAGCGGCCTCACCCGGCGGCTGCGCGCGGCGGTGCGCGGCGGGCACCACGGGGAGCTGCGCCGCATCGAGGTGATCCAGAACAAGCCCCGGTTCACGCGCAGCGCCGCCGCCCACGACCATCCGACCGCCTTCGACGTCGAGTTGCCGCACGCGCTCGCCGTGGTGCTCAGCCTCGCGGGAGGCGCGCGGATCGCCGGAGCGTCGTGGGACGACATGGTCTTCGAGCCGTTACGGGTCCCGCGCCTCGGCCGTGCCCGGCTGCGGCTGGACCACTTCACGGGCGCCCGCACCGAGATCGACTCGGATCTGACCTCACCGGTGCGCGAGCGGCGCATCACGCTGGAATTCGACCGGGCCGTCCTTGTCGGGCACTACCCCTGCAGCGAGGCCGACCACACCGCGCAGCTGCGCGTCGTCCGTCCCGGCGGCGAGGCGGCCCGGAGCGTGTTCACCGACGACGCCTTCGCGGCGTTCCTGCGCGGCGCCTACGCCCGGTACGCGGGGCCGGTGTCCCGCATGCACAGGACGTTGCCGGTGCAGGTCGACACCGTCCGGCTGCTCGCCGAGGCCAAACGCCTCTGCGCCCAGCAAGGGCCCGGGGCCCTCCGGCGAGAGGAGGTCCGCGATGCCGTCCGCTGAGGCGGTGCCGGAAGGGGTCCGCCTCGCCGGGATCGGCGACGAGGCGGCACCGGATCTCGCGGGCCAGATCGCCGCGGTCGCGGAGCTGGGCTGGAACCGGCTCGAACTGCGGACCGTCGGCGGCACGCCCATCGCGGCCCTGGACGAGGACGCGTTTCGGCGCACGGTCGCACGCCTGGAGTCCGCCGGCACGTCCGTGGCCGGGGTCGCCTCCAAGATCGGCGACTGGTCCCGCCCGGTCACCGGCGACTTCGCCGCGGACGTGCGCGAGCTGGAGGTCCTCGCCCGCCGCTGCGCCGTGCTGGGCACCCCGCTGGTGCGGGTCATGTCGTATCCGCGCGGTGGCCTGGACGCGTCCGAGTGGGGCCGCCGCGCCCGCGAGCGGCTGCGCGAGCTGGCGCGCCGGGCCGAGGACCACGGGCTGGTGCTGGCGCACGAGAACTGCGCCGGCTGGGCGGGCGACCGCGCCGACCGGATGCTGGACCTGGTCACGGGCATCGGCAGTCCGGCGCTGCGGCTGCTGTTCGATATCGGCAACGGCGTGGCGCACGGGTATCCGCCGCTGCCGATGCTCCGCGAGATCGTGTCCCACGTGGTGCACGTCCACGTGAAGGACGCGCGTGCCGGCGCCGGGGGCGAGGTCGCCTTCGTCCCGCCCGGCGAAGGCGAGGCCCGGGTCGCCGAGTGCCTGGAGGTGCTGTTCCGGAACGGGTACGGCGGCGTGCTGTCCATCGAACCCCACGTGAAGCTGCGGCCCCACCGCGGATCCGGCACCGGCGACCGGGACGCGTTCGTCGCGTGCGGGCGGGCCCTGGAACGCCTCGTCGCGCGGACGGCGCCCACGACCGGCCGAGGACGATGACCGGGGGCCGCGTTCCCGCACCGCTGACTCCCGGCGACCGCGATCTGCTGCTCCGGCTCCTCGACCTGCCGACCGCGGGCCCGCTGGAGACCGGCCCGGACGCGCCGCCGTCCCGCCTGGCCGAGGCCCAGGACGCCTACGGGCGCCACGCCGCCGCGATGGGCCTGCGCGTAGTGCGGCACGCTCCGGCGGAACCGGCCGATCTGGCCTCCGGGCCCGTCCCCGCGCCGGTTCGCGAAGCCCTGGCGTGTCCGCGATTCCTCGCCGACCAGCCGAGCCTCGTGCTGCGGCTCGGGCCGGACGACCTGCCCGCCGCCCGCACGGTGATGTTCAACGTGCATCTGGACACCGTCGCCGGGATGCAACCGGTGCGCTTCGACGGCGAACGGTTCCACGGGCGCGGGGCGATCGACGCCAAGGGGCCCGCCGTGGCGCTGCTCGCGGGCATCCGCGCGGCATGCTCGCACCGTCCCGCCCTGGGACGCGACATCGGCGTGCTGGTGCAGGCCGTCGCCGGGGAGGAGGGCGGCGCCATGGGCGTCTTCGGCACGCGCCCCTTGGTGCGGCGCGGCTTCACCGGCCGCCTAAACGTCTTCTGCGAACCGACCGGGGGGCGTTTCCTGCCGCGCAGCACGGCGGCGATGACCGCGCGCATCGTCGTCGACGGCTCGGACGCCGTCGACGACCGTCCGGGCGGTGGACACAACGCCAGTGTCCTGCTGGGTTTCCTCGCCCAGCACCTGGGCCGCGCCCTCGGCCCGGCGGCGTCCGAGGCGGCGGTCTGCGTTGCGGGCCTGCACACGGGCACGCGGCACAACAAGGTGTACGGGGGCGGCTCCCTCCTGCTGAACATCGGCTATGGCTCGGCGGCGACCGCCCACCGCCTGGAGCGGCGGCTGCGAGACGCGCTGGACGAGGGCCTCAAGGAATTCGCCTCGGTCTTCGCCGGTACGGCGCTGTTCGGCCGTACCGCCGCCGACGCCCGCGCCATCACCCGCCTGGAGTGGCGCAAGCGCGGGCTGCCCGTGCTGGACGACCGCGACGCCTGGGGCCACGCGCTGCTGGGCGACCGCGCGGGAATCCCGCCGTGGCCCGGCTCCGAGCCCGCCTTCACCTGCGACGCCATCTGGATGTCGCAGGTGCCCGGCGCCTGCACCGTCGTGCTCGGGCCCGGGGACCTCGCCGCCAACAACGCCCACGCCGCCGGAGAGTTCGCCGACGCCGCCGAACTGGCGGACTTCGCCACCGCCGTCTCCCGCCTCCTCATCGCCTTCACCGACGACCTCGGCGCCATCAATGACCTCGGCGCGACCGGCTCCGGCGCGACCGGCCTCGGCGCGACCGATGCCCGCGCGGCCGGCCCCGGCGCCTCCGACGGCCCCGCCGACCCGCCCGCCAGTACCGGCGGCTCCGGCAGCACTGATGACCCCGGCAGTATCGACGAAAGGAACGGATTGCCGTGACCGTGACCCCGTCGTCCAGAACACCGGTTCAGGATCCGGCCCCACCGCTCCCGTCCGCCGCCTCCCCGGTCCGGGTGGCCTACACCGATCTGCTCCGCTTCGCCTCGGCCGTGTTCGGCTCGCTCGGTATGCCGCCCGATCGGGCGCGGGCGGCGGCGCGGGCGCTGTGCTACGGCGACCTCACCGGTATGACCTCGCACGGGCTGACCAATCTCACCCGCCTCTACCTGCCGCTGTTCGAGGACGGACGCGTCGACCCGAAGGCGGAACCGCGCCGGGTCGCCGACCGGGGGGCGGCGGTGCTCCTGGACGCCGGCGGCGCCCTCGGGCTGTGGACGGGAGAGGCCGCCATGGACCTCGCCTGCGAACGCGCCGCGTCCTTCGGCATCGGGATGGTGGGCGTAGGCGGCGCGACCCACTTCGGCTGCGCCGGGCACCACGCTCTGCGCGCCGTGGAGCACGCCATGATCGGGCTGGTCACCGCGAACTGCGGCGGGCAGCGCATCGCCCGCCCGCCCGGCGGCGCGGTGGCGATGCTGGGCACCAACCCGCTGAGCGTCGCCGCGCCGGCGGGGCAGTACCCGCCGTTCGTCCTGGACATGAGCACGACCGCCGCGCCCACCGGGCGCGTCCGGCAGGCGGCCCGCGAGGGGCGGGCCCTCCCCGAGGGGGTGCTCTGCGGCGACGACGGCGCGGCGGTCACCGATCCGGCCGCGTTCGACGAGGGGCGGGCGCACCTGATGTGGCTGGGCGGCGGG
Organism: Spirillospora sp. NPDC048819; assembly: GCF_040650055.1. Taxonomy (NCBI): domain Bacteria; kingdom Bacillati; phylum Actinomycetota; class Actinomycetes; order Streptosporangiales; family Thermomonosporaceae; genus Spirillospora; species Spirillospora sp. NPDC048819. The sequence continues at coordinate 491,494 of NZ_JBEZGN010000001.1, read as the reverse complement.
GCCGGGCAGCACAAGGGGTTCGGGCTCGGCATCGCGGTGGAGGTCCTGTCGGCGGTGGTGTCCGGCGCGGGCCTGGGCGCGCATCCTGACGCGTTGCGCGGCGACGGCGGGCCCGGCGGCCGTGACGACGACATCGGCTTCTGCACCGTCGCGATCGCGCCCGGCGCGCTGCGCGCCGGCGCGGACGCCGACGCGAACGTGCTGTTCGGCGCCCTGCTCGGCTGCCCGCCGGCCGACCCGGCCGAACCGGTCCGCTACCCGGGCTGGCATGAGCATCAGCGCGCCCGGGAGCGACGGCGTCACGGCGTCCCCCTCAGCGCGGAGCTGTACCGGGAACTGCGCGACGTCGCCGCGAGCCATGGCGTCCCCGCCCCCGCCCTGGTGGGACGCTCGTGACGGCGCCGCTGCGGGTCGGTGTCGTGGGCCTCGGGGTGATCTCCCGCTTCTATCTCGCGGCGCTGCGCGACTCGCGCACGATGCGGCTGGTCGCCGTCTGCGACAGCGATCCGGAAAGGCTGGCCGCCCACCCGGTGCCCGGCCATACCGACCATCGCCGGATGCTCCGCGAGACGTGGCTGGACGCGGTGGTGGTCACGGTGCCGAACGACGTGCACGCGCGAGTCTGCGCGGACGCGCTGGAACGGGGCGTGGCCGTCTGCGTGGAGAAGCCGCTCGCCCTCGATACGGCGCAGGGGATCGCGCTCCGGAAGCTGGCCGAGCAGAGGGACGTCCCGCTGTTCACGGCCTTCCACCGCCGCTACAACGAAGCGGTCGCGCGGCTGCGGGCCGATTGCGCCGGATCGCCCGTCAGCGAGGTCACCGTCCGCTACCTGGAACGCATCGAGGAACACGCGGGCGCCGACGGGTGGTATCTCGACATGCGGCGCTGCGGCGGCGGCTGTGTCGCCGACAACGGGCCCAACGCCTTCGATCTCGTCCGGCTGCTGCTGGGGGCGGCCGAGGTGACGTCCGCGCGGATCACGCGGGACGCCGGGGGCGTCGACCGGCAGGCCGACGTCCGGCTGCGCGCGGAGGGCGGACGCGCGCGGATCCTGCTCGACTGGTCCTACCCCGGTGAGCGCAAGGACATCGAGGTGCGGCTGGCCGACGGGCGGACGGCGCGTGCAGACATGCTCGCGGGCCACGCCGGCTTCAAAGGCTCCCTCTGGCACGAGTACGTGCAGGTGCTGCATGCCTTCGAGCGGTACGTCCGGGGGATCCGGGAGTGCGACGGCGGTCTGGCGGCCTTGCGTTTCGTGCGGGACGCCTACCGCCTGGAGGAGCCCGGACGGGGCCCGGCCCGGCCCGTCACGGCGGAGCATCGGGGAAGGGGCGCGGAATGAATCCGGCTGAGGACGGGCCCAAGCGCGCGGTCCCCGCGACGGTCGTGAAGGTCCTCGCCCATCGCCGGACGGACCGGGGGATGCGGCTGGAACCGTTCGCCAGCCGGTGCGTCCGCGCGGGCGAGGTGCACGAGCTGGTGGCGACGGACCACGCCGAGACCGCTCCCGGCGCGCGGATCGACCGGGTCGCGTTCCTCGGCTTCGCGGAGATCGGGGCGGCGGGCGTGCTCGACCGCGGCGACGAACTGTGGATCGCCGGGCGGCGCGTCGGCGTCCTGCTCGGCTTCGACGGCTGCCATCTGCCCAACCACTACAACGTGCTCGTCCGGGCCGAGCCGGCGCGCACCGGAACCGAGCTCGGCCTGGTGCCGGGGGAGCGTCTGGTGTTCCGCCAGGGGCCCGCTCCGCGATGAATTCCGGCTGAAATACCGGCCGCTGACTGAATTGCGAGAAAAGGCGATGACGGCTGCCCGAATACCGGCCTATTTCAGTGATACGGCCTTCGTTCGCGAGATATCCAAACCTTACTCTCATCGCATGTTCGATGCGGGTATAGGGCGGCAGAATAGATAGTGCCGGCGCCCGGTTCGGCTCTCCCGAATCGGCGCCGATCCGACCGGTCGTCCATTCAGTTCCAACGGCACAGGAGGAAATGCAAATGGTCATGGCCACCACCCAGTCCACGCGCCTGGAGGAGCGGTTCCGGCTGTGGGACCGCAACGGCAACGGCGCCATCGAGCGGGACGACTTCGAGCGCGAGGCGGACGAGATCATCGCCCGCCTCGGCGCGCAGGGCACCCCGAAGGCGGACCAGCTCAAGCAGGCCTACCTCGGCATGTTCGACAAGCTGTCCGCGGCCGCCGGCGCCGACCGGCTGACCCGCAACCAGTTCCTGGCGGCCGCCGAGCAGGAGATCATCGGTAAGGGCGACGCCGGGTTCGCCTCGGTCGTGCAGCCGACGATCGAGGCGATCGTCAACGTCCTGGACCGCAGCGGCGACGGCGAGATCTCCCCGTCGGAGATGCACGGCTGGTTCGCCGCGATCGGCCTGGAGGGCGAGGTCGCCGACCGCGCCTTCCGCGACCTCGACACCGACGGCAGCGGCAAGCTCTCGGTCGCCGAACTGGTCGACGCGGTCCGCGACTACCACCTCGGCCGCAACGACATCCCGCTGCTCGGTCGCTGACCGGGCCCTCCGGTAAGGAACGCCGTCCGGGGAAGTTCCGGGGCCACTGCTCCAGGTCTCCGCCCCGGTCTTCTCCGGACGGTCCCCGCCGCCCTCGACCGCAAAGGGAATCGTGCAGAAAACGCCGCCCGCGGCAGCGCCGTCCGCCGCGCCCGCCATTCCGTTCTTCAGTCAGGCACAGAGTTTCGAAGATAATTGGAATGAGATCAGCAGGCATGTCACCGACGTTCTGGACAACGGGAAGTTCTCGCACGGCGCGAAGGTCGGGGAACTGGAGGAGCGGCTCGCGGCCTGGACCGGCGCCCGCCATGTGGTGGCGGTCAACTCCGGAACCGACGCGCTGATCCTGCTGCTGCGCGCCGCCGGGCTGCGGCCGGGCGACGAGGTGATCGTCCCCGCCTACTCGTTCATCGCGACGGCCAGCGCCGTGGTGCTCGCCGGGGGCGTCCCGGTCTTCGCCGACATCGAGGAGGACGGCCACGGCGTCGATCCGGCGTCGGTGGACGCCGCGGTCACCCCGCGCACCAAGATGGTCATGCCGGTCCATCTGTTCGACCGCATGGCCGACATGCGCGGCCTCCGGGACGTGGCGCGGCGGCACGGCCTGACGATCGTGGAGGACAGCGCCGAGGCCATCGGCATGCGCATGGACGGCGTCCACGCCGGGCTGCTCGGCGCGGGCGGGGTGCTGTCGTTCTTCCCCGCCAAGACGCTCGGCGGCATCGGGGACGGCGGGGCGGTGCTGACCGGCGACGCGTCCATCGCCGCGAAGGCCCGGATGCTCCGCCACCACGGCCGCGGCGGCCGCACGCTCGGCGACTTCCCCGGCATCTCCAACGCCACGGTGCTGCCGGGACGCAACAGCAAGATGGACGACGTCCAGGCGGCCGTCCTGCTGGCCAAGCTCACGGCCCTCGACGCCGGCATCGCCCGGCGCGCGGAACTGGCCGGCCGCTACGACGCCCGGCTGCGCGGCCTTCCCGGCGTCCGGAGCGTCCCGGGGGCGCGTCCGCCGCTCGCCGGGAGCAACCGCGTCGTCTACGTCTACCTTCTCCAGGTCGAGGACCGGGACGCCCTGGCCGTGCACCTGTCCGCCCGCGGTATCGGCACGGAGATCTACTATCCGGTCCCGCTGCATCTGCAGCCGTGCTTCGCCCACCTCGGCCACCGGCCCGGCGACTTCCCGCGAGCGGAGGCCGCCTGCGCCGCCGCCATCGCGCTCCCGCTCTACCCCGACCTGCCCGCGGCGCACGCCGATCGCGTCTGCGACGAGATCGAGGGCTTCTACGCCGGGAGGGCGCGATGAACGCCCCGTCCGTCGCGACGACCATCCCGTTCTTCTCGCCTGAGCTGTTCGAGCACGACCGGGAGGCGCTGCTGGAGACCGTGCGCGCCATCGGCACCGGGCCCGAGCAGAAGTTCATCCTCGGTGAGCGGACCGCGCGCCTGGAGCGTGAGCTGGCTGAACGCGTCGGCGCGCGCGCCGCCGTCGCCTGTTCGAGCGGGACGTCCGCCCTGACCTTGATCCTGGCGGCCATGGGCGTCGGGCCGGGCGACGAGGTCATCGTGCCCGCGTTCGGCTGCCCGCCCCCGGCCGCGACCGTCATCGACGCCGGCGCCCGCCCGGTGTTCGCCGACATCGACCCGGTGCGGCTGACCGTCGATCCGGCCGCCGCCGAGTCGCTGATCACCCCGCGCACCAAGGCGCTGCTGGCCGCCCACATGTTCTCGGTGATGGCGGACATGCCCGCCTTCCGCGCGCTGGCCGACCGGCACGGCCTCCGCCTGATCGAGGACTCCGCGCTCGCCCAGGGCGGGACGCTGCGGGGCCGGCCCGCGGGCCGCTGGGGAGACGCGGGGCTGTACTCGTTCGTCCAGGTCAAGACCTTCGGCATGCCCGGAGAGGGCGGCATGGTCGTCACCGACGACACCGACCTCGCCGGGGACGTGCGGATGCTCCGCAACCACGGGCAGGACGGCGTCCACCGGTTCGTCCACCACCGGATCGGCCACAACAGCCGCTTCGACGAGGTGATGGCCGCCTTCCAGCTGCACCGGCTGCCCGGCCTGGACGACCGGCTCGCGCGCCGCGCGGAGATCTCCGCCTACTACTCCCGGCGTCTCGCGCCGCTGGCGGGCCGGGGCCTCGTGGCGCCCCCGGAGGGCGGGGACGGCCGGTTCCCCTACGTGTACACCGTCCTCACCGAGCGGCGGGACGCGTTGCGCGCCCATCTGGCCGAACACGGCATCGCCGCCCACGTGTACTACCCGCGTCCGCTGCCCGCCCAGCCGGGGTTCGCCCCTTACGCGCGGCCCGGCGGGTCCTGGCCGAACGCGGAGGACGCTGCCCGGCGCAACATCTCGCTGCCGCTCTACCCGAACCTGACCGACGCGCAGGCCGAGCACATCGCCGACACCGTCTGCGCGTTCCCCGACACCCACCGGGACCGAACATGAGCCACCAGACCGCCGTCCGGGAGCCCGGTGTGTCCGGGCCCGGCACCCTCGCCGCCTACGCACGCCTGGCCAAGCTGGACATCTACGACTACTACCTCGGGCTCGTGGTCGTCTGGGCGCTGCTGGCGCCCGCCGCGCGCTGGGAGCCGCGGACGTTCGGCGTCCTCGCGCTGACCCTGATCGCCCAGGTCGTCGTCGTGGCCGCCATGGTCGGCTTCGACGACGTCACCGGCTACCGCGACGGCAGCGACGCGGCCAACTACGGCTCGGACGCGGCCCGGCGCAGGCTGGCGCGCAAACCACTCGTCGCCGGGACGCTCACCGAGGCGCAGGCGCTGCGCTTCTCCTGGACGGCCGCCGCGGCCGGGTCGGCGCTGTGGGCGGCCGTGGTCGCGGCGGCCCCGCACCGCCCGGTGTGGGCGGTCGTGCTGGCGGCGGCCTGCGTGGCCGCGTCCGTCCAGTACTCGTGGGGGCTGAAGATCAGCTACCGCGGGTTCCAGGAGCTCTTCCTCATCGGCCTCGGCATCGGCTGGACGCTGGCGCCGTACGCGCTGCTGACGGGCGGGACGACCGGGTTCGTCGTCGTGCAGGCGGTGCTGTTCGGATCGGGACCGATGCTGTTCGGGCTGTACTCCAACACCAACGACGCCGACGGCGACCGGGCGGCCGGGCGCATCACCGTCGCCACCGTGGTCTCCGCCCCGGCGCACCGGCTGTTCGTCGCCGCCATGACGGGCGCCCAGGTCGTGCTCATCGCCGCGGCGGCGGCCACGGGGATCGCGCCGTGGTGGTTCGCCGCGGTCATGCTCCCGCTCGTCGCCATGCGGCTCGCCCACCTGCTGATCGGCTTCCGCGGCGACATCCTGCGCGCCCGCCGGATCGCCATCCGCGCCCACCGCGTGACGGTGGTCCTGCTGGTCGCGTCCGCCCTCATGGCGGGGGCGACGGCGTGACGCGCCCGATCCCCGGCGGCGCTGCCCCTCTGCTGGACGTCGCCGTAGTGGGGGCCGGCCCCGCCGGGCTGGCCACCGCGTACACGCTGGCCGGGCAGGGGCGCACGGTGCGGGTGCTCGAAGCCGCCGGGGCCGTCGGCGGGCGGATGCGGACCGTCCGCGAGCACGGCTGCCTGATCGACACGGGCGCGGAGATGTTCCCCGGCCGCGCCGGCTACCCGGCGACGTGGAGGCTCATCGCCGACCTCGGGCTGGACCGCGACCCGGCCGCCGTGCCGAACGTCCGCGACGCCCTGGCCGTGTGGCGCGGCGGACGGCCCCGCCCGAACGCCGGCCGCCCGCTGGGGCTGCTGACCGGCGCCGGCCTGAGCCCGCGCGCACGGTTCGACCTGGTGCGGTTGCAGGCGCGGCTGGCACGGCTGGCGCGGCGCGGCGAACTCGACCCCGGCCGTCCCGAACGGGCCCGCATCGCCGAGGACACCGTGGCCGACCTGGCCCGGCCCTACCACCCGGACCTTTACGACTACCTCGTCCACCCGCTGGCCGCCGGATTCTTCGGCTGGGACCCCGAACGCTCGGCCGCCGCCCCGTTCGCGGCGCACCTGGCCGCGTGCGGCGGCTCCCACACCTGGCACACCTACCGCGACGGCATGGACACCCTGGCCCGCGCCCTCGCCGACCGCCTGGACGTCACCACCGACCACCCCGTCACCCGCGTGACCGGCGACGGCGACATCGTCCGGGTGGAGTCCCCGCGCGGCACCGTCACCGCGCGGGCGGTGGTGCTCGCCGTCCCGGCCCCGGTCGCGGCCCGCCTGTACGACGATCCGCGCGCCGCCGCGCGGGAGTTCCTCGCCGAATGCGGGTACACGCCCATGCTGCGCGTCAGCCTCGTCATGGACGCGCCACCGGAGCCGGCGCGGCCGAGCTTCGCCACCCTCATCCCCGCCACCGCGGACACGCTGCTCAACGTCATCACCTTCGACCACCGCAAACATCCCGGGCGGGCGCCGCGCGGGCACGGGCTGATCTCGCTCATCCCCTCGCCGAGCGGCTGCCGCGAACTCTTCGGCGAGCCCGACCGGACGGTCGCGGAGCGGCTGATCGCCCGTGCCGGGCACTTCGTCCCCGGCCTGCGCGCCGACCCGTCCCATGTCCGGGTGCACCGGTTCCGGCACGGGCTGCCCGAGGCGACGCCGCGCGCCCTGCGGCTGCGCGGCGCCTTCGCCGTCCGGCCCGCCGCAGCGGTCGAGTACGCGGGCGACTGGGTACCGCTGCGCCCGTGCAGCGAGGGCGCGGTCGCCTCCGCCTCCCTGGCCGCCGAACGCGTGCGGGCCTACCTGTCGTCGCCCGCGCGGCGTCCCGCCGGCGCCGTTCCGGCCGCGCCCCGCGCGGCGGCCGATGTCCATTCCCGCGAGCAGAGGTGAGGAGAGGAGACCAGATGACCCTCTTCGGCAAGCGCGTCGAGCTGGGCACGCTGTTCGAGGACGTGGCCGCCCGCGGTCACCCCACCACGGTGCACCTCAGCCGGCCGCTGGACATCGCCCCCGACCAGGGCACCGTCCTGGATCCGCCCGCCCTGGCCGGGCTCGTGCGGGACGCCGCCGGATGGTTCGCCGCCGCGGGCGTGAGACCCGGCGACCGCGTCGCCATCTGCAAGCGCGACCACTGGGACCTGGTGCTGCTGTGCTGCGCGGCCGCCCGCCTGGGCGCGGTGCCCGCGCCGCTGTCGGCGCACCTGGAGACGGACGTCCTGGACGTCCTGCTCAAACGACTCGACCCGGCACTTCTGGTCGTGGACTCGGCGCGGCCGGCCTGCGACCGCGCCGGCTTCGCGGCCGCCCGGACGCTCGTGCTCGGCCCCGACGCCGGCGGGGAGGCCGGCGACCCGTCCGCGCTGTCGCTCGACGACGTGCGCGGCCACACCGCCCCCGCCCCACGGCGCCCGCCCGCCGACGACCCGCTCGCCATCGTGCACACGTCGGGCACCACCGGCGTCCCGAAGCTCGTCGTGCACTCCACCCGCACGCTGCTGCGGCGCCTCGCCGACTTCGAGGCCCACCGGTGGCCCGTGCTCGCGAGCCGCCCTGACGACGTGGTGGCGGCCGCCTTCTCCTTCGCCCACGGACGCGCGCTCGCCTGGACGGCCGCCGTCGCGGCCCTCGGTCCCGCGAAGATGCTGGTGATCACGTCCGCTAACTGGGCCGAGGCCCGCCCGCTGCTGGAGGAGCACCGGCCGACCATCATGGAGGCGCAGCCCTCGACCTTCGCGCGCTGGCGCCCCCGCGCGCGGTCACGGGCGTTCGACCGCGTCCGCCTCTACATCAGCACGTTCGACGCCGTGCACCCGCCGACCGTCCGCACGTTCCTCGACGCCACCCGGCATCCGCGTCCGATCTGGCTGCAGGGCTGGGGGCAGAGCGAGACGGGGCCGCTGACCTTCCGCTTCCTCACCCGGCGCGCCATGCGCCCCGAGCACGGCCGGCATCCCACCACCCGCGACCTCGGCCACCCCGTCCCCGGCCGCACCCGGCTGCGCGTCGTCGACCGCGAAACGCTGCGTCCCGTCCCGCGCGGCACCGCCGGGCTGCTGGTCTGCAGCACCAAGGCGCTGTGCCTCGGCTACGTCGCCGAGCGCGAACGCTACCTGCGCAAACGCGCGGGGCAGTGGTTCATCACCGGCGACATCGGCGTCCTCACCCGGACCGGGCGCCTGCTCCTGCTGGACCGGGAGGCCGACGCCCTCCCGGAGGCCAGCTGCGTCGAAGTCGAGGACGTCATCGAGGACCGGCTGCCCGGCGTCGGCGAATGCGTCGTCCTGAGCGTTCCCGGCCGTCCCGCGCAGCCCGTGCTCGTCGTCGAGGACGGCCGCCTGGACCCGGACCAGTGGCGGAACGCCGTCGCCGACCTGCCGGACCTCGCCGAGCCCGTCCTCACGACGTGGGAGCGGATACCGCGCACGGCGACCGGCAAGGTGCGGCGAGCGCCCCTGCGCGAGCACCTGGGCCTGACACCCGAGACCCACGGGACGGGCAAATGGACATGACGGCCGCCATGCCCCGGGCCCTGGAAGACCTCACGGCCCGCCCCCTGGACGGGACGGTCGTGCGCGCGCTCGGCGACTCCCTCGTGATCCGTGTCGCCGCCGCCCGGCTGCGCGCGCTCGGCTGCGTGGTCGAGACCGCCGGCGCGGCGCCGCCGGACGCGCAGGCGGGGTGGCTGGGCGTCGTCCACGCACCCTTCGCGGCAGGGGGCCGGGCGCTGCCCGAGTGCCGCATCGGCTGGTCCGGGCCGGTCGGAGTGCCCATGCAAGGCGAACGCGACGTGCAGGCCGCCTGCGGCATCATGCACGTCCACGGCCGTGCCACCGGTGCGCCGCGCGTGCTGCCGGTCGATTTCGCCTCGGTGTGCGCCGGCGTCCTCGCGGTCCAGGCCATCGCCGCCGGGATGCTGGCCGTGCTGCGGGGCGGGCCGCCCGTCCGCGCGGCGACGTCCGTCGCCCAGGCCACGGCGCTGGCACTCACCCAGTACGTCGCCGTCGCCGCGTCGGACCCCGGCACCGGGCAGTGCCCGCCCGATCCCGCCGAGCGGACACCGCCCGAAGCCGCCGAGCGGACACCGCCCGGGATCGCTGAGCGGACACCGCCGTTCCGGTCGGCCGACGGCGTCCGCTTCGAGATCGAGACGTTCGCCGCCGAGAACTGGCTGGCCTTCTGGACGGCGCTCGGCGCCGGACGGCCCGAGATCGTCGCGGGCTGGCGGCCCTTCCAGCAGCGGTTCGCCACCGCGACCTGCACACTCCCACCTGCGTTGCGGGCCGCTGCGGCGGCGCGCCACTACCCGGCCGTCCGCGCCGCCGCCCTCGCCGCCGGCGTCAGCATCGTGGAGGTGAACGAGGACGCGGCGTGCCCGCTGCCAGCGCCCGCGTCCCCCTGGCGGGCCCGCGCCATCGCCCCCGCCGGTACGGACCCGGCCGCCACAGTGCCGGGGAACGGCCGGACGCGCCGTCCCGCAGGCGGCCATGCCCCCCTCGACTGTGCCCCCCTCGGGGGTGTGCGCGTCGCCGAGGCCACCAACCGGATCCAGGGGCCGCTCGCCGGGCACCTGCTCGGCCGGCTCGGAGCCGAGATCGTCCGGCTGGAGCCGCCCGGCGGCGACCCGATGCGCGGCGTCCCGCCCCTGGCGGGCGACTGCTCCGCCCGCTTCCTCGCACTGAACCGGGGCAAGGACGCCATCGAGGCCGACCTGAAGACCCGCGCGGGACGCGAGACGGCGCTCGGGCTCGTCGCCTCGTCGGACGTCTTCCTGCAGAACTGGCCGCCCGGCCGCGCGAGCCAGTTCGGACTGGACGCCGATGACCTGGCCACCGTCCGGCCCGGCCTCGTCTATGCGCACGCCGGAGGCTGGGCCGAGGTCCACCCCGAACCCCAGCCCATGGGCACCGACTATCTCGTCCAGGCGTACACGGGAGTCGCGGCACTGCTGGCGGAGCACGGGCGGCCACCGGCGCCGACGCTGATGACCGTCATCGACGTCCTCGGCGCGCTCATCAGCGCCGAAGGCGCCGTCGCGGGCCTGCTTGCCCGCGCCCGCACCGGCACCGGCGTCCGCGTCGAGACCGGGCTGGCCGACGCCGCCCGCCTCCTGCGCGACGCGCACGCCGATCAGCAGGTCACGGAGACGGCGCCGACCGCGCCCGTGGTGTCGGACCTCGCGGCGATGGCCGCCGACCCCGCGTACGAGGCGCTCTTCGAGACCCACGGCCAAGCCGCCTACAGCCGCAGCCCGTGGACCTTCACCCCTCAGCCCTCCCATCCCTAGCGAGGCCACATGAAATCCGCTGCCGTTTCCCCATGGAGATCGGCCAACGGCATCACCATCGCCGACCGTGTCCCCGCCGAGACGCGCGCGGCCTGGACCACCGCCGGGCTCTGCCCCGGCCGGGATCTCTACGCGTTGTTCCGCGACCACGTCCTCGCGACGCCCGAGCGCGAGGCCGTCATCGACGGCGCGGGCGTCCTCGGCTACGCCGCGCTCGACGACCGCGTCCGCCGGGCGGCCGCCGCGCTGCGGGCCGCCGGCCGGGGGCCCGCCGACATCATCGCCGTCCTGCTGCCCAACGGACGCGACGCCGTCGTCGCCGAACTGGCGATCGCGGCGATCGGCGCCGTGGCCCTGCCGATTCCCCACACGCACGGACCGCGCGACATCGCTCGCCTCCTCGGCCGCTCCCGCGCCGCCGCGCTCATCACCGCCCCGGACGGCGTCGCATCGGCCATCGGCTCGGACGACCTGCAGATGTGGACGCCGGGAACACCGCCGGACGAACGAACCCACTCCCTCGACGAGGCCAGCGACGGCGACGTGCGGGCCTGGCGTCCCGAAGGCGTCGACCCGGAGGCCCCGGCCCGCATCTTGATCTCCTCGGGATCGGAGTCGGAACCGAAGATGGTGGCGTACTCCCACAACGCCATGGGAGGCGGGCGCGGCAACTATGTGGGCGCCCTGCGACGCGGTCCCGAGCCGATGCGGGCCCTGCTGCTGGTCTCGCTGGCGTCGTCGTACGGGTCGCTGGCGACCTCGGGGATCGTCGCACGCCACGGCGGCACGCTGGTCCTGCTCCCGCGTTTCGACGCCGCCGCCGCGCTCGAAGCGGTCGAGCGGCACCGTCCCACTCACCTGTTCGGCGTCCCCACCATGCTGTTGCGCATGGGCGAACGCGAGACCGGCGCGGACCTGTCGTCGCTCAAAGCCGTCGTCTCCAGCGCGGGGCCGGTGCACGGGCATGTCCGGGACGCGTGCGTCCGCCGGTTCGGCATGCCACCCGTCAACATTTACGGCTCCAGCGACGGGGTCAACTGCCACACCGGCCACGACCCGGCCCGCTGGGAACCCGGGCTGGCCGGCGTCCCCGACCCCGATGTCGCGCGGATCAGCATCCGCGACCCCGAGGGGAGGCCCTTGCCTCCCGGCCAGGCGGGGGAGATATGGGCGCTCGGCCCGATGACCCCGCTGTGCTACGTCGCGGCCCCCGACCTGGACGCCCGGTACCGGGCCCCCGGCGGCTGGGTGCGCACCGGCGACCTCGGCCGCCTGGACGGCGACGGCGCACTGTGGGTGCTCGACCGGCTCAAGCGCATCGTCATCCGCGGCGGCGTCGGGATTTCTCCGGCGGAGGTGGAGCGCGCACTCGTCGCCCACCCCGACATCGCGGACGTGCACTGCGTCCCGGTGAGCGACCGCGACCTGGGCGAACGGATGTGCGCCTGCCTGGCGGCGCGTCCCGGGGCCGCGACGCCGTCCCCGGCCGTTCTGATCGCGTACCTGCTGGAACGCGGCCTGGACAAGCGCGGGCTCCCCGAACGCTTCCTGACGCTGCCCGAACTTCCGCTCGGCCCGACCGGCAAGGTCAACGTCTCCGCCCTGACCCGCATCGCCGCCGAGGCCGCCGTCCCGGCGGACACCGCCGGTCCCGCGCGGCGGCCGGCGTGAACGCGACGTCCGGGCTCCGGCCCCCGCCCGTCTTCGGCGGACACGACGACCACAACGGCGAGCAGCACCGCCTGCTGGGCCTGGCCTTCGACCCCCTCACCAAGGGACGCCTCGCCCAGACCGGCATCGGACCGGGATGGCGGTGCCTGGAGGTCGGCGCAGGGGACGGCGGCGTTGCGGCATGGCTGGCGCGGCGCGTCGCCCCGACCGGCGGTGTGCTGGCCACCGACATCAGGCCCGTCCGCCGTCCCGCCGTCGCGGGTCTCGAATTCCTCCGTCACGACATCGTTCGCGACCCGCTTCCGGAGGCCGAGTTCGACCTCGTCCACGCCCGCCTCGTCCTGCGGCTGCTGCCCGACCGCCTCGCCGTCCTCGACCGCCTGGTACGGGCCCTCAAACCGGGCGGCGTCCTCCAGGTGGACGAGTTCGACGCCACCGACGCGCCCGCCCTCCGAGTGCCCGACCCCGCCGCGCACCGCCTCTACAGAACGTTCATGGACACAAAGGCACGGATCATGAACGGCGAGGACGTCGATACGGCCTGGGGCCGCAAGGCCGCAGCCGCGATGCGCCGATCGGGACTGACCGGCATCTCCTCCCTCCGCCGTTCCGAACTGTGGAGCGCCGACTCGCCCGGACTCCAACTCCTCAGCCACCACACCCGGCACCTGCGCGAGATATTCGTCCGCGCCGGAATGACCGACCGGCAACTGGCCGAGGTACGCGAGCTGCTCGCCCACCCCGGCTTCCGCGCCCGCTCCTATGCGATCTACTCGGTGCAGGGCCGACGACCCCGGGAGAGACGATGAGCGCCTACCGCATCGACCTTCACGCCGCCGCCCCGGACGTCCACACCGCGATGGCCGGCCTCGACAGGGCCGCGAGCGCGGCCCTCGATCCGCTCCTGGCCGAACTCGTCCGCATCCGCGTCTCCCAGATCAACGGCTGCGCGTTCTGCCTGTCGACGCACACGCGGGCGGCGCTGGAAGCCGGAGAAAGCGAGAACCGCCTGGACGCCCTCACGTCCTGGCGCGAGAGCCCGCTGTTCACCGACGCCGAACGCGCGGCCCTCGCCCTCGCCGAGGCCATGACCTCGCTCAGCCCGGCGGGCGTCCCGGGCGACGTCTTCGGCGCCGCCCGCGAGCACTTCGACGAGACCCCGCTGGCCCACCTCCTGTGGACGATCGCCGCCATCAACACCTGGAACCGCGTGGCCATCGCCGCGTCCCCGTCGCCGTGACGGCGTGGGTGGTCGCGGTGGTTCACATGCGCGGGCGAATAACGCCGTGGTCGAGCACGGCGCGCATGATGTGACGTACGCCACATCGTTTTGAGTAGTCACTACTCAGGCGGGTGCCCGGGGTGCGAGTGGAGCATTCGAAGCGAGATCTAGGCGGTGCGGGTCTCGTGCCGCACGCCGGGAAGGAAGGAAAGTTGATCAAGTTTCGGATCGGTGATCTTGCACCGGACGACACCGACGTCGTCGAACTCGTCGAGGACGACGACCTCGACCTCATCGTCGGCGCGATGGCCCCCGGCTCGGGCTTCGTCTGCTCCGTGACCGGCGCAGAGAGGCGGGACGGAAGTCCTCAGGAAGAGTGCTTCCGGGTCTAGCGTCCGACACGAACCGCGTGGCGCGCACCGGTGGGGGGATCGACCGGGCGCGCCACGTCCTTTGCGATGTGGTCCTGGAGCGCTCACATGCTTTTGATCATCAGTAGTCCCGACGACGCCGCCACCATTGATTTCGTACGCCCCAAGGTGGAAGCGCGCGGAATCCCGGTGCTCTGGTGGGACGAGGACCAGTACCCGGCGCACAGCCGGCTGACCGTCGAGATGGACGACGGCGGCTGCCGGCAGATCCTGAAACACCGCGGCCGGACGTACGACCTGGCCGAGGTCACCGCCGTCTGGGATCGTCGCCCCAGCCCGATCCAGGTCGGTGACCTGGTGACCGATGAGGCCTACCGGGCGAATGCCGATCTGGTCGCCCGCCGCTTCCGCGACGGCTTCTGGGAGCTGCTGCCGGCGCGCTGGATGCCGGCCAAGCCCACTCAGGCGCTGCGGTCCGACAACAAGCTGGTCCACCTCGCCAAGGCCGCCGAACTCGGCTTCACCGTGCCGCGGACCCTCTTCACCAACGATCCGGACGAGCTGATCCCCGCCTGGAACCGCGCCGACGGGCAACTCATCAGCAAGGCGCTGACGTACACGGACTTCTGGGTCTACGGCGAGCAGCACCTCGTCTACACCACCCAGGTGAAGCGGCGTCACCTCGCCGGCCGGCACCGGATCCAGCACGCGCCGGTGATCCTCCAACCCAACATCGCCAAGGCCGCCGAGCTGCGGGTGACGGTGGTGGGCGACCGGCTCTTCGCCGCCGAGATCGATTCGCAGTCCTCCCGGTTGACCGCGCAGGACTGGCGGCGCTACGACGACAACACCGTCGCCTACCGCGCCGTCGAGCTTCCCGGCGAGGTGGCCGAGCGCTGCCTGGACTTCATTTCCGCACTCGGGCTGAACTTCGGGGCCATCGATCTCATCCGCCGCGAGGACGGAGAGTACGTCTTCCTCGAAGTGAACGTGAACGGGCAGTGGGGCTGGATCGAAACGCTCACCGGATTGCCGATCAGCGACGCGATCGCCGATTGGCTGACCGCCGACGAACCCGTGACCCGGGACGCGACCAAGGAGACAGCGCCGTGACCACCCGATCGGCATCGACAGCAGTCGCCGAAGCCGGCGACGCGTCCGACGTGGACGCCGCATTCGGCGCTGATCTGGTCAGCGCGGTGGCGCTGCTGCGCCGACTGCCCCGGCACCGGGACCAGGTCGGCGAGGCCCGGCGGCTGGTCGCCGACTGGGCCGCCGCCCACCCGCGGCGCCGGCCCGAACTCGTCGTCGACGCCCCGCCGGGAGACCTGCGGGCCGGCTACGACCTGGTGCTCGCCCACCCGGACGGCGGGAGCGTCGCCCTCACCGGGCAGGCCGAAGACGGGGTCCCGTGGTCGATCGAGTACTCCACCCACTTCGCGGCCAACCGGCTGCTCAGCGTTAACGAGCGATCGCTTTCGGTGCCCTCCGCGCTGTTCACGATCCGTGCCCTCAACCGGCGGGATCCCACCCTGCACCGGCAACTCGTCGACTACTGCCTCCTGTGGGACCAGGTGTTCGACGAGGACGAGGCGGCGACCGCCGAAGAGCTGGCGGCGGCCGCCGACACGTTCCGCCGCGGCCGTGGCCTGCACAGCCGGGCGGCCACCCTCGAATGGCTGGCCGACGTCGGTCTCACCGAAGAAGCCTTCGGCACCCACATCGAGTTCGTCGCCCGCATCGAGCGGTTCCGGCGAAACTTCAAGGACGAGCACGCGGCCGACCACTTGCGAACCCACCTGGCCGACTTCGAGGTCGACGCGGTCTGGGTGCAGGCGACCGACGCGAGGACACTGGACGACTTCGCCGCGGCACGCACCCCGGCCGACCTTCTCACCTGTCTCGGTCAGCGCACCGGGGACACCCGGCAGGCCGGAGAGGTCCAGCTCACCATGGGCCGGCGCCGAGCGCTCGACCTGCCCGCACCGCTGCGCTCCCTCGCGGCGGGAGAGCTCGCCGGGCCGGTGCCGGAGGCAGGGCAGGTCATCCTCGGCGGCGTGCGGGAACGGGAACCCGCTACCGCGGCGGATCCGGCGGCGCTGGCCCGCGCCGGCGACGCGGCGCTGACCGAGTGGCTCACCGAGCAGCGGGCCAAGGCGACGATTCGATGGCACTGGTTGTGACCCGCCGTTTGCGGCCGCGCCGCCGCGTACCGCTGCGGATGCAGCTCTCCGCGGCGGACTGCGCCGCCGCCTGCCTGGCCATGGTGCTGAGCGCCCACGGCCGGCGCACCTCCGTCATCGAGGCACGCCGGCATCTCCCGTCGGACCGGGACGGCGCGAGCGCCCGCGAGCTGATCGGCGCCGGAAAGCATTTCGGGCTGAATCTGCGCGCGTTCGCCGCGCCGGCGGCCGGACTCACCCGGCTGCCGGGCCCGCTCATCGCCCATTGGGGGCAGAACCATTTCGTCGTCGTCGAGGACATCCGCGACACGGGGGTGAGCATCGCCGACCCGGCCCAGGGCCGGCGCCGGCTGAGCCATGACGAGTTCAGGGCCGGCTACAGCGGCGTCGTACTCTCCGGGAAACCCGCCGGGAAGCTGCCCCGCGGCTCCGACTCGACCTGGCGGACCGCTGCCCGGCTGCTCACCGGGGTGCTCGGCGACTGGCGGCTGATCGCCGCCCTGGTCGCCGCGTCCCTGATGGTGCAGCTGTTCCCGCTGCTGGTGGCGGGAGTCACCCGGGCGGTGGTCGACGGGACGACCAGCGGGAGCCTTGAGGAGATGCTGCTCCCGCTCACCGCGGCGGCAGGCGTCGCCTGGCTGGTCTTCACGGTCGTGAGCTGGCTGCGATCGGTGTTGCTGATCCAGTTGCAGACCGGCGTGGCGGCCCGGCTGATGCGCCGCCTCGTCGGGCACACCTTCACCCTGCCCTTCCGCTTCTTCGACCAGCGCGGCTCCGGTGACCTGCTCACCCGCCTCTCCACCGCCTCGACGCTGCGTGACCTGGTGACGGAGCGGTCCCTCGCGTTCGGCATCGACTGCCTCACCGGACTGGGATACCTGGCTCTGCTCGCGTTCGCCTCCCCGCCGATCGCGATCGCCGCCGCCGCCGTCGCGGCCCTACAGGCGCTCATCGCGCTGCTGGCCGGGCGGCCGAGCATCCAGCGCGTGCGCGAATCGCTGAACGCCCAGGCGCTGACGCAGAACACCCTGGTGGAAAGCCTCGGCGGGGTGGAAACGGTGATCGCCTGCGGGGCGGAGGAAGCCACCGTCACCCGCTGGCGGGCCCGCCACGACCGCGAGCTCGCCACCGCCCGGCGTCGCGACCTGTTCCTCTCCGGAGTCCAGGCGCTCACCACCGCGGTGCAGACCGCCCTGGCCGTCGGGCTGCTGCTCATCGTCGCCTACCAGCTGCCCAGCCCGGCGCAGCTCGGTGAGCTGCTCGCCCTCGCCGCGCTGGCCGGCGCCGCGCTGGCCCCGCTGGGGTCGCTGCTCACCACCGTCCAGCAACTCCATGCCGCGATCGCCCACCTGGAACGCCTGGGCGACATCATGGACACGCCCTCGGCGCCGAACGGCCAGGTGCGGCTGCCCGGCGGCCTGCACGGCCGCGTCGAGGTGCGCGGCGCGTACTTCGGCTACCACCCCTCCCGCCCGGTCCTGCGCGACATCACCCTGCGGATCGAACCGGGGCAGCGCGTCGCGATCGTCGGGCCGTCCGGTTCCGGCAAGACCACCCTCGGCCGGCTCCTGCTCGGCCTGCTCGAGCCGACCGATGGGCAGATCAGTTATGACGGGGTGCCGCTGGAGCTGCTCGACCGCCGGCGGCTGCGCCGGCAGATGGGGATCGTCACCCAGCAGCCGTTCCTCTTCGAGGGCACGATCGCCGACAACATCACCGCCGGGAAGGACCACTGCACCACCGAACAGATCCATGCGGCGGTACGGGTGGCCGCGCTCACCGAGGACATCATGGCCATGCCGATGGGGCTGTACACCGCCGTCGGTGAGGCCGGCTCACAGGTGTCCGGTGGCCAGCGGCAACGGATCGCGCTGGCCCGTGCCGTGGTGCACGAGCCCACCGTTCTCCTGCTCGATGAGCCGACATCGAGCCTGGACGCCCGTACCGAGGCGATGATCCAGGCGGAACTCACGGCGCTCGGCTGCACGCAGGTGGTGATCGCACATCGGCTCTCCACGATCCGGAACGCCGACCTCATCGTCGTCATCGACCGGGGGACGATCGTGGAGCAGGGCACCCACGACGCTCTCGTCTCCCGGGGCGGCCGCTACGCCCGGCTCGTACGCGAACAGCAGGTTCAGCGGAACCCGGCGATCAGCGGATCATGAGGCCGTCCTCGGCGAGCGCCGCCGCCAGCTCCGTGCGGCGGCGGATGCCGAGCTTGTCATACGCCCGCTGGAGATGGTTCTCGACCGTACGGGGGGACACCGACAACGTTCGCGCGATCGTCTGCGTGTCCATCCCGCCCGCCGCCAGTTCACCGACCTGCTGTTCCCGGCGGGTCAGCACCGGCGCGGCCTTCGGCGCGGGCAGCCACTCCGGCCAGGTGCCCCGATGCTCGCCGAGCAGCCGCTGGGTGCGGCGGGCCAGCGCGTTCACCTCCCGGCCGCCGTTGAACGTCGCCCCGGTGGCGGCGGCCTCCAACGCGAAGCCGCGATATCCGCGCTGCTCGAAGGCGGCGCTGACGCGGTTCATCTCGCGCAGATCCCGGTGGGCCAACGCGGTGGCGTGATCGGCCAGGAGGCCGTACAGCTCCCCATCGGTGCTCTCCGCGAGCCGCCGAAGCCGAGCGGCCCCCGCCGCGGACGGGTTGAGCCGCATGTCGACATGGAGGAACTCGGCGGCCATCAACACGTTGCCCACGGCCAGGGCCTCCGCCGCGCGGCGGCGCAGGACCACGCCGGCGCCACTGCGGTCCCCGGATATCACCAGCGCCCACACCTCACCGAAGGCGCCGTAGTCGGCCGCCGACGGGCCGGCACCGTCCTCACCGAGGCGGTCCAGCAGCTCAAGGGCCTCATCGACGAGGCCCAGCTCCGCGGCGACGCCGGCGCTGATCGCCAGTACGGTCTCCCGGAACCGGAATCTCGGATGGTCGCCGGTCAACGCGCGAGCTTCCCGCAACCACGTCGCGGCCTGCTCGGGCCGCCCCTGGTAGTAGGCGCAGATCCCACCGGCCAGTGCCACGATGCCCACCCCGGCGGGCGAACCCTGCTCGACCGCGTCGTGATAGTAACGCTGCACCGTCTCCGCCGCCCGCTCCACCGCACCGGTCATGATCAACGCGTGGACGTGGCAGGCCTGGGTCATCGCCCGCATCATCGGCCACGCGCCGGAGAACGCGGTCTCAACCGCGGACAGCTCCGCGATCGCCTGCGCCGGCCGGCCGGTGAAGAGCAGCAGCTGCGGCCGCAATGGTGCGATCGCGCCGACCAGGACCGGATCCTCGGGGGGACGGCGCAGCAGGCGGTCCACCATCTCGTTCGCCGCGTCGGCCCGGCCGTCGAAGACCACGACGAGCGCTTCGGCGGCCAGCAGGTCACTGGAGCCGTCCGCAGGCAGCGCGGCCTTGGCCTCGGTGATGACCTCGAACGCCCGTCGCGGCTCACGGAAACCCCAGAAGAGGTTGACCGCCCGGAGGGCCGCCACGTTCGCCCGCCCGGCCGGATCGGTCAGCCCCCGGGCCGCGTCGGCCAGCCACTTCTCCGCCTCGACGTACTCGCCCCGGGCGACCAGCACCCGGCCCAGCCGCAAGGCCCCCGCCGGCGTGGAGACCTGGCGGGACAGATGTTCCGCCATGGCCGCATCCCGGTGGCGCAGAGCCTCGTCGGCCGCCGCCAGCACCTCATCGTCGGGCACGTCCAACTGGGCGGCCAGCCGCCACTGCACCGCACGGATCCGATCGTCCGGCCGGCACGCCATCATCGCGGTGGCGAGGTCGTTGCGGATCCGCCGGATCCGCAACGCTCCGGTGCGGGCGATGACCGTGTGGGCGTGCAGCGGGTGGGTCACCCGGAGCAGGGGGACACGTGCGGACTGGTCGAGCTGGATGAGCCGGTGATCCTCCAGCCGTTCGAGCACCGGCGCCGCGACGAGTTGCTCGATCACTTCCAGCGGGGCCGAGTGGGCGACGGCCACGTAGCGCAGCGCGTCCAGCTCCTCGGGCGACAGCGCTTCCAGCGCCGCTGCCGCGGTGTCACTGGGATAGACCTCGCTGATCACTCCATCACGCCAGGTCACGACGCCTTCCCGCGTCACCAGGGCGCCGTCGTCCACGGCGCCGCAGAGCATCTCGCGCAGGAAGAGCGGGTTACCGCCGGTGACCCGCCACAGCCCGTCCAGAGTGAGCCCGTCCGCCGGAGCCCCGAGGACCGCCTCGACCAGGTCCCTCGTCTGCGGCCGGTCGAGCGGGGCGAGGTCGATCCGGGACCATCGGCCCCAGCGCCGCAGTGCCTCGACCGGTGGCGTCGCGGCGGCCTCCGTCCGGGTGGCCATCAGCACTCGCGCGCCGGCGTGAACCACCAACTTCTGGACCACCGCCGCCGACCCCTCGTCCAGCCAGCTCGCGTCATCGATGGCGATGACGATCGTACGTCCCTCCGCGGCCTTGAGCAGGGCCGCGGCAACCGCGCCGGGAAGCTCCGCCGCGTCGCCCGGCGAGCTGCCCGGCGCTGGAAGGAGCTGGCGGACCGCTCCGAATGGGAGGTCACGGTCCGCCGGTGTACAGGTGATCCGGGCGGTGTGACATGAGCTGACGGCGCAACGGTGCAGAACGGCCTCGACGACGCGGCTCTTGCCCACCCCGGTGTCGCCGGCGAGCAGGACCCCGTGCTGGCCATCGGCGAGGAGCGGCCGGAGAATCGCCTCCACGTCCGGGCCCCGCCCGGTCAACGGCCATCGCCGCCGGACGTGATGGGCCCAGATCGTCGTTGTCAGGTCGGGCATCAGGGCATCGGCCGTCCGTCACGCATCGGCGAGGACCCGAAGGCCCGCCGCCCACCGTTTCTCACATACCTGACTTTCCCGCCGCCAGGACCAGGCGCAGGCAGTGTATCCGAGCCCCTGAACTGCGCCTCGACCACCGACACGGATGGTGATGCGGGCCGCCGTGGCGCTGCTACCCTTCAGGCCAGTGAAGTCGCGACCGAGCAAAGTTGAACGGATCGCAGTGGATCCTCAAGACGTTACCGAGGGTGACCGGCAGGCCAGGATCACCCCGCGGAGCCGGCGCGGTATGCGGACGAGGAAGGCGCTCGTCGTCGCGGCGCGAGAGGTGTTCGAACGCGACGGGTACCTCGACGCCCGCATCGTCGACATCTGCAGCACCGCCAAGGTGGCGACGGGGTCCTTCTACACCTACTTCAACGACAAGGAAGAGATCTTCGCCGCGCTCGTCGAGATGCTGCAGGAGGAGATGCTGCATCCCCACATGAGCGAGCGCACCGGCGGCCCCCGCGCGGTCATCGATGCGGCGAATCGCGAGTACCTGCAGTCGTACCGGCGGAACGCCCGCCTCATGGCGCTGTTCGAGCAGGTCGCCCAGGTCGATGAGAAGTTCCACAAGCTTCGCCTCGAACGCGGCGACGCCTTCGCCCGGCGCAACGCGAAGATGATCCGAGAACTCCAGGAGGCCGGCGAGGCCGACCCGGATCTCGATCCGCTGGTCACCGCGCACGCGCTGTCCGCGATGGTCAGCCGGATGGCGTACATGGTCTTCGTCTCCGGGGTGCCGATCGGCTACGACGATCTGGTCGACACGTTGAACAGGCTCTGGTTCAACGGTCTTCGGCTCACGCCCTCGTCCTGAATCCGCCGGCGCGGACGGTCAGCCGGCCATCCGGTCGATCAGCAGGTGCAGTTGCGCGCGGAACTCCTGCCGGGTTCGCGGATCGTCGGCGTAACGCAGTCCGTGCCCGTGTGCGAGCACGCCCGACGCCAGGAAGCCGTGCACGCACCAGATCACCATGCTGAGCAGGTAGGGGACGTCGACCTGCGAGCCGGGCGGCAACCGGTCGGCGACGTTACGTGTGACCAGGCGCAGCAAGGGACGGGTGAACGAGTCCTCCAGGCCGCCGATGTCGGCCGCGTCCCTCATCCACCGCTGCATCCACAGGGCGCGGATGTACGGGTGATCGGCGTGGAAGTCGAGGTAGGTGTCGGCGACCTCGTGGAGGCACTGGAGGCCGGGCGGGCAGTTCTCCACGGCCTCCTTCAACATCGCCTGTTCCGCTTCGAAGGCGCCCCGCATGGCGGCCAGGTAGAGCCCGCGTTTGTCCCCCCAGACGTCCGCGACCTCCTGGACGCCGACTCCCGCGGCATCGGCCACGAGTTGCCGTGTCGTTCCGTCGTAGCCGAGTTCGGCGAACAAGCGGATCGCGACCTGCAGAACCGACGGCTCCTCCATGCCACCACCGTACGGAGGAGCGGATTGACGTTATGTATTTCCAAAGTTACATAACGTAAAAAATCCCTGGTCGACGGGCTGTGCGCGATGAGGCGCGAGGGGGTGAATTACACGAACTTGAATCCAAATTCAAGTATTGTTCCGATCCGCCTCCGGAGGTTTCATGGTGCCCCGCACCCGCACGGACGGGGAGGCGCTCGTCTCCCGCGGCCCTTCGCGGCCGTCCGCCTGCGGCCCACCCCCGAGGAGAGCCATGAGACGAACCGGCACCATCCACACCGGCCTGCGCCGCCTGGCCTGGACGGCGGCCGCCGTCATGGCGGCCGCGACGTTCCAGGCGGCCGGTACGGGCACCGCCGTCGCCGCCGCCGCACGGCCGGGCGACATCGTGAGCGCGGAGCCGTCCGCGTTCCGCGTCCTGCCCGGGATGGACACCGCCACCCGGGCCTGGAAGATCCACTACCGCTCGACCGACGCCAACGGGGCGGCCGACGTCGTCTCCGGCACCGTCATCGTGCCGGAGGACGGCCGCACCGGCGCCCGGCCGCTGCTCACCTACGCGATCGGCACCGTCGGCATGGGCGACCAGTGCGCGCCCTCGGCCACCCTGCCCGAGGGCGGCTCGGCGGAGGCCGGGACCATCGCGCAGGCACTGCAGCACGGCTGGGCCGTCGCCGTCACCGACTACCCCGGCCTCGGCACTCCCGGCGACCACACCTACCTCGTCGGACGCTCGGAGGGAACGGCCGTCCTGGACGCCGCGCGCGCCGCGCAGCGCCTCCCGGATGCCCAGGCGGCGGGCGTGACGGCCGCATCGCCCGTCGCGATCATGGGCTACTCGCAGGGCGGCCAGGCGAGCGCGTGGGCCGCGGAACTGGCCGGGAGCTACGCGCCCGAGCTGGACGTCATGGGCACCGCGAGCGGCGGCGTTCCCGCCGACCTGGTCGCGGACGGGCCGTCCGGCTCCGGCGACGGCGCCCTGGCGCTGATGGCGGCCATCGGCCATGACGCGGCCTACCCGGAGCTCGACCTGGAGAAATACCTCAACGAGGAGGGGCGCGCCCTGGCCGAGAAGGTGCGTGACGGGTGCGTCCTGGACATCGTCCTGGCGAGCCAGGGCAAATCGCTCGACGACCTGACCGAGCAGAACCTGCTGGAGGTGCCGGCCTGGCGTGCGCGTCTCGAGGCCGACAAGCTCGGCGACCGCGCCCCGGGCCGCCCGGTGTTCCTGTACCAGGGCACCGCGGACAACATCGTCAGCTATGACGTCGCGGCGCAGCTCCGTGCCGACTGGTGCGCCCGCGGAGCGACCGTCCAGTGGGAGCCCGTCCTGCTGGGCGACCACATCACCACCGCGCTGCTCGGCGCCCGCCCCGCCATCGACTGGCTCGGCAGGCGCATCGATGGTCAGGCGTCACAGGGCAACTGCGGCTGAGCGGAGTGAGGGACCATGCAGATGACGTTCACCGCACGACGGATCCCCTTCATCGGCGAGCTCCTCGCCGCCGCGGCGCTGGTCGGTCTGGACACCGGCGTGGCGCGGGCCGCCGTCCCCGCCTATGACCATGTCGTCATCGTGGTGGAGGAGAACCGCGACGACAGCGAGATCACCTCGAGCGCCGCGCCGTTCATCGACCGGCTCAGGCGGGACGGGGCATCGCTGACCGAGATGTACGGGATCGTGCATCCGAGCCAGGGCAACTACTTCGCCATGTTCCACGGCTGGGTGGCAGGGCTGTTCGACGAATGCCCGGTCATGGGTGCGCCGTTCAACCGCCCCAACCTGGCGTCCAAGCTCATCGCGAAGGGGAAGTCGTTCGGGGCCTACATGCAGGGCTACCCCGGTCGTCCGTCCACGTGTTCCAGCGGCGACTACGTGCAGCGGCACGCGCCGTGGCTGAACTTCAGCAATATCCCGACCAGCGCGTTCATGACGGACACGCAGTTCCCCAGTGATTTCAGCGAGCTGCCCACGGTGTCGTACCTGATTCCGGACAACCGGCACAACATGCACAGCGCGTCGGTGGCCCAAGGCGACGCCTACCTGCGTAACAAGCTGAGCGGCTATGCCGAGTGGGCCAAGTCCAACAACAGCCTGCTGATCGTCACCTGGGACGAATCGCAGGTCTTCAACCCCGTCAACAACATCGAGACCATCCTCTACGGGGCCCACGTGAAGCCGGGCAGGTACGGAAACCTGTTCCAGAGGCTCAACCACTACAACATGCTGCGGACCCTGGAGGACATGTACGGACTCCCGCACGACGGCGGGACGTACTTCGCGGCGCCGATCACCGAGCCGTTCGCGAGCTAGCGGGACACGGTGTATCTGTCGACCGCTCGGGCGGCCGATGCCGCGGCCGGGGTCCGCAAGGGCTCCGGCCGCGGGTCGGTGCCCGCCACCGTCATCGCGCTCGGATCGGTCAGCCTGCTCACCGATGTCTCCGCGGAAATGGTGACCGCCGTGCTGCCGATCTACGTGGTGGTCCAGCTCGGTCTCAGCCCGCTGGCCTTCGGCCTGCTGGACGGGCTGTACGGGGGCGTGACCGTGCTGGTGCGGCTGGCCGGCGGCCACCTCGCCGACCGCCGGGGACGGCACAAGCTGGTCGCCGGGCTCGGATACGGACTGTCGGCCGCGTGCAAACCCGCGCTGCTGCCGGCCGCGACCGTGCCCGGCCTCGCCGCCGTGCTGGCCGCCGACCGGATCGGCAAGGGGCTGCGCACAGCACCGCGCGACGCGCTGATCTCGCTGTCCAGCGGGCCGGACGAGCAGGGCCGGGCATTCGGAGTGCACCGCGCCATGGACACCGTCGGTGCGCTGCTCGGCCCGCTCGTGGCGTTCGGGCTGCTGTGGACGGCCGCGGACGCCTACGACGCGGTGTTCGTCGTGAGCGGCTGTGTCGCGGCGGCGGGGGTGCTGGTGCTCGTGCTCTTCGTGCGGCGGCCTGCACCGGCCGGCGAGACGGGCGCGCCGCCGCCCTCGCTGCGCCGTGCGCTGGGACTGCTGCGGATGCGGGCGATGCGGCGGATCTGCGGGTGCGCCGCACTGCTCGGCGCGGTCACCATCGGGGACGCGTTCGTGTTCCTGCTCGTCCAGGACCGGTTCGGCGTGACTCCGCAGTGGTTCCCGCTGCTGCCACTGGGCACGGCGGCCGGGTTCCTGGTGCTGGCGATGCCGCTGGGCCTGCTCGCCGACCGGGTCGGGCGCTGGCCCGTCTTCGTCGCCGGGCACGGCGCTCTGCTGGCCGCCTACCCGGCGCTGCTGCTGTGGGACGGCGGCGGCCCGGCCGCCATCTGCGGGGTCCTCGTCCTGCACGGCGCGTTCTACGCCGCGACCGACGGTGTCCTGATGGCCGCCGCCGGGCCGCTGCTGCCCGCCGAGCTGCGCGCCGGGGGACTCGCGCTGGTGCAGACCGCCCAGGCCGCAGCGCGGCTCGTGTCCTCGGTCCTGTTCGGCGCGGCCTGGACGGTCTGGGGCGCGGGCCCCGCCGTCTGGGCGGCCACGATCGCGCTGGTGGTCTCGGTCGCCGTCGCACTCGTCCTGCATCCCGTGACCGAGGAGGCACCCGAATGAGCACGGCTGCCCGGATACGCGTCCTGATCGTCGCGCTCGTCGCGCTGGCGGTGCTCGCCGTCGCCTACACGGTGTACGCGGCGTCCCGCACCGACGTGCGCGACGAGCCCCGGCCCGGCGGGCCCGTCGTCCGGGAGGGAGGCCTCACCCTCGACGCGCCGGGGCGGCTCCTGTTCCGCAACATGGCCTGGGGGCCCCTGCGGGACCGGCTCGCCTCCGTCCCGCTGGGAGCGTCGCGCGGCGTCCGGACGGCGGGCGGGCCGACCTGCTACACGTTCCACGCCGCCGGCGGGACGGGGGTGTGCGTGCAGGCGGACCGCGGCCTGGTCAACAGGTTCTCGGTGGTCATCGTCGACTCCCGGCTGCGGGAACTGCGCCGGTATCCCGCGGGCGGCGGCCCCAGCCGCACGAGGGTCTCGCCCAGCGGGCGGATGGCCGCCTGGACGGTCTTCGTCAGCGGCGACTCCTACGCCGGGACGAACTTCTCCACCCGGACCTCGATCCTCGACAGCCGCACCTGGACGCTGCACGAAAGTCTCGAGGACTACACCGTCATCAAGGACGGCCGCAGATACCGGTCGGTGGACGTCAACTTCTGGGGTGTGACCTTCGCGGACGACGACCTCTTCTACGCCACGATGGCGACCAGAGGGAAGACCTACCTCGTGCGGGGGAGCGTCTCCTCCAGAACCGTGTGGACGCTGACCGACAACGCGGAGTGCCCGTCGGTCTCACCGGACGGCACCCGGGTGGCGTTCAAGCATCGCGTCCAGGGCGACGCGTCGTCGCTGCCGTGGCGGCTGCACGTGCTGGACCTGCGCACCATGAAGGAGACCGCGACCGCCGAGACCCGCCCCCTGGACACCCAGGTCGCCTGGCTGGACGGCGACACGCTCCTCTACGAGGTGCCCGCCGAGTACGAGGCCGACCTGTGGGAGGTCCCGGCGGACGGCTCGGGCTCTCCCGCGCTGGTCATGCGGGCCGCCACGAACCCCGCGGTGCTCCGCTGAACCGGCCCCGGCAGGACATCGGTCCGGCCGGGCGCGGTGGCGGTCGCCCGTCGCGTCGCCGAAGGCGTTGACGCGCTGACCTCCAGAACTTGAACTCGACGGCGGATTCGAGTATTTCTTGAACCCGGATTCAAGTTCAATAATGTTGAACCCCCGGAAGGACCCGCACGTGGATCTGCTTCTCGTCTCCGACCGCGCCAAGCGATACCAGGCCGACCTGCTGGAGTTCATGGACGAGCACGTCTACCCGGCGGAGGCGGTGTACGAGCGCCAGATGCGCGAGTCCGGCGACCCCCACCACCATCCGCAGGTCATCGAGGACCTGAAGGCGGAGGCGCGTCGCAGAGGGCTGTGGAATCTCTTCCACCCGCACCCCGAGTGGGCTCCCGGGCTGACGAACCTGGAGTACGCGCCCCTGGCGGAGATCCTGGGGCGCAGCGGCCACCTCGCCCCGGAGGCCTGCAACTGCTCGGCCCCCGACACGGGGAACATGGAGGTGCTCACCCTCTTCGGCACCGATGAGCACAAGGAGAAGTACCTCAAGCCCCTGCTGGACGGGAAGATCCGCTCGGCGTTCGCCATGACCGAGCCCGGGGCCGCCAGCTCGGACGCCACGAACATCGGGCTGCGCATGGAGCGGGACGGCGACGAGTACGTCCTCAACGGGCGCAAGTGGTTCGCCTCCAACGCGATGCACAGGAACTGCAAGGTGCTCATCGTGATGGGCAAGACCGCCCCGGACGCCCCACCGCACCGGCAGCAGTCGATGATGGTCGTCCCGATCGACGCGCCCGGCGTCACCATCGTCCGGAACCTCCCGGTGTTCGGCTACTCCGACCGGGAGGGCCACGCCGAGATCCTGTTCGAGGACGTGCGCGTCCCGGCCCGCGACGTCCTCAAGGGCGAGGGCGAGGGTTTCGCGATCAGCCAGGCCCGGCTCGGCCCCGGCCGCATCCACCACTGCATGCGCGCGATCGGGGTGGCCGAGCGCGCCCTCGAACTGCTCTGCCGCCGCGCCGACTCCCGCGTCACGTTCGGGCGGCCGGTCAGCGAGCGCGCCAACGTCCAGGACTGGATCGCCGAGGCGCGGATCGAGATCGAGAAGACCCGGCTGCTGACCCTGAAGGCCGCCTGGATGATGGACACCGCCGGCAACAAGGAGGCGCGGACCGAGATCGCCGCGATCAAGGTCGCGGCGCCGGCGATGGCGCTGCAGGTCGTCGACCGCGCGATCCAGATCCACGGCGGGGGCGGTGTCACCGACGACTTCCCGCTGGCCAACGCCTGGGCGCAGCTCCGCACGCTGCGGCTGGCCGACGGCCCCGACGAGGTCCACAAACGCGCCATCGCGCAATGGGAACTGCGCAAGCACCGGACGTCCGTACCCGCACCCGCGTCCGTACCCGTGCCCGCGAACGGTCAGGCCACCGCGCGGAGCGGTTCGTGAACGGGTTCGAAAGGGACGGACGCACTGCCCTCATGACGGGCGGATCCCGGGGCGGCGGCCGATGGGTGACGTGACCTTCCTCGGAGCCGACCCCGTCGAACTGGCGGCGTGGATGGCCTCGCTCGGCATCGAGTTCTCCGGGCCGCTGCGGCTGCGGCGGCTCGGGATCGGCCAGTCGAACCTGACCTTCCACGTCGGCGACCGGGACGGACGGTCCTGGGTGCTGCGCCGTCCGCCGCTCGGCCGGCTGCTCGCCTCGGCTCACGACGTGGCGCGCGAGGCGCGGATCCTGTCGGCGCTGGAGCGCACCCCGGTGCCCGCTCCCCGCGTGCACGGGGTGCGGACCGGCGGGGACGCGCCGCTGGTGCTGATGGAGTTCGTCGACGGGCTGGTCATCGACCGTCCGATCGTCGCCGAGAGCCTCCCGCCGGACCGGCGCCGTGCCGTCGGGCTGGCCATGGCCGGGACCCTCGCGAAGATCCACGCCGTCGACCTGGACGAGACGGGCCTGACGGACCTCGCCCGCCACGGCTCCTACGCGGAACGCCAGCTCAACCGCTGGTTCGTCCAATGGGAGAAGTCCAGGACCCGGGACCTCCCCGCGCTGGTGGACCTGACCGAACGACTCCTCGCGGCCGTGCCCGTCCAGCGGGAGACGACGCTCGTCCACGGCGACTTCCACCTGGGCAACGTGATCGCCTCCCCCGACGACGGCCGGATCTTCGCGGTCCTCGACTGGGAACTGTGCACGCTCGGCGACCCCCTGGCCGACCTCGGGAGCCTGCTGGCGTACTGGCCGGAGTCGGCGGGCGCCCTGGGCGTCGAGCGTTCCGCGACCGCCCTGCCCGGCTTTCCCACCCAGGCGGAGATGGCCGCCGCCTACCTCGAGGCGACCGGCCGGGACCCCGGCCCGCTGCCCTTCTGGCACGCGCTGGCGCTCTGGAAGCTCGCGGTCATCGCCGAGGGCGTCCTGCGCCGGGCCCTGGACGACCCGCGCAACCGGGCCGCCGCCGGCGTCCCGACCGTCCGGCAGATCGACGCGCTGGTGGCCGAGGCCACCGCCATCGCCGACGCGGCCGGCGTCCCGACCAGCTGACCGACCCCCGAACGAGAAGGAAACCCCCATGAAGCAAGCGGTGATCGTGTCGACCGCCCGCACCCCGATCGGCCGGGCCTACCGGGGCGCGTTCAACGACACCCAGGCGCAGCACCTCGCCGCCCACGCGATCTCGCACGCGGTCGACCGGGCGGGTGTCGACGGCGGCGAGATCGAGGACCTCGTCCTCGGCTGCGCGCTGCAGCAGGGCAGCTCCGGCGGCAACATCGCACGCCAGGCAGCCATCCGCGCCGGGCTGCCGGAGACGGTGCCCGGCATGACGATCGACCGGCAGTGCTCGTCCGGCCTGATGGCGATCGCGACCGCGGCCAAGCAGATCACGCAGGACGGAATGCGGGTGGCGGTGGCGGGCGGCGTCGAGTCGATCTCCCTGGTGCAGAACGACCACCTCAACATGCACCGCGCCGCCGACCCCTGGCTGATGGCGCACAAACCGTCGATCTACATGCCGATGCTGGAGACCGCCGAGATCGTCGCCGAACGCTACGGCGTCGACCGCGACCGCCAGGACGAGTTCGCCCTCCTCTCGCAGCACCGCACGGCCGAGGCGCAGAACGCCGGACGGTTCGACGACGAGATCGTCCCGCTCGCCACCGTCCGCAAGGTCGTCGACAAGGAGACGGGCGAGGAGCACGAAGAGGAGGTGATCCTCTCCCGGGACGAGGGGAACCGCCCGTCCACCACCCGGGAAGGGCTGGCGGGGTTGCGGACGGTACTGCAGGACGGCCGGGTCACCGCGCACGCGACCGTCACGGCGGGCAACTCCTCCCAGCTGTCCGACGGCGCGTCCGCCTCGGTGCTCATGGAGGCGGGCGCGGCCGAACGCCGCGGACTCGAACCGCTCGGCGTCTACCGGGGCATCGCCGTCGCGGGATGCGAACCGGACGAGATGGGCATCGGACCCGTCCTCGCCGTCCCCCGGCTCCTCAAGGAGCACGGGCTGACCGTCGACGACATCGGCCTCTGGGAACTGAACGAGGCGTTCGCCTCCCAGGCCGTCCACTGCCGGGACGAACTGGGCATCGACCCCGAAATCTGCAACGTCGACGGCGGCGGCATCTCCGTCGGCCACCCGTACGGGATGACCGGCGCGCGGCTGGTCTCCCACGCGCTGATCGAAGGCCGGCGCCGCGGCGTCCGGCACGTCGTGATCACCATGTGCGTCGGCGGCGGCATGGGCGCGGCCGGCCTGTTCGAGGTGGTGTGACCGTGCCCGCAGACCCTCCGCGTGCGGTGCTCACCGACTTCGGCGGCGTCCTGACCAGCGACGTCTTCATGGCGTTCCGCTCCGCGTCCACCCTGCTGTGCGGCGACCCGCTGCTCGTCGAGCGGCTGCTGCGCACGGACGACGCGTCAGGGGAACTCCTCGTCGAGCACGAGTGCGGGCGGCTTTCGGAGGCCGAGTTCGAGAAGGGCTTCGCGGCGCGGCTGCGCGCGCACGGCGTTCCGGACGTCCCGCGCGGGCTCGTCGCCCAGATCCAGACCGGCCTCCACCTCGACGAGACGATGCTCCAAGCCCTGCGCCGCGTGCGCGAGCACGGAGTCCCGGTCGCGATCGTCTCCAACGCCCTCGGCGACGACTGCTACCGCGACGTCGACCTCGCCGACCTCGCCGACGCCGCCGTCATCTCGAGCGAGGTCGGCACCCGCAAACCCGGCCGCCGCATCTACGCGATCGCGTGCGAGCGGCTCGGCGTCGCCCCCCGCGACTGCGTGATGGTCGACGACCTCGAACAGAACCTCCGCGGCGCCGCGCGCCTGCGGATAGGCGGAATCCTGCACCGCGATCCCGCCGCGACCGTCCACCGCCTCGAGACCCTCCTCGGGCTGAAACTGCAGTAGGGAGCAGCGCATGAGACCCCACCGACGCGGGCAGGGCAGACTGCTGTCCGCGGGGCTGATCGGCAGCTCGATCGAGTGGTACGACTTCTTCCTCTACGGGACGGCCGCCGCCCTGGTCTTCCCCGAGGTGTTCTTCCCCGACTCGTCCGCGGCCACGGGCATCCTGCTGTCGTTCAGCACGTTCTGGGCCGGGTTCGTCGCCCGGCCGGTCGGCGGCGTGATCGCCGGCCACTTCGGCGACCGGCACGGCCGCAAGATGATCGTGGTCGCGTCCCTGGTGATGATGGGACTCGGCACCTTTCTGATCGGCTGCCTGCCCGGCGCCGGAACGATCGGCGTTCTCGCCCCGATCCTGCTGGTCGTCCTCCGCTTCGTCCAAGGGCTCGCCTGCGGTGCGCAGTGGGGCGGCGTCGTCCTGCTGCTCACCGAGTCCGCGTCCCCCGAACGCAAGGGGCTCGCCGGAACCTTCGGCCAGATGGGCGTCTCCTTCGGCGTCTTCCTCGGCAGCACCGCCTTCCTGGTCGCGTCGCGAGTCACGTCCGAGCAGGCGTTCATCGACTGGGGGTGGCGCGTCCCGTTCCTCGTCAGTGCCCTGATGTTCCCCGTCGCGCTCTACATCCAGAGCAAGATCGAGGACACGCCGGAGTTCCGCGCGCTGGCCGCCGAGTCCGTCGGCCGGCACCGGCGGGTCGTCAAGGCCCCGGTGAAGGAGGCGATCAGGGGACACTGGCGCACGATCCTGCTCGCCTCCGGCCTGCTGGCGGGCACCAACGCCCTCTTCTACGTCAGTCTCGCCGGCGTGGTCGGCTATGCGACCACCGAACTGGACGTGAGCCGCGACGCCGTCCTGTCCGTCTCGATGCCGATCACGCTCCTGGGCGCCGTCCTGGTGCTGTGGTCCGGCTGGATCTCCGACCGCATCGGGCGCCGGCCGATGATCCTCGCTGGCGCCGCACTGATCGCGATCTGGGCGTTCCCGTACTTCTGGCTCGTCGACACCGGCTCCATCGCGCTCATCGCCGCCGCCATCGCCGTCGGCGGGATCGGCCAGTCGCTGACCTACGGCCCCCTCGCCGCCTACATCGGGGAGCTGTTCGAACCGAACGTCCGCCTCTCCGGCGCGTCCCTGGCCTACCAGTTCGCGTCGATCACCGTGAGCGGCGGCACCCCGTTCCTCATGGCCGCCATCCTCAAGGAGACCGGATCCACGTTCCTGGTCTCGACGTTCCTCGCCTGCACCGGACTGATCACCCTCGCCTGCGCGTGGGTGCTGCCGGAGACGAACCCCGCGGCCGTCCGCGCCGACACCGACACCGGCCTGAGCCGGAGCCTCGGCGCACGGACCTCCTGACGAAAGGCACCACCATGACCCTCGTCCTGGCCGAGCACCGCGGCCCCGTGCTCGTGCTCACCCTGAACCGCCCCGACCGCCTCAACGCCTGGAACGACGACCTCGAGAACGCGTACTTCGCCCTCCTCGACGAGGCCGAGGACGACCCCGGCGTCCGCGCCATCGTCGTCACCGGCGCAGGCCGGGGATTCTGCGCCGGCGCCGACATGAGCGACCTGGAGGAGGCGAGCACCACCGGCGACCTGCGGCCCCGCACCCCGTCCCGGCCCAGGACGTTCCCGCTGACCGTCCGCAAACCGCTGATCGCCGCGATCAACGGCGCCGCCGCGGGACTCGGCCTGGTCGAGGCGCTCTACTGCGACATCCGGTTCGCCGCCCCGGCCGCCAAGCTGATCACCGCGTTCGCGCGACGCGGGCTGATCGCCGAGTACGGGATCTCCTGGCTGCTGCCCCGTCTGATCGGCCCCAGCCGCGCACTGGATCTGCTGCTGTCGGGCCGTGTCGTCGAGGGGCACGAGGCCCGCGACCTCGGCTTGGTCGACTTCGTCGCCGAACCGGTCCTGGACGCCGCCGTGGAATATGCGACCGAACTGGCCGCCCACTGCTCACCGGCCTCGATGCGGGTCATCAAGGAGCAGGTCCACCAGGACCTGGACCGCACCTTCGAAGCCGCCGTCGCCGTCGCCGACCGGCTGATGCTCGACTCCTTCCGCCGCCCCGACGCGGCCGAAGGCGTGAAGAGCCACCTGGAGGGCCGGCCGCCTGCCTTCCCACCACTCGACCCCAGGTAGGAAGGATGCCGACCATCGCCGAGGCCGTCTGGGTGCACACCCCTGGCCGCGGCCGCCTGTCATCGCTTCAGAGGCGGCCGCCGGCGTGGTGGATGCCTTCGCGCTGGGACTGCTTGGTGTGTGCGTTGTGGACGGTCAGCAGACGGGCCACCTCGGCGGCGTCGCCCGCCGCGAAGGCGTCGATGATCTGGTAGTGGTCCGCCAGGGCGTGGACACCGGGGGCGTTGCGGCCACGGAGCGCGGCGGCCATGAAGCCGGATGTGTTGAGTTTGCGGTAGATGTCAGTGAGCGTCGGGTTGCCGGCCAGGCCGATGAGGTACTCGTGGAACTCCTCGATCGCGGCGAGGTAGCCGTTGACGTCGGCGATCCGGCCGCCCTCGACGTACGACTCGGCGGAACGCGCGATCTCCCGCCACCGCCGGACGATGGCCGCGTCGAGGCGGCCGGGCAGGGCGGCCGCGACGCCGAGCTCGATCGCCAGGCGCCCGTCGAAGGCCTCGTCGGAGGCGCGGGCGTCCAGCGGGACGAGTACGTAGCCGCGTTCGGGATCCCGGCCGACGAGGCCCTCGCCGATCAGCCGGGTCATCGCGTAGTAGACGGCCGACGGCGGGGTGTGCAGGCGGCGGGCGAGGTCGTCGACGTCGAGGGCGCCGTCGAGTGGCAGGGCGCGGTTGACCACCAGCTCTCGCAGCCGCTCGTACGCGGTGATGTCCTGGGCGAGTTCGAAGCGGCCGAACCGGCCGCGGAAGTAGGCCAGCGGGACGCCCTCGCGGGCCCGGGCTCCGACGACCCGGGCCAGGAAGACGCGGTGCGTGCCGCCGACCACGTCCTCGATCACCTCGCACTCCAGGGCGGCCAGCGCGTCGGCCAGTACCGGGACGTCGCGGACGCCCCGCCGGCAGGCCACGCCGGAGAACTTGTCGGCGCGCGGCCCCGCGAACTGGGCGGCCAGGTGGCCCTGGTCCTCGTCGAGCACGTTGACGGCGAACGCGCCGGAGCGGTGGACGGCCGTGTGCGTGGGCGCCTTGGTGTGCGCGCAGATCAGCAGCATCGGCGGGTCGAGCGACAGGGACGAGACGGCGCTGGCCGTCATGCCGTGGTCGACGCCGCCGTCCCTGGTGGTGATCACTGCGACGCCGCTCATGAAATGGCCGATGACGTGGCGGTAGAGGGCCTGGTCGAGCGGCTCGGCCTCGGTCAGGCGATCCACGGCCCGCGGCTCCATCCGTTGAGGTCGTAGTCGGCGAGGCACTCGCCGGCGAAGGCGTCCAGCTCGTCGGCGAGGCCGCCGCGCCGGGCCGCGTTGAGCGCGTCGATCCGGACCTGGTCGGCGTTGCCGGAGTAGACCCGCTCGTACAGTTCGTGGCGGCCGCCGAACTCGGTGCCGATCGCGTCCCACACCAGCTTGAACAGCTTGATCCGCTGTTCGGCCGACGAGTCCGAGCCCCGGTAGAACTTGTCGATCAGCGGCCGGAGGTCCGGGTTGCGCAGGTCGGCGCTGCTGGAGGGGACGACCAGCGGCGCGCCCCCGAGGTTCGACTCGAACAGCTCGTGGATCCGGTCCCACGCCTGCGAGGTGAACATCCGCAGCGCCCCGGCGTGCTCGATGTTCGGCAGGACGGTGTCGCCGGGCCCCTTCACGGGGTCCATCGCCATGACGGTCGTCAGCGCCCAGGCGGTGTTGCGCAGCGTGATGACCTCGCCGACGGCCGCCTGCACCCCGCGGAAGCCGTCGGTGCCGTTCGCGCGTGACGCGCGCGCCAGGAGGCCCGCCATGAGGTCGAGCTTGACCGCGAAACGGGTTCCCGCCTGAAGGTGGGAGCGGTTGACGAAGCCGGAGCGCGGGAAGAAGGCGTTGGCCTTGTCGACGTCCCGGTAGATGAGCACGTTCTCCCACGGGATCAGCGCGTCCTCGAAGACCAGAACCGCGTCGTTCTCGTCGAACCGAGAGGACAGCGGGTGGTCGTAGGGGCTCGTGGCGCGGGCCTCGTAGGACGTGCGGCTGAGCAGCGTGCAGCCGGGGGTGTCCATCGGGGCGATGAACGCCAGTGCGAAGTCCTCGGCCTTGCCGGCCTCCAGGCTGACCGCGCTGTTCTGGGCGACGAACGTGGCGTGCGTGAGGGCGGAGCCGGTGGCCAGCATCTTGGCGCCGCTCACCACGATTCCCCGGTCGTTGTCCCGGACGACGTGCACGTACACGTCGCCGACCTCGTGGACGGGCCTGCTCCGGTCCACCGGGGGGTTCACCAGCACGTGGTTGAGGAACAGCCCGAGCGACGCGTAGCGGCGGTACCAGGCGCGGGCGTTCTCCGCGTAGGGGTCGTACAGTTCCGGGTGGCTGGACAGGCTCGCCATGAACGCGGCCTTGTAGTCCGGTGTCCGGCCCATGAAGCCGTACGTCAGACGCGACCAGGCGGCGATCGCGTCGCGTGCCGCCAGCAACTCGCCTGCGGTGCGGGACGGCGCGAAGA
Source organism: Spirillospora sp. NPDC048819 (assembly GCF_040650055.1). NCBI lineage: Bacteria > Bacillati > Actinomycetota > Actinomycetes > Streptosporangiales > Thermomonosporaceae > Spirillospora > Spirillospora sp. NPDC048819. The sequence goes on along the minus strand of NZ_JBEZGN010000001.1, from coordinate 455,440 downwards.
ACCGGTGCGTCCTGATGCCCTGGTCGTCGACGAAGGTGAGGACGTCCCGCAGCGCGGGGTCGTGCAGCGCGTCGTACAACCGGGCCACCGAGCGTGCGCTGTTGCGGAACGCGGGATGCTCGGTGACGTCCTTGACCTTCTCTCCGTCGATGTAGACGGAGCGGCCGTCCCGCAGGCTCTCCAGGTAGCTCTCCGCGTCCAAGAGTTCGTCGGTCTCTGTCATGGGGTCCTCCATGGTCGGGTCGGCGGCAGCCGACGGTTCGGGTTGGCGGTCAGCGGCCGGGCGCGGTGACCGGAGGGGTGAACGGGACGGGGGCCGGTCCGATCGCCCGCACGTCGACCTCGACGACGGCGGGTCCGCCTCCGGCGAGGCTCTCGTCCAACGCGGCCGGGAACTCCGCGGCGCGGGTGACCCGCCGGAACGGCAGGTCGTAGGCGGCGGCCAGCGCGGCGAAGTCCGGGGCGACCAGGTCGACGCCGGATCGGGGGGCGCCGCCGGCGTCCTGCATGTTGCGCAGCACGCCGTAGCCGCCGTCGTTGAACACCACGAGCACCGCCCATGGCCGCTCCTGGGCGAGCGTCCCGAGTTCTCCCAGGTGGACGGCCAGTCCGCCGTCCCCGGCGATGATCAGCGCGGGGACGTCCGGCGTCGCGAGCGCGGCGCCGATGCCCATCGCGAGCCCCTGGCCGATCCCGCCGCCCAGCGGGAAGACGTTCGTCGCGGGGTCGTAGATCTCCAGCAGCCGGTTGCCCCACTGGCTGGACGGGATGGTCACGTCGCGGGCGACGACGGACCGGCGGTCGAGCCGCGCCCGGATGGCGTCGCAGATCACGGCGTACGGGCCGATCGCGGCGCGCAGCCCGGCGCGGGCGCGCCGCCGGGCGTCGATCCCCGCGTCCCGCCATCCGGAGTCCGCTGCGGCCTCGCCGGTCCGGTCCAGGGAGTCCAGGAGTGCGGCGAGGACCTCGGCCGCGTCGCCGGCCACGCCGGCCGTGGCCGGGAACACCCGGCCGATCGCTCGCCCGTCCACGTCGATCTGCACGTGCCGGGACGGCACCGGGATCGTGTGGTCGGCCGTCTCGTTGGAGCGGAAGTGGGTGCCGACGCTGAGCAGCAGGTCGGCTCGGCCGAGCAACTCCCGGCCGGCCGGTCCCGCCGCGAAGTTGCCCACCACCTGCGGATGGTCCTCGGGGATCGTTCCGCGGCCCGCGTTGCTGGTCAGCACCGGGGCGCCGAGCCGCTCGGCGAGCGCCCGCAGTTCGGTGCGCGCTCCGCGGGCTCCTCCGCCCGCCCAGATCACCGGGCGGCGCGCCGCCGCGAGCAGGTGCGCCGCGGCGGCCACCTGCCCGGGGTCGGCGGGTGGCGGCGGCACGGGCGGGCAGACCGGCCCGTCGAGGGGGTGGGCGGCGTACTGCAGGTCGATCGGCCATTCGACGCTGGCCGGGCCGCAGGGCACGGACAGGGCACGGGCCGCGGCGTGCCTGAGAATCGCCCCGGCGTCGGCGCCGGGCAGCACGGTGGCCGCGTGCTTCGACACCGCGCGGAGCATTCCGGCCTGATCCCTGGTCTCGTGGATCACGCCGCGGCCGAGACCGAGGTGCCGCGAGTCGATCTGCCCGGTCACATGGAGGACGGCCGCGCCGCCCGACTGCGCCTCGATGAGCGATCCGGCGGCGTTGCCCGCCCCGGTCCCGGTGCTGGTCAGCGCGACGCCGAGGCCGCCGCCCGCCCTGGCGTGGGCGTCGGCCGCGTTCACCGCCGCGGCCTCGTGCCGGACCGGCACGAACCGCAACTCCCGGTCGACGGCCTCCACCAGCGGCATGTTGTGCACGCTCAGCACGCCGAAGACCACCTCGACGCCGTGCTCACGCAGCACGGCGACCAGCAGGTCGCCGCCGTTGGCGGGGTGGGCCCCGCCGGACGGGGAGGGCTCAGGCATAGCGGCCCACCCCGCCTCCGATGTCGAGGGTGGCGCCGGTCGTGTAGCCGGCCCGTGGAGACAGGAGCGTCACGATCGGGAAGGCGACCTCGTCGGCCGTGCCGAGGCGGCCCAGCGGGACCCCGCGGTCGGCGGCCAGCTCGGCGCTCCACCGCTCGTACCCGATCCCGCCGCCGGACTCCTCGTATCTGCGCCGCCACTGACCGGTGTCGATGAGGCCCAGGCACACCGAGTTGACCCGCACGCCGTCCGGGCCCAACTCGGACGCCAGCGTGCGGGTGAGGTTGAGCAGGGCCGCCCGCGCGGCCGAGGTGGCGGCCAGCGGCGGCTCCGGCTGCCGGGCGAGGATCGCGTTGACGTTGACGATCGCGGCGGCGTCCGAGGCGCGCAGCAGCGGCAGCGCCGCCTCGACCGTGTTGAGCACCGAGAAGACCTTGAGTTCGAACTCGCCGCTCCACTGCGTCCGGGTCGTGCGGTCCCAGGCCGCCATCAGCGACCCGCCGGCGTTGTTGACGACGCCGTCCAGCCGGCCGAAGCGCCGCTCCGCCGCGTCCACCAGCCGCCCGACGGCCGCGGCGTCGCGCACGTCGGCGGCCGTGGTCAGCAGCCGGTCGCCGTCCGGGCCGAGCGCGCGGGCGAGCCGGGCGCCGTCCCGGGCGCAGGCGGCCACCGCGCAGCCCTCGTCCAGCAGCAGCCGCGCCGTGGCCAGCCCGATGCCCGAGCCGGCTCCGGTGACCAGGTAGACCCGGCCGCTCAGGCCAAGGTTCATGACTTCTCCTTTTCCACGGTTCCGGCGCCCCCGCCGGGTTCGTCGGCTGCGCCCGGACCGTCCGGCCTCCGCCCGTCCAGCTCGGCGAGGAAGCCGCCCACCAGGGACGTGAAGAGTTCCGGCCGTTCCTGGTTGCACAGATGGCCGGCGCCGGGAAGGACGGCGAACCGGCTGCCCGGGATGAGCCGGTGCATCCGTTCCGACTCCTCCACCCCGGTGACCCTGTCGTGCTCGCCGACCAGCACGAGGGTGGGGACGCGCAGCCCCGGCAGGTCCGCCGTGTGGTCGGTCTCGGCCATGGCGGTCGCCGCCTCGGCGTAACCGGGCAGCCGGATCGCCCCGGCCATGACGTCCCGGACGGTTTCGGCGGCGGCGGCGGGCGCGCCGTCCGACAGCAGCCGGGGTGCCCGCAGCCGCGCGAACCGTCCCGGGCCCAGCCGCGCGAGTTCGCCGGCGCGGGCGCGCATCGCGGCGGCGCCTTCGGGGGTACGGCCGGAGCCGCGGGTGGACCCGGCCAGGACGAGGGAACGCACCGCGTCCGGGCGGCGCAGCGCCAGCCGGGTGGCGATCACGCCGCCCCACGACACGCCCACGACGTGCGCGGGGACCATGTCCAGGGCGGTCAGCAGCGCCGCCGCCGCCTCCGCGAAGTCGTCCATCCCGTACGGCGGCACCGGGTCGGACGACCGCGCGTATCCCGGCGCGTCCCACGCGGCCACGCGATGCCGCCGGGCCAGGACGGGAAGCTGCGCCGCGAACGAGGCCGCCGCCGATCCGATCCCGTGGAGCAGCAGTACCGGCGAACCGCGCTCGCCGGCCACGTCGGCGCACATCCGCACTGCCGCGTCGACCGTCCGGGCGGCGCTCACGCGAACCGTCCCGTGGCACCGGCCAGGACCTCGACCGCGCGGAGCACCGCGTGCGGCACGACCCCGCTCGTCCGGGGATTGTCCGGGGACGGGCGGTTGGCCACCTCGAAGCGGTACCGGCCGGCGGGGCCGCGCGCCTCGATCTCGTGGCGGCTCACCGATGCCGCGGGGTCGGCGACGACCACGGCCTCCACCACGTCCCAGTCGCCGACGGCCAGCGCCACCGACGCGGCGACGTTGCTGGTGGCCGGGAACGCCCGGGTGACCTCCCGCGCGAAGCCGCGCATCACCTCGACCGGGGCGGCCGCCGCGCGAAGCCGCGCCACCTGGTCTTCGTCCATCCACGGCCGCAGCAGCGCGTCCGGGGCCTTGGTCGTACGGATCGTGACGCGGTCGAACGCCTCGGCGCGCGCGGCGGCGGCCAGTACGTCGAGCCCGCCGATCGCGCCCGCGCAGAGCCGGAGCCGTCCGGGGCCGGCCAGCAGGTCGCGGTGCAGCGCGGCGTCGGCCAGCGCCCCGGTGGACACGGCCAGCAGATCCCGCCCGGCGGCGACGACGGCCCGGCCCGCAGTGCGCAACGCGTCCTGGCCGGCGCACTCCACGACCAGGTCGGCCCGGTCGATGGCTTGGTCCAGGGACGCTGCGGGCAGCGGCGGGGGCGGCGGGCAGGGGTCGACGACCGCCGCCAGCCCCGCCCCGGGAACCTGCCCGGTGTGCAGGGCGTACGCCACGACCGAGCCGATCGCGCCGTGCCCGAGCACGGCCACGGCGAGTTCCCCGCGGCCGCTCACGGCGTCGTCCCCTCGGAAGGGGCCTCGCCGGGCGGAGGTGTCCCCGCGCGGTGGACGGCCGCATGACCTGGATCTGGGACGCCCGCCATGCGGACCCGCACGTCCCGCGACGGCGGGCCGGCGGTGCCCCACAGGTCGGACAACTCGGGGGTGCGCCGCCAGGTGCGGCACAGCCACGTGTCCTCCTCGACCTGCTCGACTTCGGAGGTGTACTCGCACACCAGGCCGGCCGGGTCCGCGAAGTAGGAGAAGGTGTTGTTCCCCGGGCCGTGCCGCCCCGGTCCCCACAGCGGCGTCAGGCCGTGGTGCCGGAGCCGGCCGATACCGCGCATGAAGTGGTCGATCGACGTCATCTCGTAGGCCACGTGGTTGATCGATGTCCATTCGGCCTGGTTGAAGGCGATGACGTGGTGGTCGGTGTTGCAGCGCAGGAACGCCATCTGGTGCTCCGACCAGTCGGAGATCCGCATCCCCAGCACGCGGGTGTAGAAGTCGCAGGCGGCGTCGATGTCCACGGTGTTGAGGACCACGTGGGCGAGCTTGCGCGGCACCGCGGGAAGGCCGCCGGGGTCCCCGGGAGCGACCGCTTCGACGTCGGCGGACAGCTCGATCAGCCGGCCCTCCGGGTCGGCGAACCGCAGGCCGTATCCGCCGCCGACCTGGTCGAGCGGCCCCGGCTCGGTCACCAGCGGAACACCGTGCCCGGTCAGCCGCCGCGCGGCCTCGTCCACCTGCGGCCGCCCGGCCACCGCGAAGGCGATCTTGCCCAGCGCGTTCCGCTCGGCCTCGGCCAGCTCCAGGATGTGGTGCTGGCGGCCGGTTCCGCGGAGCCAGGCCGCCGCGCCGTCGCGCTCCACCGGGACCAGGCCCCACACTTCGCTGTAGAAGTCGGCGGACTCGGCCGCCCGCGGTGTCAGCAGCGTCACCGACCGCAGCGACCGCAGCCGGGCGACCGGCCGGTGAACGGACTCGTACATGCGGATCCCCCAGATCTCCTCTGATCGCGCCGGAATCCCGGCGTTTCGTCCCGAGCGTCCGAGCTGCGCCGGGCGACGGCGAGGCCCGGTGGCGCGGGCCGGTGGTGCGGGCCGGCGGCGCGGGCCGGTCAGTCCCGGGTGATGCCGTGCATGGCGGAGGTCGGCGGGTAGGTGGGAAGCTGCGGCTTGGCCGCGCCGATGGTCACGCAGAAGAGGGCGTCGCCGTCGCCGATGTTGCGCAGGCTGCGCGGCACGCCCGCCGGCACCCGGATCAGGTCCCGGTAGCCCAGGACGCGGCTCGCGGTCCGGGTTCCGTCGGCGGCGTCGTGCACGGTGACCTCCAGGGTGCCTTCGAGTACGAAGAAGACCTCCTCGACGTCGTGGTGGGTGTGCTCGGGACCGACCGCGCCGGACGGCAGCCGCATGTTGGAGAAGGTGAAGTGCTCGGCGGCGAGGATGCGGGCGTCGTCCTGGTGGTCGCCGGTCGCGCCGGACCCGATGTAGCGGATCTGCGCGCGCCGGAACTCCTCTCCCGCCTTGGCCTGGAAGCCGAGCGTGTCCCAGTCCTCCAGGCGGGACTCGCGGGTGGCCACGCAGGAGTCGAGAAGCCGCTGGAGGTCGGGTTCGGTCGGGGCGTCGCTCGGGGCGGCCGGTCGATCGGTCACGAGGTTTCCTTTCCCGGGGTCATTCATCGGTAAGAGACTCAAAGGTGAGTGGATGCGGGGACGACGGCGGGCCGGACGTTCAGTCGCCCCACCGCATCGGGGCCTCGTCCAGGCCCCAATAGACGCCCTTCTGCGCCATGTAGGCGCGGATGCCGTCCCGGCCCTTCTCCCGGCCCACGCCGCTCTCCTTCACCCCGCCGAACGGGGTGGCGGCGGAGAGTTGCTTGTAGGTGTTGATCCACACCGTTCCGGCCTCGATCCGGCGGGCCAGCCGCCACGCCCTGCGGTAGTCGCGGCTCCAGATGCCGCAGGCCAGGCCGTACGGCGTCGCGTCGGCCAGCGCAGGGAGCGCGTCCTCGTCCTCGTAGGGCAGCACGGCGAGCACCGGCCCGAAGATCTCCTCCCGGCAGACGCGCGAGCCGTGGTCGAGCCCGGTGATGATCGTCGGCCGGTAGAAGAAGCCGGCGTCGAGACCGGCCCCCCGCGGCCGTTCGCCGCCCGTGCGGACGCGACCGCCCTCCTCGGCGGCCAGCCGCACGTACGCCTCGACGCGCTCGCGGTGCTCGGCGGAGATCAGCGGGCCCATGTGGGTGCCCTCGTCGTCCGGATCGCCGATGACCAGCCGTTCCGCCGCCGCCACCAGCCGGTCCACCATCTCGTCGTGCATCGAGCGGTGGACGAACAGCCGGGAACCGGCCACGCACGCCTGGCCGTGCGAGGAGAAGACGCCGAACAGCACTCCCTTGACGGCGTGGTCGAGGTCGGCGTCCGGCAGCACGATCGTCGGGGACTTGCCGCCCAGTTCGAGCGACACCGGCATGAGCTTCTCGGCGGCGATCGCGCCGATCCGCCGTCCGGTGGCCGTGCCGCCGGTGAACGAGACCTTGCGGACGCCCGGATGCCGGACGAGCGCCTCGCCGGTGACCGGCCCGGCCCCCGGCAGCACACTGATCAGGCCCGGCGGCATCCCGGCGCACAGCAGGATCTCGCCGAGGCGCAGCGCCGTCAGCGGCGACCACTCCGCCGGCTTGATCAGCACCGCGTTGCCGGCGGCGAGCGCGGGGGCGGCCTTCTGGGCCTCCGAGGCGATCGGCGAGTTCCAGGGCGTGATCGCGGCGACCGGGCCGATCGGCTCGTACACGCTCATGCTCAGGTACGGGCCGCGCGGCGTGGTCAGCGTCTCGTCCAGGGTCTCCAACGCCGCGGCCACGTACCGGAACGTCCCGGCGGCGCTGGCCACGAGGGCGCGCGTCTCGGTGATCGGCTTGCCGTTGTCGCGGGTCTGGAGCCGGGCGAGCCCTTCGAGGTCGTCCTCGATGAGGGCGCCGGCCCGGTGGAGCAGGCGGGCCCGCTCGTGGGGGAGCATCCCGCGCCAGGCCGGGTCGCGCATCGCCGCGGCGCCCGCGGTGACGGCCTCGTCGACGTCCTCCGGGCTCGCCGTGGCGACCTCGGCGACGACCCGGCCGTCCACCGGGGAGATCGAGGGGAGGACGGCCCCGCGTCCGGGACGCCGGCGTCCCGCGACGATGAGGTCCTCGCGGACGACCGCGCTCATGGGCGCGCCTCCCTTGGTCGGGGCGCGATGGGATGCCATCGCGCCGAGATAGCTCAGTGCATGAAAACTTAGATCTAAGCTACTTAGGGCGTCAATACCTCGGGCTGTTATTCTTAGCGCTCGATCGTTCGCCGCATCAGAACCCGTAGACAGGCACGCGCGTGACCCGAAGAACCGGCAGCCGTTCGGCGGACAGGTCCGCCGCATCCACCCCCACGGCGGCCCAGCCGTCCGAGACCGCGGACGAGTCGCCCCCGGCCGGGCCCGGCGATGCCGAGCCCGACGAGGTCGAGCGCATCATCGCCGAGTGGCGGGCCGAGCGGCCGAGCCTCGACCCGGACAGCATCGCCGTGCTGGGCCGCATCACCCGCTGCGGACTGCTGGTCCGCAACCTGTCCAACCGGCTGTACGACGAGCACTCGATCAACCAGTCGATCTTCGACGTGCTGGCCGGCCTGCGCCGGATGGGCCCGCCCTACCGCAAGACCGCGCGCGAGCTGGCCACCTCGTCCCTGCTCACCTCGGGCGGCATGACGATGCGGCTCGACCGCATGGAGCGCGACGGCCTGGTCCGCCGCATCCGGTCCGCCGACGACCGCAGGAACGTGTTCGCCGAGCTGACCCCGGCCGGGTTCGCGCTCATCGACCGGATCATCGACGTCCACCTGGAGCGGGAGCGGGAGATGCTCGCCACCCTCAGCGACGAGGAGCAGGAGCAGCTCGCCCACCTGCTCCGCAAACTCGAACACCGCCTCCGCGACCTGGCCTGACCCCGTCGTCTCCCGCGTCGACCGCCCCGCCGCCGAGTGCACGGGCGCGCCCGCACCGGAGGAGCTGTACGCCGAGCGCGACCGGCGCATCGCCGTCGCGCCCTGTCACCGCGCGGAGGGCGACCCACGCGTCCAAGTCGGCGGCAGGGAAGATGGAAGCCGAATTCGGCGTGTCCGAAACCGCCTGTCCGACCTGGATGTTTTCCGCGGGCGCGGGCGAGAATGGCCGCGGAGCCTGTCCGGACGGGACACGGCCCCGAAATAACTCAACACAAAGCTTCTTTGCTCTAAGTCTTGCGGACTTGAGATACCGGGGTCTATTGTCTCGACAACGTCGGGACCAACTCGCAGGTCACAGGCTTGCCGCAGCCCGATCGAGCGGTACGCGCCGCACACCCGTCCGACCGGACCCGAGCCCGCCCCCGCCGGCCCTCCCGCCGGGGGTGCGCGGGACCATGAAGGGAGCATTCGTGCCGACCCAGACCCCAGCCGGGACCACCTCGCGGAGCGCCGCACCGGCCACCGCCGGCCGGCCGCACGACGAGCGGGAGTTCCGGATGCGGCGCACCCGCGCGTTCATGGACGAGCACGGCCTCGACGGCCTACTCGTCTTCGGGGCCGACCGCAGCGACCGCTACGACGCCGGGCAGTACCTCTTCCGCGACCGCCGCTACCAGCACTTCGTGGTCCCCCGGGACGGCGAGCCCGCGATGGTCGCCTTCGCCGCCCAGGTCGCGGCGCAGCACATGCTCACCCGGGAGCGGGGGCTGCAGACCTGGATCGACGACATCCGCGTCGGCCCCGCCCCCGAGCTGCTGCCCGCGATCGCCCGCGAGAAGGGGCTCGCCCGAGGCAGGCTCGGCGTGATCGGCGCGGGCTACGGGTCGCCCTTCTACCCCGGGGGATGGGTGTCCAAGCCCGTCTGGGACGCGATCAGCGAACGGCTCCCCGACGCCGAGCTGCTCGACGTCACCCGCGACTACGGGCTGGTGATGGCCCAGCGCAGCGACGAGGACGTGGAGCACCTCGCCACCGCGGCCGCGGCCGGGGACGCCGCGATCGAGGCGATGATGGCGGCGGCCCGGCCCGGCGTGGACGAGACGGAGCTGTACGCCGAGGGCGTCGCCGCGATGCTGCGCCGCGGGATGCGCGTGACCTGGATGCTCTTCCAGACCGGTCTCGACAACTACGCCTGGGGCGAGCCGACCTGGCTGACCCGTCCCGAGCCCGCCCGCGTGCTCGGCCGCCCCGACATGGTGTGGGCGGAGATCTTCCCGAACTACGCCGAGCTCAACACCCACGTCAACATGAGCTTCACGGTCGGGACCCCGCCCGCCGAGACGCTGCGCTGCGCCGAGGTGGCCCGCGCGTCGTACGAGGCCGGCTCGGCGGCGGTGCGGCCGGGCGCCTCGTTCGCCGACGTCTGCGCGGCCATGGAGGTGCCCCTCACCGAGGCCGGGATGTGGCACCTGACCCCGCAGTTCGCCTCGCTCAACCCGCTGCTGTCCGGCGGCGGATCGGGCCTCGGCATCCGCGAGCACGTCCCCTCCTTCGCCGGGACGTACCCCCACGCCGACGGGCACGCCGGGCCGTTCTTCGACTTCGAGATCAAGCCCGGGATGACCTTCTCGCTGCAGCCCGACGCCCGGATCGGCCGGCACGGCGCGCTCGTCGGCGGCGTCGTCGCGGCCACCGAGACCGGCTGCCGCGAACTCAACACCGTCTCCACCCGCGTCAACTCGGTCGAGCTCTGACGGCTCCGGGCACATCCGCGTACTCCTTGACCGCGCGTCGATCCATGCGCGCCCTCGTTCCCGACCTCACACCGCCCCCGTCCCGCCCCCGCCTTTCCCCGTCCCTCGGCCCGGTACGTCCGGGCCTCCCCCCGGCAAGGTGATCTCGATCATGACGCTTCACTCTTCCCCGCTCACCCGCCGCACCTTCCTGTACGGCGTGGCCGCCACCGGGGCGGGCGGCCTGCTGGCCGCCTGCGGCGGCGACGGCGGTTCCGCCGGCGCCCGCGGCGGCAGCCTGCCCGCCTCCCTCAAGGGTCTGGCCGACAAGGCCGCCAAGGACGGGACGGTGCGGCTGTTCGTCAGCACCGACTCCCGCTCACCCGCGCACGCGCGCAAACTTTCCCGGGCGCTGCGCGACGACACCGGCGCCGACCTGGACATCAAGTTCGTCAGCGGGGAGCCCGACCCGGCCTTCGCCAACAAACTCGTCCAGGAGGCGAAGGCGCAGGTCGCCCCGTCGATCGACGTCTTCGTCACCACGCCGCTGGTGGTCAAGCAACTGAACGGCGCGAACCTCGTCCAGCAGGTGGACTGGGGGTCCCTCGAGGGCGTCGCGCCGAAGGACGTGTGGAAGTCCTACAACGGCATCTACATCGCCGAGATCGCCCGCACGGTCATCTACAACACCGAGGCGATCGGCGGCACACCGCCCAAGACGCTGGACGACCTGCTCACCGACCAGTGGCGCGGCAAGATCGTCACCGCCGGGCTGCCCGACGTGTTCAGCCCGCTCGCCGCCGGGCTGGGCATCGACAAGATGATGGACTTCGTCCGCCGGCTGCTGGAGGACGGGCGGGTCTCGCTGGCCTCGGTCCCGACCGCGATCCGCACGCAGGTGACCAGCGGCGAGTTCCCCCTGGGGTACGGCATCCGGATCGGTGAGAGCCAGCGCCGGTCGCAGGCACCGGTGGACTACGCGCCGGTCAAGGTGCCGGCCGTGCCGCGCGTCGGACTGGTCGTCCAGGGGGCGAAGAACCCGTCCGCGGCGCAACTCCTCCTCTACTGGCTCAATGCCACCGACCAGGGCCGCAAGCTCGCGTACGAGGTCCTCGACTGGCCCCGCTACACCACGCCTGGAACCGACCTGTACAAGCTGGCGCAGAAGGCCGGCGGTGTCATGACCGCCGACCTCGACTGGTGGATGAACGACTACGAGAAGGCGAACCGCGAGGTGGCCGGGCTGCTGCGGAAGTAGCCGACCGCCCACGGCCACAAGGCGGCCGGGACCGAGAGAAACACCGGACCAGAAGAGGAAATGGGGTCGGACACCGTGTCGGCTGACCTGACCACCGCGCGCCCGGCCGAGCGCCGGAAGGCCCGGCCGGGGCCCGGCCGCTTCCGGTCGGGCCGCACCCGGCGCCGCCGCGTCGACCTCCCGCTGGTCGTCGTCGGAGCGCTGATCGCCCTGCTGTGCGCGCTGCTGATCGTGCCGCTGGCGGGTCTGGTGTGGGCGTCGCTCGGCCCGCAGGAAGGGTTCGGCGGCGGGAGCCTGTCGCTGGACAACTTCCGGACGGTCCTCGGGTCGGCCGGGCTGACCGGCACCCTGCTGCGCACGCTCCTGCTCGGCGTCGGCAGCGTCGCGGTCATGCTGGTCGTCGCCGTCCCGCTCGCCTGGCTGTACGCGAGGACGGACCTGCCCGGCAAGACGGCCATCCTGGTCCTGGCGGCGGTGAAGATGGCGATCCCGGGCTTCCTGGTCGCCCTCGGCTACATCTTCATGTTCAACCCCAGCAACGGGATCATCAACACGTGGTGGGGCGACATCACCGGGGGCGGCGCGCTGACCGACGTCTACACCCTGAAGTGGATCATCCTGCTGCAGGGGCTGGACTTCGCCGGGCCGGCGTTCTTCATGCTCGTCCCCACGCTGCGGGTGATCGACGCGAACGTCGAGGAGGCCGCGGCCGTCCACGGCGTCCCCCGGTGGCGGGCCGCCGTGCAACTCCTGCTGCCGATCGCGGCCCCGGCGATCGCGGGGGTGTCGATCTTCTTCTTCATCGCGGCCGTCGAGGTGTTCGACTATGCCGGGATGCTCGGGATGCCGGCGCGCATCACCGTCCTGTCCACGCTGATCTACCAGTACTCGCAGGGCGCCACCGGCGCCCCCGAGTACGGCAACGCCGCGGCGGTCGGGCTGGGCATGGCCCTGGCCATCGGCCTGATCATGCTCGGCTACTACCGGGCGATGCGCAGGGCGGACCAGATGGCCACCGTCACCGGCCGGCGCGCCGCCGGTGCGCCGATCCGGCTGACGCGGGCCGGCCGGTGGTCGGGGTACGGGTTCGTCGGCCTGTACGCGCTGGTCGGCGTGGCGCTGCCGGTGCTCACCCTGATCTGGGCCTCGCTGGTGCCCTACCTGCAACCGCCGTCGGCCGAGGCGTTCGCCGACCTGTCGTTCACCGCGTACACCGACGCCTCCTACGACCTGGCGGAGGTGCTGCCCGCGACACTGCTGCTGGTCGCGGCGGTGCCCACGGTCGCGGTGGTGCTCGCCGCCTGCGGGAGCTGGCTGGTCACCCGCACGCGGGTGCGGGGCAGGCGCGGGCTGGACGCGCTCATCATGATGACCCTGGCGGTCCCGTCGATCGTCCTGGCCGTCTCGTTCCTCTACGTGGGGCTGTCGACGTATCGCTGGCTGCCGATCTACGGCACCGTGGCGTTCCTCGCGCTGGCGGTGTCCGCCCGGTTCGTGGCGACGGCGTACCGGACGCTGCACGGCACGATGCTCCAGGTCCACGGTGAGCTGGAGGAGGCGGCCGCGGTCTCCGGAGTGCGCCGCGGCCGGTCGTTCGTGTCGGTGGTGCTGCCCGCCGTGCGGGGCAGCCTCGTGTACGCGTGGTTCTGGATCGCGCTGCTCACCATCCGGGAACTGACCATCACGGTGATCCTTTCCGGCGACGGCACCGATGTGATGTCGACGCGGATCTTCGGCTACAGCTCCGCCGGGGAGACCGGGCTTTCCGCCGCCCTCGGGGTCATGCAGCTCGCCCTGATCGCGGTGCTGCTGGCCGCGTTCTGCCGCGTCGCCCGCCGCCAGTCCTTCTAAGCCTCCAGGAGGTACACCATGATCGAGCTCGACGGCGTCACGAAGTCCTTCGTCCAGGACCGCGACCGCGTCCCGGCGCTGCGCGGGGTGTCCCTGTCGGTCGGCGAGGGCGAGTTCTATGTGCTGCTGGGGGCGTCGGGCTGCGGCAAGACCACGACCCTGCGGATCGTGGCCGGGCTGGAACGTCCCGATGACGGCACCGTGTGGATCGACGGTGAGCGGGTCTTCGGCCGCGACCCCGACGTCTGGGTCGGCCCGGAGGAACGGCCGCAGGCGATGGTGTTCCAGTCGTACGCGCTGTGGCCGCACATGACGATCCGTCAGAACATCGCGTTCCCGCTGCGCCGCGGCGTCCGGCGGCTTCCCAAGGACCGGGTGGCCGCTCGCGTCGACGAGGTGCTGGAGCTGTTCCGGCTGACCGAGCAGGCGGACCGGAAGGTCACCCGGCTCTCCGGCGGCCAGCAGCAGCGCGTCGCGCTGGCCCGGGCGCTGGCGCTGCGGCCCAAGGTCCTGCTCATGGACGAGCCGCTGTCCAACCTCGACGCCCGGCTGCGCATGGACCTGCGAATGGAGTTGAAGGACCTGGCCGCCCGCACCGGCATCACCTGCCTGCTGGTCACGCACGACCAGGAGGAGGCGATGATGCTCGCCGACCGGGTCGGGGTCATGGACGGCGGCGGAATCACCCAGGAGGACACCCCCGACCGGCTCTACAGCGCCCCCGAGTCGGAGTTCGTCGCGACGTTCCTCGACCGCATGAACCTCATCCGGTCGTGCTCGGTGACCGGACGCGGCCCGGCCGGCATCGAGGTCACCGTGGGCGGCGCGGACCTGCGGGTGGAGCAGGGCGATCACACGGTCGGTACGGAGTTGACCATCGGCATCCGGCCCGACGACATCGTCCTCCACCCGGACGGGGAGCCGGAGGGCGGCAACGGCGCCGACCCGCAAGGACCATCGGACGCCGAGGCCAACCTCGTGGCCGGACGCCCCGTCGGCCACCACTACCTGGGCGGCCTCTTCCTCCACCAGATCGAGACCCCGCTCGGGCTGCTGAACGTCCGTTCGCGGATCGCCCCCGACCGCCTCGTGGGCGGCCGGGTCCGCCTCCGGCTCCCCGCCGGAAGCCTCATCGCCATGTCCTCCCCAGCCCCCGACAAGGAGCGTGGTGACGCAGGACGTCCTCGATCTTCACCAAGCCGCCGCTGAGCCAGGGTGCAGCAGGCCGTGCCGGCAGCGCGCGATGGCCACGATCGGCTCCGGCGACGGCCCCCAGGCACTACCCGGCGTCCACGCCCGGCTGCCACGACGCCGCCTGCGGCCGACGTCGTCGCTTCGCGCTGTGGCCGTATTCGGCCATACGCCTTGACCCGGCGCTCATCCATGGGCAATCTGCCGAACCGTGAGCGCTATTCCTAATCGTGATAGGCGCACCGAACGCCGTGAGGCAACTCGCCGTGAGATCGTCGATGCGGCCTGGGACGTCGCCCGGGAGGCCGGGCTGTCGCACATCACTCTGCGTGAGATCGCGCGCCGGGTGGGGATGCGTTCGCCGTCCTTGTATTCGCACTTCGATTCCAAGAACGCCATCTACGACGCGATGTTCGCGCAGGCCTACAGCGATCTGCGCAGGGCGTTCGACGCATTGGAGCTACCGGCCAAGCCCGGCCGCCGGTCCCTGCTGATGGTGGCCGAGTTGTTCTTCGACTTCGCGGCGGCCGATCTGCCCCGCTACCAGCTGATGAATCAGCGGACGATCCCCGGCTTCACACCTACGGAGGAGTCCTTCGCCATCTCGCGGGACGGTCTCCAGGAGATGGCCGCGGTGATGCGCGCGGCCGGCGTGGGCGGCCGGGACGACCTCGACCTTTGGACGGGGATCCTCAGCGGGTTCGTCGATCAGCAACTCGCCAACGATCCCGGTGGGACGCGTTGGCGCCGCCAGCTACTGCGCCTGGTGGACATGTACTGCGATGAGGTCGGTGTGCCCGGCCCGCGTCTGAGGAGCATCCAGTGACCACGACCACGCGGGAGGCGCCGCGGGCGGCGGCACTGCCGCACGGCACGGCGATGCGGCTGGCCGCGGCGGAGTACCAGCGATGGGTGGATCTGCTCCGGTCACTGCGCGCCGAGGATTGGGCGAAACCCACCGAATGCCCCGGCTGGGATGTGCGCGCGATGGCCTCGCACGTGCTGGGCATGGTGGACATCGCCGCCTCGTACCGGGAGCAGCGACGGCAGATCAAGCTGGCGCGGGAACGCGGCGGGGTGTTCATCGACGAGCTCACCGCGCTTCAGGTCGAGGAGCGCGCCGGCATGACGCCGGGGCAGATCGTCGGGGGACTCGCCGCGCGTGCCCCCAAGGCCGCGCGCCGGCGGCGTCTGACGCCCGGGTTCGTGCGCCGCCGCCGGTTGGACCCGCCCCAGCGGGTCGGTGACCGCGACGAGCCGTGGACGATCGGCTACCTGTTCGATGTGATCCTGACCCGCGATCCCTGGATGCATCGTGTCGACGTCGTCCGTGCCACCGGGGCGGAGCACGTGCTCACGGCCGACCACGACGGGGTGCTCGTCGCCGACGTCGTCGCCGAATGGGCGGACCGGCACGGGGAGCCCTGCACACTACGGCTGACCGGCCCCGCCGGCGGGTCCTTTGAGAGCGCCCACGGGGGTCCTGTCATCGAGATGGACGCCGTCGAGTTCTGCCGCGTCCTGTGCGGCCGCGGCAGCGCCCGCGCCGAGGGGCTCCTGGACACCTTCGTCCCCTTCTGACGCCCTTCGGCCCCAATCCGTGGGACTCCCCAGGCCAAGCGCATCGAGCTGGAGAGAAGTTTCCGTGACTGACGTCGACAGCCCACCTGAGCTGCTCCAGTGGCGGCGAGACCTCGGCGCCGCCGATGCCCGGTTGGTCATGATCGCGGCGCAGCCGGTGTCGAGAGGGGGCGCTGTGCGGTTTCGGCTGCTGGGGCCGGTCGATTTGGTTGTGGGCCGGGAGGTGGTCGATGTGGGGTCGGCCAAGCAACGGTGCGTGCTGGCGGCGTTGCTGTGGAGGCCCGGGGCGGCGGTGCCGGTCGAGACGCTGATCGATCGGGTGTGGGGCGACGAGCCCCCGGCGCAGGCCCACAATTCCCTGTACTCCTACATCGCCCGGCTTCGCGCCCTCATGAACGGCACAAGCCCCGGCGGGTCGCTGACCCGCGACTCCCAGGGATACCGGCTGGAAGTGGACCCCGAACGCGTTGATCTGGCCCGGTACCAGCGCCTGGTGCGCCAGGCGCGCACCGCGACCTCGGCGCAGGAACGGCTGGCGGCGTTCGATCAAGCGCTGGCGTTGTGGCGGGCCGAGCCACTGTCGGGAGTGCCCGGCCCGTGGGCGCACCGCGCACGGGACGGCCTGGACCTGCAACATGGCGGGGTGCTGGCGGAATGGGCGCGCACCGCGATCGACCAGGGACGCGCCGAGGCCGTGGTGGACCGGCTGACGCAGGCGCGCGACCGCTACCCGTTCGCCGAGTCGCTGGTCGAGCAACTCATGATCGCGCTGTGCCGGACCGATGGAGTCGAGTGTGCGCTCAAGGTGTTCCGGGAGTTCCGCGAGCGCCTGTCCGACGAGCTCGGTCTCGAGCCCGCCAGGAGGCTGCGCGATCTGGAGGTGCGCGCACTTCGGGCCGATCCGGCCCTGGTCGGCACGCCGGAAGGGCACCCGCGCCGCTCGCCCGGCCCGGCCGCGCCGGTCAGGTACGTGCGAAGAGACCAGGTCCATCTCGCCTACCAGGTGGTCGGTCCTGAGCGGCCGGGCAGGCCGGACATCGTGGTGGTGCCCGGGCTGCTGAGCCACCTGGACCTGTGGTGGGAGGACCCCCAGACAGCCGGCTTCTTCCACCGGTTGGCCGCGCTCGGCCGCCTGATCATGTTCGACAAACGGGGCACCGGCCTGTCCGACCGGACGATGGGGGACGACTCGCCGGAGGGACAGGCCGGCGACGTACTCGCGATCATGGAAGCGTGCGGCAGCCGCCGTGCGGTGCTGTTCGCGATCTCCGAGGGCGTCCCGGTGAGCATCGCCTGCGCGGCCGCCCATCCCGATCGGGTCGCCGGTCTGGTCCTTGCGGGCGGGGCCGCACGATGGACGCCGGACGCCGACTATCCGTGCGGTGACCGCTTCGAGCGGGCGATGACCTCCCTCGAGAACACCGCGCGGCATACGTGGGGGCAAGGCGACACGATCGAATGGTACTGCCGGCACTTGGCGGATTCCCGCCGTGCCCGCGAGCTGGTCGGCCGGCGAGAGCGGATGTCGGTCAGTCCGAACGACTTCATCCGCATGCTCCGGCTGATCCCGGACATCGACGTACGCGATGCCCTGCCGGACGTGCGGGTGCCCACAGTGGTCCTGCAACGCCTGGACGATCGTCTCTCACACCCGTTCTACGGCCGCTACCTCGCAGAGCGGATACCCGGCGCCCGCTACGTGGAAATGCCCGGCGACCACATCATCTGGCTCGGCGAAACCGACCCGGTCATCACCGAACTCGCACAACTCCTCGCAACGGTCACCTGACCTCCGGACGAAGCGTTGGCGGAGAACGCGCTCGGCGCTGTGACCTGCGAATCAAGGTTCGTACATGGTCGATGTCATTGGATCCGGTATCGGCCTCGTCCGCAGCAAATGAGAATCGAGGATGCGCGTTGAATCAAGGATGCCTTGCCGTCCTGCTGAGGCTGTCGGGTTTCGCCCTCCTCTTGGCGGTCGCCGCCGCTGGGGCCTGGTGGTTCGAAGGGCGCGACAAGTACTCCGATGCGGGTGTACCGGTATCCAGGCCCCCCGCCGGTCATGCGACTCCCACCCCGATGGTCCCCGAACCCGAAGACGGCTCGGGCCTGGAAGAGATCAAATACGATCTACAGGAGGACGTTGTCGAGGTGGGTGGGGTGAGTGCCCCCACCACGGCCCAGTGTGAAGTTTCCGAGATCCCGCCGCAGCCCCGGACATTCAAGTGCACAGTCCAATACATGGGCCTGCGGGTGCCCTTCCGAGTCGATATCACCGACGTGACCAACGCGAGTGCGATCGGACTCTCCACATTCAGGTGGGACCAGCGAGCCGAACAGTTGCCGGTGACCCGCGCGGGCGTGCACGCGGAGTTCTGGCGGGATCGGACACGAGCCGGAGACAAAGATCTCCGCTGCGACCGGATCCCGGAAAAGACCCTGGTCCGGCCAGGCCGGACGAACTACTTCTGTTACTCCACCGACGATCGGAACAAGCATCACAGGTACGCCGTGGACGTGCGCGACACCGGATTGAACTTCCTCACCGCCCCGGACTGAGCCGAGGCCTTCGTTCGAACTGATCGACTCCCACCGGCTCGACTTCCTGTGAAGCGCCGCTGGGGTGTGAGGCAGACTTCGAAGGTGATCGAGATGCAGCCGGTCCTGGAGGTGTTCCCGCCGGAGGAGTTCACCCTCTGGCCGGTCGCCTGGTCGGAGCCGTCCGGATACCTGCCGCTCGGCGGCACGCTCGGACCGATCGAGGTCGGCACGGCGGTGATGCGGCTCGCCGAAGCCAACGACGTAGATCCCGAGGACGCTCGTCCACCACGTCCCGACGACGCACCCGGTGCCTTCCTGCACGGCCTGCTCACCATGGAGCCGCTCTTCGCACCCGGAGGGCTGCGAGTCATCGACACCGCGACGGGCACGGCAGTGGTGCCCGGTTGCTGTAGCGGCATAGAGGAATGGCGCGAATGGTTCATGCTCGTCGACGGGCACACATGGACCCCCTATCTCGGCCACGATCCGGATCCCCTCGCCGAACGTCACGGCGACATCGTCCGGCTCATCGTCGACGCCGAGCGCGATGACAGCCCGGTGATCGAGTTGCCCGTCGCCGACCTACGTCGTCTGCTGGCCGACACCGAACGAGACCTGATCGCCTTCCACGCCTGGCCGCCTCGTGGGCCGAGCGGCACATCCCCGCCCACGCTGCCTCGCTCACTGCCGCCCTCGCCCGCGCACTGGACGTACTGCCCGAGGCTCAAGCCCGCTGACCGCACCGGCGACTTTGGAATGGACCTTCCGAGGCCGTAGTGGTGCCCGCAGCCAGCGGACTTTCGCGCGCCGATCCCGCATGGCCGCCGCGGCCTTTCTCGGCAGGTGGCCGGCCGTGCTCTGGGGGCTCCGCCGTCGGCGGAGACGTAGCCGATCGGCGCGTCCGCGGGCGAGTCGGGGTGTTTGGCCTCGAACGCGGCGGCGACCTCCTTGGGACCGGGCATGTCTGCCCCGTAGGGCGCGTAGGACGTCAGGACGGTCAGGTGCTTCTCCAGGCCATCGCGGACGGGAGTGTCCAGCAGGGCCGGGTCGAACCCGGGCGCCTGCGTCAGGATCGGGACGTCCATGCCGATCGAGCGGGTCACGCCGGTGACGGACGCGGTCTGGCGGGCGGAGGCACTGAGCAGGATCGCTTTGGCGTCATCGGCCTTCAACCTGGTGACCTGGGCGGCGAGATCCGCATCGGTCGCCTTGATCTGGATTCCCTTCAGCGTCAGGCCGAGCCGCTCCGCCGCCCAGGTGCTTCCCTTGAACGCGTTGGCGCACTGTCGGTCGTGTCGATGTCCCCTTCTCTGGTGGTGACGAATGGCAAGCACCGGCCGAGAATGACATCGGTGCGCCGGGAGGGGTCCCGAGGTCTCCCCGCATTCTTGGCTCGTGAGACGGCGAGGGCAAGGTCACAGGTGATCGCGGAGGAGGTGTCATGAGTAGCAAGCCAGGCCAACAGTCGATGGTCACGGTGACGCGCTGCCCGGCCTGCGCCGCCGCGCACCTGGCCTGGCCAGAAAGGTGTGGGCCGATGGCTGCGCCGGGGCCGCTCAGGGGGGCGGGGCGGCTTTCGGATTGTTCGAGTCCCGCGCCCATCTCGCCGTCATCGCGCTCACCATCTACGTGATCATGAACGGTTCCGTCAAAGGGGTACCGGTTGATGCTCTCGACTTGATTCGCGATTTCCCGTCGATTAAGGAAAAGCCGACGCTGGCTGGCAGTATGACGACGGTTGGGTGACGGTCATCTAGATGAAAGGAGCCGATACATGCCAATAGATCCGCCTGGACGCTTCCTGGAACGCTCGAAGGTCAGCCTGCTGTCAAAGGACCTCGGCAGTCTCGCCCACGGAGTTCCGCAGGCCGCGGTGTCGGGAACACTGTTCGTCATGGGTTCGCACGGCGGTATGCGGGTGGCGCCCGACGCCGGTTTCACCCTGTTGTTCGGCCGCAGCGAACGCGACGTCCATGTCTGTGTCGGTGCCGACGACCGGCAGGTCAGCCGTCGGCACGGATCCATTACGCGCGAAGGCTCGAAATGGGTGCTGCGCAACGTCGGCAAGCGGGCGATCCGGTTCCCCGACTCACAGATTGTTCTCAGCGGTCAATACGCGGAATTGCCTTCCACATACGCGCCTCTGTTCATCGTAACCGAGGGGCGGCAGCACCTTCTCGAAGTACGGATCGCCATCGGAGGAATGTGGCCGAACGGACCGGCGGTGCACGAGGACGAGACCGACAACCCCAAGGCATGGGACCTTTCGGAGGAAGAACGCCTGGTGCTGGTGTGTCTCGCTCAGCGCTATCTACGGCAGGAACCGCAGCCGCAACCGCTGACCTGGTCCCAGGTCGCAGAGGAACTTCACCATCTCCAACCGCAGCGAGGCTGGACGAAAAAGGTGGCCCCGCATCTCGTCAAGACCGTGCGCGAGAGGCACAGTTCCCGGGTGGCCGGGCTGCTGGAAAAGGAGATCCCCCCGCCGATCGGCAACGCGCTCAACCACAACCTCATCACCGCGTTGCTGGTGCGCGGGGTCCTGACACCGGAGGACCTCGACCTGCTGGAGGAGCCCCGCTAGGCGGTTCCGTCGTGGGAATCGGTGTGGTTGTTACCGGTGGTGGAGCCCGACATTCCCGCTCCCTCGACGCCGTCCACGGAGACCGGCCTGCCCCGTCCGAAGCGGTAGGCGACCCGCCATCTGGTCGGCCCGGGCGGTATCTGGACGATCCTCCGGCAGGGTTCAGGATCTGGACGACCGAAGGCCGATCCCCGGGTCTAGGAGCAGACAGGCCCCCCATGAGATCGGACATTCCGGCCCTAGCGATGCCGCTGAGATCGGCTTGGGTCGACATCTCGCGCCGTAGGGTGGCTGTCTTGCCGTTCCCGCGGAACGGTTCCTTCCCGGTCGCCGCCTATCCCAGGACCGCACCGTAGGAGAAGACGTCGCTCTTCGACCGGCCACGCTTCGTGACGCCTGCTCGGGCGACATGAAATCGGGCGTCCCCAGCAGGGCGTCGGCCTTGGTGACCGCCGTGCCGTCCTCCGGCCGTGCGATGCCGAAGTCGATCAACCGGGGGCCTCGGCCGTCAGCATGATGTTGCCCGGCCTTCAGATCGCGGTGCGCCAAGCCCACCCGGTGGATGTCGGCCAGCGCCTCGGCGAGTCCCGCGGCCGGCACAGGCACCGTCGGCACCGTGAGGGCAGTGGTGATCCTGACCGCCTCCCGCAGCGTCAGTCCCGGCAGACAGGCGGTGACAGCCATGGCACCCGAGCATCCGGACACGCGTCCAGGATGGGCGCGTTAAACGTATCGGCCACCTCCCGCCGGAACCAGTTGGAGCCCCGCGAGCAGGCCGTGCTCGACCGGGGCGCGGCCGTGGCTACATGCTGCGCATGAGAGCGGTCCTCCGATCCACCGCCCGCTGACTGCGGCTGGTTCGGGAACGGGTGCCTCAACCTTGATGACCAGGGCGATGGCGGTGGTGCGTCGCTCACGCGGGCGTCGGGTGGACGGGCCGTGCGCACCACCGCCCGTTGTTGCGGCGGCTTGCTCGGACGCACGTCCCACACGTCCCAGGCGAGCTCGGGACCCCTCCCGAGATCGGCTTGTTAGCCTGCCGCCCCCGTCGGATGAGGAGACCAGGCCGCATGTCGAACCGCACATCGTCAGGACGTCCAGCCGTACTCGATCGCTGTCGGGTCAGCGCTTGGGCGATGCTCATCATGCTGGGAGTCGGAGGCTGCGGGGTCTTCGGCGGCGAGTCCAACGACTCCTCTGCGCAGGGCTCGGCGTCAAAGCCCCCGGTGACCCCCGCGGACGGCACGAACGTCTCGGCGTGCGCCGACGGGAACTGCGAGGTTCTGGTGTCCGGTCCCGTCGACATCGAACTGAACGGCCATGGCGGGATCGACACGCTGTCCGTGGTCAAGGTCGCACCGCCCGGACTCAGCTTCAAGATGAAGTCGGACGGTGGAACAGGATCCGGTGCGCTCGACCCCAACTGCACACTCAAACTTCACAAATACGGCCAAGGCACCTCGTGCGGCGGCAACCAACCTCCGCCGCCGGCAGAGACCGGGGTCTTGGCGCTGCAGGTGGCGAGCACGGCGAAGGGCGGTGTCGTCCTCCGGCTCGTTTCCGGCGATGTCGGTGAGCCGCCCGCCTCGATGCGCCCACCGATGATCGACCCCCCTTCCTTCCCGTCGGACCTTCCCGGCGGGCCCCTGGACGAGTAGCGCGACCCGGCCGAGCCAGCGAGCTGGTCAAGCTTTGTCACAAACGCTGGGGTGATAGACCGGATCGGCCTACTTCGCGGTCAATAGGACCAGCGCCATCTGGACCAACTTCGGATCGCCCTTGGTCACCTGCTGGACGTTGGCCGCTATGGCCGCCGCGACTTCTGCCGGATTGCCATCGCTCACTGTCGTCCGCATTAGCCGCTGGGCCAAACGATGGTCTTGGACCTGGCCACCTCGGTGCCGTTCTTCTCCACCACGATGTAGACCTTCTCGCCCACACCGTTGTAGTCGAAGCGGTCCGTGTCCGCGTAGCCGCTGCTGTTCGTGGTCACCGCCGCGCCGGAGTTGGAGTAGTCGTCGGTGGGAGAGACGGGCTCGATGTGGTACTCCGTGTTCGGCTCGAAGCCGGACATCACAATGTGCATTTTCGCGCACTCCGGCGCCTGGCAGGTCTCGTTGTAGTCGCCGGTCCGGCCGCGGGTGAGGACGACGACCGGTCCTGCCGGCGGCCTCGACGACACGGAACGGGACGTGGACGTGGTCGGCGTCGGTGTCGGCGTGCGACTGGGCTTGGTGGGCGTGACCGTGGGCGTCACCGCCTTGGACGGTCTGGCCCTCGTAGTCACCGCCATGGTCGGTCTGGCCGTCGTCACCACCGCGCCCGGCTGATTCGCTTCCGGTTCCGACCCGAATGGGGCGCAGGCGGCTACCACACCGGTCGTCACGAGTAGGACCACCGCGGCGGAGGCCGAAATCGCGATAAGCCACTTGCGGCGAGAGGGTTCGCCGTCGCTCTTGGGATGTCGTGGCGCGGCCGAGGGCGACATCGGGTCCGTGGCCGGCGGCGGGCCCCCGGCCACTTGACGGACGGGCGACCGGTCCCCGGCGGTGTTCATGGCGGCCTGCCGGGGCATGGCCGCTGCGGCGTCGGCCTTGTCCGGGATCGTCGGACCGGCGCCCCCCTGCGGCACCTCGGTGGCCTGTGGCGTCTCGGGTTCGGGTGGCATCCCGGGGCCCCGCGCCGGGGCCGCGGCGTCGGGTGCCGTCAGCGAGTGTTCGGCGACCATCTCGATGAGGGACGCGGGCAGCCAATCCTCATGCCTGGCGTCCGGGGCCAGGCGTTCGATCAGCTCGGCCACGTCCGGACGGTCCGCCGGTGCCTTGGCGAGGCATCCGGCGACGAGGCCGCGCAGCGGGTCCGGCAGGCCGGTCAGGTCCGGTTCCTTGTCCAGGATCCGGTAGACCGCCGCCGCGATCGAGGTCGCGGCGAACGGGCTGCGTCCGGTAGCCGCGAACGCCAGCACCGCGCCCAGGGAGAAGACGTCGCTGGCCGGGCCGAGCTCGTCGTCGTCCCCGCGCGCCTGTTCGGGAGACATGTACGCGGGCGTGCCGACCAGCGCGCCCGATGCCGTCAGCGTGGACGCGTCCTCCAGGTGGGCGATGCCGAAGTCGAGAATGCGCGGTCCGTCGGCGGAGATCAGGACATTGCCCGGTTTGAGATCGCGATGGACCAGCCCGCACGCGTGCACCGCCGACAGGCCCTCGGCGATACCTGCGCCCAGGGTCAGCACGCTCGCGGGAGGCAACGGCCCGTGCTCGTTCACCGCGTCTCGCAAGGACGGGCCCGGGATGTAGGCGCTGACGATCCACGGCGGGTCCGCCTCGGCGTCCACGTCCACCACCTGCGCGGTGTGGAACCCGCCGACCCGGCGCGCCGCCTCCACCTCCCGTCGGAACCGGGTGCGGAAGGCGGGCTCGTCCGCGACCGACGGATGGATCACTTTGACCGCGACCGGGCGCCCGCCGGGAGAACGCCCCAGGTAGACCCGGCCCATGCCGCCACTGCCAAGCCGTCCGAACAAGCGGTACCGACCGAGGATCCGAGGATCGGATCGGCGTAACGGTTCCATATTCAGCTGTCCCCTTCGCAGCCTGATAGGCGACGCGGTGTCCGGAGCCCGCAAATGAGAGTCCCACAAGACCCTCTCATCATTTCATGATGTCACCGCACGTATCGCCTATAGTCATAAAGCCGCGTCAGTGAGCCTGGTCGTCCTGCATCAAGCACGCCGGCACTCATCGGTGAACACCGGCAGCCGTTCCTTCCGAGGCCGATATTGTCCGGAAGACCAGGTGAAACCGTCAGCGCAAGAGTGCAGAACCGGCTGCGCCCGGCACCCACACGAGCTCGGCCCCGGCCTGGCCGTGCCTCTCCTGAGGTCCCGGAACTGCTCGGTGCCCCGCCAGTACAACGTCCACAGCAGCTTCTTCAACGCGTCTTCGTCGAGACCGGCCAGTTCCCTGTAGAACGCGTCCTAGTTCATCCGCTTCGTCGCCACGACCGACGATCGTAAACGCTGGAACTTGCCTGCGCCCTCCGTCCGTTGACTCGCGCAGCCGCCGGGCGCGGCACGGTCAGGAGTGGGAGAGGACGGCAACGGCAGCCGCAGTGCAAGGGCGAGACGTTAAAGCGATCAGGGGCCCGATCAGGCGAGCAATGCGGAAGGCGCCGCGTCCGGGACGACGTCGATGTTTCGGCGTCATAGCCGACGGCTCATGTCGTCAGATCGGAGTGTCACCTCATCCCCCGGGAGGCCTCCAAGATGGCGATCCGAGAACAGTCGTCTCATGACCCGTTCGGCGAGTGGGCGAAGCACAAAGGGCGGGCCCGCCGCCGAAAGGTCACCAACGGTGCCCGACCGGCCGCTACCTCGGCGCCCGGCCCCCTTACGGGTACCGGCTCGTGGACGCCGGTCCGCACCCGAACCAGGCGCACGCCCAATGGTCGGCGTAGGGGACGTTGAGTCCGACGACGCCGCGCGACGTGCCGAGCACCAGCATCCCGACTGCCAGGGTCGGTCCATGGCCCGCAGCGTGGACACATCACGGCGCGAGGGGCTGTCGCACGCTCCGCTCCGAGTGCTGCCGGCTCAGAGGATGGCCTCGGCGACATCGCGCGCGGTGCGGGCTGGATGTTCAGCGTCGGTGGTTGCGCCCATCACGAGGGTGCCCTCGATGAGCAGGTGAATCTGCTCGGCCGCCCGCTTCGAGTTGGGGTGGCCCAACGCTTCGAGCTCGCGTACGAGCAGGGCGCGCAGCCGTCGCCGGAATGCCTCGGTCTCCGCATGTGCCGGGTGGTCGGGGTCCGAATGTCCGAGGTCGGCGGCGAAGTAGCGGCAGCCGCGGAAGCCGGGGTCGGAGACGAGCTCGTCGAGCTGGTCGAACAGCCCCAGGAGCCGCGCCTTCGGATCGTCGGCCCTGCCCAAGGCGTTCTCGTACCACGCGATGTCGTCCTCGGCGGCGCGGTTGAGGACGGCGGTGACCAGCCCGTCCTTGCCGCCGAAATGTTCGTAGAGGGACCTTCGTGCGACGTCCGCCTCCTTGAGCAGCGCGTCGACGCCGACCGACGTTCCGCGGGAGTAGAAGAGCTGCTGACCTGCCGCGAGCAGTCGTTCGCGCGGGCCTGGTGAGCGGTCTCTCGCCATCGGTTCCCGACCTCCTCTTGACAGTAGATCGACCAGTCTATACCTTGCCGGTAGATCGACTGGTCTATCTACGGGAGAGTCAACATGACCGCCACGCGAGCCACTCGCACCACCGCCGAGACCATCGCGCTGTTCGACGCCGCGTTCCAGGCCGGCGATACGACTGCGCTCGCCGACGTCGTCCACGACGACTGCGTGATGGTGTCCGCCCAGCCGGCGCCCGACGGCACCGTGTATGTGGGGAAGGACGCCTGCCTGGACTTCTGGGCCGAGTTGATGGCCGACCCGTCGACGACGTTCGAGGTCGAGCACGTTTTCACCGCCGACGAGTGGGCGGCGGTTCGCTGGCGCTACCGCTTCGGACCGAGCGACGAGGAATCGGTCCTCGGGGTGAACGTCACGCGGGTCAGCGAC
This sequence comes from Spirillospora sp. NPDC048819, assembly GCF_040650055.1. Lineage (NCBI taxonomy): Bacteria > Bacillati > Actinomycetota > Actinomycetes > Streptosporangiales > Thermomonosporaceae > Spirillospora > Spirillospora sp. NPDC048819. The sequence goes on along the minus strand of NZ_JBEZGN010000001.1, from coordinate 428,805 downwards.
GGGCGTGTGATCGAGCAGCTCGGCTACACCAAGACCCCCGGCGAGGTGCTCCCGCTTCCGGAGCTCGCCGAGTAATCGGCGACGAACACGGAAGGACGTTGCCTCGTGATCAGCCTGACAGAGCCGGGCATGGCATCAGCGCAGCTCTCGAGTCGCCGGATGTGGACGATCCTGGGCTTGGTGCTGCTCGCCGACGCCCTCGACGTGATCGATGCGACGGTCACGAACATCGCGGCCCCCACCATCGCCAGCGATCTCGGCGGCGGGGAGCGCCTCATCAAGTGGCTGGGGCCGGCGTACATGCTCGCCATGGGAGTTCTGCTCCTGGTCGGCGGACGGCTGGGCGACAAGTTCGGCCAACGCAGGCTCTTCCTGATCGGCTTGAGCGGCTTCACCCTGGCCTCGGCCGTCGCCGGGTTCTCACTGGCGTTCGGGCTATTCGGCCCTGTTCTCGGCCTCTCCAGCGTCGGCGGCCCGGTCCTCGCCGGCTTCATCATCAGTGCCGACCTGTTCGGTCTATCGTGGCGCCCGATCTTCCTGGCGAACATCGTCCTCGGCGCTGTCGGGCTGGTCATGGCCGTCAGGATCCTGCCGCGGGACGACGACGGCGACCGGTCCACCGTCGTCGACGGCTGGGGCTCCGGCCTGCTTGCGGCAACCATGCTCGGACTGCTGTACGGCCTGATCGAGGGGTCGACCCACGGCTGGAGCGCCGTCCCGGTCGTCGCGATCGGCCTCGGCGTGCTGTCCTTCGCCGCCTTCGCCCGCCGTCAGCGCACCGCGTCCCACCCACTCATCGTGGCCTCGCTGCTGAAGAACCGAGGTTTCACGTCGGGCATGATCGTGGGCCTGGTGGTCTTCGCCGCCAGTACGGGTCTGTTCTTCGTGTTGTCGCTGTTCTTGCAGGAGGGGCTGCACGCAAGTCCGCGAGACGCCGCGCTCGGCCTGGTGCCGCTTACGGTGGGCCTTATCGCCGCCACGTTCGCCGCCATGGGGGGCCTGGTCGCCAAGCTCGGACGCCGACTCGTGTTCATCGGCCTGACCGTCAGCCTCGTCGGCTGTGGATGGATCCTGGCCCTCGTCGACGGCTCCGGGACGAGCATCAGCCTCTGGGCGATGGCACCGGCGTTCATCGTCATCGGCGTCGGTACCGGTCTTTGCTTCACCACGATCCCCACCGTGGCTCTCGGGGACGCGAAGCCCGACGAGGCCGGCAGTGCCAGCGGCTCGCTCAGCTCGATCCAGCAGCTCGCCTCGGCGATCGGTTCGGCTGCGGTCACGTCGGTCTTCTTCCACGCCGCCGGTGCCGGTCTGGCTCATGCCATGGAGGTCACGTTGGTCGTCGTTCTCGCTGCCATCGCCCTGAGCCTCCCTGTGGTGGCTCTGATGCCCCGCGCGGCCGCATCGGAGCCTGAGCAGTGAGCGAGCGGCCGGTGATGACGTCGGTGAAGGTGAACGGTGTGGAGCTCGGCCTCGAAAGCTTCGGGCGCGTGGACGATCCGCTGGTCCTGTTGGTCGGTGGTACGACGATGCTGTCCTGGCCCGACGCGCTGTGCGAGCGCCTCGCGTCGGGGAGGCGGCGCGTGGTCCGCTACGACCTGCGTGACTCCGGGGCGTCGACGACCCTCAACCCGATGAAGCCCGCGTACGACCTGCGGGATCTCGCGACCGATTCTGTAGCGCTGGTAGGGGCACTCGGTGCCCGGACCGCCCATCTCGGTGGGGCCGGTGTCGGTGGGATGCTCGCCGCGATGTGATCGCAAGCTCGTCCAGTACGGGGCCGCGCTGGATGCCGGAGCCGACCCGGCGGAGGTCACCGGCTGGATCAATGAAGCTCCATGTACGGCGCGGCCAATCGCGACCCACGACGTTGGACCGATCCCTAACGCTTCGACATCACCCGATCCGCAGGCGGTCATCTGGCCTTCGGCCACGGCCCTCACACATGCCTGGGCGCCCCGCTCGCGCGGCTCGAGGGCCGCATCCTCTTTGAGAAGCTCGCCCGCCGCGGGATCACGCTCACGCGGAACGGCGAACCCACACGGAAGATCAACAGCACCATCCGCGGCTACGCATCTCTCCCCGTCTCTATCTGCAATTAAGTCACCCGTGCGTTGCAAACGCTGTCAGTTCGCACTTGGAGGAACCGGTCGCCGTCAAGATCGTCAATGTGCCGGCGGACCCTCGCAACTCGGAGAGCCTTCGAGAAAAAACGGCACAGACTACTTACCCTCTCTTATGATGATTCCGGCTCCCGGACTGTAGGGCTCTGCTTGGGGGCGGATGTGCCGACGAACGACGTGATGGGCAAGTGGGTCACGGGGACACTGCTCTCCCGGATGGACGCCCCGACGCGAACGGCGCTGCTCCGCGTGGCGCCCGCGAGATCGTTCCCCCGGGGCACCGTCTTGATAGGGCAAGACGACGCCCTTACCGACTTCGCCTTCATCCTGCGTTCGGACAGCCCGGACTTGACCGCCTGCGTCAAGGTGATGGGACGCCTGGCGGACGGCCGGGACGGGCTGCTCGGTATTCGGCTCTCCGGCGACATCGTCGGAGAACTCGGAGCGCTGCATCGGCAACCCCGCTCGGCCACGGTCACCGCCTGCTCGAAGGTTTGGGCCCACAAGATCACGGCGGCGGTGCTCATGGAGTTCCTGCATGAGCATCCGCAAGCGTGGCTCGCGCTCAATGCCACGATCGCCGACCGGTTGCAGTGGGCGAACCAGCGCCGGCTGGACTTCGCCGGATTCCCCGTGCACGTCCGGCTCGCCCGAGTCCTCTTGGTGCTGTCCGACCAGCACGGCCGACCGGTGGAGCCGACCGGCAAGACGCTGGGCGTCGCCCTCTCCCACGAAGAACTCGGCATGCTCATCGGTGCCGGCAAGGACGCCGTGTATCAGGCGGTCTCCATGCTGAAGCGGAACGGTTTCATCACCTCCGCCTACCGGAGTATCGTGATCATCGACGAGGCCGGGCTGCGCCGCGTGGCCGAACCCGACGCGGACCACGACGAACCCGCTGTGTAGACGGGTCCGTCACGCGGGGAGCGACCCCTCAGGCGAGGAATTCGGCCGCCGTGCCGGTGATGAGCGCGAGGATGATCCATGGAACCGCCCGTCCGATTTGCCGGTACTTCACCTCCGCCAGGGCGGCGAGAGTGCGGGCCATCGCCCACGCCTCGTCACGCTGCGCCGCTGCGCCGGCCGGCGGTCGTTCCGGAATTCGTACGATGCCGTAGCGGCTGGGCGCCATGTCCCCTCTGAGGCGCGGGCGTAGCGCCAGAAGCAGTAGGGACCCGGCGACCAGGGACGCAGTGAGGAAAACCCCGAACAACGCGGTGGAGATCGTCGCGGGAGCCGAGCCGGCTGCGCGGGCGGCGGTCAGCCCGACGACCGCACCGGCCTGGAGCGCGATGAGGATGGACACCTTCATGTCGGCCTGCTGCACATACGCCTGACCGGCCGTCATGACGGCCAGCGCGACCGCCACGTCGTCCGCCGTGACGTCGGCCGTTTCATCCGCCGCCGGGCCCGCTGTGTCCGTCTCCTGCTGGTTCATGTGCCTCCTTCTTGTGATTCGGCACCAGTGAAACCCACCGGTCGGAGAGCGATCACGTATTAATCCGACGTTCTCCAGTGCAAGGTGGGACTCGCTGACATTGGAATGGCGAGACACCGTATTTATGCGACATCTGTCCCAGCGTGTGGTGGCACTCTTTCCGCGAACACCCACCGATGAAGGGGTTGGGAACAGTGGCGGAAGGCGATGACTTCGCACGCCGGCTGGTGGTCTCATTCGACGCGAAGGGCTACGGAGGTGCCACCGGAAACTGGCAACGGCGTATACAGAGCGACCTGAGTGCGGTGCTCGACGGCGCGGGCGACCGAGCCGGACTGCGGCGCTCCCGTTGGTGGACTCAGGAGGCCGGAGACGGAGAGGTCTCCGTGCTCCCTGACGGTGAGCCCGAACCGCGCGTCGTGGACGACTACGTCCGGCACCTGCACGCGGAACTGCGCCGGCACAACCGGGACGTCCCGTCCGGCCGCGAACTGCGGCTGCGCATGGCCGTCCACTACGGTCCCGCGCTCCCGGCGGCGAAGGGCTACGCCGGCGCGGGACTGGTGGTCGCGAGCCGGTTGTGCGACAGCGAAGCGCTGCGCCGGGCGCTGGACGGCACGGGCGCAGCGCTCGCGGTCATCCTCTCCGAGCGGGTCTTCGCCGAGACGGTCGCCGAGGAGCACACGACGCTCGACCCCGCGGACTTCCGGCAGGTGACCGTGCGGATGAAGGAGTTCACGGGCCGTGCCTGGGTTCTGGTGCCCGGACACGACCTGACCGAGTTCGACCTGGACTCCGCCGGCACCGACCGCAACACCGGGACCGACATGAACGCGGACGCTTCCCCCACCCCCCAAGCGCCCGGCGCGCCGCCACCCGCCGCGCGAGCGGAAGGCCGCGTCGGCGACTACGCCGGGGCGCACATCCAGGCGAGGCAGTTCATCGGACGCGATTTTAACAATAACTTGGGCGAGGCCGGCCGATGACCGCCGATGGGCCGGAGCCGCAGGACGGCGCCGCGGACGAGCCCGAGGACCTCGCGCAGCCGGACGCCGAAGACCGGGAGCCGCGCGACGCGCAGGACCTCGGCCGAGAGTTCTCGCAGCGCGCCGCACACCCCGGTGAGACCGGCGAGCGACTCGGGGCCGAACACGACGCTCGGTCCTACTTTGCGCGCGCGACGGTGACGGCCGACCAGTTCGTCGGACGTGACGTCAACTACATCACCGTCACGGGCGCCGTCACTCGCATCCGCCTCGTGGCGCTCACCGAAGAGGATCTGGCGCTGGACCGGTGCTTCGTCCCCCCGGCCCGCTTCGGCCTCGCAGAGGCGGCGGTGCGCGAGCGCCGCGTCGTGGTGCTGCGCGGTTCGGACGGGACCGGGAGGTACGCACTCGCCCGGCGGCTGCTGCTCGGCCTGGCCCTCGGGACGGTGCAGCGGCTGCATCCAGAGACCGACCTCGGCTCCCTCACCGGCGCCGACCTGGGGCCCGGCGGTCACCTCCTGGCCGACCCGCCTCCGCAGGCCGCGGAGAAGCTCCGGGCGTTCGACATCGACCGGCTCGCCACCGAACTCGGCGGCGACCGCAGGCTCGTCATCACCACCACCCACACCGCCGGCCTCACCGACCCGGACCTGGAACGGCACATCGTGGACGTGTCGCCGCCCGACCCGCACGAGGTGCTGCGATCGCACCTCACGGCAAAGGTGACGCCCGTGCGGGCTCAGCACCTGCTGGGGGACCCCGACGTCGCCGACCTGTGCCGCGATCAACTACGGGACGCGTCACCCGCCCAGGCCGTCCGGCTCGCCTGTCTGCTCGCCATCGCGCAAGATCCGATCGCGGATACCGTCCGTGCCCAGCTGGCGATGCAGCAGGTTCCCGACCTGGAGCGATGGTTCACCGGCATGGCGGACCTGGCGACACAGACTCTCGCCATCGCGGTCGCGACACTCGGCGGGGAGCACTACGACCTGGTCGCGAACTCAGCGGAACTGCTCACCCGGCGGCTCGAACCCGCGGACCAGCCGGCCCGGACGCCGACGCCGTTCGGCGGCACCCGCAGTGGCCGGCTGCGCGCGATCGGGGCGCATCTCGTCCGGTCGGAAATCCCAGCGCGGCACGGCGGCACCGCCCCCGGACTGGTCGTCCGGTTCCAGGAACGGGGGCTGGCTCGGCGGCTGCTGCTGCTCGTCTGGGAGGAGTACGACGAGATCAGGCCGAACTTGCTGACCTGGCTACGACTCTGTGTACGGAGCGAGGTGCCCACTGTCCGGATCAGGGCCGCCGTCACGACGGGGATCCTCGCGGCGGAGTCGTTCGACCAGATCCGCTCCGCGATCATCCTGCCGTGGGCCAGGTCGAACGACGACGAGGCGCGCGACGCGGCGGCCACCGCGCTGAGCGTCGTCGCCGAACGCGGGGAACTGCGGGACGCCGTGACCGGTCTGGTCAACGCGTGGAGTACGGACGGCACGAGACCGCTGCTCCGCGCGACCGCCGCCCGCGCCTGGCGGGTGACTCTGAAGGAAGACGCGGCGCGGGACTGCGACGATGCCGTGACCCTGCTCAAGCGTCTCGCCGACGACGACCGCGCCGAGGTCAAAGAGGCCGTGTGCACAAGCGTCGCCGAGATGCTGGAGTACCGGGACGGCGCGTTCGCGTCCGTGGCGCTGAGCCTGCTCCTCGAGTGGGTGACCAGCCGCCGTCCGGGGGTCCGTGTCACAGGACGGCTGGGGTTCCTGCTGGCCGCCGCCGACCTCGGGCAGGTGGCCGCCGACGGCGCGTGGCGGCCGACGCTGCTGCGCCACGCCGAACAGGATCCCGCCATGGCGCACGAGATCGTCCGGTTGTGGCACGCGACGTTGAACTCCGCCGACCTGCACGAAGCCGCCAAGGACGTGCTCGGAGAATGGGCGCGGCTGCTGGAGGAGACCCCGTCCGGCCCCGCCCTCCTCGGCTGGCTTCTCGCGGCCGTCCGCTTCGACCGCCGCACCGACCGCATCGTTCGGATCACCGCGTCCCGGTGGTCGCACGCTCCAAAAAGCATGGCCGCGGTCATCGCGGCTCTCGATGCGAGGAGGACACTCCGATGAATTCGCCCCAAGGGACCGACTCCACCGAGTCCGACCTCATCGTTGGTTCCGGGTATGTGACCTTCGGCGACCGTGGCCCGGCTCCTTCACCGGGCATGGCGATCGTCTACTCGGATCGCAGCGGCGTGGCCGTTCCCCCGTTCGGCCGTGCGTCGATCTTCGACGCCCACAGGTACAAGAACTGGTACATGGTCGATGTGCGCCGGCGTCACGACACCATCAGCGCCAGCGTGCCGAGCCGCTACGACGCGATGCGATTCCAACTCGAGGCGGACGTGACGTGGGGGGTGACCGCTCCCGAGGTCATCGTCACCTACGCGGTCGAGGATGCTTTGGAGACCGTGAAAGCCCGCCTTCTGGAGCGCTTCTGGCAGGTCACCCGACGTTACGACATCGACGACTGCACCACCGCCGAGCGTGAACTCCAGGACATGCAGCTGCACGGCCCGCTCGTCTTGGAGGAGGGCATCACGCTCTTCAAGGTCGCGGTCCGCCTGCACATCGACGAGCACACGGCCGAGTTCCAGCACAAGACGCGTGGCCTGGAGCGCGACATGGTGACCGACAGGCAGAACGTGGAACTCGAGCGGCAGCGCATCGAGGCGCTGCGCCGGACGGCGAAGGGCGAGGACGAACTGCTGTTCCTCTTCCTGACCCGGAACCCGGACCAGGTCGGCGAGGTCCTGCGGATGATCGCTCAGCGCCGGGAGATGACGCAGAACGCCCAGATGGCGTTGTTCGACCGGATGGTCGATCAGGGTTTCATCCAGGAAGCGGACGTCGAGAACATGCGCGGGCTGCTGCTGCAGCCGCTGGAGCGGGTCGCGGACTCGACGGCGGTCACGGCGTTCGGCGCGCCGGCCATCCCCCCGCCTCCGACCGCGCCACCGGCGATCGACGGCCCGAAGCCGGACTCGAGAACGGACTGGAAGCCGGACGCGAACGGTTCCTCAGAGCCTGAAGCGTCCGAGTGGTCATACATCGACGCGCCGTCCACGCCTCCCGCTCCGCCGCCTCCGCCCACGGCTCGGCCTGCGGCTCCCGCCGGAACGCAGACTCCGGCCGAGTCTTCGACGGGCGACGGCGTCGCCGGCTGGAAGACGTTCGGGGGCCGCGACGAAGACCGGGAAGCATGAGGCGCGGTGACGCCGCCGGCCGTGGCCGGGCATTCCGGCGAGGTGCGCACACCGGACCGCATCGGGAGATGTACGTGCGGAGGCGGCGAGCAGCGGTCGCGGCCACGGCCCTTCTCGTCATGCTCACGGGCGGCGTGCTGGTCGGGACCCACAGAGCCGCGGCGGGCATCTGCCTCGCCATGGCCGCGGCCCTGATCGTCTGCTCTCTCCTGCTCCAGGCACGAAGGGACGACCTCGCCGAGGTTCGGCATCGGAAGGAGCGGTACGTGGCCGCCGAGCAGCCCTCCGCACGTCCGGCACCGGCCCTTCCGGCACCGTGCGACTCTCCGGTGGCGGACGCCATGCCCCCGGCATTCGGACGAGGTCTGGCCCGTGCTCCCGGCGCGGCGTCCACCCCCGCACCGATGCCCGCTTCGCAAGGAGCATCCGTCACGGAGGCGGACGCGGCATCGGGTTCCCCCGGGGAACGGACAGCGCGGCCGGCCTCCGAGCACCGAGCGGAAGGGGGGTTTCCCCGGCCGCTCGGAACATCGGGCCCGGCCCATCGGCGCCCCTGGCTCCTTCCGCTCGAGCCCGGCCCGTCCGGCATCACGGCGGACGGCGCCCAGGCGGGGGACCTCCAAGTGCGGGCCGCGTCGATCGTCGGCCCCGGCCACCGATGCGACGAACCGGCGGAGCCGCGCCAGGACGCCTTTCGGATCGCGGTGGACCAGAGCCGCCGCCACCTGATCGTCGCGATCGCCGACGGGATGTCCGACAGCTCGCACTCCCACATCGGGGCGAACGTCGCGACGACCGCACTCGTTCGGCACCTGTGGTCCGATGCCGCCGGCGGGCCGGCAGGCACACGGGCGCGGGAGTGGTTCGTCTCGGCGGCGCGGCAGATGGCGGGCGCCGCGGACCAGCGCGGGATCGGTCCTGAAGCGGTGCGCGCGGCGGTCCTTGCCGCCGCGGTCGACCTGGACGCCGCCACGGACGGCACCCGGCGGGTGCGGGTGTGGTCGATCGCGGACGTCGGCGCGTGGATCCGCGAAGGCTCATCGTGGCGGCAGGTCGCCGGGGACGAGCGAAGCGGCTTCGACCGAAGCAGGCTGAGCGCGTTCCTGCCCCATCATCCGCACCCTGCCTGCACCACGTTCCAGCTGGCGCCGGGCGCGGTGATGGCGTTGACGACCGACGGTATCGGTGACGCGCTCGCCCATCCCGACCTGGGCGCCTGGTTCGCCGCCCGTTGGACGCGACCGCCCCACATCAGCGACTTCGTGGACGACGTCGGCTTCGAGGCGAAGGGAGAACTGGACGACCGGACCGCGGTGGTCGTGTGGTGCCCGAGCCGGGGAGGAGGACCCCGGTGAGGACGTGGTCGGGTTCCCCGTTCCCCCGGACGGTCCGGCTGTGCGACGTCGAGGGCCACGACGCGTCCGCCGTCATCGCCCGCGACAACGGGGAGTCGTCGGTGATCCATGAGGCTCCCGGCCACCCGGGGTGGCTGGTCAAGCGCTACAAGCCCTCGGCGCGGATCGGGCACATCGCGCTGGATGACCTCATCGAGCTCCCCCGGCGGATGTCTCCGGAGGACCTCGCGTTAGTCGACCGGAGCGTCGCGTGGCCGGTCTCCCGCGTGGTCGACGGATACCGCACCGTCGGCACGATCATGGCGCGCGCGGACGACGGCTTCTCCTGGGACCTTGCGCTGCTGCAGGGGCGCACCCGGCGGCAGACGATCGAACTGGACCTGCTGGCCAATTCCGACCGGGACATCAGGCGGCTGGGCCTGCCGGTGCCGACGCCGGAGCTGCGGCTCGCGGCGATGCGGGAGATCGTCGCGGTCGCCGCGCTCTTCGAGCGCCAGGGCCTGGTCTACGGGGACTGGTCTTTCGCGAATGCGTTCTGGGCCCCCGGCACCGATCGCGTCCTGGTGATCGATATGGACACCGCGCGGATGGGGAAACGTGACCACCTGGAAACGCACAACTGGGACGACCCGTTGGCGGACAAGTCGCGACCGCTCACCACTCATACGGACCGGTACAAGGTGGCGCTGCTCGTAGCCCGCACGACGACGGGGCTCCGGCAGGAACGACTCAAAGCGGTCGAGGGAATGGCTGCGCTGTACCCGGCTTACCCAGACCTCATCGACCTGCTGGCCAAGTGCATCGGCGCCCCGACGCCCGATGCCCGCCCCCGGCTCGAGGAGATCCTCGCGGCGATGAGTGAGCCGTCCACTGGCCGGCCGCGCACCGGGAAGGGCCACCCCGCCGTCCACTCCGGGAGGTCGTCTGCTGGTCGGCGCCTGAGATGCGGAGCTCCCGAAGGAGCCAACGTGACCGGGACGATTCCGTGGCGGCCGACCGGTGGGCGATCACCGACAAGCCCGCCGCCCCGGACGCAGACCCCGCACGCAACGCGGCGGGACGCACCGGCCGGCCCCCGTCCGGACATCCCGACGCGCGTCCTGCACGGGGCACCGTCCGATTCGTCGGCCTTCACCCCGCAGACCGACCCCGGAAAGGGGCGTCCACCGGATCGAAGGAGATCGGGATGCTCCCCCGCCTGGGTCATCGCCGTGCTCCTGATCATCGCATTGCTCGCCGTGATCGCCCTGCGATCCTGACCCGAGGAGAAGAATTGGAACCGCACGCCGATTCGAACGCCGCCGAACACGCCGATCAGCGCGAACCCGGCGGGCAGAAAGGCCTGCCGACCTACCTGGTGCTGGACACGTCCGGCTCGATGAAGGACTTCGAGCACCTTCTGAACAGCACGCTGACGGAGGTCGTCGACACCTTGTACGCCAGCCCGAGGGTGGCGGAGTTCATCCACCTTTCGATCGTCTCGTTCAACACCCGTCCGCATGTGGTCCTTCCGATGACCGACATCTCCCAGCTCACCGGTCTGCCGGTGGTCGAGTGCCGGGGGACGACCGTCTACGGTGCGATGTTCGACCTGCTGCGGGACCAGATCGAAGGGGACATCGGCAACCTTCGGAGCAACGGCGTCCGGGCGTACCGGCCGGTGGTCTTCCTACTGACGGACGGGATTCCGAGCGATGGCGCGGCCTGGCGCTCATCCTTCGCCGCGCTGCGCGATCCCGGCTGGCGCCCGCGTCCCAACCTCATCACGTACGGCTTCGGCGGCGCCAGCGAGGCGATCCTCGAAGAGGTGAGCACGCTCGCCGCGTACATCGCGGAGCCCGGAAGGGAAGCAGAGAACAAGAAGGCGCTGTCCAGCGCGCTGACCTCCGTGATGCAGACGCTCGTGGCCTCCGCCTCGGTGCAGCGGCTCCAGGTGCCGCATGAGGTCGAGGGTTACAAGTCGGTGCCGCTGGAGACCGTCGACTAACGACGTCCATATTGAGTCCGCTCGGCAGACTCGACCTACCGGCCGCATCCACCGACGGCGTTCCAGCAGTACCTCGGTACCCAAGGGCGCCGCCGGCCGCACGGGAGGCCGGGCGGACGATCGCTCAGTTCGGCTTGTAGTCCGGGGTGATCTGAGCGCGGTAGAGCCCCCCGGCCGGGACGAGGCCGCCCTTGACCGACGCGTCGACCTTGGTGATGAACGTCTGGGTCGACGCGGGCGCGCCGGGAACGGTGAAGTCCATCGGGGCCATCAGCCCGCCGGTGTCGACGCTCTTCAGTTTCCGGTAGGCGGCGTGCAGTCCCTCGCGGGTCAGGTCCTTGTCCGCGCATGCCTGCTTGAGCGCTTCCCCGAGGACCTGCGCGGAGACGTAGCCGTAGCCGATCAGTGCGTCCGCGGGCGCGTCGGGGTGTTTGGCCTCGAACGCGGCGGCGACCTCCTTGGGGCCGGGCATGTCTGCCCCGTAGGGCGCGTAGGACGTCAGGACGGTCAGGTGCTTCTCCAGGCCATCGCGGACGGGAGTGTCCAGCAGGGCCGGGTCGAACCCGGGCGCCTGCGTCAGGATCGGGACGTCCATGCCGATCGAGCGGGTCACGCCGGTGACCGACGCGGTCTGGCGGGCGGAGGCACTGAGCAGGATCGCTTTGGCGCCATCGGCCTTCAACCTGGTGACCTGGGCGGTGAGATCCGCATCGGTCGCCTTGATCTGGATTCCCTTCAGCGTCAGGCCGAGCCGCTCCGCCGCCCAGGAGCTTCCCTTGAGCGCATTGGCGCCGTACTCGCCCTCGAAGTAGATGTGACCGACCGTGTCGCCCTCGGCGACCTTCCCCTCCTTCACGAAGTAGTCCAGGCCGTTGATCATGTCGATGTCGTAGGTGGTGCCCAGCACCGCCAGGTAGTCGCTCTTCAGGAGGGAGGAGGCGAACGAGGACGGCACGGTGAGCACCTTCTTCGCCTTGATCTCCGGCTCGAGCGCGGCCGGGGTCTCGTTGCGGCGCAGGTGCACCAGGACCGGCAGCGCCTGGCGGCCCGGCGGCAACCGCCGCCACCGTGACCCGACCCGGCCCCGGTGCTTGCGGATCAGATCGGCCACGAACGTGGGGGCCGAGCGAGACAGATCGAGGGCAGCGCGATAGAACAGCGTCGGAGCTCCTGGTGGTCAAGATCGTCGCAAATCTCGATCTACCAGGAGCTCTCTCGTTGTCGCTCACGCCGCGCGGAACGCAACCGGCCCGTGACCTGCGGACTCAGGTTGGAATTTCTTCAGTCTTCTGATCGTCTGGATCCGTGGCCGAGGTTCTTCGAGGCGCTGGATTTGGAGAACGGCAACATCTCGGGTGCTGCTTGGCTGGTCGGGGTGAACCGTGCCACGGCGTTTACTGGGCGCGGGTGAGGGAGGCGGTCTGCGGCTTCTCGGCATCGTCGTTGTCGCCACCCTCGGGCCCATATCCAGGCCCGTACGCGTCAGTCGAAGGTGGTGGAGATTTCGTGCCAGCCGCCGGGGACGAAGGTGGTGGCTTCGTCCGGCCCCCAGGTTCCTTTGGCGTAGGGGAGGGGCTGGGTGGGGAGGTCGAGGACGGGCTGGATGATGCGCCAGGATTCTTCGGCCAGGTCGAAGCGGACGAAGCGGCGGGGGTCGCCGGTCATCGCGTCGGTAAGGATGCGCTGGTAGGCCGCTTCCATCGGGCCCAGGACCTTGGTGAAGTCCACGCTGAGCGGGACTCGCCGGGTGCTGTCGCGTCCGGGGACCTTGGCGAGCAGGTCGAATGTGACCCCCGCATCGGGCTGGATGCGGAAGCGGATCAGATTGGGCTCTGGGGCGCCGTCGAAGAAGCTGATGGGCGGGGTGCGGAGTTGGGCGACCACTTCCAGATCGGTGGTGCCCAGTGCTTTACCGGAGCGGATGTAGAACGGGACGTCGGCCCAGCGCCAGTTGTTGATGCGCAGGCACAGCGCAGCGTAGGTTTCGGTGGTCGAACCCTCACGGACGCCTTCGGTGGCGAGGTAGCCGTCGTACTGGCCGCGGACGACATCGCCGGGTGCAACGGCCTCGACGGCGCGCAGCACCCGCCATTTCTCGTCGATGAAGGCGCGTGAGTCGGTCGACGGCGGCGTGTCCATGGCCAGGAGCGCGAGGATCTGCAGAAGGTGGTTCTGGACGACATCGCGGATCGTGCCGTTGGCGTCGTAGAACGAGCCACGGTCGGCGACGTCGAAGTCCTCGGCCATCGTGATCTGCACGTTGTCGACGTAGTGACGGTTCCAGATCGGCTCCAGGAGCATGTTTTCGAACCGGAACATCAGCAGGTCCTCGATCGGCTCCTTGCCGAGGAAGTGGTCGACGCGCCTCAGATGGTCCTCGTCGAAGAACTTCAGCAACTCGGCGTTCAACGCCCGCGCCGACTCCAGGTCGTTGCCGAACGGCTTTTCGACGACCATCCGGGCGTTCCTGTTCAGGTCGACCTTGGCCAGGCCCTCGGCGACCGTCGCGAACAGCGAAGGAGGAACCGCAAGATAGTGAGTGAGGAATCCCGCATCGCCGACCTCGCCACGGATCGCATCGAAGGTGGCGCCGTCGGTGTAGTCGCCGGCGACGAGCCGGAGGTTCCCGGCGAACTTCTCGAACGCCGCGTCGTCCACCTTGTCGTGCTTGGCCTCGCAGGCCTCACGGGCCCGACTTCGCAGCCCGGCCAGGTCGAGGTCGGTCTTGGCGACCCCCACGATCGGCTGGTCCAGCACCCCGTCCGCCGTCAGCTGGTACAACGCCGGCAGCAGCATCTTGTACGCCAGATTCCCGGTGATCCCGAACAGCACCATCGCGTCGGCCCGCTCCATCGCCGGCCCCCTCTCCTCGGCTCACAGCTTGACGCCTCGGCCATCCGGAGAACAAGCGTCCCACGGGTCGCATAGCGCTCGGTCATGGTCAGAACGTGTCGCCTCGTCTCCATCGACCCCGGTTCGCGTGTCGTTCCGTGCTCGTTGGTGAGATGGTCGACGGACGAAGGGCTTCCCGAAGGCGGCATTCGCTTCTCCGTCAACCAAACCGGGGACCCGAATCCCCACGCTTCTGACCTGCAGTTTCTTGGAGGTCATCAAGTGGCTCCATGGCCAGAGAAACGCAAAGCGCCAGGTCATAGACCTGACGCTTCAATGGGTGCTGGTGTCCGAGGGGGGACTTGAACCCCCATGCCCCGTAAAGGGCACTAGCACCTCAAGCTAGCGCGTCTGCCTATTCCGCCACCCGGACCGGTTGCAGGCCGCAGCGCGGCTGCGGCCGGTTCACCATACCAAAGGAGACGAGTCGCGGCGAAGTCGATCGACGGGGCACCATGGGGGCGACAGCTGTGGACGCGAGGCGCGAAGGTGATCACTGTGGGCCAGCAGCCGACCGCTGAGGACGAGGTCGTCCGGCTCTGCCAGGAGCTGATCCGGATCGATACGAGCAACCCGGGAGATCACTCGGGGCCGGGGGAGCGGGTGGCGGCGGAGTATGTCGCGGCCGAGCTCGAGGAGGTCGGGCTGGAGACGCGGATCCTCGAGTCGCATCCGGGGCGGGCCAGTCTCGTGGCGCGGATCGAGGGGGAGGACCCCGGGCGGGACGCGCTGCTGCTGCACGGGCATCTCGATGTGGTGCCGGCGCGGGCGGAGGACTGGACGCACGACCCGTTCGGGGGAGAGATCGTGGACGGGTGCGTCTGGGGTCGCGGGGCCGTGGACATGAAGGACATGGACGCGATGATCCTGGCCGTGGTGCGGCAGCGGCTCAGGGAGGGGCGCAGGCCGCCGCGGGACGTGGTGCTGGCGTTCCTGGCCGATGAGGAGGCCGGGGGCAAGTGGGGGGCGCAGTGGCTGGTGAAGGAGCATCCTGAGCTGTTCGAGGGGTGCACCGAGGCCGTGGGGGAGGTCGGCGGGTTCAGCCTGACGGTGCCCGGGGACAAGCGGATGTATCTCATCGAGACGGCGGAGAAGGGCATCGCGTGGATGAACCTGACCGCCAGGGGGACCGCGGGGCACGGGTCGATGGTGCATCCGGACAACGCGGTGACGGCCGTGGCGGCGGCGGTCGCGAGGCTGGGGTCGCATGAGTTCCCGGTGCGGCTGACGAAGTCGGTGCGGGCGTTTCTGGAGCGGGCGTGCATGGCGTACGGGGTGGAGTTCGATCCGGAGCGGCCGGAGAAGTGCCTGGAGGAGATCGGGCCGCTGGCGCGGATGATCGGGGCGACGCTCAGGAACACGCTCAATCCGACGCGGCTGGACGCCGGGTATAAGACGAATGTCATTCCGCAGAGTGCCACGGCACAGGTGGATGGACGGTTTTTGCCCGGATATGAGCAGGAGTTCTTCGCGGTAGTGGACGAACTTCTCGGGCCGGACGTTCAGCGCGATTTCGTCCACCATGACCAGGCGATCGAGACGGACTATGAGGGGGCGCTCGTCGCCGCGATGGAGGCGGCGCTGACCTCGGAGGACGCGGGCGCCCTGCCGGTTCCGTACTGCCTGAGCGGCGGGACGGACGCCAAGTCGTTCGCGCGGCTGGGCATGCGGTGCTTCGGCTTCGCGCCGCTGAGGTTGCCCCCGGAATTGGACTTTTCCGGAATGTTCCATGGGGTCGACGAGCGCGTTCCCGTGGACGGTCTGCGATTCGGCGTCAGGGTCCTCGACAAATTCCTCGATCGCTCCTGAATTTGCCATCGCCAATGCGCTCCGTGGTGCTATCGTCACCGTTCGTTGAGGATGGCGCGGTGGTGACGGAGGGTGTCCTGTGGCGGGTGACGCGGCGCGGCTTCGGGCGGATTCCGCCCGGCTGCGCCGCGTCGTCGCCGGCCGGGCCTTCCAGCGGCTGCTCGTCCTCGGCGGGCTGCTGATCGCGGGCTGGCTCCTCGGGTGTGCGGCGCAGTCCGCGCACGCCGAGGAGATGCCCGTCACGCGGGTCGTCGCGAAGACGCCCGTGCTCGGGGACGCGGTCGAGACCGTCCACAAGCACGAACCGGTGCGCCGGGTCGTGCGGGCCGTGGCGGAGAAATCGCCAGAGATCGTAAAGGTGACGCCGGACGCGGAGCCGCTGCCGGTGGTCCCGGACGTTCGAGAGGCCGCGCACGAGGGCCGTGTTCCGGCGGTTTCCGCGACCGGTTCCGTGTCTGAGGCACACGGGGTGCCTGAGGCGCAGGAGCGCGTGCGGGCGGTTTCCAAGGTTGCCCGGACGGCTTCGGCCGTCGGCGGCCCTGTGGCACAAAAGGTCGTTCAGCACCATCCGGTGCCGTTCCACGCGCCTGATCGGCCGGACGGCAATGCGCCGGCCGGCGCGTCCGCCCTGCACGGTGTGACGGCGGGGTTCCCGAACGTCGTCGCGTGGGCTCCGGCCCCGCCGCGCGCTTCGGATGCGCGCCTCTTCGGCGCGGTTCCCCCGGCCGTCCGCACCGCCGCGGACGAGCCGTCCTTCGCGCCCGACTAACACCCGGTCACAGGCTCCGGACGCGTGCCCGTGCGGCTCGGGCGCGCCGGTCCGGTCACTCGCCGTGCCCTCCGCACGGCACATCCCACGACGCACGCGAGAACCGTGCGTCTCCCCCCTTCAATGAACGGAGCAACATGCGAACGCGGGCAAAAGGCACATCCCGTGCCGCGGTGTTCGCCGCGGGCTTTGTCGCCCTCGGTGTCACCGCCCTCCCCTCCAACGCCTTCGCCGACGTCACGGACGGCGCCGGCGGGGTCCTGAGCGGAAACCAGGTCAACGCGCCGGTCTCCGCGCCGGTCGATGTGAGCGGCAACGGCGCCTCCCTGCTCGGCACCGCATACGCCACGTCCCACGGCGGTACCAAGATCCGTAAGCGCGACGGCGCCGGGCAGCAGACGTCCGGCGGGCACGGCGTCGCCTCCGGAAACCAGGTCAACGCCCCCGTCTCCCTGCCGGTGAACGTCTGCGGCAACGGCGCCGGCGTGCTCGGGCACGCGGACGCGGGCTGCGAGGGCGGCGCCAAGGTCAAGGGCGGCGGCAAGGGCGGCCAGGTCACCGACGGGACGGGCGGCGCCATCGCGGGCAACCAGGTGAACGCGCCGATCTCCGTCCCCGTCAACGTGTGCGGCAACGCGGTGGCGATCGCCGGCGCCGCGGTGGCGGGCTGCGAAGGCGGCGCCAGTGTCAAGAACGGCGGCCACACCGGGTCCGGACAGGAGACGTCCGGCGTGTTCGGTGTGGGCAGCGGCAACCAGGCGAACCTGCCGATCTCCATTCCCGTCGACGTCTGCGGGAACGCGGTCGGCGGCGCGGCGGCGGCCTGCGAGGGCGGCGCGTCCGTCCGCAACGGCGGCCACCGGACGGGCGGGCAGACGACCGGCGGCGACTTCGGCGTCCTCGCCGGCAACCAGGCCAACGCCCCGATCAGCATCCCGCTGAGCGCCTGCGGCAACGCCGCGGCGATCGTCGGGCAGGCGGGGGCGTTCTGCGAGGGCGGCGCCCACGTGCGCAGCAGCTCGGGCGGCGACCAGCACACGTCCGGGACGGGCGGGATCCTGTCCGGAAACCAGGTCAACGCGCCGATCTCCATCCCCGTCGAGGTCTGCGGCAACGCCGCGGCGATCGTGGGCGTGGCGGCGGCGAACTGCCAGGGGCAGACGCTGGTCAAGGGCTCGCACGGGTCCGGTGCGTGGACGTCCGGCGAGCACGGCGCCGGCAGCGGCAACCAGGCGAATGCGCCGGTCACGGCGCCCGCGGACGTGTGCGGCAACGCCGCCGCCGTGGTCGGCCTGGCGTCGGCTCTGTGCCAGGACGAGCCCGGCTACGGCGGCTACGACCCCTACTACCGGACGACCGGCGGCGTCCCCGGAGTCGGCGGCCTGAACGTGGCCGACGGCCTTTTCACGGTGACCGGCCTGCCGGAGGCGAAGGCGCTGCCCGGGGTGGGCGGCGGCCCGGCGGATGACGCGCGGTCGAAGGCGGTTGGACTGCCCGTGGACGGTGGCCTGTCCGAGCTGAACGGATCGCCCGTGACGAACGTCCTGACCCAGGTGGACGGAGCACACGCGACCGATGGCCTCCCCGGTGTCGGCGGCCTGGCGAAGACGACGGACCTGCCCGCGAAGTCGCTGCCCGAGGTGGGCGGCGTGCCCGGTAGCGACGCGCGGTCGAAGGACGGTCTGCCCGTCACCGGCGGCGTTTCCGGGCTGGGCGGTCTGCCCAAGGCCAACGGACTGCTCGGCTCCGTGCCGAACCCCGCGATTCTGCGTGGCGCGAGGACCGCAACGCCGCCGGTGGGTCAGCTCCCGGTCGGGTCGGTTCAGGGTGTCGATGGCCTGCCGACCCTGGCCGGCGGGGGCGCGCCCGGGGCGGTGTCGCTGCTCGGGACGCGGAACCTGCCCGCCGCCGGCACGCCGGGGCAGCGGACGATCCCCGGTGTGCCGGGCGGAACGGCGCTGCCCTCGACGCCGGTCGTGCCGTCCGCGCAGAACGCGGCGGCGGGACTTCCGGAGACCGGGGCGCTCTCGGCACCGGCGACGGGTGTGATCGGGCCGGTGCGGCCGGTCGCGGCGGAGGAGACGATCGGGCCGAAGCCGAAGGCCGGGACGACGTGGACGGTCGGCGCGGCCGCGATGCTGGCCTTCGCCGCCGGGCTGCTGGGGCTGTCCCGCGGGACCAGGTTCGGACGCCGCTGAGTATCCGCTGTGGATCCGCGCGGATCCGCTGAGGATCTGCCGAGGAGTTGAGGCCGCCGCGGCGTGCTGTGCAGCGGCGGTGAGCGAGACGCTTCGCCCGTCCCGGAAGGCGCGGTCCCCGGGACGGGCGAAGCCCTGTCGCCAGAGAAGCCCTGTCGCCGGACTTGTCACCAGGCCCTTCGCCGGACCTGTCACCTGCACCCGTCACCTGGCAATACACTCACGTTGCGTCATTTGGAACGTACGTAATGCTACGCTCCGGGCGGCGGGGCAGGCTCAGAACGTGCGGACGGCGCGGATGACCTTGCGGCGGAGCTGAATACGGCGGCGGCCGTCTGGGTAGAGGCGCAACCGATCGATCTCCCAGCCGCCGCGCTCCGCGTGCTCGGTCAGGATCTGCCGGGCGGTATCACGGGTGGTGCCGCGGGGCAGTGACAGGACGAGGTAGGTGTACTCCGCCATTGCGACCATTATTACTTGGTCTACCGGGGATGCGGCACCGTACGGTGGCGACCCGGTCCGCGCGGCGTCCGGCGGCATGTCATCCTGTCTGGGGCGCGCGGCGGTGAGAATCCCGTCCCCGGGGCGGAACGACGGTGGTGAGGCGGCGGAAGTGACCCGCGGGCATGAACGCGCCCTCATCTGACGTTGTAGCAAGCCGGTAAGAAAGAGCCCGTGTAAGGCAAGAGGACCAAGACAGCGAGGTTGGAGCGACTGTGCCAGCCAAGAACGGCACCGCGAACAGTGGCCGGGGCAACGGCGCCGGTACCCGCCTGGTGATCGTCGAGTCGCCCGCGAAGGCGAAGACGATCGCGGGGTACCTGGGTCGTGGGTACATCGTGGAGTCCAGTATCGGCCATATCCGGGACCTCCCGGGCAGCGCGGCGGAGGTGCCGGCGAAGTACAAGGGCGAGTCGTGGGCCAAGCTCGGCGTGAACGTCGAGCAGGAGTTCGAGCCGCTCTATGTGGTCAACGCCGACAAGCGGCAGCAGGTCCAGAAGCTCAAGAAGCTGCTCGCCGAGGCCGACGAGCTCTACCTCGCGACGGACGAGGACCGGGAGGGCGAGGCGATCGCCTGGCATCTCCAGGACGTCCTGAAGCCGAAGGTCCCCGTGCACCGGATGGTCTTCAACGAGATCACCAAGGATGCGATCCAGCGCGCCGCCGCGAACCCGCGCGAACTGAACATGCGGCTGGTGGACGCGCAGGAGACGCGCCGCATCCTGGACCGGCTCTACGGGTACGAGGTCAGCCCCGTCCTGTGGAAGAAGGTCATGCCGAAGCTGTCGGCGGGCCGGGTGCAGTCGGTGGCGACGCGGCTGGTCGTGGAGCGGGAGCGGGAGCGGATCGCGTTCGTCCCCGCCCACTACTGGGACATCGCGGCTCAGTTCGACACGGGCAAGGAGGAGGAGCCGAAGGCGTTCAAGGCCGGGCTCCTGTCCGTGGACGGCAAGCGGGTGGCGCAGGGCCGCGACTTCGCGTCGGACGGCACCCTGAAGTCGCGGGACGTGCTGCACCTGGACGAGGAGGCGGCGCGGGGGCTGGCCGATCGGCTGCGGGGACGGCCCTACGAGGTCAAGTCCGTCGAGCGCAAGCCCTATACGCGCAAGCCGTATCCCCCCTTTCGGACGACGACCCTCCAGCAGGAGGCGAGCCGGAAGCTGAGCTTCTCCGCGAAGTACACGATGTCGGTGGCGCAGAAGCTGTACGAGAACGGCTTCATCACCTACATGCGAACCGACTCGATCACGCTGTCGGAGACGGCGATCACGGCGGCGCGGCGGCAGGCGGCGGCGCTGTTCGGCGGCGAGTACGTCCCGGACAAGCCGCGCGTCTACGCGTCCAAGGTGAAGAACGCGCAGGAGGCGCACGAGGCGATCCGCCCGGCGGGCGAGACGTTCCGCACGCCGGCGGAGACGGGCCTGTCCGGTGACCAGTTCCGGATGTACGAGCTGATCTGGAAGCGGACGATCGCGTCCCAGATGAAGGACGCGGTCGGGCAGTCGGTGTCGATCCGCGTGACGGGCCTGTCGACCCGGGACGAGCGCGCCGAGTTCAACGCGACCGGTAAGACGATCACGTTCTACGGGTTCCTGAAGGCGTACGTGGAGTCCGCGGACGACCCGTCCACGGACCGCGACGACCAGGAGCGGCGGCTGCCGAACCTGACCGAGGGCGACCCGCTGACCGCGAACACCGTGGACGCGGAGGGCCACTCGACCCGCCCGCCGGCCCGCTACACCGAGGCCAGCCTGGTCAAGGAGCTGGAGGAGCGGGAGATCGGTCGCCCGTCGACCTACGCCGCGATCATCGGCACGATCCTGGGCCGCGAGTACGTGTTCAAGAAGGGCACGGCGCTGGTCCCGTCGTTCCTGGCGTTCGCCGTGGTGAACCTGCTGGAGCTGCATTTCGGCAACCTGGTCGACTACGACTTCACCGCCCACATGGAGGACGGTCTCGACGAGATCGCCCGCGGCGAGGCCGAGCGCGTCCGCTGGCTGACGCGCTTCTACTTCGGCGCCAACGGCGAGGAGGGGCTGAAGGAGCTGGTCAGCGACATCAGCGACATCGACGCCAAGGGCGTCAGCTCCTTCCCGATCAAGGGCTCCGACATCATGGTCCGGGTCGGCCGGTACGGGTCCTACCTGGATCGGGACGGCGAGCGGGTCAACATCCCCGACGACATCGCGCCGGACGAGCTGACCTCCGAGAAGGCCGAGGAGCTGTTCGCGCAGCCGTCCGGCGACCGGGAGCTCGGCACCGACCCGGAGACCGGCCGCACGATCGTCGCCAAGTCGGGACGGTTCGGCCCCTACGTCACCGAGATGATCCCGGAGGCGGCGCCGCCCGCCGAGGGGGAGAAGAAGCGGACGAAGAAGGCCGCGGCCGCCAAGCCGCGCACCAGTTCGCTCCTGAAGTCGATGTCGCTCGACACGATCACGCTGGACGACGCGCTGAAGCTGCTGTCGCTGCCCCGCACGCTCGGTGAGCTGGACGGGGAGCCGGTGACCGCGCAGAACGGGCGGTTCGGCCCGTACATCAAGAAGGGCACCGACAGCCGTTCGCTGGGTTCGGAGGAGGATCTCTTCACCGTGACCCTGGAGCAGGCGAAGGAGCTGTTCGCGCAGCCGAAGCAGCGTGGGCGCCGTGCCGCGGCGGCCGCGCCGCTGCGGGAGCTCGGCAAGGACCCATCGAGCGGGGAGCCGGTGGTGGTGAAGGAGGGCCGGTTCGGCCCGTACGTCACCGACGGCGAGACGAACGCGAGCCTGCGCAAGGGCGACGAGGTCGAGTCGATCACCATCCAGCGCGCGGCGGAGCTGCTCGCTGAGCGGCGGGAGAAGGTGGCCGCGGGTGGCGGGAAGAAGAAGACGGCGAAGAAGACCACAACGCGCCGCCGAACCTCCGCAAAGTCCGGCTCCTAGGGACATCCACGCCGATACCCTGACCGACATGACCAGAACGGGCGCACCCCGGCCGCACCCCGCAGCATCACCGCCGCCGGGCGTTTCGTCACATTCGTCGATCGGGCCGCTGCGGCGGCTCCGGTTCGCACTGTCGTTGTCCGGCCTCGGCCTGTGGCTCGCCGTCCCGGCGCTGACCGCGATGGCCGTGTCGCTGACCCGCGACGACGACGCCGCGACCCGCGCGCAGGCGGCCGGCGGCGTGCTCGCGCTGATGCTGCTGCCGGCGGTGCTGCTCGCACCGCTCGGCGGCATGCTCGCCGCCCGCGCCGACCGCCGCCTCATGCTGATCATCGCCGATGTGCTGCGGCTGGTGGTCGTGGTGACGGTGCCGCTCGTGAACATGCTGCCGTGGACGTTCGCCGCCGCGTTCCTCGTCGCCTGCCTGAGCCTGCTGTGGGCGCCGGCGGCGCGTGCGGCGCTGCCCGCGGTGGTGCCGGACGAGGATCTGCGCGCCGCCGCGCGCCGGTCCGCGACCCGTGTCCTGTTCGGCCCGGCGCCCGTCGCGGCGCTGCTGTTCGCCGTCCTCGCCCTGATCGCGGACGGGACGCTCGGCCGCGATTCCCGCGCCGACCTCGCCCTGTACGCGACCGCCGCCGTGTTCCTCGCCTCGGCCGCCGCCGTCGCGCTGATCCGCGAGATCCCGGCGACGTGGTCGATCCCGGTCCCCGCTCCGCTGAAGTCGATCTTCCAGGGTCCGGGGACGGCCGCCGCGCGCGGCCTCGGCGTCGCCGTCGCCGCGGCGTCCCTGACGGCGGGCGCGGTCGTCGCCGTCGCTCGGGTGCACACCGGCGGGCTGGGCGGCGGGGACGCCGGCTACGGCAGCGTCCTCGCCGGTCTCACGCTGGGGCTCGGCTTCGGGGCGTTCCTCGGGCCGCGCGCCCTCGTCCCGTTCAGCCGCCGCCGGCTCCTCGGCCTCGCGGTGATCGCCGCGGCGCTCGCGCTGATCGTCATCGCCCTCGTGCAGAACCTCGTCGTCGTCGTGTTCATGACGGGGTTCCTCGGGATGTTCGCCGGGGCCGCCTGGTCGAACGGCGTCGCCGCGGTCACCGACCCGGACGCGCCGGACGAGGTCCGCCCGTCCGCCTACCTGCGGTCGGTCGCCCTCGTCACCGCGGTGATCACGTTCGCCGGCGTTCCGCTGATCGCCGGAGCGGTCGGCTCGCACCGCCTCGAACTCGGCGGCGGCGTCTACGACATCGACGGATCGGGCGTCGCGCTGCTCATCGCGGCCGTCCTCGCCCTGCTGACGAGCCTCGTCGCGTACCGGCGGCTGGACGACCGGCGCGGCATCCCGCTGGTCCCCGACCTGCGGGCCGCCCTGCACGGCGAGATCTACACGCCGCCGGAGCAGGCCGTCGCGCTGCCGCAGCAGCCCGCCCGCCGCGAGCGCGGCGTGTTCATCGCGTTCGAGGGCGGCGAGGGCGCCGGGAAGACGACCCAGGCGCGGCTGGCGGCGATCTGGCTGCGCGACCACGGCTATGACGTCGTCACCACGCACGAGCCCGGCGCCACCAAGATCGGAATGCGGCTGCGCGCGATGCTGCTGGACCGCGACACCACCGGCCTGTCCGACCGCGCCGAGACCCTGCTGTACGCCGCCGACCGCGCCGACCACGTCGCCAACGTGATCAAGCCGGCGATGGAGCGCGGCGCGATCGTGGTCAGCGACAGGTACGTCGACTCGTCCCTCGCCTACCAGGGGTTCGGGCGGCAGCAGGCGGTCGAGGACATCGCCCGCGTCAACGCGTGGGCCACCGGCGGCCTCGTCCCCGACCTGACGGTCCTGCTGGAGGTGCCGCCGCAGACGGGCCTGAACCGGCTCTCGGCGCCCGCCGACCGCATCGAGTCGGAGTCGCAGGACTTCCACGAACGCGTCCGCGCCGGTTTCCACGCCCTCGCCGAGGCCGACCCGGACCGCTACCTGATCCTGGACGCGAGCCGCGCGCAGGGCGAGCTGAGCCGCGAGATCCAGTACCGCATCCGCGAGATCCTCCCCGACCCCGTGCCCGCCGGCACCGAGGACGCCACGAGCACCTTCCCGGCCATCAGGGACTACTGACCGTCGTGGCCGGGCCCCGGCGTCATGTCATTGCCGGCGGGGCCTTGCCCGGCGGCTGAGAGTGTCCCGCAGCGGTTGCGGGTCCGGTTAGCCTTCTCGCATGAGCGTGTGGGACGACCTGGTCGGGCAGGAGCCCGTCGTCGCCGAGCTGTCGTCGGCCGCCGACGGGACGGGTGGCGGCCTGGCGCACGCGTGGCTGTTCACGGGACCGCCCGGCGCGGGCCGGTCCGCGGCGGCGCGGGCGTTCGCGGCGGCGCTGCAGTGCGAGGAGACGCCGCGCGGCTGCGGGCACTGCGCATCCTGCCACCAGGTCCTCCAGGGGACGCACGCGGACGTGGAGGTCGTCCGCCCGGCGGGCCTGTCGTACGGGGTGAAGGAGACCCGCGCGCTGGTGCTGCGGGCGGCGTCGTCGCCGAGCATGGGCCGCTGGCAGGTCGTGCTGTTCGAGGACGCCGACCGGGCCACGGAGCAGGCGGCGAACGCCCTGCTGAAGGCGATCGAGGAGCCCCCGGCGCGGACGGTGTGGCTGCTGTGCACGCCGTCGCCGGACGACCTGCTGGTGACGATCAGGTCGCGGTGCCGGCTGGTGACGCTGCGGACCCCGCCGATCGACGCGGTCGTGGACGCCCTCGTCCTGCGGGACGGCGTGGACCGGGACACCGCCGAGGTGGTGGCGCGGGCGGCGCAGGGGCACATCAGCAGGGCGCGGCGGCTGGCGACCGACGGGGAGGCGCGGCGCCGCCGGGCGGAGGTGATGGCGGTCCCGCGCCGGCTGACGTCGGTGGGCCCGGCGGTGATGGCGGCGGACGCGCTGGTCAAGGCGGCCGAGGCGGAGGCGAAGACGCAGGCGGAGGAGCTGAACGAGGCGGAGACGTCCACGTTGCGGCAGGCTCTCGGTGAGAGCGCCAAGGGTCGGATGCCGCGGGGGACGGCGGGGGCGCTCAAGGATCTGGAGGACCGGCAGAAGTCCCGCGCGACGCGGGTCAAACGCGATGCCCTGGACCGGACGCTGCTCGATCTGGCGTCCTACTACCGGGACGTGCTGACGCTCCAGCTCGGGGCGGCCAGCGACCTCGTGAACACCGAACTGGGTCCCGAGCTGCGGACGGCGGCGGGGAACGGACGTCCCGAGGACACGCTCAGACGGCTGGACGCGATCATGGCGTGCCGGGAGCGGCTGGACGCGAACGTCAACCCGCTGCTGGCCGTGGAGGCGCTCACCCTCGCCTTGCGAACCGGGTGATAAAGGGCCTTACAAGAGCTCTCCCCATTCGTTACATTCTCGTACACGACTCTCAACAAGAACGCGAGTAACGTCGCCTGGCTGATCAACAACCGACCGGGCTATCCCCCCAACGGCCAGGAGGTCTGCTTTGCGGCGAGCCTTGATTTCCGCCGCGTGCGCCGTCACCACAGTGACGGCCCTCGCGTTCCCAGCATCAGCGGCCCCGAATCCGGCGCAAGCGAAGGGTGAGGTGTCGGAGTACGTCGTCCTTTACAAGGAGGGCGTCTCACCGGGCAGAGCTCACCACGCGGTGAGAGAGGCCGGAGGCAAGATCGTCCACGAGAACCGTGACGTGGGCGTCGCGACCGTCCGTTCGGACAATCCGGAGTTCATTCGCGCCGCGATGCGCGAAAGGGCCCTGGAGGGCGTCGCGCACAACCGGATCATCGGCACGGCGCCGAAGAAGCCGAAGAAGAAGGCCGCGATGGTCGAGGAGACCGTCGGGACCAAGGCCAAGGTGTCCCTCACCGGGAAGCCGTCCAAGGACACCGAGCCGCTCGCCGACCTGCAGTGGGACATGAAGCAGATCCACGCGACGGCGGACGGCTCCTACGAGAAGGAGCCCGGCGACAAGCGCGTGCTCGTCGGCATCCTCGACACGGGCGTGGACGGCGACCACCCCGACATCAAGGCGAACTTCAACCGCCGCCTCAGCCGCAACTTCACCCACGACATCCCGACGGACGCCAACGGCAACGAGGTCGACGGGCCGTGCGAGTTCACGTCGTGCGTCGACCCCAACGACTGGGACGACAACGACCACGGCACGCACGTCGCGTCCACGATCGCGTCGCCGCGCAACGGGATCGGCATGGCGGGCGTCGCCCCGAACGTGTCGATCGTCAACCTGCGCGTCGGACAGGACTCCGGCTACTTCTTCCTGCAGCCGACCGTCGACGGCCTGACGTACGCGGCCAAGCACGGCATCGACGTCGTCAACATGAGCTACTACGTGGACCCGTGGCTCTGGAACTGCGGCAACAACCCGGCCGACAGTCCCGAGGCGCAACTGGAGCAGCGCACCATCATCAAGGCGACGCAGCGTGCGCTGGACTTCGCGCACGAGCGGGGCGTCACGCTGATCTCCGCCGCCGGCAACGACTTCGTCGACTACACCAAGACGAACACCGACTCCAGCAGCCCCGACTTCCCGTCCATGCCGGGTGAGGAGCCGTACGAGCGGACGATCCCGGCGAGCTGCGTGTCGATGCCGTCCGAGGGCGACCACGTCATCCCGGTGTCGTCGACGGGCCCGAGCGGCCGCAAGTCGTACTACAGCAGCTTCGGCGACGGCTACGTCGCGGTGGCCGCGCCCGGCGGCGACAAGGTCGACACGCCCGACCAGCGTCCGGACGACCGCGCCGGCATCTGGGCCGCCTACCCCGAGCGGCTCGCGAAGGCCCGCGGCGAGCTGAACGCCGACGGGACGCCGAAGGTGCCGTACCTCATCCGCAGCTGCAAGGGTGACGACTGCGCCTACTACCAGTCGATCCAGGGCACCTCGATGGCGTCGCCGCACGCCGTCGGCGTCGCCGCGCTCATCGTCAGCAAGTATGGGCACAGGGACCGGCGCCACGGCGGCCTCACACTCAGCCCGCGCTCGGTCGAGCACGTGCTGCGCGGCACCGCCACCGCCAAGGAATGCCCGAGCCCCCGGACCGTCGAGTACGTCTGGTACCGCAATGTCGACGGCGAGTGGGTGAAGCAGACCTCGACGCAGACCTGTGAAGGGTCGAAGAGCCGGAACGGGTTCTTCGGCAACGGCATCGTGGACGCGTTGAACGCCGTCCAGCGCTGACCCACCCCAAGCGCGGCCCCCGACCGGCAACGGTCGGGGGCCGTGTCTTCGTGAAGGGCCGTCCGGCCGCGGGCGAGAGAGGTGGCGGGCGTGCGAGGTGGCAGGTCGGCCGTCGAGGTTGCGCGGGTCGGCCATCATGGAGGCATGTCGTACCGAGTCACGTTCGTCTGCACCGGCAACATCTGCCGCTCACCGATGGCCGAATGGGTTCTGCGTCACCACGTCGAGGAGGAGGGCCTGGACGTCGAGGTGGACAGTTCGGGCACCGGAAACTGGCATGTGGGCGATGACGCCGACTCCCGGACCGTGGAGACGCTGCGGCGGGCCGGCTACCGGTCCGCGCACATCGCCCGGCAGTTCGAGGAGGGCTGGTTCGGCCGCTACGACCTGATCCTCGCGCTGGACGACGGGCACCTGCAGGCGCTGCGGTCGATGGCGCCGGACGAGGAGACCGCCGCCAAGGTCAGGCTGCTGCGCGAGTTCGACCCTGACGCGGGCCCCGACCTGGACGTCCCCGACCCCTACTACGGCGGCCTCGACGGCTTCGACCTCGTCCTGGAGCAGGTTGAGGCGGCCATGCCGGGCCTTCTGGAGGAGATCCGCACCGCGCTCAAGGTCGGCTGAGCGTGGTGCGGGACAGGCTTGAGCGGCTGCTCGGAACACGGGTCGACGACCTGAGCGGCCTCGGCTCCAGCCACGCGTGGACGCTGCACCGGGCGTCCCTGGCCGACGGCCGCGAGGTGTTCGTGAAGGCGGCGTCCACATCACCGCGGGGAGCCGGCCTCCCGGCGGCCGCCGCTGAGGCGGGCGTGTTCGCGGCTGAGGCGGCGGGGCTGCGCTGGCTGGGCGAGGCAGGCCCTGGAACGCCGGTCCCCGACGTGGTCGCGGCCGGCGACCACATGCTCGTCCTGCCGTGGCTGCCGTCCGCGCCGCCCGCCCCGTCCGCCGCCGAGCGCCTCGGACGCGAGCTGGCCGCCCTGCACACCGGCGCCCGCCCGCCGTCCTACGGGGCGTCCTGGGACGGCTTCATCGCCGACCTCCCGCTCGACAACACGCCGGACGACCGGGACTGGCCCCGCTGGTACGCCGAGCGCCGCCTCGAACCGTTCCTGCGCCTCGCCGCCCGCCACCTGTCGTCCGGCGACGTCCGGCTGATCGAGCGGGTGACGGCGGACGTCGAGGTGCTCGCCGGCCCGCCGGAGCCGCCGAGCCGCATCCACGGCGACCTGTGGTCGGGCAACGTCCTGTGGACCGGCGGCCGGGCGATGCTGATCGACCCGGCGGCGCACGGCGGCCACCGGGAGACCGACCTGGCGATGATGGCGCTGTTCGGGACCCCGCTCCTCGAACGGGTCCTCGCCGCGTACGACGAGGCCGCGCCGCTGGCGGACGGGTGGCGTGCGCGGGTTCCGCTGCACCAGCTGCATCCCCTTCTCGTGCATGTGGCGCTCTTCGGCGGCTCGTATCGTGCTTCCCTGGTGGAGGCCGCTCGGGCGGCGCTCGGCTGACGCCGCCCCCCGGCCTGGGCGTGCGGCTCGGCCGCGA
This sequence comes from Spirillospora sp. NPDC048819, assembly GCF_040650055.1. Taxonomy (NCBI): domain Bacteria; kingdom Bacillati; phylum Actinomycetota; class Actinomycetes; order Streptosporangiales; family Thermomonosporaceae; genus Spirillospora; species Spirillospora sp. NPDC048819. The sequence continues at coordinate 399,850 of NZ_JBEZGN010000001.1, read as the reverse complement.
CGGGGCAACTCCGCGTTCACGGCTGTTCGTGCGATGTGGATGAGGTAGAAACGACTGGTCAGGCAACGAGCCATGAAAGGGCAGGTGTAGGGCGACCCCATGGACGACAGGCGTGAGGAGCGACCCCGCGGGACACGTCTCGGCTCCTGGAGAGGCCTCGTCCCGCTCGGCGCCGCCGCGGCCGCCGCGCTGTTCATCGGCGGGGGCGTGGACGTCGTGCAGCGCCATCAGCGCGCCGACGAGAAGCCGCGCGAGGCCAAGGCCGCCGCGGAGGCGAAGAGGACCGAGCCCCGGTTCGTCGTCGGCGTCACCACGTCCGGCACCGCGCTCGTCGTCCGCGACATCGACACCGGCGCCGACGTCGGGCTTCCCGTCGCCGCGCCGCAGGGCCGCCGCTTCCAGCGCGTCGCGGCGGCCAAGGACGGCTCCTACGTCGTTGCGTCATACGCCGACCGCAAGGTGACGTTCCAGCGCCTCCTCCTCGACGAGGACGGACGTCCCAAGGATCTCCAGGACTTGCCGAAGGCCACCGTCCCCGGCGTGTCCACGCCGTGGTCGGAACTCGCCGTGAGCCCGGACGGCGGCCAGGTCGCCTTCGTCACCTACAAGGGCGCCCGCAGCCGCGTGGACGTCGTCTCAGTCGCCACCGGCACCCACAAGGTGTGGACGACGAAGTCGTCCGGCCGGGTCGGCAGCCTGTCGTGGTCCGGTGCCACGCTCTCGTTCGTGTGGAGCCCCGTCCGCTCGGTGGACGGCGACTTCAAGGAGACCGGCCACCAGGTCCGGACGCTCGACACCGGCGGCGCCGCAGGCGACCTGAAGCTGAGCAAGCCCGTCCTGACCCTTCCCAAGGGCAGCACCACGGCGATCCTGACCGGCAGGACGATCGTCGCCGGCATCGTGAAGGATTCCCAGCTGTCCCTCCAGGCGTACACCCTGGCGGGGCAGCCGACCAAGGTTCTGTGGCGGCAGGAGGTGAAGGGCGAACTGACCGGCCTCGACGCCGCCCACACGGGCGGGCGGCTCCTGGCGACCGCCGGTGATCTCTACACGCGGGGCGCCCCCGCCGTCCCCGGAGAGGACCTCGCCGACGCCGCCTGGTGAGCCCGGCCGCCCGGACGGCCTAGAGTGGATCGCACGAAACCGGGCGAACGGAGCGAAACCGTGGGCATGGTGATGGCAGTCAGCTTCACCCGGTACGGCCGGCTCTACTACCTCGACCCAGGTCCGCACACCCCGCAGGTCGGCGACAAGGTCCTCGTCCCCACCGACTCCGGCCCCGAGGTCGCCGAGTGCGTGTGGGCGCCCCAGTGGGTGTCGGACGACATCGGCGGCCTGCCCGAGTGCGCCGGCCCCGCCACCGACGAGCATCTGGCCCGCGACGAGGCCAACCGCCGCCGCCGCGCCGAGGGCCGCACGATCGCCAAGCGCCTCATCCGCAAGCACGAACTCCCGATGAAGGTCATCGGCGTCGACTACCTCGACGCCGACAACGTCTTCAAGATCTACTTCAGCGCGCCGCACCGGGTCGACTTCCGCGCCCTCGTCCGCGACCTGGCACGCGGCATCAAGGCACGCGTCGAACTGCGCCAGGTCGGCCCCCGCGACGAGGCCCGCCTCCAGGGCGGCATCGGCCCGTGCGGCCGCGACCTGTGCTGCGCCACGTTCCTCAAGGACTTCGAGCCCGTCTCCGTCCGCATGGCGAAGGAACAGGACCTCCCCGTCAACCCCCTCCGCATAGCCGGCGCCTGCGGCCGCCTGATGTGCTGCCTCAAGTACGAGCACCCGCTCTACGTCAAGGCGCACGAGCGGATGCCGGCGCTGGGTTCCCGCGTGGACACCCCGAACGGCCCCGGCCAGGTCGTGGGACGCAACGTCCCCTCGGACAAGGTCACCGTCCGCCTCAACGGCGGCGGCCGCTGCTCCTGCCCGTCCGCCTCGGTCTGCTCGCCGCGCCGCCAGCACGACGCCCTGTACAACCCCGGCCCGGACGACGGCGACGACGCGGGATGACCGGCGCACCGCTCACGCACCGCTCGCGCGGCGAAGCTAGCGGGGCAGGAGACCGCGGGTGATGAACCCGTACATCTGCTCGAACACCTCGGGCGGGACCTCGCGCGGCTCCGGCCCGTCCCACAGGATCCAGCGCATGCCGATCAGCTCGCCGACCCCCATCAGCGCCCAGGCGAGCACCTCCGGATCGGCCTCGGCCACGTCGCCGTCGTCCATGGCCTCGCGCAGCCCCGCGATGTAGCCTTCGGCGATCTTGGCGTAGTGCTGGTGCAGCGCGGCGGGGGAGACGAACTCGGCCTGCCGGATGATCCGGTACAGGGCCGGATGTTCGGCGGTGAACCGGAAGAACGCCGCGAAGCCGAGCCGCTCGCTCTCCGCCCGGGTGGTGCCCTGCGCGGACGCCTCGTGCATCGCGCGCCGGACCCGGCGGTTCAGATCGCCGACGAGCTCGTCGAAGATCTCCTGCTTGCTCTCGAAGTAGATGTAGAAGGTGCCCTGCGAGACCTGGGCGGCCTCGGTGAGCTTGACGATCGAGGCGTCGTAGTAGCCCAGCTCGGCGAAGACCCGCTCGGCGGCGTCGAGCAACTTGCGGCGGGTGCGCTCGCCCCGGCTGGACAGCGGTGTGCCCCGGGCGCTTGTGGGTGTCTCGACGGCGCTCATGACGTCAAGATAACAGGTGAATCACCTCTCATTCCACTCTTGACGGGCTGACCCGCGGCTGCGTACCTTCCAGGTGACTCAGGTCTCATGTTCGCCTCGGAAAGGCAGGTCGATGCTGGTCAGAACGGAGTCGGCCGCCGGCGTGGCGACCATCACCCTGGATCGCCCGCGGCGGCACAACAGCCTCGTCCCGCAGCTGCTGACCGATCTCCTCACGGCGGTCGAGGGCCTTCCGGACGAGACGCGCGCGGTGGTGCTGGCGGCCGAGGGCCGCTCGTTCTCCACCGGCGGCGACGTCCGCGCCTTCGCCGAACACGCCGGGTTGCCCGTGGAAGCCCCCGGGTCGCCTCGCTCCGTCGAGTCGCCTGTGGAGGGGCGACCCCCCACACCCCCCGGGTCGCTTCGCTCCGGTGAGGCGGGCGACAAGGCCCTCGCCGAGTACGCCGACGAGATCGTCGGCCTCCTCAACCGGGCCGTCCTCGCGCTGCTGCGCCTGGAGGTCCCCACGGTCGCGGCCGTGCACGGCCCCGTGACCGGCGGCTCCCTCGGCCTGGTCCTGGCCACCGACATCGTCCTGGTCGGCCCCGAGGCGACCTTCGCCCCCTGGTACACCGTGGTGGGCTTCGGTCCGGACGGCGGCTGGACCGCACTGCTGCCCGAACGCATCGGACGCTCCCGCGCCGCCGCCGTCCAGCTCCTCAACGAGACGATCGACGCCCGCACCGCCGTCGCCTGGGGGCTCGCCCACGGCCTCCACGACGACGTCCGCCGGGCCGCCCGCGACACCGCCGCCGAGCTGACCGGGCGCCGCGCCGTCGCCGTCACCAAGCGCCTCCTCACCCCCGACCTCGACGCAGTGGCGGCACGCCTGGACGCCGAACGCCGCGCCTTCGTCCGCCAGGTCACCACCCCCGAATCCCGCGAAGGCATGATCGCCTTCCTCAACGGAGGCCCGGCATGAGACGACGATGGTCCGCGCTCCTCGCGGCGCCGGTTCTGACCGCGGCCCTGCTGGCCGCCCCCGCGGAGGCGGAGACCGTGATCACCTTCGCCGACGAGGACCGCGGCGCCGAGCTGACCGGCGAGGTCCCGCACCAGCGGTACCAGTTCAACACCCCGACCACGGTCACCACCGACCGCGACTCCGTCACCGGCGACCCGGCCGACGCCCGCGTCTACGTCGCGGACATGGGCAACCACATCATCCGGGTGCACGACATGGACGGCCGCGCCATCGGCGCGCTCGACGACGGCGACACCGCGCTGGCTCCGGACAGCCCGGCCGCGTCCGTCCCGGAGATCGCCGCGCCGATCGGCCTGTACTTCCTGTCCAAGGGCGAGGCCGCCGACGACCGCCTGGCCGGCCTGTACGTCAACGACGCGGGCCTGCACCGGCTCCACTTCTTCCGCACCGACCCGGCCGATCCCGGCGCGTTCCAGTACGTCACGTCCTTCGGCCAGGAGGGCACCGGCGGCGGCGACGACCTCAAGCTGCCCCGCAACATGGCCGTGACACCCGGCGGACTCCTCTACGTCTCCGACGAGTTCAACCACCGGGTGAAGGGCTTCCGGATCGACCCGGTCACCTGGGGCCTGACACCGGTCGCCACGGTCGGCTCCAAGGGCGGCCCGATCCTGCCCGGTCAGGACAAGGACTACGGCACCGACTCCACCCACTACGACGACTACGCCGGTCAGCCGCTCAAGCGCGACGGGTTCCGCATCCCGCAAGGAATGACGTACTGGCGGTCACCCGACGGCTCACGCACCTACCTGTACGTCTGCGACCAGGGCAACAACCGCATCAAGGTGTTCGAGGTCGCCGCGGACGGCGGCCTCGCCCTGGTCGACATCCTCGGCCGTTTCACCGTCGACGGCGGTGCGGAGCATCTCAAGCGGCCCAGGGGCGTCCGCACCGACCGTGCGGGCAACCTGTACGTCGCCGACACCTACGCCGGGCGCATCGTCCGCTTCCCCAATCTCGGCACCAACACCGCGTCGTACCGGACGAGCCTGAGCAGCGATGCCGCGGCCTCCTGGGCGTACGGCAGGCTCGGCATCCACCAGGTCGAGATCCGGCTGCCCGCCACCAAGCTGACCGAGGATCAGGCGTTCCAGCTCCCGAACGACGTCGTCCCGGTCGAGAAGCCCGACGGCACCCGCGTCACCGAGGACATCTGGGCCTGGGGCACCTTCTACGCGGACGCCCGCGTCCTCCTCGTCAGCGACGCCGGCAACCACCGCATCAAGAAATGCTGGGAGCACCCGACCCGCCAGGAGATTTTGCGCTGCTCGGTGTCGGCCGGTGTCGGAGGCACGGCCGACCACGAGTTCTGGGGCCATCCCCGCACCCTCGCCGGCCAGCTGCACGCCGCGGGCGCGCTCGACGTCCTGCCCGGCAGCACGGACACCCTGCTGGTCAGCGACACCCCCAACACCGTCGTCTACAAGTACGGCCTGGACGGCACCTATCAGGGAGAGTTCGCGGACGTCTCGTACGGCGTCACCGGTCTCAGCGTCTTCGGCGGCCAGGTCGCCGTCCTGGTCGCCGCCGACGCCGCGCTGCCATGGCCGTACACCGGTGACAGCTCGCTGCGCGTCTACGACTCGTCCGGCAACCAGCAGCACGTCTTCAACCTCTCCTACCGGACGTCCGGCGCCTCCGACATCAGCTTCACCGGAGGCAACTACCCGCAGGCCGTGGACGTCGACGGCTCCGCCGTCTACATCACCGCGTCCGGCGGCTACCTCTACCGCTTCAACCTGAGCGGAAGTCTCCTCAGCCTCGACTGGGTGAAGGGCGGCCCGGACCCGGCCAAGGGCACCGACGACGCTCCCGGCCCGAACTTCTACGGCGAGGGCGCCGACGGCACGTTCGACCAGATCCAGGACGTCACCGCGGGCGGCGGCCGCGTCTACGCGGTGGACCGCCGCAATCAGCGCGTCCAGGTCTTCAACGCCTCCTCCGGCGCCTACATCGGCAAGATCGGCCAGGGCGGCGGCACCTACGACCACCCCGACGCCATCACCGCCGACGAGCTGTTCCTGCCGGTCGGCGTCAGCCTGGACGCCGGCGGCCTGCTGATCGGCGACGGCTTCAACATGGTCGCCCGCTCCTACGCCGACCCCACCACCGTGAACCCCGACGCGAACGGCCAGATCAAGCCGGCGTTCCTCGACCACTGGGTGGACCCGCACCTGGGCACCCGTCCCGGCGGGCTGTTCGCCACCCAGCACGTGGTCAGGTCCGGCTCGTCCGTGTTCGTCGACTCGCTCATCTCCAACCGCATCACCCGAATCCAGTGAGGACCCGGAAACGACCATGAGAGTGCCTGACCTGATAGCGGCCCGCGCCGGGCTCGCCCCGGACGCGATCGCCCTGGTCGACACGCTGAGCGCCCGCGAGTTCTCCTACGGCGAGGCGGCGGGCCGGGTGTCCCGGACGGCCTGGCGGCTGCGCGCCGACCTCGGCGTGCGCGCCGGGGACCGCGTCGCGGTGCTGTCGGGCAACCGCGTCGAGATCATCGAGCTGCTGTTGGCCTGCGGCCGGATCGGTGCGCTGCTCGTCCCGCTGAACTGGCGGCTCCCGGTCCCCGAACTGGCCCAGATCATCGCCGACTGCTCGCCGTCCCTGCTGGTCGCCGACGATGCGCACGCGCCCGCCGCGCGGGAGCTCGACTCCAAGGCCGTCGCGATCGACACCTTCGCGGACGCGCCCGGCGAGGTCGGGCCCGAGGGCTTCCGCGACGAGACCGACCCCTGGTACCTGCTCTACACGTCCGGTACCACCGGCCGGCCCAAGGGCGTCATCCAGACCTTCGGAATGGCGGTCGTCAACCACCTCAACATCGGCACCGCGATCGGCCTCACCAGTGCCGACACGACGCTCAACGCGCTGCCGTTCTTCCACACCGGCGGTATCAACCTCCACACCCTGCCCACCCTGCTGGCCGGCGGCACCGCGATGATCCAGCACGAGTTCGACGCCGGGGAGGTGCTGCACACGCTCTCCACCCGGGTGACGGCGTTCTTCGGCGTCCCCACCATGTACCAGCTCCTCCACCAGCACGAGGACTTCGGGCGCACCGACCTGTCCGGGGTCCGCTCGTGGGCCTGCGGCGGCGCCCCGATGCCGGTGCCGCTGCTCACCGCCCTCGCCGAACGCGGCATCACCGTCCGGCAGGGCATGGGCATGACCGAGACCGGCCCGACCGTGTTCCTTGTGGACGAGCGCAACGCGCTCAGCAAGGCGGGGACGGTCGGCCGCCCGCAGCCGTTCGTCGAGGTCTCCCTCGACGGCGGGGACGGTGGAGACGGCGCGGACGAGGGCGAACTGCTGATCCGCGGTCCCGGCGTCACCCCCGGCTACTGGAACCAGCCGGAGCTGACCCGCCGGTCCTTCACCGAGGACGGCTGGCTGCGGTCGGGCGACATCGCCCGCCGCGACGCCGACGGCGACTTCACGATCGTCGACCGGGTCAAGGACATGTACATCTCCGGCGGCGAGAACGTCTACCCGGCCGAGGTCGAGACGGTCCTGTACGAGCACCCGGCCGTCGCCGAAGTCGCCGTCGTGGGCGTCCCCGACGAACGCTGGGGCGAGGTCGGCAAGGCCGTCATCGTCGTCTCGGGCGGCGGCACGGCAGCGGGCGGCGGCAAGGCCACGGACGGCGACACGGCTCCGGACGCCGACGAGATCCGCGCCTACTGCCGTGAGCACCTGGCCGGATACAAGGTCCCCAAGCACGTCGAGTTCGTCGCCGAACTTCCGCGCAACGCCACCGGGAAGATCGTCAAGAGCCGCCTGCGCCCGGTGACCTGGCGCGAGGAGTTCACCGTCACCCAGGAGGACTTCACCCGCTTCGCCGAGCTGAGCGGCGACGACAACCCGATCCACGTGGATCCGGTCTACGCCGCGACGACCGCGTTCGGCGGCACGGTCGCGCACGGCATGTACCTGTACTCCCTGATCCGCACCGCGATCCGGCGCCACCACCCGGACGCCGCGTTCGCCACCACCTCGCTCGTCTTCCCCGCACCCACCCGGGCCGGTGAGCGGGTCACCGTCGCCGCCACCGCGCTGGACCGGGCGATCACCATCGCCGTGACCAGGACCGACGGCACCACCGTCTGCGAGTTCCAAGGAGAGCTGACGTGACGACCTGGTGGGACACCGCCACCGGCCGCCGGGCCGAGATCAGCCGCGTCTTCACCGAGGCCGACCTGGCCGGATACACCGAACTGACCGGCGGCGCACCCGAGACCGGCACCGTCCCCGAACCGCTGATCGCGGGCCTGTTCTCCACGCTGCTCGGCACCGACCTGCCGGGCAACGGAACCATGTACCTCAAGCAGGATCTGCGTTTCGCGTCCCCGGCGAGGCCCGGCGAGCAGATCCGCGCCACCGTGACGATCAGCGCCGTCCGCCCTGAGAAGGCGCTGGTCAACCTGCGCACCGTCGCCACCGCCGGCGGCCGTGTCCTGTGCGAAGGCGAGGCGCTCGTGATGGCCCGCCAATTCCCCCTGAAATGAATCTCGGCACGAAGGAGCCCACCCCATGAGAAGGCGTGGAATAGCGCTTGCCGCCGTGGCGGCGATGACGTTGACCGGAACCCTGGCCGGCTGCGCGAGCGGCACCTCCGGCACCTCCGCCGAGTCCGGCGGCGCGGTCAAGGTCGGGGTGGTGACCTCCACCAGCGGGCTGGTCGCCGCCTACGGCAAGCAGTTCACCGAAGGGTTCAAGGCCGGGCTGAACTACGCGACGAAGGGCACCGGCGAGGCCGGCGGCACCAAGATCGAGGTCACCTACCACGACGACGCGAGCGACCCGTCCAAGGCCACCGCCACCGCCACCGACCTGATCGGCAAGGGCTACAAGATCATCACCGGGTCGGTGTCGTCCGGTGTCGCGACCCAGCTCGCCCCGCTCGCCGACCAGAACAAGATCCTCTTCATCAGCGGCGCCGCGGCCGCCGACACCATCACCGGCGTCAACGACCACACCTTCCGGTCCGGCCGGCAGACCTGGCAGGACGTGAAGGCCGCCGAGTCCTTCCTCGGCACGGTCAAGGGCAAGACGGTCATGGTCTTCGCCCAGGACTACGCGTTCGGCAAGGCCAACGTCGCCGCCGTCGAGGCCGTCCTCGGCAAGGCCGGCGGCGCGACCGTCAAGCCGGTCCTGGTGCCGCTGAAGACCACCGACTTCACCCCGTTCGCCCGCCAGGTCATCGACGCCAAGCCGGACCTGCTGTTCGTCGCCTGGGCCGGTGACACCGCCGCCAACATGTGGCGCACCCTCGCGCAGCAGAAGGTCTTCGACTCCACCAAGGTCGTCACCGGGCTGGCCGACCGCGCCACGTTCGACACCTTCGGCCCCGCCGCCGGGAAGATCAACTTCCTGGCGCACTACTTCGCCGAAGCCACCGACAACGAGCCCGCCAAGGCGATGGCGAAGGAACTCGGCACCAAGCCCGACATCTTCCACACCGACGGCTTCACCGCCGCGCAGATGGTCGTCCGCGCGGTCGAGCAGGGCGACGACACGGCGAAGATGATCAAGGGGCTGGAGGGCTGGTCGTTCACCGGCCCCAAGGGCGGGATGACCGTCCGTCCCGAAGACCACGCGCTGCTCCAGCCGATGTTCCTCGCCGGGCTGGAGGGCACCACGCCCACGCTGAACGGCGTCCTGCCGCCGGAGAAGGTCGCCCCGCCCGTCTCGGGGGCCAAGTGAGCGTTCTGCGGACTCATGGACTGGGCGTCGCGATCGGCGGCGTCCAGATCCTGCGGGACGTCTCGCTGGAGGTCAGGCCGAAGGAGATCATGGCCGTCCTGGGGCCGAACGGCGCCGGCAAGACGACCCTGTTCAACCTCCTCACCGGCCTGCGCAAACCCACCGCGGGACGGGTCGAGCTGGACGGCCGGGACGTCACGGGCGTCCCGGTCTTCCGGCGGGCCCGGCTCGGCCTGGCCCGCAGCTTCCAGATCACGAGCCTGTTCCCCACCCTGACCGTGCTGGAGAACGTGCGGCTCGCGGCCCAGGCGCACCGCGGCGGCAGCCTCGCCCTGTGGCGCCGGGTCACCGCCGCCGACGCCGCGGTGGACGAGGCGCGCGAGGCGCTGGAACTGGTCGGCATCGCCGACCGGGCCGGCGACCTGGCCGCGTCCCTCTCCCACGGCGGCAAGCGCAAACTGGAGGTCGCGCTGGCCATCGTCGGCAAGCCGCTGGTGCTGCTGCTTGACGAGCCGACCGCCGGGATGAGCGCCGAGGACGTCCCCGAGCTGACCGCCGTCATCGGGTCGGTCCGCGACACCCTCGGCACCACGATCGTGCTGGTCGAGCACCGGATGGACGTCGTCGTCGGGCTCGCCGACCGGATGGCCGTGATGCACCACGGCACCCTGCTGGCCTGCGACGAGCCCGGCGCCGTGATGGCCGACCCCCTCGTCCAGTCCGCCTACCTGGGGGAGGAACTGTGATGCTCCAGGTGAAGGACCTCGACGTCCACCTGGGCGAGTCGCACGTGCTGCAGGGCGTCTCGTTCGGCGTGCGCGAAGGCGGCGTCACCGCGCTGCTCGGCCGCAACGGCGTCGGCAAGACCACCACGATGCGCGGGCTGCTCGGCCTCGTCCCGCGCCGGGGCTCGGTGTTCCTGGAAGGCAGGGAGACCGTCGCGCTGCCGACCCACGAGGTCGTCCAGCGCGGCGTCGGCTACGTCCCCGAGGACCGCGAGGTCTTCGCCGGCCTCACCGTCGCCGAGAACCTCCGCCTCGCCGAACGGCCGGGCACCCCGCACCACTACGACCTGGTGTACGAGCTCTTCCCGCGGCTGCGCGAACGTCTCGCCCAGCGCGCCGGGACGATGTCGGGCGGCGAGCAGCAGATGCTCGCGCTGGCCCGCGCGCTGCTCAACGACAACCGGCTGCTGCTGATCGACGAGCCCAGCCAGGGGCTGGCCCCGCACCTGGTCACCGAGCTGGCCGAGGCCCTCACCAAGGCCGCCGAGCTGGTCACGATCCTGCTCGTCGAGCAGAACCTCGCGCTGGTGCGGCGGCTCGCCCGCGACGCCGTGGTGCTCGACCAGGGCCGGGTCGTGTGGTCCGGCGAGGCGGCCGAACTGCTGGGCGACCCCGACCGGACGCGCGCCTACCTGGGTGTGGGGGTGGCCCACTGATGTCCACGTTCGTGCTGCTCACCATCACCGGCCTCGGCCTGGCCGCGCTGTACTTCCTGGTCGCCTCCGGCCTGTCGCTGATCTTCGGCCTGATGGACGTGCTGAACTTCGCGCACGGCGCGTTCCTCACCCTCGGCGGCTACGCGGCCTGGGTCGTCGTGGACGCCACCGGGAGCTTCACCCTCGGGGTCCTGGTGTCGATGGCGTTCTGCGCGCTGCTCGCCGCCGTCATGGAGATCACCCTGCTGCGGCGGCTGTACGGCTCGCACGTCCCGCAGGTCCTGCTCACCGTCGGCATCCTGCTGGCCGTCACCGCCCTCGTCCGCTCCGCCTTCGGCTCCGACGCCCGCAAACTGACGACACCGCACTGGATGAACCAGGTCACCGAGGTGTTCGGCGCGCCCGTCCCCAACAACCGGTTCCTCATCATCGCCGTCGCGCTCGGCGTCTACGCGGGCATGTCGGCGTTCCTCGCCCGCACCCGCTACGGCCTGGTGATCCGGGCCGGGGTGGAGAACCGCGCGATGGTGACCGCGCTCGGCATCGACGTCCGCCGCTCGTTCACGCTCGTGTTCGCCTTCGGCGGGGCCCTCGCCGCGCTCGCGGGCGCGTTCACCGGCGCGATCAACAACGTGGTCTCGCCGGGCCAGGGCACCGAGCTGCTGATCTTCGCGTTCATCGTCGTGATCATCGGCGGGCTCGGCTCGTTCCGCGGCTGCGCGCTGGCCGCCGTCCTGGTGGGCCTGCTCCAGCAGTACGCCAACTTCTACGGCCTCGTCGGCGCCGGCGACCTGATCGTGGTGCTGCTGCTGGCCGGTGTGCTCCTCGTCCGCCCGCAGGGCCTGCTTGGGAGGGCCACCGCATGAACGACACCAGTAGGAACGGCACGAGTACGAACGGCACGGGCACGAACGGCACGGGCACGAAGATCGATGAACTCATGACCAGGGTCCGTCCGCAGGCGATGTCCGGGCCCGGGCCCGCCCGCGGCCGGCGCCCCCTGCTCATCGTCGCCGTGATCGTACTGGCGGCCTCCCTGCCGAGGCTCAGGATCGAGATCCCGTTCCTGTTCGACGGCGGCTTCAACTCGCCCGGCGTGCTGCACCTGCTCTCGCTGATGTTCGTGATGGCCACCGTCGCGATCACCTACGACCTGCTGTTCGGCTACACCGGGCTGCTGTCCTTCGGCCACGGCCTGTACGTCGCGCTCGGCATGTACACCACCGCGATCGTGCTGGCCGAGACCGAACTGGGCCTCGCCGGCGTCCTCGCCTGGACGGTCGTCGCGGGCGTGGTCCTGCCGCTCGTCCTGTCGGCGATCTGCCTGCGCGTCGGCGGGATCGCGTTCGCCATGGCCACACTCGCGTTCGCGCAGGCCGGCGCCATCTTCGTGGTGCGCGACCCGATGGACGTCACCGGCGGCGAACTGGGCCTGGCCCTCGCCTACGACCACCTCCCCGACTCGCTCGTCGGAGTCGTCAACGCCCCCAACCGCTACTGGATGGCCCTCGGCCTGCTCGTCGTGACCGCCGCCGCCCTCCGCTGGGCGCTCGCGTCCCGTCCCGGGAAGGTCTGGCAGGCGATCCGCGACAACGAGAACCGGGTGGCGGTCCTGGGCCTGCGCCCCTACACCTACAAGCTGATGGCGTGCGTGCTGGCCTCGTTCTTCGCCACCCTCGCCGGGATGGCCTACGCGCTGATCTCCGGCGGCGCCCACGCGGAGGTCACCGACGCCACCTTCACCCTCGGCCTGCTGGTCATGGTGGTGCTGGGCGGCACAGGACGGCCGTACGGCGCCCTCATCGGCGGCCTCGTCTACACCTACCTCGACCACCGGCTCGGCGAGCTGTCCACCGGACTCGGCGGGCCGCTGAGCGAACCGATGTTCGTCCTCGGCACCATCTTCGTGGTGCTGGTCCTGTTCCTCCCCGGCGGCCTGGCGTCCCTCACCGTCCCGGCCCGCCTGACCCGTAAGAAGGGCGCAGCGTGACGATCGGCATCGCGGGCACCGCGAGCTACCTGCCCGAACGCTGGATGTCCGCGGCCGAGATCGCCGCCGCGAGCGCCATCCCGGAGGCGGTGATCATCGACCGGTTCGGGTTGCGCGGCAAGCACATCGCGGCGCCGGACGAACATGTCAGCGACATGGCCGCCACGGTCGGCGCCCGCGTCCTGGAGGAGACCGGCACCGACCCCGCCGACATCGACGCGGTCGTCTACTTCGGCTCCACCTGGAAGGACCATCCCGTCTGGCACGCCGCACCCCGCATCGCCCACCTCCTCGGGACGAACCGCGCGTTCGCCCTGGAACTGGACTATGTCTCCTGCGGTACCCCGGTGGCCCTGCGCGTGTGCCGCGCCCTCATGCTCGCCGAACCGCGCCTCACGAAGGTGCTGGCGGTGGCCGCGTCCCGCGAATCGTCCCTGCTCGACTACGCCAACAAACGCTCCCGCTTCGCGTTCGGCTTCGGCGACGGCGCCGCCGCCGTCCTGCTCACCCGGGACGGCGGCGTCGCCGACATCCTGGAAACCGAGATGATCACCGACGGCTCGTTCGCCGGCCAGGTCCGCGTCCCCGCAGGCGGCAGCGCCGAACCCGCCAGCCACGCGACGATCCGCGCCGGCCGCCACATGCTCGACGTCGCCGACCCCGCCGCCATGAAAGAAGGCCTGGACAGGGTCTCCCTCCCCAACTTCCTCCAGGTCGCCGAAGGCGCCCTCAAACGCTCCGGCTACGCCCTGCACGACATCGCCCAGCTCTGCGTCCTGCACATGAAACGCTCGATGCACGAGGGCCTGCTCTCGGTCCTGGGCGTCCCGCTGGACCACGCCCCCTACCTGGACGACACCGGCCACATGAGCGGCGTCGACTCGCTCCTCTCCCTGGACCGTGCATCCCGCGCGGGCCGCCTCAAGCCCGGCGACATCGCCCTCCTCCTGGCCGCCGGCACCGGCTACACCTGGGCCGCCACCACCGTCCGCTGGACGGGCTGACCCCCGGAGGCGGTCCGCTCGCGTCCGCATAATTCGGTTGTGGGGAGGCACGGGGCGATCTAGCGTCGCGTCCCATGGACGGGGACGTGCGGTTGCTCGGCATCAACGACCTTGGCGCCTGCCAGCGGCTCGCCGAGGACCGCGAGTGGGGCCGGGAGGATCACAAGTGGCGGTTCCTGTTCTCGGTCGGCGACGTCTACGGCGTTGAGGACGGCGACGGCGAACTCGCCGGGACGGTCGTGTGCACGCCCTACGGGAAGGACGTCGCGGCCATCAGCATGGTGCTGGTCGCCAAGCGTTTCGAACGGCGTGGCCTGGGCGCGCGGTTGATGCGGCACGCGATGGACAACTGTCGGACGGCAAGCATCTGCCTGACCGCCACCGAGTACGGACGTCCCTTGTATGAGCGCCTGGGTTTCCGTTCTGTGGGCCTGTGCACCACGTACAAGGGCGTATCGGATGGGCCGTCCGGGCGTGGAGTGTCCGTGCCGGTGGAGGCAGCCGACATGGCCGCCGTTCACGCGCTCGATACCGAGGTGTTCGGTGCCGACCGCTCGCAGTTGGTCGCCGGCCTGCCTTCGTTCTGCGAGACGCTACGGGTCGTCCGAGGCGAGACCGGCATCCTGGGCTACGGCGGTGCGTGGAGGAACGACGACAGGGTCGTTGTCGGTCCCGTCATGGCGCAGGACGCGGAAACCGCGCTCACGCTGGTGGAGGAGGTCGTCCCCGAAGGACCGATACGGCTCGACGTCGACCACCGGCATCCCGAGCTGATCGCCTGGGCGGAGGAGCACGGCCTCCGGCCCGCGTTCACCACGACGATCATGGAATACGGCGACCCCGTCGCGAACGACCCGTCCCGCCTCTTCCTCCCCGTGGCACAGGCCCTCGGCTGACCACTCCGCCAAGCCCGCCGTCCGCCACAGACCCCCGAACCGGCGTCCGTGCCGAACCGGCGTCCGTCCCGAACCGGCGTCCGTCCCGAACCGGCGTCCGTCCCGAACCGGCGTCCGTGCCGAACTGGTGTCCGTCCCGTGACCGGTGTCCGTCCTGAACCGGTGTCCGTCCTGAACCGGCGTCGGTCCTGAACCGGCGTCCGTCCGAAGCGGTTTTCGGCCTGCTCAGGTGGTCTTCGGGCTGGGCGTCCCGCCGGGCAGCGCGTACCGGAAGATCTTCTTCCAGGTGCCGGTGACCTGCCTGGACAGGGAGCCCGTGTGGTACGGCAGGTCGTACTTCTCACACAGCGCCCGGATGCGCGGGGCGATCTCGGCGTAGCGGTTGCTCGGCAGGTCCGGGAAGAGATGGTGTTCGATCTGGTGACTGAGGTTGCCGGTCATCAGGTGGAACAGGCTCCCGCCGGAGATGTTGGCCGAACCGCGGAGCTGCCGGACGTACCACTCGCCCTTCGTCTCACCGTCCAGCCGCTCCTCCTCGAACACCTCGACGTCCCCGGGGAAGTGCCCACAGAAAATGATCATGTGGGCCCAGACGTTGCGGACGACGTTCGCGGTGAAGTTCGCGGCCAGCGTGGAGAAGAACTGCGGGCCGGTGAGCAGCGGGAACGCCAGGTAGTCCTTGCCCCACTGGCGGCGGATCTTGCGTCCGATCCCGCGCAGCTTCTCCTTGGTCACCTCCTCGTCGTGCTCACCCGCCAGGATCTTGTCGATCTCCAGGTCGTGCATCGCGACGCCGTACTCGAAGAACATCGCGAGCAGCAGGTTGTAGAGCGGCTGCCCGATGTGAGCGGGGCTCCAAGCCTGCTCGGGCGCGACGCGCAGGATGCCGTAGCCGACGTCGTTGTCCTTGCCGATCACGTTGGTGAACGTGTGGTGGATGAAGTTGTGCGAGTGTTTCCACTGGTCGGCGGGGGAGACGTTGTCCCACTCCCACGTCGTCGAGTGGATCTTCGGGTCGCGCATCCAGTCCCACTGGCCGTGCATGACGTTGTGCCCGATCTCCATGTTCTCCAGGATCTTCGCGACGGCGAGCGTCGCGGTCCCGGCGACCCAGGCGGGCGGCAGCGACGACGCCATCAGCAGCGCCCGGCCGCCGATCTCCAGACCGCGCTGCCAGCGGATCACCCGGTGGATGTAGGACGCGTCGCGTTCGCCGAGCCCGGCGCTGACCTCTTCGCGTAGCGCGTCCAGCTCACGGGCGATGGCCTCGTAGTCGCCGGTCGTCAGACGTTCCATCGTGATCGTCATCGTCGTGCTCCCCCTCAGAGTTCGATTTCCACGGGCCCGGCGGCGGCCGAGACGCACGTCTGGACGATCTCGCCTTCCTCGCCGTGCACCTCGCCGGTGCGCAGGTCGCGCACCTGGCCGGAGCAGAGGCGGCCGACGCAGCTGTAGCAGATGCCCATCCGGCAGCCGCTCGGCAGCAGCGCCCCCGCGTCCTCCCCGGCCACCAGGAGCGGGGTGCCCCCGTCCACGTCGACCTCGACACCGCTCCTGGTGAACGTGACGCGCCCGCCTTCGCCCGCCGGCCCCTGCAGCGCGGTCCGGAAACGCTCAACGCGCAGCCGCTCTCCGGCCCCGGAGGCGCGCCAGTGCGCCGCGAGATCGTCCAGCATCGCCCCGGGACCGCAAGCCCACGCCTCGCGTTCCGCCCAGTCGGGACAGACCTCGGACAGCTCCGACGGCCTGAACCGGCCGTCCGACGACGTGTGCCGTTCATGCAGGCGCACGCCCGCCATCGAGCGGAGTTCGGCGCCGAAGATGACGTCCCCCGCCGTCCGGTCCGAGTGGACGACCACGGCATCGGACACACCGCCCAGGTGCCGCAGCATGGCCATGACCGGCGTGATCCCGCTGCCCGCCGTCACGAACAGCAGCCTTTCGGGAACGGACGACGGCAACACGAAGTCGCCCTCCGCCGACGCGAGCCGCACGACCGCGCCCGGCCGGATCTCGTGGACGAGATGCGCGGACACGAACCCGTCCCGTGCGGCCTTGACCGTCACGGTGATGCGCCCGTCCGGTCGCGGCGGGGACGACAGCGAGAACGTCCGCCAGTGCCGGACACCGCCGATGTCCACGCCGACCTTGACCCACTGGCCCGGCCGATGCCCCCGCCATGCCCGTCCCGGCTTGATCACCAGGGTCGCCGCGGCCGGAGCCTCGTGCCGGACGGCCTCGACCCGGCCCCGGAGTTCGGCCGTCGACCACAGCGGGTTGAGCAGCCCGAGATAGTCCTCCGGCAGCAGCGGCGTGGTGAGGTGACGGACACCCCCCGCAATCCGCCGCCCCACACCGGGCCGAGCGCGCGAAGCGGCGGCCCGCGCTTCCGCGCTGAGCGATGCGGTGGTCAAGGTGCCTCCCCGAAGACGCGCTAACTTACGGTTCCGTAAGCTACGGAGCCGTAGGAAGCCGTTTCAAGACTTCGGGCGGCAAAGCGACAGGCATCACACCATCGCATGATGTTCCATTCGATGATGTGATGCCTGGCTGATAAGAACGGGAGCGGAACTTGTCGGAAGTGGCTAGATCTTCCACGCCCAGGTGATGAACTCCCGGCCTCAGAAGTGGGTCTTCGGCCGCTCCTGCAGGACGCCGTCGAGGTAAATGTCGACCTTCTCGCTGTAGAAGCAGACCAGGCCCGCGACCTTGCGGCTCTCGTCCAGCGGGACCGGGTACGACCAGGCGAAATCCTTGTGGACGTCGCCACCCGCATGCACCGACCAGTACTCCGCGGTGCCCTTGTACGGGCAGTGCGTCACCGTGTCGGTGTGTTCGAGCAGGTCCATCCGGACATGCGTCTTCAGCAGGTAGTACCGCACCGGCAGGCCCGTCTCGAACAGCAGCCGCGGGCTGGACGACTCCGCGACCGTCACCCCGCCCACCTCGACCCGCACATGCCGCGACGACGCCAGGACGTCGACACGCGTGTACGGGCTGCGCGGATGGACGAAGACCTCCTCGTCCTCCTCGAACCAGCCGTCCATCGCGTCCCACTCCAGACGCACCAGGTCGCGCAGCTCCTCGACGGGCGACTCGGCGTACCGGAGCGCGGCGCCCTCGGCCTGTGCGCCGTCCACCTTCACCGTGTACGCGGTCGCGTCCCCCCGGCTCGGCGACCGCTTGCCCGGCCCGTCCTCGACGAGTTCGGCCCGCACGTCCGCGACGGGGAAGTAGTAGGTCGGGTAGTAGGGGATCTCCCACACGAGAGCCGCCCCCGTGGTGTCGGCCACCAGGTGGCCGCCGAGATAGGCCCTGACGCGCTTGCCGCTCTCCTCGATCCTGACGCCGGTCTTCCGCGATGTGCTCATGCCTGGGCAACCACCCAGCCACCACCCCTATTTCGCCACACCCCCCGGATCCGACCACCCCGACCCCACACCACCGACCGCACCGAGCGCGCACCGACCGCACCGAGCGCGCACCGACCGCACCGAGCGCGCACCGACCGCACCGAGCGCGCACCGACCGCACCGAGCGCGCACCGACACCATCGAGCGCGCACCGACACCATCGAGCGCGCACCGACACCACCGAGCGCGCACCGACACCACCGAGCGTCCGGCGACACGAGCCACCTGATGGTGCCATTACGCATGGGGTGGCCTCCTCCCGCAACGGATCAGCTCGGAGCTTGGTGGGGTCCGGACGACGGCCGGGCGGGGCTACCTGCGGGTTTTGGTCAGGACGGGATGGTGGTCCGGAGCTCCCTTGGACTTGCGTGGGACGGCGAAGATCGGGATCAGGGCGATGACAAGGACCGCTGCGACCCACCAGAAGGTCTCGGAGAATGCGTTCGCCAAGAGGGCGGGCGTGGCTCCGGTATGTCGTGCGGAGGCCTCGTCCAGGTTGCCGGAGGCGCCCGGTATCTCGCCGCGAATTGCGATCTGCAGGACTACCGCCGTCGCCGCGGTGCCGAACGAGCTGCCGACGCGCACCAAGATGTTCGCACCGGTGGTCGCCGCGGGCACCGCCTCCCGGGGCATTCCTTGGTACATCATGGCCATCAGGCAGGGGGCGATCAGGCCGTGGCCGAGCCCGACGACGAACATCGTCCCCATGATCACGCTCCGGCCGGTTCCGGGGGCGAGCGTGGTGAGCGCCAGGCTGCCGGCGAGGACGCACAGCACGCCGCCGACGACGAACCAGCGTCCGCCGAACCGGTCGGCCAGCCGTCCCGAGACCGCCATCGTGGCCATCGCACCGGCGCCCATCGGGGCCAGGAGCCAGCCCGCGTCCAGGGCCGGCTCGCCGCGGACGATCCCCGCGAACAGCGGGATCAGGATCATCACCCCGAACATCGCGGCGCTGTAGAGGAATAATCCTCCGGTCGCGGCGGTGAACGCCCGGGTGCTCAGCTGCCGCAGGTCGATGAGCGCCCCGTCGCCCCTGCGGAACGCGTGGACGACGAACGCGGTGACCAGAATGCCCCCGGTGATGACACCGGTGAGAAAACGCGCACCGGCGAATCCCGCCCCATTACCCGCCTCCGACAGCCCGTACACAAGGGCCGCCAGGCCGGGGGACAGCAGCACCATCCCGCGAACGTCCAGCCGGGCGTCTCTGCTGCGCTCGGTGTCGCGCGGCACCATCCGCAGGGCGGACACGAGCGCGACCGCACAGAACGGGACGTTGACGAAGAACATCCAGCGCCAGCTCAGACCATCGATGATCACGCCGCCGAGCAGCGGCCCGAGCACCGGCGCGAGCATGGCGGGCACCGAAACGATGCTCATCGCCCGGCCGATCCGTCCGGGACCGGCCTCCCGGACGAGCATCATCTGGCCGACGGGCATCAGCATGCCGCCGCCGAGACCCTGCAGCACGCGGAACGCGATCAGTGCGGGCAGCGACCAGGCGAGGCCGCACAGCACCGACCCGCTGATGAACAGCCCAAGCGAGACGAGCCACATCGTCCGGGCGCCGAACCGCTGCACCGACCACCCGCTCAGCGGGATCGCCATGGCCAGGGCGAGCGTGTAACCGGTGACCACCCACTGGATGGTCGAGAGTGAGGTGCCGAAGTCCGTGCCGAGAGTCGTGACCGCGACGTTGACGATCGTGGTGTCGAGGACCGTCATGATCGCGCCGAGCACCACGACGATCGCGAGCCTGCGCAGCCGCGGGTCGGTCTCGTCCTCGCCGGCGGGGGGCGCGGTTCGCACGCTGGTCATCCGTCCGCCTCCGTTTCCGTACGCCGTATCGGCATCACTGTACACCGTATCGCTCCGTCCGTACGCCGTATCGATACGGTGTATCACGTACGATCTTTGCTGTGGCAGGAACTTCAAGGTCAGGCGATGTGTGGACGCGTCCGCGCGGTGGACGTCGCCCGAAGCTGACGCGCGAGGCCATCGTCGAGACGGCGATCAAGATCGCCGACGCCGAGCGCCTGGACGCGGTGTCCATCCGCCGCATCGCGAGCGAGCTGGGCGTGCGCGCGATGAGCCTCTACACCCACATCGACGCGAAGGAAGACCTCCTCGACCTCATGTACGACGAGGTCGCGCAGGAGGTGCTGATCAAGGGCGAGCTGCCGGACGACTGGCGCGAGGCGATGCTCCAGATAGCCCGCAGGGAACGCGAGGTCGGCGTCAAACATCCCTGGATGTTCGAACTCGCCCGCCGCGCCCCCCGCGTTGGGCCGAACGGCCTGCGCCATGCCGAACAGTCCCTCGCCGCGGCCGCCCGGCTCACCGACGACCTGGAGAGCATGCTGGCCATCGTCACCACCATCGACCACTACATGCTGGGCTACACCCTCCGGGAACAGAACGCCCACGACGTCGGCGAGAACGGTCTGCAGCGCGCCCAAGCCAGCCTCCTGGAGCAGGAGTACGTTCGGAAGCTCCTGGAAACCGGCGAGTTCCCCCACCTCAAACCCCTCTTCGAGGCGGGCGTCCACGGCCGTGAGAACTTCGAGCAGGGCCTCAACTGGCTGCTCGACGGCATCGAACACGAATACGGAGGGAAGTAGCCCCGGGCCACCGCGCCGACGTAGCGTAGGCGGCGGCGTACGTGCCGCTACGACGAGACGGGGTCCAGGTGCGGGCAGCGAAGTTCATCAGTGTGGCCACCGTGCTGGCGTTTGCGACGGCCGCCGGATGCAGCGACAGCCCCGAGAAAGAGGACACGACACCGCCCACCGTCCCCGCAGGGCTCGAATCGTTCTACAGCCAGAAACCGTCCTGGAAGGACTGCCAGGACGGTTTCGAATGCACGACCGTCCAGGTGCCCCTGGACTATGCCAAGCCGTCCGGCGAAAAGGTCGGCATCTCCGTCATCAGGCTCCCGGCCGAGGACAGTTCGGACCGGATCGGCTCACTGTTCACCAATCCGGGCGGCCCCGGCGGTTCCGGGGTCGACTTCGTCCGCCAGGCGGCCCGCGCCTTCGGCGACGACCTGCGCAGCCGCTTCGACATCGTCGGCTTCGACCCCCGCGGCGTCGCCGACAGCGCCCCGGTCCGCTGCAACACAGGCCCCCAACTCGACGACTTCTTCGCCACGGACGCCTCCCCGGACAGCGAGAGCGAGACCAGTGCCCTAGGCGACGAGGGCAAGGAGTTCGCGCAGAACTGCGAGACCAAGGCCGCGTCTCAACTCCGCTACGTGGGCACCGTCAACGCCGCCCGCGATATGGACGTCCTCCGTGCCGCCCTGGGCGACCGGAAGCTCACCTACTACGGCGCCTCCTACGGCACCTACCTGGGCGCCTTCTACGCCGAACAGTTCCCCAAGAACGTCCGAGCCCTCGCCCTGGACGGCGCCGTCGACCCCAAGCTGTCCTCAACCGAACTGCTGATCGAACAGGCCAAGGGCTTCGAGACGGCCCTGCGCGCGTTCGCCGACGACTGCGTCAAGACAGGCGGCTGCCCCTTCGGCGGTACCGCCGACGCGGTCATCGCCAAAATCGCGTCCTTCCTAGCGGCGACGGACAAGAAGCCGCTCACCAGCACCCGGGACTCCCGCAAGGTCACCGAGTCCCTGGCCGTGATGGGCATAGCCAGGTCCCTCTACGTCAAGGAGTACTGGCCCGTCCTCCGCCAAGCTCTCACCCAGGCCATCCAGCAGGGCGACGGCACGGTCCTCCTCACCCTCGCGGACGAGATGGTCGAGCGCGAACCCAACGGCACCTACAGCAACCAGACCGACGCCAACATGGCCGTCAACTGCGTCGACAAACCCAACCCCCCGGACCTCGCCACCTACGGCAAGGCCGCCGCCGAAGCCAAGAAGGCCGCCCCCCTCTTCGGCCCCTTCGTCGTCTGGGGCGGCCTCCCGTGCGTCTACTGGCCCGTCCAGACCGAGGAGAAGCCGAAACCCATCACCGCCAAGGGCGCCGCCCCCATCGTCGTCATCGGAACCACCCGCGACCCGGCCACGCCCTACAAGTGGGCCGAAAACCTCGCAGAGCAGCTCTCCAGCGGCGTCCTCCTCACCTACGACGGCGACGGCCACACCGCCTACCTGCAAGGCGACCCCTGCATCACCAAGGCCACCGACGACTACCTGATCAACACCGACCCGCCCGAGGACGGAACCACCTGCCCCTGAATAACCAGTGCACACCCACACCCGCGGACCCGGTAGACTTCTTCCCGCCGTGCCCCGCACGGCACGCCGCCTTAGCTCAGTCGGCAGAGCGATTCACTCGTAATGAATAGGTCATCGGTTCGATTCCGATAGGCGGCTCCCACCTCCAGGCCCATCGCGATCACTCGCGATGGGCCTTCTGCATGACTGCCTGACTGAGGATCCTCGGCAGCGACGGGGAAGACGTCGTCCATGGCCTCGGCTCCGGCAGGCAAAGCGGACCGGAGCCGAGGCCAGTAGACCGTCTCCATGACCTCCGGCTCTTTGCCCGGCCGGCCGCGAGATCTCCTCGATGGGCACGCCAGCGTCCGACAGCACCGACACGAAGCTGTGCCGCAGCTCCCGCAGCGTCCAGCCGTCCGGGTTCAGGTCCGTCTTCGCCAGGACGGCCCGGAAGGACCGCAGCACGTTGCCGGCGTTCCATTCGGTGCCCACGGCGGACGCGAAGACGAGGCCGTGCTCTTGCCAAGCCTTCCCCGCCGCCGCGCTCTGCTCGTCCCGCAGCAGGAGGTGGAATCGTTGGGCCCCACCTACAGCTCGGCAGCGCCAGCATGCTTTGGACCTCTTGGTCTTGCCGCCGGCACGCACAGAACGCCAGGCTCTGGTGGGCGGCGGGATGAACGGCTACCCATCTGGCAAGCCGTCCAGGCCGACATGCACCCACATCGCTGTGGCCGCTTGGTCGAGCATGAGCCAGGCGTCCACTTGTCGGCGGACGGGTTCGCGTAGCTCGCGCGGCCAGTACGGGAGTGCCGCTGCAAGAGCGAGGGGACGGAACAGGTCGCACGCCCGAGCCACAGGGCCCCGTAGCCGCATCCAAACCCGACGCCCCCTCTCCCAGAGGGATGACGACTCAGGAGGGCGCCATCTCATAGCCGAGATCAGTCCGGGCACGCCTCAAGGGCCTGGAGCGACCAGGAGGCCATGAGATCAGGCGACCGGAAGCGCCATCCACAGGGTGACGGCGGCCTGCTGTAGAACCAGGAGCCGGCAACGCTGGATCACTGAAATCACCTTGGGCTACACCCGCCCGGTAAGCGGATCGCGACGAGGAAACGCGTCAAGTATCGGAGCATTGTCAAGAACCACATCACCCCGAGCCTCGGCGCCCTTTTCAGGCGACGGAATCTCAGAACCCGAGGAGTCGAACGGAACTATTCTATTCTTCTGGACAGTGAGGATGTTCCTCGTCGGCATATAGCGAGCTCGAACCATGGGCCGCGCTGCCCTCTGGACGCCGCGAGCCGGGAAGCTCGACTGCTCAGGGTTCCTAACGGCAGGTCTGGACTGGAGTCCAGGGGGTCCGGAAGGCCGCGTGGGGCCTGTCTCCGTTCAATTCAGGCCGGTACTCCCGGGTACGCGTATCGCCGATCTTGCTCGGAAAGTTCATCCTGTCCGTTGTCTCCGCTGTGCCCCACTGTGGCGTGGGTCGGCTCGTCGAGGCGGGAAGCGCGGGACCGTTTCGCTTCGGTGGCCTGGTGTTGGCGGCTGATGCCGGCTGCCAGGACGAAGACGCTGATCGTGAGCCCGAGCATCATGAAGAAGACGACTTCGGCGGAGCGGGTCGGACCGAAGGCGGAGACGATGTATCCGGCGCAGAGGGCGCCGGCGGCGGCGGAGCAGCGGCTGATGAAATTGCTCGCGCTCGCGACCCTGGCGAGGAGATGCTGCTTGATCTCTCTCGCCTGGTAGAGGTTCAGTGCAACGTTCACGTTCGCGCCCACGAAGCCGATGCCGCCCCAGGCGATGACCATGGCGACGGGGTGATGGGTGAAGGCGATGATTGCGGTGAGGACGAGCCATGCCCCGGAGCAGGCGACAAGGACGCTGAGCTTACGTTTCACGGCGATATCGACGCTGAGCTTCGGGGCGATACGGACGCTGAGCTTCTCGTTGACGTCGATCAGCCGCCGGGCCGAGAACGCACCGATCAGGCCGCCGATGCCGGAGGCCGCCAGAATGACTCCGATGAAGAGCGTGGATCTCTGTTCCTGCTTTGCCAGGACAATGAAAAGGAGTATGACGATCTGGAATAGTACGTTCGTAACTATGCAGACGAACATGACGGCGCGCAGGAAGCGCTCCTTCCAGAACGCGGAGAGCCCAACTTTTAATGCGTTGATCATCCCCGTGTCGTATGGTTTGTTCGCCCTGAAGAACCGGCCGTCCATTCTCAGCACCGAGAGGAGGGCGGCCAAGCCGGCGACCAGATTGATCAGGGAGGGGCCGTAGTGACCGATCGCGGCCAGAAAGCCGCCGAGTGGGCGGCCCATGGATAGGGCCCCCTGGCTGCGGGCCTCGTTTCTCGCGATCGCGATCGGCAGCAGTTGATGTTGGACGACCCTCGGTACGGAGGTGAGTTCGGCGGTCGCATAGAATACGGCGCAGGTGCCTTCCACCGCGGCGGCGATCAGGAGGGCGGCGACCGGTTCGTCGAATATCCGGAAGGCGGCCAGGAGCATCAGAGCCGACGCCACTCTTATCACCTGGCTGGCGACCATCACGAGCCGGTAGTCGCTTCGCTCGATGAGAACGCCCGCGGGGAGTTGGAGCAGCAAGGGCGGAAAAGTTCCGGCCGCAGTCACCCAACCCGCCAGGACCGGCGAATCCATCACCGACAGGGCAAGCAATGGGAATGCGGCCATCGTGCTTACTGAGCCCAGCTGAGAAATGCCGGATCCGACGGTGAGCCAGGTAAAATCAGGACCAAGGGAAGGTGATTCCTTGGTGCGCCGCCACCGCGTAAGGCGTAAGGCTGCCAAGCTTACCTCCCTCCCGTCAAGAGCGGGGCTCTCAAAAGCGAGGGGTTACCGCTCCGAGTCGCACAGCACAGCACTGGACTGTAGTGGATCAGGCGGGTATTACGAGGGCGATTCAGCAGTTGTGGTCAGCGTCCGTCCGGCCGCTGCGCGCCGCTGCCCTCGGTGGTCACCGCGATGCTCAGTTGCTGCACCCGATGCTTGATCCTGCGGTCGATCTCGACGGGATCGACATCCGCCCCACCTGCCGACTTACCGTACTGAAATGCCCACGCCACCTCCTCCAGGAGGGACGCGACGACCTCTCGGGTCTCCTCGCTGCGGCTGATGCCCCAGAGTCCCAGGAGAGCGGCCTCAGCCTTGGGGTAATCGTCCCTTATGCGCCTGATTCGATCGGGTAGATCGTGATTGTCCAAACGGGCGGCATCCGTCCGGCGCATGTCCTGGACGAGCTGTGTCCCGACGCTGACCTTGATTACCGCCAGCCGGACCTCCGCGAGGGACGCCTGCAGTTCTCGTCGATGTACCTCCTGTTCCCTTTCGGCCCGCTGGTCTCGTTCTTGCCGGCTCGTCCGCCGTGTACGGCGCCATTCGGCAACGAACCCCCCGACGGTCGCCATAACAGTGCCGAGAATCGTGGCAGAGCCGATCGCGAGTCCAACAATGGCCACGTCCTGCATACTTCCCCCGGTTCGACTGATAAACCTGACCTGACGTCAAGGAATCTTCCGCATGAGGTGTGCCTCGCTGCGCTGGTGATCGGGCAACGGCGGGTTCTTGGCCTGCATGGCCCTCGCGGCGAGCTTGATCGCAGACGCCTGGTCTCCGCGCAGGTCCTCGGCCCTTGCGGCATGGAGGAGCGCCGGGCCGTCGTCGGTGGACTCTGCGAGGACGGCGTCGAGCGTCCGCGCGGCCGCGTCCATCCGTGACCGGGTCGTGAGCGCCAGGGCCCGGGCCGCCTCACTGGAGGGACGGGTGTGGCGGCCGACCCGGCCCAAGTCCCGGAGCGCAGAGTTCGCCGACTCCGGATTTCCGAAATCGGCGAAGATCTTGCTGCGGGTCTGCAGCACCTCCGGTGTGTCGCCGTCCAGATCCAGGGCGCCGCTGAGCACCGCCAGTGCGGCAGTCGGATCACCGGCCTGCCAGAGCGCACGCCCGAGGGCCGCCCGGGGCCCGGGGTCGGCCGGTACACGGCTCGCCGCGGCGCGCAGTTCCCGGACGGCCGCTGCACGCAATGTCTCCGCCCGCTCGGGAGCGGCTTCGGCCATTGCCAGTAACAGCCGGCCGACGGCGGTCAGCAGTTGAGCCACTCCCGGCGAATCCTGCAATGTCTCGAAGAGCTCGGCCGCATTGCGGTAGTGGCGAATCGCCGTCTCGGTTCGCCGTTCCTTGTGGGCGATGTCACCGAGGAGGGACTCGACTCGTGCGCGGATGGCGATCTGGTGCGGGCCGATGGTCCCGATCAAGCCTTCGGCGTGGATCCTGGCCAAGGCGAGTTCGCCGGCGCAGAGGGCCTTTCCGGACGCGCGCAGTACTTGTTCCGGCTTTTCGGCGACGGAGTGTGGCCGGTGCAGGCGTCGAAGGGGAATAGTGAGTCTTGGATGCAGAAGCGCGACCAGCGGTCGATCAGCTGCCGGTCGATGTGCACGGACGAGATGACGTTCCTCCAGGGCGCATAGTAGGGAGGTGTCATCGTCGTCCTCGATGGCCGCCGAGCTGCTGAGGATGGTTCTGCGAAACCAATCGGTGACGTCCTTGCTTTGCCGTGCGCGGTCGGCGGCAACCTCAATGAGTTCTTCCCGCAGATAGTCGGTCAGCGCGGCGTCCACCACCTCCGCCATCTGTTCCGGGTGGATGCCGGGAAGGGGGAGCAGCCGGGCGCAGACGGCCTGCAGCAGTGCCGGCTCGACCGGACCCGACGATTCTCCTCGTGGATCACGGCGGACCTCATCGACCAGGAGTTCGGCTACTCCCGGATCAAGCGTCCAGTTGGCGACCAGCGCCGAGCCGTGCACGGCCTCGATGGCGGCGGACCGGGCCAGCGGCCCGAGCCCGAACGTCCGGACATTGCCGATCCGCCGGCCGAAGCTCAGGGCTTCGGGAACGAAACCTTCGCGCACACAGAGCAGCAACCGGATGCTCTCCTGCTCCTGCAGTGCGTTGGTCAGCTCCTCGAGGAAACGCCTCCTGTCGCGCTCGTAGGCCGGTGACCGGCGGAAGAGCATCTCCGCCTGGTCTATGGCCACCATGAGCCCCGGCCCGCCTCGTCGTCGCAGGAAGTCTCCGATCGACAGTTCGGAGATGTGGTGCGGCGAGGCGTCCGGCTGCCAGGACGAGAGGACGGCGAGGGAGAAATGGTTCTGACCGGAAACCGCTGCGAGCGGGTGGTGTGGACGGTGGCCGGGATGCCCGACCGGGAGCACATCGCCTCCCAGGTCGCAGAGAAAGGGAAGGACGTCGGCGTGCAGCAGCGAGCTCTTCCCGATCCCGGCCACGCCGTGCAAGACCGTGAGCCTGCCGGACGTCCACTCTCCGGCGAGCTCCTTGGCCTCCCTGTCTCGGCCGTGAAATAGCACGCGTTCTTCTGCGGTGAAGAACCTGGACCCCACAAACGGCGCGCATCCTGCACCAGGGGGTAGGGCGAGCGTGCTCACTCGTCGCCATCCTGCTCTAGGGGCAGATGTTCTGGATGCTGAGTCTGACGCCCAGAATGGCGGCCCGGGTGAACGGCTGGCCGTATCCGGCCAATCAGGCCTTGTCGCCGGCGGGGGGTGACGCGAAAGAGTTGAAGGCCGCGATGGCGTCGCCGTCATACCGTGGATCAAGGATCTCGTTCACGGCGTGCCACAGTGCGCTCTCGCTGATCTCGTTCAGCCGGTCGAAGGAGACTTCGGAGAAGTCGAGTCGGCTGACCTGGAGGTTTCCGTGGTCCTGCATCTGATCTCCAGTGGTCGCTGGGCGGCGAACCCTTTAAGTTTGACACGAGAGCGTTGATATGGCCAGAAGTCGATCGCATAGCACTCACGGGTCATAGGTTTTGTGTCTCGTGACACAAAGACCGAACATTCTTCTTATGGGCCGGTCGTTCTCCGTTTTATTGGACGTCCTAAATGACATATCCCTTCCCGGATGTTGCGAGTATGGTGGTTGGCGTCCCACCGGGTGACGGAAATGGTCGCCGTCCGCGAGCGGAACCGGAGGCGGGTTCACGTGGAGCTATCGACTGGTCAGGGCGGAATGGCTGCCAGGCGGGTTCCCCAGGTGTGGGGGAAGAAGGTCCCCCCGCGGAACAGGAACTTCACCGGACGTGAAGATCTTCTTGACAGGCTGCGGGCCGGAATAACGGGCCAGGACGGGATAACGGGCAAGGTGACCGCCGTCGTGTCCGCGCCGCATGCCCTCCACGGGCTCGGCGGAGTCGGGAAGACGCAGATGGCGGTCGAATACGCGCACAGGTTCGGCGCGTATTACGACCTGGTCTGGTGGGTGTCTGCGGACCAGCCGAATCTGCTGCGGTCCGCATTGGCCGCCCTCTCCCCATATCTCAACCTTCCTCCGATGACCGCGACGGGCATCGAGGAGGCCTGCAACTCCGTACTGGACGCCTTGAGGCGCGGCGACCCGTTCGACAAATGGCTGCTGATCTTCGACAACGCCGACCAGCCCGAGGACCTGACCGAACTCATCCCCAGCGCCGGACCCGGCCATGTTCTGATCACCTCGCGTAACCACCGATGGAGCGGCGTCTACGAGACCGTCCCCGTCGACGTGTTCACCCGGCAGGAGAGCCTGAGGTTCCTGGCCAAGCGAGTCCCCCGCACGGACGGCGATCCCGACGCCGACCGCCTGGCGGACCAACTCGGCGACCTTCCGCTCGCACTCGAGCAGGCCGGCGCGCTTCAAGCGGAGACCGGCATGCCCGTGTCGGAGTACCTGGAGCTTCTGGCCGAGCGGACGGCCGAGCTGCTGTCGGTGGGCAAGCCGTCGGAATACCCGGAGTCGATGACGGCCGCCTGGGGGCTTTCGGTCAGCAGCCTGCGAAAGTCGCTGTCCGAAGCGGTCGAGCTGCTGCGTTACTGCGCCTTCTTCAGCCCGGAGCCCATCCCGCGGGACGTCTTCAACCAAAGTCACCCGAAGCTGAGCCCGGAGATAGCCGAACTGCTCAACGACCCGATTCGGCTGAGCCGCGCCATCGGGGAACTCGGCCGCTATGCGCTCGCCAAGATCGACAACACGACGAGCCGGACGATTCAGGTGCACCGGCTGATCCAAGCGCTGGTCCGTGAGGAACTCGAAAAGGCCGACCGGGAACGCATCCGGAACGAGGTCTATCTGCTCCTGGCGCAGGCCACGCCGGACGTGCCGCAGGACCCGTCGAAGTGGTCGGAATACTTCGACCTGCTCGGCCATGTCCAGCCCGCCCAGATCGCGGAAAGCCGTGACCCTGAAGTCCGGGCGATGCTGCTCCAGGTGGTCCGGTACCTGCGGGCCTCCGGCGACTACGGGTCGGCGCGCAGCTTTCTTGAGCAGTTCATCAAGCGGTGGTCCAAAGACGGGTCCTCGGAGGAGATGGACGTTCTCCGCGCACAGCGTCACCTCGGCAACGTGCTGCGGGACCTTGGTGACTTTCAGGGTGCCTACGAGCTCGACTTTCGCATCATGCCGACGATGGAAAGGGTCGCAGGTGCGGAGCATCCGGAAACGCTCCAGTTGCTCAACAGCATTGGTGCCGACTACCGTGCCAGTGGCGAGTTCTCGCAAGCGCTCGACCACGACATGAAATCGCTCGAACGACACGACAGGGCGTACCAGAAACGCGATCCGCAGACGGCGCGCGTGGTCAACAGTCTCGGCTTGGACTACGGGCTTAACAGCCAGTATGAAAAATGCAAGGAGTTCCACGAGCGCGCCTATATTCTGCATCGTGCGCTCGGGCGTACCGGCGATGCGGTCGACCTTCTCGCCCCATGGACCGGACTGGCGCGGGCGGTCCGGCTCTGCGGCGATTATGCCGAGGCGTGCGACCTCGGTGTGGAGGCGCACGCGTTCGGGGTCACCGAACTGGGAGCCGACCACCCCTGGACGCTGCGTGCCGCCAAGGACTTGTCCATCTCCTGGCGGCGGGTAGGCGAGTTCGAAAGCGCGCATGAAATGGCTTTGAACGTCCACTCGCGCTACTTGCGGCTTTTCGGGCTGACCCATCCGGATACGCTCGCGTCCGCGATGTGCCTGGCGAACATCCAGCGGACCATGGGGGAGATCGACGGCGCGATGACGCTGGCGGCGGACACCGTGAACCGGTATCCGAGCGTCTACGGGTCGGAACACCCCTACAACCACGGCTGCACCGGGAACCTCGCGCTTTTGAGCCGGGTGACCGGGGAGGCGGCGAAGGCGCGCACGTTGAACGAGAAGGCCCTCGCCGCCCTGGACGCGAGGTTCGGGCGCGATCACCACTACCCGCTCACGGTGGCGGTGAATCTCGCCAGCGATCTCGCTGCGCTCGACGAAATCGAGGCGGCCGTTCGACTGGGGCGGGGGACGCTGCGCCGGTTGACGCGCCTTCTCGGTGGTCGTCACCCGATGACGCTCGCGTGCGCGGCCAACCTCGCCACGGATCTGTTCAATGCGGGAATGAAGGAGGAGGCGCAGAACCTCCACACTGCGACGATGGACCACTACGCGGCGACGCTCGGTCAGGAACACCCCGACGCGATCGTCGCCAAGGACCGTCGTCACCTCGACTGCGACTTCGATCCACCCCCGATCTGAGCCGGCGCCTCGGCTCGGAGCTGTGGTCAGGCGTGGCGGCGGCGCCATGACGAGCGGTGTTCGTCCGCGTTAGCCCTGGCGCTCCGGTGGGCGACCGGGGGGACGTACTCCCGCTGCCATGCCCGAAGTGTCCGCGCCATCTCGTCCACGAAGGCCATGCCCGTTTCGGTGAGGCGTCCGCTGTCGGCCAGCGTTCGTGCCGCCTGGCCGGCGGCCTCTCGCCAACGCGCGAACTCGCTGTGCGCACGCAGCGCTTGACTCCCATGCTCGGCTTCTCGCTGCCTGCGCCAGAAGCCCGTCACGCCCAGGTACGCGTACGTGCCCTGGAGCAGACCCGCGATAGGGCGCGGATCCGGCCTCCACGGCGCGTAGTGAAGGGTGCCGTCGTCACGGCGTGTCAACGGCACGATCTCCAGCAAGGCGCTTAGTTTCACGTGCTGGACCTCGTGACACAGCGTTTCCGCGAGCTCATAAGGCCCGGGCGGTGTCGACAGGCCTATGTTGCCGAAGGCGTGGGTCGGCGTCCCGCTCACATGTCCGGTTCCGGTCGCACGGAGAGGCGTCAATGCGGTGACGGCGGCGGAAACCTCGGCGGCGGTCGTCCAATGCAGCGGAACCATGATTTCCCATGCTTCCGAGAGGACGGCCTGCCAGTGCCTGACCCCCAGGTCGTCGAGGCGTCCCGCGACGGTGCCGGCACCGGGCATCCGGTCGGGATCGCCGTCCTCGAGGACGAATCCGACGCTCGTTTCGGCGTGCCGCGCACGCAGCGTTCTCAGGGGCGTCCAGCCGGGTTCGCCGTCCCTCAGTGTCACGTGCCCGACTCGTCCGGAACCGAACTTCGCCGTGGTGCGGTCCGGCAGGGTCGCGCGTCCAAGCCCGGGTAGGACGACGGAGCCGTCTTCGGCCGGCACGGTTATGGTCCGGTCGCTGCCGACCCGGTGCGCCGCTACGGCGGCCACACATGCCAGCCGCCCGGGATGGGATGTCCGGCCCTCGCGCAACTCCGTGAGCGTCCGCCGCACCCAGGCGGTGACCGTTGGATAGGCGAGGACCTCGCCGATCGCGTTCGGATGGGCGCGGTGGAGTGAATTGAGCAGTTCGAAGCCATCCGCGGCCATACCCGCCTCGGGATGCTCCGCCGCTTGTGCCCTCTCCAGCACACCCCGGATCAGAAGCAGAAGTCTTCCCCGGTGGATGGCACGCAGTTCTTGGACGGCCTTCTCGCCACCACCGCCGCGAGCGAGACCATGAAACGTCCTTCCGGACAGCATCAGCCGCGGGATCCCGTCAGTTCGGCCAGATCGTCCACCATGACCTGCCGGACGTGGGTGATCAAGCGCAGGAGGTCCGCACAGAACACGCTCGGGTTCCGGAAACCGCGTCCCGTCCGGTACCGGTGCGGATAAAGGCCGCCGCCGCACACGCGATGGACGTCGCACGCCCGACATTTGGTCGATAGGGCCGCGATGCCGATCTGCCTTGCCGCGAACGGTGCGAGCATGAGCGCCGAGTCGAAACCGTCGCGGAAGACGTGGAGGCGGGTGGCGGACGCCCCTTCGTAGGCGGATTTGAGCGTGTCGACCAGTTCGATGGACCCGTCGGTCTCGACGACCGTGACCGCCACCGGCGACAGACCGAGGGCCTCGCTGCGGGACGGGCGGCCGCCCAGCATGCGCATGATCTCGCTGAACATCCTGATCCGGGTCTCCTGGACGGGCGCCCGATACCAGCGGTCGAAGATCGCGATCAGCCAGTCGGCATAGGGGGTCCGCCCGGGTGCGGGCAGGCCGGGGGGCGGCATGTCCCAGTTGCCGTGGGGGAGCAGGAAATCAATGGACGAAGGGCGGAATGCTAGAAGTGCATCGTAAGTCCGCAATGGGTCGGCGCCCAGGTCGATGGTGGTCAGCAAGCCGGAGAACAGGTGCCTGTACTGCGGTGCGTTGAGCAGGTCGAGCCCGGCGGCCACCGCTTGATAGCTCCCCCGGCCGTCGGCCCGCTTGCGATGCAAATCGTGACTGTCCTGATCACCGTCCAGACTGACGCCCAGGAGGACGCCCAGTTCATCGAACAGATCGAGGAAGTTGGTGTCGAGCAGGACACCATTGGTCTGCACGTGGAAGGTGACCGTGGTCATCGGATCGATGGCGGACCTGATGGTGTGCAATGCGTACCGGAGGTGCTCGAGGCCTGCGAGAAGCGGCTCCCCACCGTGCAGGATGACATCGATCCCGGGAAGCTTGTTGCTGCGAGCGTGTTCGGCGATCCTTTCGGCGACCTTGGCGATCGTGGGTTTCGTCATACGACGAGGTTGTTTCCGCCAATTTTGGTCAGCCATCTCGTACATATAGCAGTACGTACATTTCAGGTTGCAGCGGCTGTGGATCTTGAGGATGAACTGCCGGAACGGCGTCGGTCGCCATCCCGCCTCGAGCAGGGCGCCCACGTCCAGGGTGTCCGGCCACTCGGGGCTTTCGCCGGTGCGTCCGCTGTGCGTCACGCCCGTCCACCTCTCGTCGGCAATCGACGCGCGCGACTCGGCGCACTGTCCGGTTTTGTCCCTTTATAGGTCTTTTGGGGAGATCATTAAACCGGTGTGCGGCGGCCGATCCGGGCCGCGCGCGAAGTGCCGGCCGATCTCGTCTCCGTCACCTGCGGAAACAGCCGGTAAGACGCACTTGGCTAGGGCATCAGGGTTTTGTCGCATGGGGGGAGGTTGGTGCTCATGCCGGCGGTGATGGCCCAGCGTTCGTGGTCGCGCCAGACGCCGCCGATGTTGATGAACCCGGGAGAGAATCCTTCCCGCCTGAAGCCGAGCCGGTTGACGAGGCGGCGGGAGGGTTCGTTGGCCGGCTGGACGTCCGCCTCGACCCGGTGCAGGCCGAGCGGGCCGAACGCGTAGAGGACGGTCAGGCCGACGCCTTCCGTCATGTAGCCCAGGCCCGCGTTCGGTGTGAAGGCGGCGAAACCGAGGACCGCGCGGTCGTACGGTCTGCGGACGATGCCGGTGAGCGTGGCATGACCGGCGATGGCGCCCGTGTCCGCGCGTTTGATCAGCAGCGCCTCACCGGCCGCCGGGTCCGCGAACCGGCTCAAGTACTCGCGGAACGCCGCCGGGTCGGCCGGCGTCCTGACCCAGTCTTTGTGCAGCTCGGCGCTCTGTTCGGCGAGCCGGACGAACTCCTCCTCGTCCGCCGCCCGCAGCCGGCGCAGCATTACGCGACAGCCCACAACACCTCCGACCTGGCCCGTTGCCCAGGACCGCTCTGCTCAGGGCCGGCTGGGGGACGACCGGCCGTCTACGGACCAGGTTGCACCACGTTCCCCGCAGAGCGCACTCGCCGCACAGTCACGTCTGGGAGCCCGGAAAGTTCGCCGGGACCGAGGAGTGCGGCGGGTGTGCGGTCAGGGAGTGGAGTCGAGGTGTTCGGCGAGGACCTTCAGGTGGGTCTCGCGCGCTTCGGAGTGGCACCGGCGGCCGGCATCGGTGATCTTGACGAAGACGCCGCGGCGGTCGGCCTCGCAGAGACCGCGCTGGACGTAGCCGTGCTTCTCCAGGCGGGCGACCGTGCGGGACAGGGCGCTCTGGCTGAGATACATGGCCGCGGCGATCTCCTGCATGCGGTGCTTCTCACAGTCGAGGTCGACGAGGCGGTCGAGGGTCTCGTACTCGCTCATGCTGACGCCATGGGCGTCCTGCAGGGCGCGTTCGAGGGCGCACGCGACCGTGTTGTAGCAGCTCGCGAGCTTGCGCCAGCGGCCGACCAGAGCAGACTCCGCCTCCATGCCGCGGATCCTAGCATGCGCACGCATGAGATGCATCCGCATTAAATTCTGAGGAATTTAGTGCGTAGACATTTGATGCATGCGCATGTACCGTCCTCCGACGTGGCTATCACCGACACCTCGACTGCACCAACCGTCCGTGCGCCGGCCGCCGCGAGCGCGCCGGCCGAACAGACCTGGACTCCCCGGCTGTGGGGGGTCCTCGCGGTCTTGTGCGCCGTGCTGTTCCTCGATGCCCTCGACGTCTCGATGGTGGGCGTCGCGTTGCCGTCGATCGGCGCCGAACTGGGCCTTTCGACCACGTCACTGCAGTGGATCGTGAACGGCTACGTCCTCGGCTACGGCGGTCTGCTGCTGCTCGGCGGACGTACCGCCGACCTGCTCGGCCGCAGGCGGGTCTTCCTCACCGCCTTGGCCGTGTTCGCACTGGCGTCCCTGGTGGGAGCGCTGGTGAACGACGGCACGCTGCTGATCGTCACCCGTTTCGTCAAGGGCCTCGCCGCAGCGTTCACCGCACCGACCGCCTTGTCCATCCTGACCACCACGTTCCATGAAGGCCCCTCGCGCAACCGGGCTTTGTCGGTCTTCTCGGTCTTCGGCGCCAGTGGCTACTCGTCCGGACTGATCCTCGGCGGGCTGCTGACCAGCTTCGGGTGGCGCTGGACGTTCCTGACCCCCGTTCCCCTCGCCCTCATCGCCCTGGTCGCGGGCGCCGCCTTGATCCCGCGGGACAGGCCGGCCGCGAGCGGCGGGCACGATCTCGTCGGCGCCGTCACCCTCACCGGAGGCATGCTGCTCGCCGTGTACACCGTCGTTTCCGCACCTGACCGGGGCTGGCTCGACCCGGTCACGCTGGGTTCCGTCGCGCTGGCGGCGGCGCTGCTGACGGGTTTCTTCGTCACGGAGAAGAGGGTGCGGCACCCGCTGATCCGGTTGGGCATCCTGCGGATCGGGACGATCGTCCGGGCCAACCTCAGCATCGTGGCGCTGTTCGGGTCTTACCTGAGTTTCCAGTTCATGATGACGCTCTACCTGCAGGACGTGCTGCGCTGGTCGCCGCTGAAGATGGCCATGGCGCTGCTGCCTGCCGGGCTCATCGTGGCGTTCGGCTCGCCGTTCGTCGGCCGGTTGATCGACCGGTACGGGACGCCCCGTCTGATCATCAGTTCCATGACGTCACTGACCCTCGGCTACGGGTGGTTCCTCGCCACGGCCGGGAACACCCCGCACTACGCGTTCACCATCCTGCCCACCATGCTGCTGCTCGGCGGCGGGTTCGCGTTCGGGTTCAGCTCGATCATGGGTCAGGCGACGGACGGGATCGATGACTCCGAGCAGGGACTGGCCTCCGGTCTCGTCCAGACATCGGGCCAGGTCGGCGCCGCCCTCGTCCTGGCAATGGTCACGGCCCTGGTCGCATCGGGGACGGCCGCCGGGGGCGAGGGCTTCGCCGAATTCACCCCGGGCGTCAACCTGGTCGGCGCCGTCGCCCTGACCGGCTTGGCCCTCAACCTCATCCCCCTCCTGCGCCGCCACCACCAACCCAAGCACGCCTGACGCGGCCCCGGAGCGGGGGCGCCCCGATCAGGGAGCGCCCCCGCCCATGCCCCGCCAACTGCGCCCCACCCCGTGTGCGTCCGCTGCGTCCCGCCTGTGCTGCTCGGTCGCGGTGTGGGTGGTGGGCGGGGCGTGCCGGCGGGGTGGTCGGCCTCGTCGGCACGGGTTGCTACTGGCGTTTCCAGAAGGGGCGGCGGGGTGCTGGGGATCCGGTGAAGTCGCTGAGGATTTCAAGTGCGCGGGTCCATTGGTGGTTGATGGTGGCCTCGTCCGATGAGGGGTTCAGGCGGCGCAGGTCGTCGCGGAGGGTGGACAGGGATGTGGCGTCCAGGGACTGCGCCTCCATGCGCTGCACGATCGACTCGAGGATGGGGAGGAGATCGCTCAGCAGGTGGTGGACGCGCTGGTCGTGCGCGTCGGGGACCTCGCGGAGGCGGTCGAGCACGTTGGCCAGCTCTTGCTGGAACCCGGTGAGGGCGGGCGCGGGGCGGGCGCGTCGTGGCGCCGGCGAAACCGGGCGGGCGGGCGGTGTGCTCGGGGGACGGCCCGTGCCCCGTAGGGGCGTGCTGCGCCCGGCGCCGTACGCGGGCGGTGGGCCCGACGGGGCCGGAAGCGGCGGGCTGCTCGGTGCCATGAAAGCTTCCGGCGCGAAGGCGTCCG
The DNA here is from genome assembly GCF_040650055.1 of Spirillospora sp. NPDC048819. NCBI lineage: Bacteria > Bacillati > Actinomycetota > Actinomycetes > Streptosporangiales > Thermomonosporaceae > Spirillospora > Spirillospora sp. NPDC048819. The sequence continues at coordinate 362,929 of NZ_JBEZGN010000001.1, read as the reverse complement.
CCGTGGCCGAGAAGGCGGCGTGCGTCATTCTCGGGGCGGCGGTGGGCTGCTCCCAGCCTCTGGGCGTCTCCACCGGCTGGACGGCCTGGTGCGGGGCTTCGCCATCGGTGACCACCCTGCTGTCCACGGCGACGAACGCGGTGAAGCGGCACAGGACGCCGAAGCGGAGGGACGTGCTGACGATGCGCTGCTCAAGGTCGTCCGGACCTCCGACCGTGTAGCGGTCCTCCAGGTCGCGCAGGTGCGCGCGTGCCCAGATGGACGTGGTGGCCGGGTCCTTGGCGATGGTGCCGGTGGCGTGCTGCTCCCAGGTCGTTCCGGTGGACGCGGTGCCGCGGACGGACAGCGAGCCGGACGGGGCGCCGCGGAAACGACCCGCGATCACCAGCGGGACGCCGGGGAACAGCGCGCCGAACTTGGCGGGGGCCACGGAGTCGGGAACGATCTCCAGGCCGTCGGCGTGGAGGCTGAGCCCCGTCGCGAGCGGCGCGGCGATCCGGTGGTGGATGTGCTCCATCGCCTCGTCGAGGCGGTCTTCGGATTCGACGAGTTCGCAGCGGCCCTGGCCGATGCCGGCGAGACGGTTCAGGAAACCCGCGTTGACGGCTTGGTCGATGCCGACCGTGTGGACGCGGACACCGTGCAGGCTGGGTTCCAGGCGGGCGAGGATCTGGTCTTCGTTGCCGACCTGGCCGTCGGTGATGAGGACCAGCACACGGTCGCGCGCCGGGTCGGCGAGCAGCCGGCAGCCTTCGTCGAGGGGAGCGAGCATCTCGGTGCCGCCGCGTGCGTTCAGGGCGGCCAGATGCTCCACCGCGCGGAACCTGTTGCGGTCGGTGCCCTCGACCAGGCCGGTGCCGAGGTCGCGGGGACGTTCGATGACGGTGTCGAAGGACAGGACGGCGAACCTGTCCTCGGCTCGGAACGTGTCGACGATGCGGGCGGCGGCGCGGCGGGCGGCGACCATCTTCCAGCCCTGCATGCTGCCGGAACGGTCGAGGACGAGCACCACGTCGCGCGGGTCCGGCCGGGCTTCTCCGGAGGGGAGCACGGTGAGGCTGAACGTTCCCTCCTCGCCGGACTCGTCCGGGACGAGGGAGAGGGCCGCGCTCTCGTGCGGCGCGTAGTCGAGGCGCAGGATGAAGTCGCGGTCGAGGCGTTCGCCCGGCCGGAGGCGGACGGTGGTGCGTTCGCCGTCGCCGTCTTCGGCCACCACGTGCAGCGCCGAGCGGATCTGGGTCAGCGGCAGCCCGGCCGGGTCGATGTCGACGGTGATGGCCAGCCGCACCGGGTTGGGGAAGCCCGGCAGTAGGACGGGCGGGCTGATCCGCGACGCGTCCGGCACGGCGTCGGTGTCGTCGGCGACTCCGGGCCCGGCGCGCTCGCCGTCGAGAGGCGCACCCGGGATGTAGCGGGGCGCGACGATGAGCGGGAAACGGAACGTAGCGCTGGAGGACGACTCGTGCGGCAGGGGCTGGTTGAGCGTCAGCCTGATCGTGACGTGCTCACCCGGAAGGATGTTGCCCACCCGCATGCTGAAGACGTCCGGGCGGTCTTCCTCGGCGATCGCGGCCCGTTGTCCGGCGGCGATGGCGGTGTCGTAGTCACGCCGGGCCTGGTCGCGCTCTTTCAGCGTCCCCTCGATGACCCGGTCGGCGGCCTCCATGCGCAGCGCGGTGACGGCGGCGCGGTCGGGCAGCGGGAAGATGTAGGTGGCCTCCAGCGGTATGTCGAACGGGTTGCGGAAGCCCTGGACGACCTCGATGCCGGCGGCCAGCCCGGTGATCGAGGCGTGCACGTCGACGGAGTCGAGCGGCAGATTGCCCCTGTCGGTCGTGAGCGCGCCGATTCCGTGGTCGGTGGCCGGGGGCTCGATGTCGGGTAGCGGCAGTATGCGCACGGTCACTGGGACCTCCGGGAAGGATCGGCTGGCTGGAACGCGGGGCTTGCTGCGGGGGCGAGAAGGCCGCGTCGGCGTAGCTCGTCGAGCAGCGGTCCCGCGGCGGTCTCGATGGCGGTGACGTCGTCATCGCTCAGGGCTGGGACGTCCAGCAGGAGGGTGAGGCCGGACGTCAGCCGGACGCCCTGGACGACAGAGGGACGGGGCTCGGCGGCGTCGCCCGAGCCGGCGGCGCCCGAGCCGGCGGCGCCCGAGCCGGCGGCGCCCGAGCCGGCGGCGCCATCCCCCCTGCCCACCCTGCCGTGGTCGTCCGGTCTGCCGTAGTCGTCGGTGATGGTGGCCGGGCTGTAGGAAACGTCCGGGCGCGTGTTCCAGAAGGTGGCGCGGGCGGTTTCACTTCCCGTGTCGGGTGGGCTCGCCGCCCCCGCTGTAGCTGCCCACTCGGCCGGCCCGGCTTGTTCCACCGGGCTCGCTTCGTCAGCGGCTGCCTCGTCTTCTGGGTCTGCTTCGTCTTCTGGGTCTGTTTCGTTTGGTCGGACTGAGGGGTGGGGCGGAGAGGGCGGGGCGGTGGGCTCATCTGCTCGTCCGGGCCGCGGGGCGGGTTCGCGGGCGGGCCGGGGGACGTGGCGGCGGGCCGGCGTCCGGCCGGCGGGTGGGGTTGCCGGGTGCGCCGGGGCCGGGAACGGGAGGGCGGCGATTCGTTCGAGGGTCGCGTCGGTGGCGGCGGTGAGTTCGAGCTGGATCTCGGCGATCGAGCGGCCCGCGGCCTGGCGGCGTTTGACCGCGATGAGCTGCAGGAGATGACGCGGACCGTACAGGGCGGTGCGGCCGCGCCGGCCGAGGGGCGGGTCGACCAGGCCGATCGTGGTGTACCAGCGGATCAGCCGTTCGTTGGGCAGGTCACGCACCCGGCCGCTGACCTGCGCGGATCCGTCCGCGGCAAGAGCCGCGGCGGCGCGTTCCGCCAGCTCGCTGATCGTCCACGTACCGTCCATGGCCCCGATGATGACACTGTCACGATGACAGTGTCAAATTCGCCGACCGAGATCCGGTCCTCGAAAATCCTTGATGGAACCGCCGGGCTGCCGCACGCTTGTGCAGCCGGGTGCGGCTCGGGGGCCGAGCGGAAGGGGCCTTGAGGTGCGCAGCAGCGATTTCGGCGTGTCCAGGGCCGGGGCCTCGGCCCTGTACCGCCACCGTGCGCTGGCCGCGGAGCACCGCTGGGAACGGCGTGCGGTGCGGGCCGTGGTGGCCGGCGGCTCGGGGGTCGTCGCGGCCGGTTTGAGTGTTTGGTGGGCGGGGGCCCTGGTGGCCGTTCTCGTCTTCATCGGCCATGCGGTCTATGTGAGGTTCAGGCCGGGGCCCGTGACCAGTTGGCGGCGGGGTGCCTTGGCTGAGCGACGTACCGGCCGGAGGCTGGCCCGTCTGGATCCTGCGGGCTTTCACGTTCTGCATGACAGGGCCTTGCCGAACGGCTCCTCACCCATGGCGAACCTCGACCACCTGGTGGTGGGCCTGTCCGGCATCTACGCGATCGTCAGCCGGCGGCTTCGGTGGGGTGCTCGGTTGCGTCCCGAGCAGCGCCGTCTGTGGGCGGGCCGCAGGCCGGTCGTCGGTGTGACCGGTGTGGCCGCTCGCGCCGCCGACACGGTGGCCGAACTGCTCTCCGCGGAACTGGGTGAGGACGTGCATGTCACCCCGATGGTCGTCGTGCACGGCGCACGTGTGGCGCGGGACGGTGTAGAGCACGAGGGTGTGCTCTTCTATGCGGCCCGGACGATCCCCCGTGCCATCGCGGGAGAGCCGGTCATCTACACCAGCGCACAGGTCGCGACCTTCGCGGCGGCGGCCGAAGAGGTGCTGCCGCCGATGATGGAAATGCTTCTTCCTCTATCGATGGAACTTCGGTCGTAACACCCAAAGGTTCTCATTCGCGACACTCTACAAAAGAGTCACCGAAGAGTAAGAATGGTGTTCGGTATCTGAGTTCGATCTCTTGAAATGGCCTGTAAAGAGCCCCCAGAGCCTTTACCTTTTGTGGCATGAACGACCATCTCCTGGTCGAGGCGCTGTGCGAGCGTGATCCGGGTGCCACGGCCGCCCTGTACGACGCCCATGCCGACCGGCTCTACGCGTACTGCTGGTTCCAACTGCGGAGCCGGGACGCCGCCCAGGTGGCGCTGCGCGACACCCTCCTCGTGGCGGAGGCGCACATCGGCAGGCTGCGCGACCCGGACCGGTTCGCGCCGTGGCTTTACGCCATCGCCCGGCTGGAGTGTGCGCGTCGGCTGCCGCCCAGGGAGCAGCCACCGGACGTGCCGGTCGCCAGCCACGACCAGGAGGACGTCGACCAGCGCATCATGGCCTGGCAGGTGGTCCTGGCGCTGCGCCCGGTCTCACGGGAAATCCTTGAACTGCGGGTCCGTCACCAGTTGTCCGTCCCCGACTTGGCCGCGGTGTTCGACGTACCGCTGAAAGACGCGCAGTCGTCGCTCGACCGTGCGCACGGCGAGCTTGCAGAGGCGTTGACAGCCGAAATGCTCGCGCACCAAGGCCCGTACGGTTGCGCAGAACGTGCCGCGCTGCTGCGCGAACGGCACGGCGCGGACCCGCACCCCCACGACCTGAACGGTCGGCTGATGGAGCACTCGGAGAATTGCTCCGCCTGCGGTGCGTTCCGTCCGCGTACCGTGTCGGCCGCCAAGGTGTACGGACTGCTACCGGAACCCGATCTCGCAGGGGAACTCCGGCTTCGGGTGATGAGCTGTTTCCTCGATCCCGAACTGGTCGGCTACCGGCTCTTCGTCACCACCCGGATCACCGAGTTCACACCTGACGGGTTCCCCGTACAGGTCACGCAGGCTGCACGTCCGCCCTGGGCGTCGAGCCGGGGAGGGCAGTCGTGGCTACGCCGCTTTCGCAGGGCATGTTCCCCGTCGAAGGAGCGCCGGCGTGGGGGCCAAGCCGCCCGGGCCGCCGTGGTGCTCGCAGTGGTGACCCTTTTGTCCGGTGGTGGGATCGCGTCCATGTACGGGCTCTTCGACACCGGACGGCGTGACGCTGACACTGTCGCCGGCCCACGCCCGACCGCTGTTCCCGGCCTGTCGCAGCATCCCGTCCCTGGGGGGCACTCCCAGGACCATCCGGAAGGTGTCGGCTACATCGGTGCACTTCCTGTGTCGGCCACATTCCCGCTCGGTGCGAAAGCCTCGTCCGCGCCGCCGACCGCTCTCCAGACGCCGTCGCCAGCGCCGGTGCCCGTGGATGCTCATTCGAGCTCGGCGGTCAAGAGCACTCTGCTGGTCTCCCCGCTCTTTCTGGACCTGGCAGGGGACTCGGACGGTTCCGTAGACCTACAGGCAGAAGGTGGCCCGGTGACCTGGCGGGCTGTGAGCCAGGCGGCCATTGAGGTTCACCCATCGTCCGGACGTCTGGCGGCCGGGCAAAGAGTGACCGTGCGCGTCCAAGTCTCGCGCCGGTCGAACTCCCTCGGGGACGGCACCATCACGTTCCAGCCTGGCGGGAGCCAGGTGCACGTCACCTGGCGGCCCGACGCTCCAAGCCCGGATCCGACGCCTTCGCCGACGCCGACGGGGCCGAGCCCCGGAAACCCGTCCACACCGCCCGAGACTCACCGTCCGGGCCGCCCGTCGCCCTCACAGAGCGGGACGCCCTCACAGAGCGGGACGCCGTCGTCTCCCGCACCGTCGCCATCTGGGCCGCCGCCCTCCGGTGACGGCCGGGATCCGTCGCCGTCCACCGAGCCGTCATCAAGGGCCACGACCGTCTCTCCCAGTACGGGCTCGTCGTCGGGTCCTTGACGGGAGTGGCGAACGTACCCGCTATTGCCTGAGTCAACTACTCTTCGTAGGTGATCGTTTGCTCTAAGCAGTGCCTGCCGGGGGGAGGACGTGCTCATGGCACTCGGCGCAGCAGAGACCGGTCGCGCGACCTCGTCCCACTCCCGCAGCGTGGCCCTGCGGCTGGCCGCACTGTCCTCCAGCGTGGCGATCTGCGTGAGCATGCCGGCTCCGGCGGTGTCGGCCCATCCGGCGGCGTCCGACCCCGCCCCCGGTGCGGGGGAGGTTGAGCACAGCGAACAGCAGGTCAGAGAACGGGCTGCCGAGGTAGGCAGGACGAAGGCGAAGCTCGCGCAGGCCGACGGCGAACTCGACCGGCTCGCAGTGGCCGCGGCGGCCGCCGTGGAGCGCTACAACGGCGAACGGCTCAAACTGCAACGTTCTCAGCATGCCTACAGGGACGCCCTAGCGCGCCTGGCCGAGGCGAACCGGAGGATGGAGGAGACACGGGCCGGACTGGCGTCGTTCGCCGCGCAGCTCTACCGGAACAACACCGGTTACGACCAGATCTCGTCGGCGCTCGTCGGCGACGGCGGCCCGCAGGGCTTCATGGACCGTGCCGCGATGGTCGAGGTGCTCGTCAAGCGGCGGACCGCGATGGTCCGCCGGGTGGAGGCGTCCAAGACCGTCGCGGACGTGTTCCGCCGCCAGGCGCAGAAGGCGCTCGACGAGCAGGGGGCGGCGACGAAACGTGCCGAGGAGGCCAGGCGGTTCGCGCAGGAGGCGGTGGCCAGGCAACAGGCATCCGTGCAGCGCATCAAGGAGGAAAAGCAGCGCCTGGAGCGGAGCCTTGGAAACGCCCAGGCCCGAGCCGCCCGGCTCAAGCGCGCGCGGGAACGGGCATTGGAGAAGGCGGAAGCACACAAAGTCCGAGATTCCTTCGCTGGTTCAGGACACCCCGCCGAGGGACAGACCACGTCGGTCGCGCGCGGTGCGATCGCGGTGCGTGCGGCGCTCAAATGGCTGGGAACCCCGTATTCGTGGGGTGGAGGCACCACGGCCGGTCCAAGCTACGGCGTGGCGCAGGGCGCGGGTATCCGCGGCTTCGACTGCTCAGGACTGACGATGTACGCGTGGGACAAGGCCGGTGTACGGCTCGACCACTGGACGGGCACGCAGTGGACGTCGGGACCGCACATTCCCATCGACTCACTGCGTCCAGGCGACCTCGTCTTCTTCGCGAGAGACACGTCTGATCCCGGCACCATCCACCATGTGGGCATCTACCTCGACAAGGGCCAGATGGTAGAGGCTCCCTACACCGGTGCCCGGGTCCGCATCTCCAGCATCTATCGGAGCGACCTGATCGGCGCGACCCGTCCCGCCGGCTGAGGCCGTGCCAGGACGCGGAGCCGCTTTCATGCGAGCAGGACCTCCACATGCCGACGGAAGGCGAGAACCCTTCCGCGTGGTTTCCCGTGCGGAAGGGTTCTTCGCGAGTCGTGTCGCGTGGGCGCGGGAGCGGATCGGCGCCGTCTGCGACTCCGGCCGTGGGCGCGCCCCACCGGCGCAGCCGGTCGGCTGAGGCGGGCGTCCGTGCCGGCCGGGCGGTCGGCGCTCAGTGGCCGCCCCGGTCCGCCTCGCGCTTGAGGGAGCGTTCGATCTCCAGCTCCGCCTCGACGCGCCCCACCCAGCTGGCGCCCTCGACGGACTTGCCGGGCTCCAGGTCCTTGTAGACCTCGAAGAAGTGCTGTATCTCCAGCCGGTCGAACTCGGCGACGTGGTGGATATCGCGCAGGTGCTCCTGGCGGGGGTCGGTCGCGGGGACGCACAGGACCTTGTCGTCGCCACCGGCCTCGTCGGTCATCCGGAACATGCCCACGGCGCGGCAGCGGATCAGGCAGCCGGGGAAGGTCGGCTCCTGCAGCAGGACGAGCGCGTCGAGCGGGTCGCCGTCCTCGCCTAGGGTGTTTTCGATGAACCCGTAGTCGGCCGGGTACTGCGTCGAGGTGAACAGCATGCGGTCGAGCCGGATGCGTCCGGTCTCGTGGTCCACCTCGTACTTGTTCCGCTGGCCCTTCGGGATCTCAATGGTGACGTCGAAATCCAAGATGTCCTCCGCTCCCTGCGCGCTCGCAGTGAATAGTCTTTCGGGAACCCGTGGGCGAGGCCGTCCCCACAGGGTGTTCCCTTGTATAAGGATGTCGCACGTTGGTGAGTGCTGAGTGGGAGAGGGGCGGTCGCGTGCCTGGACGGGGCCGTGCCCTCGTGGTTCTGTCGCTGTCCCTCCTTAACGTTTTCGCCGTCACCGCCGGGCTGGCAGTGGCCAAACTCACACCCGACCGTCACCTGTCCCCGCAGCCGCCCAGCGTGGCGGTGCGTGACGTGGTGCGGGTCCCGGCCTCGGTGGCGATCCCCCCGGCCGATCCCGCGTCGGGCCCGTTGCCGGACACGTCCACTCTGGCCGGACGGCTCTCGGCGCTGATCGGCGGCCCCCGCGCGGAGATGAGCGCGGTGGTGATCGACGCGGCTACCGGCCGTTCCCTGTTCGAGTGGCGGTCCCGCCGGCCGGCGACCCCGGCCTCGACGACGAAGCTGGTGACGTCGGTGGCGGCGCTGGCTTCGGTCGGTCCCGCGCACCGGATCACCACACAGGTCGTGCACGGCACCGGTGGCGGAATCGTACTGGTCGGAGGCGGGGATCCTACCTTGACGGCCCTTCCGGCCCGGCCGGGGGCCGGCCATCCGCCCTTTGCGTCCCTGGTGGATCTGGCCCGGCAGACGGCCACGGCGCTGAAGGCGTCCGGTGTGCAGCAGGTGCGCGTGGACTATGACGCGTCCGCCTACGAGGGCCCCCGTACAGCCGCCGGGTGGAAGCCCAATTACATGCCTGACGGTGAGGTCGCCCCTGTCACCGCCTTGACGGTCGACGAAGGCCGCGTGTCTCCAGGGGACCCGTCCAAGAGGACGCGGGTTTCCGATCCACCTGCCGCAGCTGCGAAGCAGTTCGCACGGCTGCTGTCCAGGAACGGGGTGAGCGCGAAGCCCGGTCGCAGGACGATCGCGCAGAAGGGGGCGGTACGGCTCGGTGCCGTCCAGTCACCCCCGATGTCCGCGCTGGTGGAGCATTTGATGACCGAGAGCGACAACGACGTGGCCGAGGCGGTGGCGCGGCAGGTCGCCATCAAGCTGGGCCGTCCGGCGACGTTCGCGGACGCCGCGCAGGCCGTGGAGCAGGTCGTCGCCAGGGTGGGCGTGAGGGAAGGGGTTTCGGTGAACGACGGCAGCGGCCTGTCCACGCGGAACCGCATCACGCCGATGGCGCTGGCCCGTATCGTCTCGCTCGCCGCCGGCGACGACCACCCGGAGCTCCGCGCGGCCGTCACCGGTCTGCCGATCGCCGGGTTCTCCGGGACGCTGAGCCCTCCGCGCTTCACCGGCGCAACAAGCCGGGCGGGGGCCGGGGTCGTCCGCGCCAAGACCGGCACGCTGGCGGGCGTCAGCACGCTGGCAGGGCTCGCCCACGACGCCGACGGCCGGTTGCTCGCCTTCGCCTTCATGGCCGGGGACGGCAAAGGGCCGGTCGATCCCGGGAAGCTCGACCAGCTGGCGGCCGCCGTCGCCGCCTGCGGATGCGGCGGCGCGACGGCAGCCGGGGGCTGAACGGAGTGTGGGCGGGGCCGTACGGGAGATAACCAGGACGGTTGTTCGTTGAACGACTGTGCAGGGGCGCCTCGGCGCCGCGTCCGAAACGTACGGTGGAGTACATGAGCGCCTCAATGATCGACTGGAACGTGGCCGTCCAGGCGGGAACCCGGCTTGTCCGGCCGGGACCGCAGGTCAGCCATGCCGAGGCTCGTGAGGTCGTGGCGGAGCTGCGCGAGCTGTCGAAGATCGCCCACGGGCATGTGCGGGACTTCACCGGCATGGCCTCCGAGCTCGATCCCGATCCGGCGACGATCGTGGACAGGCCTGGCTGGATCCGGGCGAACGTCGACGGATTCCGAGTGGTGCTCGAACCGCTCATGGAGCAGATGACGGAGCGGCGCAGTCCGGGGCCCCTCGGAGGCGCGGGCAACGTGGTCGTCCAGGCCGTCGGTTCGCGCGTCACCGGCATGCAGGTAGGCGCGATCCTCGCGTACATGGCCAGCCGCGTCCTGGGGCAGTACGAACTGTTCCTGCCGCCGGACCCGTCCGGCCAGGCGCCGACAGGACGGCTGACACTGGTCGCCCCCAACATCGTGCACGTCGAGCAGGAGCTCGGTGTGGAGGCGCGCGACTTCCGCCTCTGGGTGTGCCTCCACGAGGAGACGCATCGGGCCCAGTTCACCGGTGTCCCGTGGCTCCGCGAGTACGTGCAAGATCAGATGACCAAGTTCCTGCTCGCGTCCGACCTCGACCCTGGCGTGATGCTGGACCGGATCCGGGACGCGGCCGAGGCCGTCGCCGACGCCGTGCGCGGCGGTGACGCCAACCTCATCGACGCGATCCAAAGCCCGGAGCAGCGCGCGATCCTCGACCGCCTCACCGCGGTGATGACGCTTGTCGAGGGACATGGCGACTACGTGATGGACGCGGTCGGCCCAGAGGTGGTGCCGTCCGTGCAGCAGATCCGTTCACGCTTCCAGGGGCGGCGGGACGGCGGCTCCAAGCTCGACAAGACGATCCGGCGCCTTCTCGGCATCGACCTCAAGATGAAGCAGTACGCGGAGGGTTCGCGGTTCGTCCGACGGGTCGTCACCGAAGTGGGCATGAGCGGGTTCAACCAGGTGTGGCAGTCCCCGGAGACGCTGCCCACCCACGACGAGATCAAGGAGCCGGCCCTGTGGATGGACAGGGTCGTCGGTCCCCGCGCCCTCGACGCGCCCCCCGAGGCCAACGAAGCCTGACCCGGGCCCCGAGCCCGGGGCGCCGGTATCCATCGCGCGTGCGGGGAGCCGCGCAGTGGTAAAGATTCTGCATGGGCCCTGATCCGGCAGTGGCGGCGGTACGTCTCGCGGTACGGCGCGTCCTGGCGGACCTTCCACCAGGGGCGATGGTGCTCGCTGCATGCAGCGGTGGAGCCGATTCCTTGGCGCTCGCCGGTGCGCTGGCATTCGAGGCGCCCAGATCGGGACGTCCGGCGGGCGGGGTGACGATCGACCATGGCCTGCAGCAAGGCTCAGGGGAACGTGCCGACGCCGTAGTACGTGTCATGGCGGACCTTGGCCTGGACCCATCCGGATCGGTCGCGGTCACAGTGAACGGGCCAGGCGGGCCGGAGAACGCCGCCCGCGACGCCCGCTATGCAGCTCTTGACGATGCGGCCGACCGTCTCGGGGCCGCAGCCGTCCTCTTGGGGCACACCATGGACGACCAGGCCGAAACCGTTCTGCTGGGGTTGGCGCGTGGTTCTGGGGCCCGATCGCTGTCCGGCATGCCGACCGGATTCCGCCGCGGGTCCGGCGTCCGCTATGTCAGGCCCCTGCTGGAGGTCGACCGTGCGACCACACGTAGGGCCTGCAAGGCGATGGGGCTGAACCCCTGGGACGACCCTCACAACGTTGATCCCGTCTACGCACGCGTCCGCGTACGACACGAGGCGCTCCCCGTCCTGGAGAAGACGCTCGGCCCCGGTGTGGCCGAGGCTCTGGCGCGGACGGCGAGGATGCTGCGCGACGACGCGGACTGCCTGGAGGAGCTCGCCGCACAGGCCTTCACGGACCTGGAGGCCTCCGAAGACGGGAACGAAGACGGGAACCTTGTTGTCCTCGGTCTCGAAGGGCTCGTCGACCTGCCCAGGGCCGTCCGCACCCGGGTTCTGCGGATGGCCGCCGTCAAGGCCGGAAGCCCACCGGGTACGCTCGCGGCCGTCCATGTCGATGCGGTCGATCGGCTGGTCACGGCCTGGCATGGCCAGCGGCACGTAGACCTGCCCGGGGGGCTGAGAGCCGTCCGGCGGTATGGGAAGCTGCTGTTCGGCCCGGTTTGACATCGCGCCGTGTGCGGCTCGCCACACGAGCCGGCACGACGTGTCCGCCGCGTGGAACGTGTCCGCCGCATGAACGGCGAGATCGTCGCGCGGCTGTGTCCGTCCCACCGGACGGGCGAGGTCTGAGCGATGAGGGTGGGGTTGTGGACGAGAAAGACCTGGGCACGGATCTGGCGAAGGTGCTGATTCCCGAGGCGGACCTTCAGGACAAGGTGCGTGAGCTCGCCGGGCAGATCGACGCCGACTACGCGGGCAAGGACCTGCTCCTCGTCGGGGTCCTGAAGGGCGCCGTCATGGTCATGGCGGACCTGGCGCGGGCGCTGCACACGCCCGCCTCGATGGACTGGATGGCCGTGTCGTCGTACGGCTCGGGGACGAAGTCGTCGGGGGTCGTGCGCATCCTCAAGGACCTCGACACCGACATCCTGGACCGGCACGTCCTGATCGTGGAGGACATCGTCGACTCGGGTCTGACACTGTCGTGGCTGGTCAGCAACCTGCTCTCGCGTGGGCCCGCGTCCCTGGAGATCTGCGCGCTGCTGCGCAAACCGGAGGCGGTCAAGACCGACCTCGACGTGAAGTACATCGGGTTCGACATCCCCAACGAGTTCGTCATCGGCTACGGCCTCGACTACGCGGAGAAGTACCGGAACCTGCCGTTCGTCGGCACGCTCGCCCCTCACGTCTACGGCGGAGACGGCGCGTAGCCTGCGCGTGGCCTCGCCCGCCAGGGAACAAGAGACCGTGACGAATCGTTGCAAAGGTCGTTGACGGGTATATGGAAAGGATGCAGGAGAACAGCGTCGGCTGCGTCTCCTGCGCCCTGCGGTGTACCGTCGGTGTCCCGGACCCTCGGGTTGGGGAGCCACAGGAGGGAAGCCGCTGCGGTGGGTCCGGAGCCCAGGGCGACGGACCTTCGTAAGTCGGATTGTTGGTCGCCCCGGCGTCCGTCCCCCGGGACGGGCGAGGATCGCACACAGACGTTGGTCAGGAGGGACGGGCCCCGGAGGGGTAACCGAATAAATGGACGTGAAGCGCTATTTTCGCGGGCCGCTGCTGTGGATCCTGCTGTTCGGACTCTTGGTCGCCCTTGTCATGTGGGGCATCAACCCTGGCCCCTCGTACGAGAAGGTCGACACCTCCAAGGTCGTCCAGGAGATCAACGCGGGACAGGTGAAGTCCGCCAAGATCATTGACAAAGACCAGCGGATCGAGCTGACGCTGACCAACGGTGAGCATCAGCAGACCTCGTGGGTCGACGGCCAGGGACACCAGTTGCAGCAGGCCCTGCAGAAGCAGGTCGACGCGAACAAGTTGTCCGGCGGCTACGACGTGGAGGTCCCCAAACAGAACTTCTTCCTGAACCTGCTGTTCAGCCTGTTGCCCATCGTCATCATCGTGTTGATCTTCCTGTTCATCATGAACCAGATGCAGGGCGGCGGCTCGAGGGTGATGAACTTCGGCAAGTCCAAGGCCAAGCTCATCACCAAGGACACCCCGAAGACGACCTTCGCCGACGTGGCGGGGGCCGACGAGGCCCTGGAAGAGCTTGAAGAGATCAAGGACTTCCTGCAGAACCCTGCGAAGTTCCAGTCCATCGGCGCCAAGATCCCCAAGGGTGTGCTGCTGTACGGCCCGCCCGGCACCGGTAAGACGCTGCTGGCCCGCGCGGTGGCCGGCGAGGCCGGCGTGCCGTTCTACTCGATCTCCGGCTCGGACTTCGTCGAGATGTTCGTCGGTGTGGGCGCCTCCCGCGTCCGCGACCTGTTCGAGCAGGCCAAGACCAACGCCCCCTCGATCATCTTCATCGACGAGATAGACGCCGTCGGCCGGCACCGCGGCGCCGGTCTCGGCGGCGGCCACGACGAGCGCGAGCAGACCCTCAACCAGCTGCTGGTCGAGATGGACGGGTTCGACGTCAAGGGCGGCGTGATCCTGATCGCGGCGACGAACCGTCCCGACATCCTCGACCCGGCGCTCCTGCGTCCCGGCCGGTTCGACCGCCAGGTCACCGTGGACCGCCCGGACCTGGAGGGCCGCAAGGGCATCCTGAAGGTGCACGGACGCGGCAAGCCGTTCGCCCCGGACGTCGAACTGGACATCATCGCGCGCCGCACCCCGGGCTTCACGGGCGCCGACCTGGCCAACGTGATCAACGAGGCGGCGCTGCTCACCGCCCGCTTCGACCGCAAGCTGATCGACATGGACACCCTTGAGGAGTCCATCGACCGCGTCATGGCGGGGCCCGAGCGCAAGACCCGCGTGATGTCGGAGAAGGAAAAGAAGATCATCGCCTATCACGAGGGCGGGCACGCTCTGGTGGCGCACGCGCTGCCGAACTCCGACCCCGTGCACAAGGTGACGATCCTGCCGCGCGGACGGGCCCTGGGCTACACCATGACCCTGCCGATGGAGGACAAGTTCCTCACCACGCGCTCTGAGATGAACGATCAGCTCGCCATGCTGCTCGGCGGGCGCACCGCGGAGGAACTGGTCTTCCACGAGCCGACGACCGGTGCGGCCAACGACATCGAGAAAGCCAGCTCGATCGCCCGCAACATGGTGACCGAGTACGGCATGAGCGAGCGTCTTGGAGCGCGCAAATTCGGCTCCGGGCAGGGTGAGGTCTTCCTCGGCCGCGACATGGGGCACGAGCGTGACTACTCCGAGGACATAGCGTCCGCGATCGACGACGAGGTCCGCCGCTACATCGAGGCCGCCCACGACACCGCGTGGGAGATCCTCGTGGAGTACCGGGACGTCCTGGACGAGCTCGTCGTCAACCTGATGGAGAAGGAGACCCTGTCCAAGAACCAGGTGCTGGAGATCTTCGCGCCGATCGAGAAGCGGCCGCACCAGAACTCCTACACCGGCTACGGCAAGCGTCTCCCGTCCGACCGTCCTCCCATCCTCACGCGTAAGGAGCTGGCCCTTCTCGGCCCGCAGGACGTTACCGACCTGACCAAGGGCAACGGGCAGAGCGGTGTCTCTTCGGAGGCCGCCGACCCCGCCCAGGGCGAGAGCTGACCGCGTTGGCTGATCCGCAGGACGAAACGTCGGCGCGTGACGAGCCCGGGGGCGTCACACCGTCCCCAGGCTCGTCGTCCGCCGGCGCACAGGCTCAGTGGACCGTGGACGAGGCCGCGCATGACGCGGGCCGGGCCTTCGTCGAGGGCGAGACACCGATCCTGGACAAGCCGCCCGGGTTCGACCACGCACGGATCGAGAAGGCGGTGCGCGAGATCCTGATCGGGATCGGGGAGGACCCCGACCGTAACGGGCTCCGCGAGACACCGGCCAGGGTGGCGCGCGCGTACGCCGAGCAGTTCGCGGGCCTGCGGCAGACGCCGGAGGACGCGCTGACCACGGTGTTCGACGCCGACCATGAAGAGATGGTCTTGGTGAAGGACATCGAGGTGTACTCGGTGTGTGAGCACCACCTGGTTCCCTTCCACGGGGTGGCCCACGTGGGGTACACGCCCAACAAGAAGGGCCAGATCACCGGTCTGTCGAAACTGGCGCGGCTGGTGGACGTGTATGCGCGCCGCCCGCAGGTTCAGGAACGCCTGACCAGTCAGGTCGCCGATGCGCTGATGAGCGTGCTGGAGCCGCGGGGTGCGATCGTGGTGATCGAGGCCGAGCATCTGTGCATGACCATGCGCGGTGTGCGCAAGCCGGGCGCCAAGACGGTGACGTCGGCGGTGCGCGGCGACTTCCGTGATCATCCGGAGACGCGGTCCGAGGCGATGAGCTTGATCCTCGGCCGCTGACGGCCGCCCGCCCGCATTCCGGGCCATCGAACGCCTGAACGGGCCTCAGCGTTGCGCTGAGGCCCGTTCTGCTGATGCCGGACGGGGCGTGCCCGGCCTGCCGAGGCCGGTGGGCCGCAACGGGACCTGCCAAGGCGGGTGCGGCGGAGTGGGGCGTGCCGAGGCGGGTGGGCCGGAGCGGGGCCTGCCGGAGCGGGGTGCGCCGGAACCGGGCCTGCCGGAGCGAGGCGTGCCGGAACCGGGCCTGCCGGAGGGGTGTGCCGGAGCGGGGCGTAACAGGCGGGGAATGGGCGGCGGAGGCGTCGCTCCAGGGGGTTGAGATCAAGGCATAGGGTTGGGTGCCATGACCAGTGCCGTCGTTCCGGGGCTGCCCGCGCCAGGGCGTTGCCTTGTCATGGGCGTGGTCAACGTCACTCCTGATTCGTTCTCGGATGGCGGCGCCTGGTTCGATCCGGAGAAGGCCATCCGGCATGGGCTCGACCTCGTCGCGGAGGGCGCCGACATTGTGGACGTCGGCGGCGAGTCCACCCGGCCTGGCGCGCAGCGTGTGTCCCAGGACGAGGAACTGCGCCGCGTCGTGCCCGTCATAGAGGCCCTCATCGCGGAGGACGTTCCGGTCAGTATCGACACCATGCGCGCTGATGTCGCAGAGGCCGCGCTTGGCGTGGGCGCCCGGTTGGTGAACGACGTCAGCGGTGGCCTGGCCGACCCGGACATGCCCCGTGTGGTCGCCGCCGCGGGCGTCCCGTACGTGGTGATGCATTGGCGGGGGCATAGCCACGACATGCAGACGCGCGCCATCTACGAGGACGTCGTCCGTGAGGTGCGCGATGAGCTGCTGCACAGGGTCGATGCGGTCCTGGGCGAGGGCGTTGACCCTTCGATGATCGTCCTTGATCCCGGCCTGGGTTTCGCCAAGAATCCCGAGGTCGGGCACAACTGGTCGCTGCTCGCGCATCTGGACGCTCTCACCGGTACCGGGTACCCCGTTCTGGTGGGCGCGTCCCGCAAAGGGTTCCTCACGAGGTTGCTCGCCGACTCCGACGGGACGCCCCGCCCGTTCGGCGAATGCGACGACGCCACCGTGGCGGTCACGTCGCTGGTCGCGGCCGCCGGGGCCTGGTGTGTGCGCGTCCACCGAGTCCGTCCGAACGCGGATGCCGTCCGGGTGGCGGCCGCCATGCGCGCGGCGTGTCCCGCCGGTGAAGCGCGTCCCGCCAGCGAAGAGAGTCCTGCACAAGCCGCGGCAGACGGTCGCGCCGACCACGGGAGTTCCCGCCTATGAGCCGTGCCGTGAACCGCGCCGACGTGGACGAGGTCCACGCCGAGTTCTACGCGGCGTTCGAGGCCGGTGACTTCGATCGCATGTCGGACGTATGGGCCGACGGCCCGTACGCGGACGGCGTCTCTTGCGTGCACCCCGGCTGGACGATGCTGCGCGGACGTGAGGAAGTGCTCCGTTCCTGGGCGCTCATCATGGCCAACACCACCTACATCCAGTTCGTGCTGACCGACGTCGAGACCGACGTGTACGGCGATCACGCCGTGGTGACGTGCAAGGAGAACATCCTCACCGCCGACGAGGACACCGAGGCCGGTTTCCTGGCCGGGGGAAGCATCGTGGCCACGAACGTGTTCGTCCGGTCGGACGGGGAGTGGCGGCTTCTGCTGCATCATGGTTCGCCCGTCCTCAACGTCGTGGATGCAGAGGAAGAATGAGTCTGGACCACATCGAACTGCGCGGCCTGCGGGCGCGGGGGCGGCACGGATGCCTGCCCGCGGAGCGTGAGCTGGGGCAGGAGTTCGTGGTGGACGCCGTCCTCGGCCTCGACACCCGCCCGGCCGCGGCCGGGGACGACCTCTCGCGTACCGTCGACTACGGAACGCTCGCCGGCCGCCTGGTCGCCGTCGTCGAAGGGGAGCCCGTCAACCTCCTTGAAACGCTGGCCGACCGGCTGGCGACAATATGTCTGGAAGATGCGACGGTGTGTGAGGTCGAGATCACCGTCCACAAGCCGAGCGCCCCGGTGCCGCACCCCTTCACGGACGTCGCCGTGAAGATCAGGAGGAGTCGCCAATGACAGCGTCCGACCGCATGCCCGACCGCACCGCCACCGGCGGCCACATGCTGGTCCAGCACCGCGTCGTGTTCTCGATCGGCAGCAACCTCGGAGACCGCCTGGACAACATCCAGGAGGCGGTGGACGCGCTGTTCGATGCACCCGGCTTGAACTTCGTGGCGTTCTCCCCGGTCTACGAGACGCCGCCGTACGCGCCGCCCGGTGAGACCATCCCCGACCAGGGAGACTTCCTCAACGTGGTGGTCGTGGCCGATACGCGGCTGCCACCGGAGAACCTGCTGGAACGCGTGTTGAACATAGAGACGTCGATGCGGCGGGAACGCGTGGTCCGCTGGGGTCCCCGCACACTCGACATCGACATCGTCGTGTTCGGGGACGTCACGTCCGACGACCCCGATCTGACGCTCCCGCACCCCCGCGCGCACGAGCGGGCGTTCGTCCTCGTCCCTTGGGCCGACATCGAGCCGGACGTGCTGCTGCCCGGGCACGGCCGCGTCGGTGATCTCGCCCAGGCCAAACAGTCGGAGGGTGGCCCGTCGGCCATTCGCCGCCGGGAGGACCTGGCACTTCAGCAGCCTGCATGAAACCGTCCCGGCCGCTGTTCCTCATCGCGCTCGTGGCCGTCGTCGCGGTGATCACCTGGGCGGTGCTGCGTTCGGCCTACATGTCGCTGCCTCCGCTGCCGTGGACCGCGGTGCCGACGCTGCTGCTCCTCGCCCTCGGCGAGGGGCTCACGGGCGTGAACGTGCTGCGCCGCCTGCGCCGAAAACCCATGGAAGGGCGCCGGTCCGACCCGAACCGGAGACCGGCGCCCAAGCCGCTGGAGCCCATGGCGGTGGCGCGGCTGGCCGCCCTGGCCAAGGCCAGCGCGCACTCCGCGGCGGTCATCGCCGGAGTCTTCGCCGGGTTCGCCGCCAGCCTCGCCTCGTCGCTCGACAAGGCGACCCCCCGCCAGGACTTCTTCGTCAGCGGCGGCACGTTCCTCGCCGCGGTCGTCCTGGTGGGGGCGGCGATCTTCCTGGAGTACGCGTGCCGCGTCCCCAAGGACCCGGACGAGGAGGAACGCGACCGCGGCGCATCCCGGGCCTAGGGGCTTGCGCAAGCTGGGGCGTGTGCAGTCCGGGCGCTTGCGCGCAGGCTAGGGCTTGAGCAGATAGGGGACGCTGGCGGTGAGGAAGCGTCGCGGGAACTCGTCCCGTAGGCGCCATAGGCCGGCGTCGATGACGAAGTGGGCCATCACAGCCCCGAGGTAGGCGCCGTAGAGCGCCCGCTCCCAGAGAAGCGGCGAACCATGCATGTGGGATGCCTGGTCGAGCGCGATGCCACCGAGCAGGGCGATGGCGACCATGACGCAGAGTCCGGTCAGTCCGGAGCGGGCTCGCCTGGGCGCGCCTGACACCAGGCCGACGATGAGCAGGTACTGGTAGCCGTGCGCGATCGTCAGGCCCGCGACCGCCGCGTAAGGGGAGTCGAAGATGAAGACCGGGGCGAAGAACAGTAGCGAGATCAGGTAGATGGCCGTGAACGCGGCCGGACGTCCGTCCCGCCTTGCCAGCGCGTAGAGCCCGATGGCGACGCCTACGGCGAACACGGCGAAAGCCACCGGGAACATGAATCTGAGCGGTGGGTCTATGCCGAGCTGGAGAAGTTCCGGGTGGACGAGGAGGGCCGCGATCCCGCCCGCCCCGGCCAACATGATCGCCCGCCGTTCGAGCGGGCGGACGGACCCGGCCCGTTGCGCGACCCCGGCCAGCGCCGCCATCCCGAGGTTCTGCTTCTGGAAATGGAAGAACTGCCAGGCCAGGTAAGCCAGTAGCGCCCACTGCACCTGCGCGTAGGGGACGATCGTCGCGGCCAGCGCCGTCCCGAGGACCAGCGCCACCGGCGCGATCACATAACGGCCGCGGTGCGCCGCGGCGTGCGCGCGGATCTCCGGGAGCGTGAAGAACCAGCCGGTCGAGGCGACGTGCACGGACGAGCCGAGGAACAGCAGCGTGCCGAGCGCGCGGCCCGGCGAGTCCGAGCCGTCCGGGGCGAGCATGATCGCTCCGGCGAACGCGCCCGCCGACAGCAGGGCCGTGCCCAGCAGCCAGGTGCGGCGCAGCGTCCGGAACGTCCGGACGGGTGCGGGACCGGGCCCCTGGACGACGGCCTGCCGCCCGTGGGAGGACGCTGCCGGCGCTGCGGTGAGCGCCGTGTTCAGGCCCTCGGTCGGCTGGGTCACGGCGGCGGCTACCCGCCGCCGCAGAGGCCGGCGGCTCCGGCGGGGCTCGCCAGAACCAGGAACATGCCGCCGATGACGATGAGCCCGGCGAGCACGGCGAGCGGAACGACCACGGCCGGCCAGACTCCCCGTCGCGCCTTGGGCCTGCCCCCGGACGCCTGCGTGCGACCCCAGTCCGTCCACTGCTGCTCCGGCGAAGCCATCTGGTGCTCCGGCGAGGCCAACTGCTCGTCTGGCGGCGACCACTGCCGCTCAGGGGGGACGGTGCGCGCGGTGTGCGGCGGGCCCTCGATCATCTGCGTCATCGGCGACTCCTCACGTCGTGTGCTTTGACGCGACCGAATGGCGACCGGTTCGGAGGGACTTTTTCGCGGACGCCGCGCAGGTGCCCGTACCGATCACTCGCCCGTGCGGCTCACCGGACGTGAGGCGTGTGTCATTTGTCGATGTCGCCTACGACGAAGAACATCGAGCCCAGGATCGCGATCATGTCGGCCACCAGGTTGCCGGGCAGCAGTTCCGTCAGGACCTGGATGTTGTTGAACGACGCGGACCGCAGTTTCATCCGCCATGGGGTCTTCTCGCCGCGCGACACGAGGTAGTAGCCATTGATGCCCAGGGGGTTCTCCGTCCAGGCATAGGTGTGGCCCTCCGGGACCTTCAGCATTTTCGGGAGCCTCTGGTTGATGGGGCCGGGCGGGAGTTCCGCCATACGGTCGAGGCAGGCGTCGGCGAGGTCGAGGGACGCGTGCACCTGGTCGAGCAGGCACTCGAACCGGGCCAGGCAGTCGCCCTCCGACCGGGTGACGACACGGACGTCGAGGTCGCCGTAGGCGAGGTACGGCTCGTCCCGGCGAAGGTCGAAATCCAGACCCGACGCACGGGCGATGGGCCCCGACACCCCGTACTGCAGGATCTGCTCCTGTGTGAGCACGCCGACGTCTCTCGTCCGGGCACGGAAGATCTCGTTGCCCATGATGATGTCGTCGATGTCGCCCATGCGGGAACGGACCTCGGACACCGCCGTCCGCGCGCGCGCCGCCCAACCGGCGGGAAGCTCCTCCTTCAGGCCGCCGACCCGGTTGAACATGTAGTGCATTCGTCCGCCGGAGACCTCCTCCATCACCCTCTGCAATGCCTCACGCTCACGGAACGCGTAGAAGACCGGAGTGATGGCGCCCATTTCGAGCGGATACGAGCCGAGGAACATCAGATGGTTGAGGATCCGGTTGAGCTCGGCGAGCAGCGTCCTCGTCCATACGGCGCGGACCGGGACCTCCATGCCGAGCATCCGCTCGACGGCGAGGACGACGCCGAGCTCACTGGAGAACGCCGACAGCCAGTCATGCCGGTTCGCCAGGACGATGATCTGCCGGAAGTCGCGGACCTCGAAGAGCTTCTCCGCCCCACGGTGCATGTAGCCGACGATGGGTTCGGCCGCCGATATCCGCTCGCCGTCCAAGGTCAGCTTGAGCCGGAGCACGCCGTGCGTGGACGGGTGCTGGGGGCCGATGTTCAGCGTCATGTCCTCGGTGGCGAGCTCCTTGGCGCCCGCACCGATCCCCACGATCCGTTCGGTGGTCATGGTCGCGCCTCCGCCGCTCCGATCACTGCTTCATGGTCCCATGGCGAGCGGTACTCGTTATCCGGTTGACTAGGGGGCAATGAACGCGAGCCATGGCGAACCGCCTTACGAGCCCGCCGCGAACCCTGGACAGCAGGGGGCGGCGCACCCGCCCGCGCCGCCGGGCCCGGGTCATGGCGGTCAACCGCCAGGCCAGCCTGCTCAAGGACAGGCGCCGGGTCAAGGCCAGGTACCGGCACACTACCCGCCGCACCAGCAGCCCTCCGGTCCACCCGTCTACCAGGCGGACCAGGCGTTCGCGCCCGGTGGGGGCCTGCACTGGTCGCCCATATCCAAACGCCATGCCTTGCAGCGGCTCCTCACCGCCGTTCTGTGGGCGATTCCGGTCGGCGGTGTGGGCGGGTTCATCGTGTGGGGCAACGGCGGCCTGATACCCGCCGTCATGTGGATTGCCGCCGTTCTGCTGGGGGTCGTCCTCACCTGGCTGGTGGCCGAACTCGACCGCCGGGCCTACGGCTACGTCGAGCGTGCGGACGACCTCATCGTCACCCACGGAGTGTTCGTCAAGCGCCTCATCGTCGTCCCGTACGGGCGGATGCAGTTCGTGGACGTCACGGCGGGGCTTCTGGAGAGGTGGATGGGCATCGCCACCGTCCGGATGCACACCGCCGCAGCGGCAACGGACGCGACCATCCCGGGCCTGCCGACCTCTGAGGCCGCCCTGCTGCGCGACCGCCTCGCCCGGAAGGGCGAGGAACGGAGCATGGGGCTATGAGCGGCCCTTACGGCCCATACGGACCGCCCGGACCGCCGGGACCACCTGGACCGCGAGGCCCATACGGACCGCATGGCCCTCAGGGCCGTCCGGGACCGCCTTATGGGCCGCGCCCTCCGTACGGTCCACCGCCGGGTCCTCCTTCCGGCCCTCCTCCCGGCCCTCCTCCCGGCCCGCCGTACGGTCCGCCTCGTCCTCCGTACGGCTACGGCCCCCAGCCCGGCCACCGTCCGCCCATCCGGTTCTCGGAGGGCACGCACAGGCTTCACTGGGCGACGGTGCCCCTGCGCGCGTTCATCTTCCTCATCATCTACTTCGTGCTGCTCGGCTTCCCTCTTCTGCTGACCCAGACGGACGACGGCATCATCCTGGCGCTCACCCCAGAGGTCCTTGCCAGATTCCTCATCGTGACCGTTCCCATGGGGTTGATCGCAGTGGGGACGGGTGTCTGGACGTGGCTTGCGCTGCGTTTCCGTGTCGACGGAGACGACCTCGTCGTCGAGACCGGTCTGCTCCGCAAGAACAAGCGCCGGATCCCGCTTTCGCGCATTCAGGCGATCGACCTGGTCCGTCCCCTGGTGACGCGGGTGTTCGCCCTGGCCGAAGTGCGGGTCGAACTGGCCGGCGGCGAGCGCAGCGAAATCGCCCTCCGCTACCTGGGACGGCACTCCGCCCAGCAGCTCCGCGCAGAACTCCTCGCCCGCGCCGCCGGACTGCCGGGCCACACGCCGGAGGCCCCTGAAAGGCATCTGTGGCGGGTCTCGTTCGGGACCCTGCTCGCGTCCCTGCTTCTCCGGCTGCCCGTCCTCGGCACGGTCCTGCTCTTCCTCGCGTCGCTGATGTTCCTCGTGATGTACGCGGAGGGCGGCATCCTGGCCGTGACCCTCCCCGTCCTGCTCGGGCTCATCCGGGCGGTGATCGCACCCCTGGTGATGTACGCCAACTTCACGGTCGCGATGTCACCGGACGGTATCCGCCTCCGCTACGGACTCCTGGAAACCAGGATGCAGACGCTCCCTCCCGGCCGCGTCCAGGCCGTCAGCATCGTCGAGCCGTCGATCTGGCGCAGCCTCGGCTGGGCGCGCGTGGAGGTCACCGTCGCCGGCTACGCGGGCGAGCGCCAGGCCCTGTCCTCGACGTTGCTGCCCGTCGCGCCCCGGCACGTCGCCATGCATCTCGTCTCGCAGGTGTTCCCCGGCACCCATGTCGACGCCGTCCCCCTCCTTCCGGCGTCCTCGAAGGCCGTGGCGATCGACCGCGCGGACGGCGCCGGCACCGATGACGTCGTCTTCGTGACCCGGCACGGCTGGCCGTGCCGCCGAACCGACGTCATCGCCCATGCCCGCGCGCAATCCGTCCGCCTCACCGTGAACCCGTTCCAGCGCCTTCTCGGCCTGGCCAGCGTGCACGTCGACGCACCTCCGGGACCCGTCCAGGTCACCGCCGCCGACCGCGAGTTGGGCGAGGCCCGGGCGATCGTCGAATCGACCGCCGGCCGTGCCTTGGCCGCCCGCCAGGCTGACGGCGGAGACCCCACCCGCTGGGCCCGCTGACGCCCTCTCCACAAGACGCCTCATCCCACAAGACGCCAAGACGCCTCGTCCACGGCGACGACTTATCCACAGAATCGCGTTCTACTTCTCCGTCCTCCCCGAATCCCCGAAGGTGGGGTCTCAGGGAGCCACCGCGATCGCGTGGAAGGGGGTGTCGCCGAAGGGGACCTCGCGCGAGGTGAAGGCGATCTTGCCCGGGTGCAGTCCACGGTCGCGCAGGTCGCTGATGATCTGCGGAATGGCGTCGATGGACGCCTGCGCCCAGTCGTGCATCAGGAAGATGCCGCCGGGCTGAAGCGACCGCGCGGCCGCCACGATGTCGTCGGTGGTCGCTCCGGCCCAGTCTCGGGAGTCGACCGTCCACAGCACTTCAAGCAGATTCAGGCGCGCTTCGTCGGCCCTGACCTGGTCATTGGTTTCACCGTAGGGCGGCCGGAACAGCGCGGGCCACTCCCCGGTGATGCGGTGCAGGGTCCGCTGGGCGCCGAGGATCTCACCGAGCGCGGCTCCGCCGACTTCGGTGAGATGGGGATGCGTGCAGGTGTGGTTGCCGATCCACATCCCGGCCTCCTGCTGGGCACGGACGAGCCCGGGCTCGGCTTCGGCGTGGTCGCCCTGGTTGAAGAAGGTCGCCCTGGCGCCGGCGGCCCGAAGCCTGTCCAGCAGAGTCGGCAGCGTCGCAGGCGTCGGCCCATCGTCGAAGGTGAGCGCGACGTACCTCTCCGGACGCGACCCTCGCCGGGACAGCCGGGGTTCGGGTTCCGATGGAGGCGTCGAGGGGTGGTGCGCGCCGGAGGCCGGCCTGGCCGGGGCTGTAGCCGGAACGGGGCCGTGAAGGGAGTCATCCGCGGTCGTGGCGGGGATCGCAGTGCGCATTGTTGACCGAAATGTTTCGAAAGGATGTCGGAGGTTGGTCGGTAACGTACGCGACGCCGAACGCGGGGTCAATGGTGCCGAATGTCGTGCAGGTCTGGGAGCAGATCTATCCCGACGTGATCTCGTCGTTTCTGTGGGTGTCCAGAAATCGGTTCTTGACGGACTGATCAGTGCGACGTACGTTCTTCGAGAATTCGAAAACCTTCGAAAGATTTCGAAGTCCGCACCTCGGTTCGCAGAGTCGATCGGAGACCTGTGGTGAGACGCTTCCTTCCCAGATCATTGCCGGTGCCGCCGCACATCCAGGTCGGGCGACGGGCGTTGAAGGCCGGCGCGTCCGTCCCGCGGGATCACGAGACGCCGATGCGCGGCAGGGCCGCCGCCGTCGTGGTGCTCGCGCTGGCCCTCGTCGCGGCATCGTTCTCGATCACCATGAGGGGCGCGGAGGGCGCGCCCCGTGCGGCCGACGGCCGGGCCGCGCCGGAGATCCACGGCCACTGGGTCGACAGCTGGGCGTCGATGCCGCAGCTGACCGAGCCCCACAACATGCCGCCTCCGCCGTTCACGCAGGACGACGTGGTCCTCGACGACGCCACGCTGCGTCAGACCATCCGCGTCTCGGTCGGCGGACGCAACATGCGGCTGCGGTTCTCCAACGCGTTCGGGGGCGCGGAACTGCCCATCACCAAGGTCTCGGTGGCGCTGCCGGACGGCGGCCAGGCGGGCGTCGACGCGATCCAGCCGGGGACGTCCCGTCCGGTGACCTTCAACGGCGGGCCGTCGGCGGTCATCCCGGTCGGTGCGCAGATGGTCTCCGACCCGTTGCGGTTCCCGGTGGCGCCGCGGTCCATCCTGACCGTGACGCTCTACCTGGCGGACGGCCAGGCCTCCACCGACATCACCTCCCATCCGGGGTCCAGAACCAGTTCATTCCTGGTGGCAGGCGACCACGTCGGGGACACCGGTCTGCCCGGGGCGACCCGCACCGATCACTGGTACTTCCTCAGCGGTGTCGAGATGTGGGCCGGGCCGTCGACGGCGGCGGCGGTCATGCTGGGCGACTCGCTCACGGACGGGCGGGGCTCGACGACCAACGGGAACGACCGCTGGCCGGATCAGTTGCTGGACCGGCTGCAGTCCCAGCCGGGCACGCCCGACATCGCCATCGTGAACCAGGCGGCAGGCGGCAACCGGGTCCTCCATGACGGGCTGGGCCCGAACGTTCTCGCCCGGCTGGATCGCGATGTACTGGCCCAGAGCGGCGTCCAATGGCTGGTCGTCTTCGAGGGCGTCAACGACATCGGCACCGCCGAAGCCGCCCCGGGGGCCCAGAAGCAGGTCGCCGACAGGCTGATCGCCGCCTACGAGCAGATCATCGTCCGCGCTCACGCGCAGGGCATCCGGGTGTACGGCGCGACGCTCACCCCGTTCGGCGGCAACACCATGTACGACGACGAGAACGGATACCGCGAGGAGGCCCGCCAGACCGTCAACCGGTGGATCCGCACGAGCCGCCGCTTCGACGCCGTCATCGACTTCGACCGGGCCTCGCGTGATCCGGCCGATCCGCGGCGTCTGCGCCCGGCGTTCGATACCGGCGACCACCTGCACCTGAACCCCGCCGGCTACAAGGCCCTCGCCGACGCCGTCCCGGCCCGCCTCTTCCGGCAGCGCCCCCTGCCACCGACCTTCGGCTTCGAGTGAGCGCCGGGACCACGCCGGCTGCGGCGGACGCGCTCCGCGGGTTCGGCCTCTCACGCCGAGTCGGACCGGCGAGCACGCCGCCGGTGGTATCGCGGCACTCGTCAGGCGGAGCGGGTGACGCGGCTCTCCCCGGTGGTGCGGGTGACGCGGCTCTCCCCGGTGGTGCGGGTGACGCGGCTCTCCCCGGTGGTGCGGGGGATGGGGCTCTCCCCGGTGGTGCGGGGGATGCGGGTCTGCCCGGTGGTGCGGGGGATGCGGGTCTGCCCGGTGGTGCGGGGGATGCGGGTCTGCCCGGTGGTGCGGGGGATGCGGGTCTGCCCGGTGGTGCGGGGGATGCGGGTCTGCCCGGCGGTGCGGGGGACGCGGATCTTCCTGGCGGAGCGGGTGACGCCGCTCTCCTCGGCGGAGCGGTCGGCGGACGTGGCCTGGCAGGTCACGAAAGGTGATCGCGACATGAGCAGGGCGCCGGCCGCCGCGGACCGGGTCGGCCGAGTTGTGGGAGCAATAGAGCCGTGAGTGCCGCCGGCCGGCGCCCGGCCACCGTCCTCCGGCTTGTGCCGTGCCGGAGGACGGTGGCACTCCAGATAAGTCCGGGATGCGAATATCGTCAGAACATGAGCGATTTGGCGTATGACCCCTGGTCCCCGGAGTTCGTCGCGGACCCATACCCGGCGTTCGAGCGGCTCCGCATCGAGCGTCCCGTGTTCTTCCACGAGGCCACCGGCCAATGGGTGATCAGCCGGTACGAAGACGTCGACGCACTGCTGCGGGACCGGCGGCTCGGACGGTCGTATCTCCACGTCTCCGGCCACGAGGAGTTCGGGCAGGAGCCGGAGGCCGACTTCCTGAAGCCGTTCTGGGACCTCGTCCGCGCCGGGATGCTCGACGTGGAGCCGCCCACGCACACGCGGCTGCGGCGCCTGGTCTCCAAGGCGTTCACCGCCCGGATGGTGGAGGGCCTGCGCCCGACGATCAGGCGGCTCGCCGGCGAGCTGGCCGCGGCCCTGGCGGACAAGGGCGGCGGCGACCTGCTCGCCGAGGTCGCCGAGCCGCTGCCGGTGAACGTCATCGCGGAGATGCTCGGCATCCCCGTCCAGGACCGGCATCTCCTGCGCCCGTGGTCGGCCGACATCTGCGGAATGTACGAGCTGAACCCTCCGGATGAGGTGCAGCGGACGGCCGTCCGCGCCGCCGTCGAGTTCTCCGACTACCTGCGCGACCTGGCGCGCACCCGGCGGGACGAGCCCCGCGACGACCTCATCACCGCGCTCGCACAGGTGGTGGACGAGGGCGACCGGCTCACCGAGGACGAGCTGATCGGCACCTGCGTCCTGCTGCTCAACGCCGGACATGAGGCCACGGTCAACGCGACCGGCAACGGCTGGTGGTCGCTGTTCCGCAACCCGGCGGAGCTGGAGCGTCTCCGCGCCGACCCGTCGCTCGTCCCCACGGCCGTCGAGGAACTGCTGCGCTATGACACCCCGGCGCCCATGTTCGAGCGCTGGGTCCTGGAGGACATCACGGTCGCCGGTGTCGACATCCCCCGGGGCGCGGAGGTCGCGCTTCAGTTCGCGTCCGCCAACCGGGACCCGGAGGTGTTCGCCGACCCCGGCCGGCTCGACCTGTCCCGCGACCCGAACCCGCACATCACGTTCGGCCTCGGCATCCACTACTGCCTGGGCGCCCCGCTCGCCCGCATCGAACTCGCGGAGTCCTTCGGCGCGCTCCTCCGGCTGGCCCCCGATCTTCGCCCGTCTGCGGAGCCGAAGTGGAAGCCCGGCTACGTCCTGCGCGGCCTGGAGTCCCTCCACGTGGAACGGTCGGCTTCCTGAACCTGAACGGCCGAGCCCGCACTTGGCCCCCACCGGCGACGCGCCAATGCCGACGCTGATGTGGTGATGCCTAGTGTGCAGGGATCGGCGCTGATGTGGTGGTGCCTGGTGCGCAGGGATCGGCGCTGAGGTGGTGGTGTCTGGTGTGCCGAGGCCGATGCCGAGGCTGAGGTGGTGGTGCCTGGTGTGCCGAGGCCGACGCTGAGGTGGTGAGCCGCGTGTGCCGAGGTCGGCGCCGATGTGTCGATGCCGGTGTGTCGATGCTGACGTGGTGACGCCTATGTGGTGATGCCGGATTTCATCGGCTCTTGTTCATATCGGCCCTGTCCGGGCTGAGGGGGGTGGGCATGGGGATGCCTACGGTTTGGGCGAGCCAGCCGAAACCGCCCAGGCCGGACGGGTCGGTGAGTTCGGCGTCCTCGCCGGCGTGGCAGAGGGCGGCGACGTAGGCGCGGGGGTCGCGGTGGGCCAGGTCCAGTGGCGGGCGGGTGCCGGAGAGTCCGAGGCCGCGCAGGGCGTCGCGCTGGGTGGTCAGGAGGCTGGACGTCGCACCGGCGCGTTCACCGGCTCTGGTGCAGGCGTCCAGCGCGACGTGGGCGGTGACGTCGCAGGACCCGTCCGGGACGGCGGGGACGGTGGAGCCGTCGCGGTAGCCCGTCAGGGTTCCGTACACGGGGCGCGATTCGCGGGAGTGCGAATAGTCGACGGCGAGCGCGAGGCCCTGGGAGAGCCGCGCGACCACCGAGGCCCAGGCGGCGCAGCGGGGGTGGCCGATCTCGGCGCGGTCGCCGGGTTCGTGGAGCGGCCACCAGCGCTCCAGCCAGTCGCGGTCCTCGTCGGACGGGGAGGGGCCGGGACGTTCGGTCCCGGTGGACGGGTCGACGAGGACGGTCCGGACACCGTCCGGGGTGCGTTCGACGACGTCCAAGGGCACGTTGTCGAGCCATTCGTTCGCGACGGCGAGGCCGGTGATGCGGCTGGGCAGGTCCGGACGCCAGACGACGCGGGACGGGGTCTCGGCGGGACGGGGTGCGATCTCCACGGCCGTGGGGACGAGCCGGGCCGCCAGGTCGGGTGGCGCGCACGCCACGATGTTGCTCACCAGGTGCCCGGATCCGGCGCCGATGTCGACGACGTCCAGCCGTTCGGGGCGGCCGAGAAGGGCGTCGACCTCGACCAGCAGGCGGGTGATGGCGGCGGCGAAGCGCGGTGAGGCGTGCACCGATGTGCGGAAGTGCTCGGCGGGACGTTCCCCGCGCCGGTAGAAACCGTCATCCCCGTACAGCGCCCGGTCCATCGCGGTGCGCCATGTAAGCCATTCGGAAACCAACGCCGCCACGACTCTGACGTTATCGCGGCCGGAGGCATCCGCCGTCCCATCTTCGCGGGGCGTTCTCGCGCGGCCGCGCGGGCCATCCTTACGGTGGACGCGGGTCCGACCTGCGACTGATCCCGTTCTGACCTGCATGTCCGTACCCTGGCGGCATGGTGGCGAGCGCATGGGATTGGCTGCGGCGGAAGAAGCCGCTGGTCGACGCGTTCTTCGCGCTGCCGATCCTGTTCTTCGCCCTGCCCTCGCTGCTGGGGAACTCCTACGGGATCGACGACGGGTGGTACGTGCTCCTGACGATCGGGCTGACCGGCCCTCTCGTCCTGCGCCGGACGTTCCCGCGCGCGGTGTTCGCCGCGGTCGCGTTGATCTCGTTCGTCCAGTGCGTGCTGGGCGTGGCCCCGGTGCAGGCGAACATCGCGGTCCTGATGGGGCTCTACACGGTCACGGCGGGCTTCTCGTTGCGCTGGGGGCTCGCGGCGGTCATGGTCGCGGAGGTCGGCGCGGTCCTGGCGACGTTCCGCTACCCGTCCGGCGCCGACGACATGAAGTACGCGTTCGTCATGATGACGGTGCTGGTCGCGGGCACGTGGCTTCTCGGCCTGCACATGCGGACGCGCCGCGCGTACCTGCGTTCGGTGGAGGAACGGGCCGAACGGCTGGAGCGCGAACGCGACAACGAGGTCAAGGTGGCCATGGCCGCCGAGCGCGCGCGCATCGCCCGCGAGCTTCATGATGTCGTGGCCCATAACGTCAGTGTCATCGTGGTGCAGGCGGACGGCGCCTCCTACGCGATCGACACCGATGTGGGACGGGCCAGGCAGGCGCTCGACACGATCTCCTCGACGGGACGGCTGGCGCTGGCGGAGATGCGGCGGCTCCTCGGCGTCCTGCGGGAGAACGACGACGCGGGGGTGTTCGCGCCTCAGCCCGGGGTGGCGGAGCTGGACGACCTGATCGAGCACGTCCGCGCGTCCGGGGTGGCGGTGACGTTCGAGATGGACGGGACGCCGCCGGCCATGTCGGACGGGCGTCAGCTCACGGTCTACCGGATCGTCCAGGAGGCGCTGACCAACACGCTCAAGCACGGAGGGCCGCGTGTGGCGGCGGCGGTCCGGCTGCGGTACGCGGAGGACGCCCTGGAGATCCGGGTGGACGACGACGGGCGAGGTGCCGCCGCCCCCGACGACGGGCGGGGCCACGGCCTCGCCGGAATGCGGGAGCGGGTCGCCGTGTACGGGGGCGAAGTGCGCGCGGCGCCGCGTCCCGGCGGCGGGTTCGAGGTGGTCGCGCGGATCCCGGTGCGTGAGGAAGTGGGTGCGTCATGACGGAGCGAGGGCGGGGCGCCGGTGCGTCCCGCGTTGGGAGTGCGCGTGACGGAGGATGAGGACGAGGCGGCGCCCATCCGGGTGGTGCTGGTCGACGATCAGGAGCTGGTGCGGGCCGGGTTCACGATGGTCCTGGACGCGCAGCCCGACATCGAGGTCGTCGGCGAGGCCGGGGACGGCGCGCAGGCCCTCGAACTGCTGCGGGGCACGCGGGCGGACGTCGTCCTCATGGATGTGCGGATGCCGCGGATGGACGGGATCGAGGCGACCCGGCGGGTGGTGGCGGGGTCGGGGCCGAAGGTCATCATCCTGACCACGTTCGACCTGGACGAGTACGCGTTCGCGGCGATCAAGGCGGGGGCGGGCGGGTTCCTGCTGAAGGACGCGGGTCCGGCGCAGCTGATCGAGGCGATCAAGGCGGTGCATTCGGGGGACGCGGTGGTGGCGCCGAGCACGACGAAGCGGCTGCTGGACCGGTTCGCGGTGCATCTGCCGGACGCGGAGCAGAGGGCGGGCGGGGCGCTGGAGAGCCTGACCGAGCGGGAGGGCGAGGTGCTGCGGCTCGTCGCGCGGGGACTGTCGAACGCGGAGATCGCGGGACGGCTGTTCGTCTCGGAAGCGACGGTGAAGACCCATATGGGACGGATTCTTATGAAGTTGGGTCTTCGGGACCGGGTGCAGGCCGTCGTTTTCGCCTACGAGACAGGTCTGGTCAAAAGCGGCCAAAATGGCGACTCGCTGTAACAGCATGATTACTCTATGGTGACTTCTTGCCTTCACCATGGGGTTTAGCGTTGATCTACCTGAGAGTAGCTGGGTAACTACCGTACGCGACGCCGTCTTCGTGGGCGACGTCGGCAGTTGTCAGATCGGGCCTGCTAAGCCCCACGTACGGGAGGACTTTCGTGATCAAGAAGCTTGCCGCGACCGGCGTTCTCAGCTTCGCCGTCGCCGCCTCGGCCCTCGGCGCCGCACCCGCGCACGCCGCCACCTTCGGAGGCCACGGCGGCCACGGAGGCCACGGCGGTGGCGACGGCTGGTTCTCCGACAACGAGACCAGCGGTAAGGGGTCGATCCTGGGCGGGAACCAGGTCATCGTGCCCATCTCCGTCCCGATCAACGTCTGCGGGAACGCCGTCGCCGTCATCGGCATCGCGGGCGCGAAGTGCAAGGGCGGCGCCGAGGTCGAATACGGGCACTGATTCACCACGGACGGACATCCGTCCAACGCCTAAGCGCCGGAAACCCGGGAGGGTCTCCGGCGCTTTCGCGTCGCGCCCGCAAGGCACGCGGCGGTTCGCGGTGCGGTGGTCCGTGCGTGCGGTGGCCCGTGCGTGCGGTGGTGCGTGCGTGGGGTGGGTCCGTGCGTGGGGTGGGTCCGTGCGTGGGGGGACGGGTTCGTACGACTCAGGTCGTACGGGGAGCCTCCGGGTAGCCGGGAGGCTGACGCGAGCGTGGCCGCTGGGCCGATGGCAGGCGCGGCGCGGATTCCTAGCGTGGTCCCCGATCAGTCCGGACCATGAAGGAGTCATCGTGACCAGCACGTTCGCCGATCCGCCCGGAGGAACCCCCGCCGCCGCAGCACCGCCGGCCGTGACGGCCGAGGACGTGTCGAAGGTGTACGGGTCCGGTGACGCGGCCGTGCACGCGTTGCGCGGGGTCAGCGCCGGCTTCGCCCGGGGCGCGTTCACCGCGATCATGGGGCCGTCCGGGTCCGGGAAGTCCACGCTGATGCACTGCCTGGCCGGGCTGGACACCGTCACCGGCGGCCGGATCGCCCTCGGCGAAGCCGAGATCACCGGGATGGGGGACCGGCAGCTGACGCTGCTGCGGCGTGACCGTGTCGGGTTCGTGTTCCAGGCGTTCAACCTGCTGCCGACGCTCACCGCCGAGCAGAACATCCTGCTCCCCATGGAACTGGCGGGCCGCAAGCCGGACCGTGCGTGGTTCGACCGGGTCGTCGACGTCCTGGGGCTGCGCGACCGGCTGGGGCACCGCCCGAACGAGCTTTCGGGCGGCCAGCAGCAGCGGGTGGCGTGCGCCCGCGCGATCGTCGCCCGCCCCGAGGTGATCTTCGCGGACGAGCCGACCGGCAACGTCGACTCCCGGGCGGGCGCCGAGATCCTCGGGTTCCTGCGCTCGTCGGTCCGGGAGATGGGCCAGACGGTCGTGATGGTCACCCACGACCCGGTGGCCGCCTCGTACGCCGACCGGGTCGTGTTCCTGCGGGACGGCGAGATCGTGTCCGAGATCGTCCAGCCGACGCCCGCCGCCGTCCTCGACCGGCTCAAGAGCCTGGAGGCGTGATGCTGAGGACGACCCTGGCGGGCCTTCGCGCCCACAAGCTGCGGCTGCTGCTGACGGCGGTGGCCATCACCCTCGGCGTCGGGTTCATCTCCGGCACGTTCGTGCTGACGGACACGATGGACAAGGGCGTCGCGAAGACGTTCGCGAAGTCCGCCGACAAGGTGGATTTCGCGGTGGTGCCGAAGAGCGACGACCCCGAGAAGGGCATCTCCGCCGACACGTTCCGGAAGGTTCGCGCGCTGCCCGGTGTGACCGACGTGCACGGCATGGTGAAGGGCGACGCCGCCCTCGTCGGCAAGGACGGTAAGGCGGTCGGCGACTTCCCCACGGTCGGGATGTCGGTCCCGTCCGGGCCGCTGCTGCGCTATGACGTCGACAAGGGACGAACCCCGTCCGGTGGAGGCGAGACCGTCCTCGACAGTGATGTGGCCAAGCGGGAGGGCTTCACCGTCGGTGACACGGTCACGATCCTGGACAACGACAACAGGCAGCACCGGTTCAACGTCGTCGGGGTGGTCGACTTCGGCATCGACGAGGACGCCAACTTCCTGGGCGCAGTGGGCTTCGACACTCCGACCACGATCATGATGACCGGCGAGAAGACCTACCGCGAGATCGACGTCGCGGGCGGCGAACGCATGGCGATCGAGGCCGCCGCCGGCCCGTCCAACAAGGTCTACACCGGCGCGGAACTCGGCGCGCGGCTGGCGAAGGCGGCGGGCGCCGACACCGAGATCATCCGCACCGGGCTGCTGATCTTCGGGCTGGTGGCGATGCTGGTGTCCGCCCTGGTCATCTACAACACGTTCTCGATCCTGATCGCGCAGCGGATGCGGGAGATGGCGCTGCTGCGCTGCGTCGGCGCGACCCGCCGGCAGGTGTTCGGCGGCGTGGTCGCCGAGTCCGCGGTGGTCGGCCTCGCCGGCTCGCTGCTCGGCCTCGCCGTCGGCGTCGGCCTCGGCGAGGGCGTGCTCGTCGCGATCAGCAGGCTGGACTTCGGCGTGGACGTCGTCGCGCCGTCCCTCACGGTGCGGACGATCGTGGTCGGCCTTGCGGTCGGCATCGTCGTGACGGTCCTGTCCGCGCTGCTGCCGGCCCGCGCCGCGACCCGCGTCGCACCCGTCGCCGCGCTGCGCTCCGACCTGGAGCCGGGCAGCGGGCGGTTCCGCCTCGGCGGGCCGCGCACGGCGATCGCCGTCCTGCTCGGCGCCGCGGGCCTGGCCATCGGCGGGCTCGGCTCGCTCGCCATGGACAAGGGCGAGGCCGCGATGTACGTGGTCGCGCTCGCCGGCGGCGTGTTCTTCCTCGCGGTGATCGCGGCGATGCCGGCGCTCGTCCGGCCGCTGGGGCGGCTCGCGGGCGCGGTCCCGGCGCGGCTCGGCGGCGTCCCCGGCCGGCTCGCGGTCGCGAACGCGCAGCGCGCCCCGCGCCGCACCGCGACCACGACGATCGCGCTGACCGTCGGCGTGGGGCTGATGAGCCTGTTCGCGGTGATCGCGGCGAGCGGCAAGGCGACCGCGGCGGACAAACTGGAGGAGCAGTTCCCCGCCGAGTTCCAGATCCAGACGCAGAACGCGGACGGACGCGTTCCGCGGGCGCTCGCGGAGGCGCTGCGCGGCCGTCCCGAGATCGCCTCGGTCGTCGAGACCCGCCGGCAGGAGACGAAGATCGGCGGGGAGGAGGAGCGGGTCGCCGCCGTCACCGCGTCGGCGCTCGGCACGATCGTGAAGCCCGAGATGAAGGAGGGCACGCTCGACGCGGCCCTCGAACCGGGGACCGCGATGGTGGACGAGACGATCGCCGAGCAGCCGGGCTACGGCATCGGGCGGACCATCCGGGTCGAGACCCCGCACGGCACCGTCCCCGTGAAGATCACCGCCGTGTACGGCCTGGGGGCGCAGCTCGCGGGGGTCATCGTCCCGGAAGCCGACTTCACCCGGTACTTCGGCGCCGTGGACCCTTCGGCGCTCCACATCAAGACCCATGACGACGTTCCCGCCGCCGCGGCCCGCAGAGCCGTCGAGGACGCGGCGCAGCCCTACCCGGCAGCCAAGGTGACGTCCGCCGCGGAGTTCAAGGAGGCGATGACCGAGTCGATCGACATGATCCTCATGATCTTCGCCGGGCTGCTCGGCCTCGCGATCGTCATCGCGCTGTTCGGCATCGCGAACACCCTCACCCTCTCGGTCGTGGAACGGACCCGGGAGTCGGCGCTGCTGCGCGCCCTCGGCCTCACCAAACGCCAGCTCCGCCGGATGCTGTCCGTCGAGGCCCTGGTCATGGCCGTGATCGGCGCGTTCACGGGGGTCGTGCTCGGGGTCGCGTTCGGGTGGGCCGCGACGAACGCGATGGCCGACGACTCGCTGTTCGCACTGCCGTACCTGCAGGTGACCGGTTTCGTCCTCCTCGCCGGCGCCGCCGGGACGGCCGCCGCGGTGATGCCCGCGCGGCGCGCCGCCAAGACGTCCATCGTGGAGTCCCTCGCCCATGACTGAATGGGGACCCGGGGTGGCGATCGTCACCCACCGGAGCGCGTGACCTGGACCCGCGGGTACCCTGTTTCGCGTCCGGTACCTCTGAGGACTGGAACGAACCGATGGACCCTCACGTCACGCCTTCCTCCGCCGCGCCCGGAAACGGGCCGGTCGCCGGTGGAGAGACCCCGGAGGACCGGCCCGCACGGCTCGCGGTCGGCGTCGTCGGCGCCGGCCGCGTCGGCACGGCGCTCGGCGTCGCGCTGTCCCGCGCGGGCCACCGCGTGGTCGCCGCGACCGCCGTGTCCGAGCGGTCGCGGTCGCGCGTCGAGGAACGCCTCCCCGGCGCGGACGTCGCACCGCCGCCGGACGTCGTCACGGCCGCCGACCTGGTGCTGCTGACCGTCCCGGACGATGAGCTGCCCGAACTGGCGACCGGCCTGGTCTCCGCGGGCGTCCCCGTCACCGGCAAGCTGATCATGCACACCAGCGGGCGCTACGGCACCGCCGTCCTCGACCCCCTCACCCGCGCCGGCGCCCTCCCGCTCGCCCTGCACCCGGTCATGACGTTCACCGGACGTCCGGACGACGTGAACCGCCTCACCGGCATCTCGTTCGGCGTCACCTCGCCCGAGCCGCTGCGCCCCGTCGCCGAGGCGCTCGTCCTGGAGATGGGCGGCGAACCCGTCTGGATCACCGAGGAACGCCGCCCGCTGTACCACGCGGCGCTCGCCGGCGGCGCGAACCACCTGGTCACGCTGGTCGTCGAGGCGATGGACCTGCTGCACGCCGCCGGCGTCGCCGAACCCGGCCGGATGCTCGGCCCGCTGCTCGGCGCCGCCCTCGACAACGGGCTGCGCCTCGGCATCGACGGCCTCACCGGCCCCGTCGCCCGCGGCGACGCCGGAACCGTGTCCGGCCACATCGACGAACTGGCGAAGGTGTCGCCGGAGAGCCGCCGCGCCTACGTCGCGCTGGCCCGCCTCACCGCCGACCGGGCCCTCGCCGCCGGAATGCTCAAGCCCGAGGACGCCGAACGCCTCCTCGAAGCACTGGCCGATTGACCAGGGAGACAACAGTGCGGCCTGCCGACCCGGCGCTCACCCGCCACCCCGCGCCCCCCCATCCACCCAGCACGTGCCCTCATAGCCCGTACAGGCCACGGCTTCACGACGTGGGCGGCCGGGGCGGACCGAGCGAATCGAAGGGCATGTCGTGACCCCGGTCATCGCGCGTACACGCGAGGAGCTGGCCGAGGCCCGCTCCGGGATCAAAGGGACGCTGGC
This sequence comes from Spirillospora sp. NPDC048819, assembly GCF_040650055.1. Classification (NCBI taxonomy): domain Bacteria; kingdom Bacillati; phylum Actinomycetota; class Actinomycetes; order Streptosporangiales; family Thermomonosporaceae; genus Spirillospora; species Spirillospora sp. NPDC048819. Next base: position 326,133 of record NZ_JBEZGN010000001.1, on the reverse strand, counting down.
GCTCGTCCCGACCATGGGAGCGCTGCACGAAGGCCACCGCTCCCTGATCCGGCAGGCCCGCCGCAGCGCGGACGCCGCGGCGGTCAGCATCTTCGTCAACCCCCTCCAGTTCGCGCCCGGCGAGGACTTCGACCGCTACCCCCGGACGTTCGACACCGACCTCGAAGCATGCGCCGCGGAAGGCGTGGACCTCGTGTTCGCCCCCACCCGGGACGTCATGTATCCGGGCGAGCCGCAGGTCACGATCAAGTCGGGGCCGATGGGCGAGATCGTCGAGGGCGCCGCGCGTCCCGGCCACTTCGACGGGATGCTCACCGTCGTGCTGAAGCTGCTCAACCTCGTCCGGCCCGACGTGGCGATCTTCGGGGAGAAGGACGCTCAGCAGCTCGCGATGATCCGCCGCATGGTCGCCGACCTGAACGTCCCCGTGCGGGTCGCGGGCGGCCCGACCGTCCGGGAACCCGACGGCCTGGCCCTCTCCAGCCGCAACCGCTACCTCTCCGCGTCCGAACGCCACACCGCCGCGGCCCTCTCGCGTGCCCTCCGGGCCGGGGCGGACGCCGCCGCCGAGGGACCCGAGGCCGTGATCGGCGCCGCGAACGCCGTCCTGGACAAGGCAGCGACCGCCGACCCGCCCCTCGTCCTCGACTACCTGGTCCTCGTCGACCCCGGCACCTTCACCACGATCACGGGCCCCCGCACCGGCCCCGCCGTCCTCGCCGTCGCGGGCCGCGTCGGCACCACGCACCTGATCGACAACGTTTCCCTCCAGCTCGGCAAGGAGCACTGATGTTCCGGACGATGTTCAAGTCCAAGATCCACCGCGCGACCGTGACGCAGGCCGACCTGCACTATGTCGGATCGCTGACCATCGACCAGGACCTGATGGACGCCGCCGACCTCCTCCCCGGCGAGCAGGTCTCCGTCGTCGACATCGACAACGGCGCCCGGCTGGAGACGTACCTGATCGCGGGCGAGCGCGGCTCCGGCGTGATCGGCATCAACGGCGCCGCCGCCCGCCTCGTGGCCCCCGGCGACCTGGTGATCATCATCAGCTACGCCCAGCTCAGCGATGCCGAGGCCCGCGAGTTCGTCCCCCGCGTCGTGCACGTCGACCGGTCCAACAAGATCATCTCCCTGGGCTCCGACCCCGCCGAGCCCGTCCCCGGCGCCGGCACGACCCGCGGCGACCTCGTCCACCCCTAGAGGACTCTTCAAGACGCCCGACCACGGGTGGGCGAACGCCCGGGACGGCGGCACCGGCCCGCCGTAGACGGTGAGGCCTCCGGACCCCCGCACGCCCGCCTCCACCTGCCGTGACCTGCCACGTTGCCCACCGGCCGCTGTCCGCCCTGGGCTCGTGCGGTGCTGAGGCGGGTGTGCGGGTGTGCGGGTGGGCGGTTCGGGCGGGTGATAACGGCCACTGTGCGGGGGCGGGCGGCTGAGCGGAGCGGGATTAGGGTCATAATGACGAGAACCGATCCCGAGGAGGGTCCGTGATCCCTTCCGTTCTGTACGCCCCCGCCCCCGGCTGGAGCACCGAGACCGACGTCGTCGTCATCGGCTCCGGCATCGCCGGCCTGGTCACCGCGCTGCGCTGCCGTCCCCGCGGGCGGGTGCTGCTCGTCACCAAAGCTCTCCTGGACGCGGGTTCCACGCGCTGGGCGCAGGGCGGGATCGCCGCCGCGCTCGCCCCCGACGACACCCCCGAAGAGCACCTCGCCGACACGCTCACCGCCGGTGTCGGGCTGTGCGACGAGGACGCCGTCCGGGCCCTGGTCACCGAAGGGCCGGACGCCGTCCGCGGCCTCATCGACCTCGGCGCCGCGTTCGACCGCGCCGGCGGGGACATCGCGCTGACCCGCGAGGGCGGCCACCACCGCCGCCGCATCGCCCACGCGGGCGGGGACGCCACGGGGGCGGAGATCAGCCGCGCCCTTCTCGCCGCGCTCAAGGACTCCGGTGTCGAGGTCATCGAGCACGCGCTGGTCCTCGACCTGCTGAAGGACGCCGCCGGACGCGCGGCCGGGATCACCCTGCACGTCATGGGCGAGGGCCAGCCCGGCGGCGTCGGCGCCGTCCGGGCCCGCGCGGTCGTGCTCGCGACCGGCGGGCTCGGCCAGGTGTTCTCCGCCACGACCAACCCCGAGGTCTCGACCGGTGACGGCGTCGCGCTCGCGCTGCGCGCCGGTGCCGAGGTCACCGACCTGGAGTTCGTCCAGTTCCATCCGACCGTGTTCTGGCTCGGCGACGGCGCGCGCGGCCAGCAGCCGCTGATCTCCGAGGCCGTCCGCGGTGAGGGCGCCCACCTCGTCGACCACGACGGCGACCGCTTCATGGCCGGACTCCACGAACTCGCCGAACTCGCGCCGCGCGATGTCGTCGCCAAAGGAATCATGAACCGGATGCGCGAGACGGGCACGTCCCACATGCTGCTGGACGGCCGGCACCTCGGCGCGGCGACATGGGAGCACCGTTTCCCGACCATCCTGGCCGCCTGCAGGCACCACGGCATCGACCCGGTGACCGAGCCGATCCCCGTCGTCCCTGCCGCGCACTACGCGAGTGGAGGCGTCCGCACGGACTTGCACGGCCGCACGTCCGTCCCCGGCCTGTACGCGTGCGGCGAGGTCGCCTGCACCGGTGTCCACGGCGCGAACCGCCTGGCGTCCAACTCCCTCCTGGAGGGCCTGGTGTTCGCCGACCGGATAGCCACGGCCCTCCAAACCGACGCGGTGGGCGACGGCGGGGGAGAGGGCGCGGGCATGCCGGGCGGCTCCGGGCTGCTCGGGGCGGCGGGGCGTGAGGAGATTCAGCGGATCATGACGTCGTACGCGGGTGTGCTGCGTAGGGCGGAGGGGCTGGAGACCGCCGCCCGCGAACTGGCCGGGTTGCCCGGGGAGGGCGCGGAGCCGGGTGTGGAGGCGTGGGAGGCCACCAACCTGCACACCGTCGCGTCCGCGATCGTGGCGGCGGCGCGGCGGCGGGAGGAGACGCGCGGGTCCCACTGGCGTGAGGACTTCCCCGAGCGCGTGGACGGCGCGTGGCGCGGTCATCTTGTGACGCGGCTGGTGGGGAACGCCCTGACGACCGGCTACGAACCTCTGGAAGGAAAGCGCTCATGACACCGGAACTGTCGCAGAAGCTGAGTGACGCGGGGCTCGATCCACAGACTGTGGAAAACCTCGTCCGGACGGCGCTCGCGGAGGACGGCGAGGTCGACGTCACCAGCATGCCGATCTTCGCGCCGGACGAGACCGCGGCCGGGAACCTCACCGCACGGGAGGACGGTGTCGTCGCAGGCGTCCCGGTCGCCTGTGTCGTCTTCGAGGTCGTGGACGTGGAGTACGAGGCGAGGGTGGAGGACGGGGACCATGTCGCCCCCGGGCAGGTCCTCATCTCGGTCGGCGGGCAGACCAGAGCCGTGCTGCGCGCAGAACGGACCGCCCTGAACCTGCTCACCCACCTGTCCGGCATCGCCACGGCGACGCGGAGGTGGACGGACGCGATGGCCGGCACCAAGGCCAAGGTCCGCGACACCCGCAAGACCCTGCCCGGCCTGCGCGCCCTGCAGAAGTACGCCGTGCACTGCGGCGGCGGCGTCAACCACCGGATGGGCCTGTACGACGCCGCGCTCATCAAGGACAACCACGTCGCGGCCGCCGGAAGCGTCACCAAGGCGTTCGAGGCCATCCGCGCCGTGTACCCGTCCCTGCACGTCCAGGTGGAGTGCGACACCCTCGCGCAGGTCGAGGAGGCCCTCGCGGTGGGCGCCACGAGCATCCTGCTCGACAACATGACCGACGCCGAGATGGCCGAGGCGGTGCGGCTCGTCGCGGGGCGGGCGGAACTCGAAGCGAGCGGTGGCCTTACCCTGGAGCGGGCTCGAGACGTCGCCGTGACCGGGGTGGACTACCTTGCCGTCGGCGCGTTGACGCACTCGGCCCGCGTCTTCGACATCGGCCTTGACTTCACCTGACCAGCGGGGACCTGATGCTGCTCACGATCGACGTCGGTAACACCCAGACCGTCCTCGGCCTCTTCGAGGGCGACGAGGTGATCGAGCACTGGAGGATCAACACCGATCCGCGGCGTACGGCCGACGAGATCGCGGTGGTCCTGCAGGGCCTCGTCCAGCAGAGCCCGCTGCTGGCCGAGACCGACATCAGCGGCATCGCGCTGTGCTCCACGGTCCCGTCCGTCCTGCACGAGATGCGGGAGATGTGCCGCCGCTACTACGGCGACGTGTCCGCGGTGATCGTGGAGCCGGGCGTCAAGACCGGCGTCCCCGTCCGGATGGACAACCCGAAGGAGGTCGGCGCCGACCGCATCGTGAACGCGCTCGCCGCCGTGCACACCCACGGCGGTCCCGCGATCGTCGTCGACTTCGGCACCGCCACCACGTTCGACGCCGTCTCAGCCAAGGGCGAGTACGTGGGCGGCGCGATCGCCCCCGGCATAGAGATCTCCATAGACGCACTGTCGTCGCGCGGTGCCCAGCTCCACAAGATCGAGCTGGTCAGGCCGCGCAACGTGATCGCCAAGAACACCGTCGAGGCGCTGCAGTCCGGAATAATCTTCGGCTTCGCCGGCCAGGTGGACGGCATCGTCGAGCGCATGTCCGAAGAACTCGCCGAGGACCCCGAGGAGGTCACGATCATCGCCACCGGCGGTCTCGCGCCCCTCGTCCTGGAAGAGTCCCGCTGCATAGACGTGTTCGAGCCGTGGCTCACCCTCATCGGCCTCCGGCTCATCTACGAGCGCAACACGCCGTAGCCGGACCGGGGCCCTTGCGCCGGTCACGCGGCGGCCTGGCGAATGCGTTCGCGGGTCATCGTGCGGGCTGGATAGCCTTTGGACGTGACTGACGAGATCTTCGACGAGCTTCCGGAGCAGATGCGCGTGCGCCGGGAGAAGCTCGACCGGCTCCGCGAAAGCGGAGTCGACCCCTACCCGGTGACCTTTCCGCGGACGGCGACGATCGACGAGATCCGCGAGAAATACCCGGACCTGGAGCCGGGCACCGAGACGGGCGACAAGGTCGGCGTCACCGGACGCGTCATGCTGGTCCGCAACACCGGGAAGCTGTGCTTCGCCACCGTCCGGGACGGCTCCGGCGACATCCAGATCATGCTGTCGCTGGCGAAGGTCGGGCAGGAGCAGCTCGACTTCTGGAAGCGCGAGGTCGACCTCGGCGACCACGTCGGCGTCGAGGGCGAGGTCATCACGTCTCGCCGCGGCGAGCTGTCGATCATGGCGGACCGGTTCGCGATCACGTCGAAGTGCCTGCGCCCGCTGCCGGAGAAGCATGCCGGGCTGACCGACCCGGAGGCGCGGGTCCGGCAGCGCTACGTCGACCTCATCGTCAACGACGAGGCCCGGAAGATGGCGCGGCTCCGCAGCGCCACCGTCCGCGCGGTGCGGGACTTCTGGCACGACGAGGGCTACCTCGAGGTCGAGACGCCGATGCTGCAGCCGATCCACGGCGGCGCGGCGGCGCGTCCGTTCAAGACGCACATCAACGCCTACGACATGGACCTCTACCTGCGCATCGCGATCGAGCTGTACCTGAAGCGGCTCGTCGTCGGCGGCATCGAGAAGGTCTTCGAGGTCAACCGGAACTTCCGGAACGAGGGCGCGGACTCCACGCACAACCCGGAGTTCACGATGCTGGAGGCCTACGGGACGTACCTCGACTACAACGACATGGCCGACCTGACCCAGCGGATGTACCAGAAGGCGGTCGTCGCCGCCCTCGGCACCACCGTGGTCGTCCACGACGGCGTCGAGGTCGACCTCGGCCTGGCGGAGTGGCCGCGGATCACGCTGTACGGCTCGGTCTCGGAGGCGCTCGGCGAGGAGATCACCCCGCACACGCCCATCGAGGACGTCCGTAAGCTCGCGGACGCCCGTGGCATCTCCTGGGACCCCAAGTGGGGGCAGGGCAAGCTCGTCCAGGAGCTGTTCGAGGAGCTGATCGAGCACACCCTCGTCCAGCCCACGTTCGTCATGGACTACCCGGTCGAGACGTCGCCGCTGACGCGCCAGCACCGCGAGGAGCCCCTCCTCACCGAGAAGTGGGACCTCATCGGGTTCGGGACGGAGCTGGGCACCGCCTACTCCGAGCTCGTCGACCCGATCGAGCAGCGCCGCCGCCTCACCGAGCAGTCGCTGCTCGCCGCGGGCGGCGACCCCGAGGCCATGCAGCTGGACGAGGACTTCCTGCGCGCCCTGGAGTACGCGATGCCGCCCACGGGCGGGATGGGCGCCGGCATCGACCGCATGATCATGGCGTTCACCGGCAAGGGGATCCGCGAGACGATCCTGTTCCCGCTGGTCAAGCCCGAACAGTGACCGGGAGGCCGGGCGGCCCGCGCCCGCGGGACGCGGGCCGCTAAGCGCTTTCCCGGATCACCAGGTCGGGCCGGAGCACCACCTGGCGGTGCTGGTGCGACTTGCCCTCGCGGATTTCGGCCAGGGCGAGTTCGGCGGCCTCCCAGCCGAGCTCGCGGCGGGGCTGCCGGATGGTGGTCAGCGGGACGGCGGCGCTCGCGGCGAGCTCGATGTCGTCGTAGCCGATCACGGCGATGTCGTCGGGGACGCGGACGCCGAGCCGGCCGAACTCGTTGATCAGGCCGATGGCCAGCAGGTCGTTGGCGCAGAAGACGCCGTCGGGACGCGGTGACATCGCCATGATCTGGTGCGCGGCGGCCTGGCCCTCGGTGGGGCTCAGCGCGTCCTGGATCAGGGTCGCGGGCTTCGCGAACCCCGCCTCCACGATCGTGCGGGCGGCGCCGTCGCGGCGTTCGACGCAGGGCTGCGGCTCGCGGACGCCGGTGACGAAGGCGATCCGCTCGCGGCCGATGCCGAGCAGGTGCGCGGCGGCGATCTCACCGCCGGCGACGTGGTCGACCTGTGCGGAGCAGACGTCGGACGCGTTCCGGTCGATCAGCACCACGCTCATCCCGGCCGCGCGGAGCCGGGAGGTGTCGCGGGCGCCGAGCCCGACGGGGATGATCAGGACGCCGGCGGCGCGCTGATCCTCCAGGAGTTCCAGTGAGCGCCGCTCCTTGGCGGCGGAGTAGTCACTGGACAGCCAGAGGGCGTCGTGGCCGGCCGCGTTGAGGGCGGCCTCGGCTCCCCGCGCGACGTCGGTCGCGTACGGGTTGGTGAGGTCCTCGACGACGACTCCGAACGCGCGGCGCGGCTCGTCGCCGAACTCGCCCGCGGTGCGTTCGGGGCCCCGGCGGAGCCGCCGCGCGGACTCGTTGCGGACGAATCCGAGCTCCTCGATCGCGGCGCGGACACGATTACGGGTGGCTTCGGCCACGAGGTCTGGCCGGTTTAGGACATTCGAAACGGTCCCAACTGAGACTCCAGCACGCCTCGCGACCTCACGAATACTGGTCTGTGCCAACTCGCTCCTCGTCCCGCTCCGGGGGTGTTTCCCCAGGTAGTGGCGTTTTGCAGTGCATGCCGGCAAATGATCTGTCACGCATTGCGACCATCTGGGCACGCAATGCACTGAACCGGCGCTTGACGGGCCGGATCCGGCCGCCTAGCGTTCCGAGCCGAAGCGTAGCTTGAAACGATTCACGATCTTCGTCCGCGACGGGATCTGGCGAGTCCAACGAGAAGGGGCGGGTGCGGATGGCTGGCGATCTCATCCCGTCCCCCTCGGCTGGCCAACGAGTGAATCGTCACCCGGAGTTCCCCCGAACGACCCCGCAATCGGCCAGGCGGCCACCTCCGGCCAAGCTCGTGAGACAGCAAAGGAACCCGATGATCTAAGTCCGGAAGGCTCCGGACCCGGCAACCCAACGCGCGTACAGATCGAGGCCCAACCCGTGCCTGTGCAGCGGACGGCTGCATCCCCGCGGTCATCACCACGGACGAGGGAGGACGGAGTGGAAACAGCCACACTCGCACGTCGTGGCACCGACGATTTCGGGCTGAGCGAGGAGGAGATCCGGCTGCTCGCCCAGATCGCCAGTGGTGTCACCGCCGATGTGGCGGCACGCAAGCTGGAACTGAGCGCACGGACCTTGCGGCGCCGGTTGCGGACGATCTGCGACCGGCTGGAGGTCAACACCCCTATCGAGGCCGTGGTGTGGGCGGCCCGAAGGCAGCTCATCTAGCCGAATCACCCCCCGACGCTCGCCAGGGGACGGCGAGCGTCACCAGGAATCCAGGTGGCGAACACATCCGAACCCCGTCCGACCCCGCAGCGGCGGCGCCGGCGTCCTGACAGGTAGGTCCCTGGCAGGGGGCGTCGCCGCGGACGGTGTTCAGAAGCCCGCCCGCGGATTCCTTCAGCCCGCCCACACGGGCGGATGAAGACGGCGCGGATGGATACAGCAGGGGACCGGGGTCAGGCGACTCGGACGGCGCCCGCGTAGGGGCGTCCGGCCATCGGGGCGATCCTCACGACGTCACCGGTGCGAGGTGCGTGCAGCATCTTGCCGGCACCGACGTAGATGCCCATGTGGTGGAGGTCGGAGTAGAAGAACACGAGGTCGCCCGGCTGGAGCTGGCTCCGCGACACGTGGGTGCCCGCGTTCCACTGGCTGCCGGTGTAGTGCGGCAGGTTGATGCCGACCTGCTTGTAGGCCCACATCGTCAGGCCGGAACAGTCGAAGCTGCTCGGCCCGGAGGCGCCCCACACGTACGGGCGGCCGATTTTGCTCATCGCGTGCCGCAGCGCCTGCGCGGCCTTGCCGGTGCCGATGACGGGGAGCTTGGCGAGCTGCGTAGGGTCCTTCTCGACGAGCTTGCCGCGGACCTTCTCGTAGGTATCGGTGACCTTCTTGCGCTGCGATTCGAGCTGCGCCCGCAGCTCCTTGACCTGCTTGGCGCGGGCCTCGGCGGACTTGCGGGCGCGCTGGGCGGCCTGCATGGCCTGCATCAGCCCGAGGACCCTGGTGCTGTCCTGCTTGGCGAAGTAGTGGAGGGTGGCGGCCTGGTCGAGGACGGCCTGCGGGTCCTGGGAGGCGATGAACGAGACCGCCGGGTCGGTGCCGCCCTGCATGTAGCTGGTGGCGGCCAGGGTGCTGACCTTCTCGCGGACGATCTGCAGCGACTTCTGCTGGCGCTCGGCATTGCCGGCGGCGACCTTGGCGGCGCGCTCGGACTGCGCGAGCTTCACCTTCAGGCCGTTGTACTGCTCGGTGAGCTTCTCCAGCTCGTCGGCGAGCTTGAGGGCCTTGGACCGCAGTTCCTTCGTGGACGGCCCGGGATCGGCGTGGGCCGCGGGTACGGCGTGAGGGGCGACCGAAACGGCGACGAGCGCGCCGGCGACCGTCAGCGCTCTGGCGCGGAGGCGGACCCTGCCGCGGAATCGGGCGGTCCGGCCCGGGGGCGTGTACGGGGAGCGTGAACGCGCCGATGGTGAAAAGGGAGCGGGGCGCAATGGCTCCACGAATTCTCCTCTCCTCGTCCGCCTACCGAGTTAGCTGACGGGTTGGGGCAGGAGCAGCCCGTCCGCTGATTCGCACGGAGCGATTCCGTGCCGACCAGCGGATTCACCCCTCACGGTGCGGGACGAGGGGCGATCCCCCCGGACGCTCCGAAAGTGGGTCCCCGGCTCCTCGGGGCGTTGGTTGCGGCCCGGGGACTCGGCGGTTCGGCCTCAGTCCTGCAGATGGCCGACGTCAGCGCAGGACACTAACGGAACCCGCATTGGATGCCAACCAGAACAAGCGAAATCGCAGGTGGCCACGGGCCGCCCGGTGGGGAGGAAACGGCGTTCGATAATCTCGCCTGTTTGTGGAGGTCGTGATCCGTCGTGCCCGTACCGCCGACGTCCAGGAGATCAGCGGGCTGGTCGACCTGTACGCCGCGTCGGGGCGACGCATGCTGAAGAAGACCACGGTGAAGCTGTACGAGGACGTCCAGGAGTTCTGGGTCGCCGAGGACGTCCGGCGCGGGGCGCCGGGACCGGTCATCGGCTGCGGGGCCCTGCACGTGATGTGGGAGGACCTGGCGGAGGTCCGCTCCGTCGCCGTGGACAAGGGGTACGGCGGACGCGGAATCGGGCACCGCATCGTCACCCGCCTCCTGGAGACCGCACGGGAACTCGGCGTACGGAGGGTGTTCTGTCTTACCTTCGAAGTGGAGTTCTTCGCCCGCCACGGCTTCCAGCAGATCCTTGGGACTCCGGTGGCGCCAGAGGTGTACGAGGAGCTTCTCCGCTCTTACGACGAAGGCGTGGCAGAGTTCTTGAACCTCGATCGGGTCAAGCCCAATACGTTGGGCAACACCCGGATGTTGCTTCGCCTGGAGGACTGACCCAATGAGCGATTCCCCCAACCGCGGGCGGCGCCACCAGCCGCCGCAGGGGCAGGGTTCCTACGGACCGCCGCCCCCGTACCAAGGTCCCCAGTGGCAGCAACCGCAGCAGCCGCAGCAACAGCCCCGGCAACAGCAGCCCGCGCAGCAGCAATGGCAGCAGCCCCAGCAACCGCAGCAGCCCCCGCAGCAGTGGGGCCAGGAGCCGGCCTACAACGAGACGTACGAGGCGTCCTACGACCAGTACGGCGGGGCCCAGGGCGGCGAAATGGCCCTGGCGCCCATCATGCGGCGGGCGGGCGCCCGGCTCATCGACAACGCGCTCGTGGCGGTCTTCGGGTTCGCGCTCGTCCTCCCGGTGACCATCGGTGCGTTCGGCCTGGGCAGGCCAGGCAGCGACACCGAGGACGAGGGGGGTGTGTGGAACTGGCCCATCATCTTCACCCTCTTCTGCGTCCTGTCAGTGCTGCCGTTCCTCTACGAGGCCGTCCAGCTGGCGATGTCGGGACGGACGCTCGGCAAGCGGGTCATGGGCCTGGGCATCGTCCAGGCGCGTCCTGCGGGTCAACCGCTGACCATGACGCAGGCCATATGGCGCTCTGGGATCACTCACGTGGCGTACCAGATCGGCGTTTTCTTCTTCCTCGTCCTGGCGGTGATGGTGTGGGACTACGCCGCGTACGGGATGGTGCTCGTCTGGGCGGGTGCGCTGATGGCCTACCTGTGGGCGATCTGGGACCAGCCGCTGCATCAGGCACTGCACGACCGCTTCGCCGGCACGCTCGTCATCGATGAGCGGGTCGGATACGACGAGTACCACGAGTACCACGAGTACGACGAGTACGCGGAGTAAGCCGCGATGGCGGCATCGCTCGCCGAGCCGGGGCAGCGACTCCTGGCGCGCATCGTCGACACGCTCATCGTCGGCGTGCCCGTCATCGTCGTCGTCCGGGAACTGGTGTCCGGGCACACGGTGGACGTCGTCGCTCCGCCCGTCGTGGCCGGATTCATGCTGCTGTACGAGTCGATCCAGCTCGCTCTGTGGGGACGGACGCTCGGCAAGCGCCTGGCCGGCATAGAGGTGGTCCTGGCCGTCCCGGGCGAACAGGACCCCACCGGCAACGGTGGCGAGAGCGCCCGTTTGGGCGTTCTGCGTGCCGTTTTGCGTGCCGCGGTCTATTCGCTGCCGATCGCGGCACGCCCGATTCCCGTGCTCGGGCTACTGGCGGGCGTCTTCTGGGTGGCGAACGCGGGCCTGCTGTACGAGGGTGTGCGGCGCCAAGCCCTCCATGACAGGCTCGCAGGGACGCTCGTGGTAAATCGTGCGCTTCCCGATTCTTCGGCCTCCTGAGGCTCTCTCAGGCGCCTTCGGCGGTACTCGGGGTCACTGATCCCCGGCGCTCTCGGCCCGCGGTCCCGGCGGGCCGAGAGCGTTCGTGCGTCCGGGGCGGGCTTACGCGGAGATGCCCGCTCTGTTTCGGACGCCCCGCGCTCGGACGGCGAATGCCAGCTCGTTCCGGTTACGGGCCTGAATCGGCGCGGGATGTGTCTGGTCCCGGACGCCTCCTCCGCTTTGAGATGTGCTTCCCGAGCCGTTGCCCTTCCGCCTGAGGCGCCGGCCACTTAGGCGGTGGACTTACTCCGGATGAGATCCGGTCTCGCCGCGAACGGACCTTTAGCTCCCCATGCCCCGTCCGGCCATGGGCGGCGCGGCATGGGCGTCCGGCGGTCGCGGACGTGGGCTGCAAGAAGTGGGACCCGACGGTGAGATTGTGCCGCAATCTCCCGATTTTGGGATGGTCGACTACCGGCCGTCCCGGCCCGGGGATCGCGGATGTCGACTTCCCGGGGACGGGGCATGGCAACAGATTTCGCTCCCGGTCGACCGGCCGTTATTCATCCACATCGGCCGGTGAAGCCGGTGATCATCGCAGTCGGGGGACGTGGGCTCCGGCACATTCCCGGGCCGCGGGTGCGGTTAGTGCCGTTACGTCAGGGTTAATCGCCGGCCGCGGTGTCGCTGTGCCCGGCCTGTTAAGGTCGGCCGCAGGCTCTTTTACTCCCGGGCTCACTCCCGGGCGGCTCGTCCGCCGGAATGCCGGGACGTCCGCAAACCCGGCCCAATGCGCGAGCCCCCTCCCAGGTCAGCGCGGTGCGCTGCGACACCGGTCATGACCGAAAACCGCGCCGGCGGCCGACCCGCGCAAAAAATCACACGCCGCGGTCGCCGTACCCGCCGCGCCGCCGCCACGTGCCGGAAACAGGCGGCGCTGATTACGCCCGGTCACGGCAGGAAGCCGACTTCGCCGCCAGTACCGGTTCATGGGCCGCGTCGGAATTGTCATCGGCGGAGTTCTCGGTATATCTTTGTCGACCGAATGAAGTTTGCTCAAGCCGAAAGGGTCTGTCCCCATGGCACAGAAGGTTCAAGTGCTTCTCGTCGACGACCTCGACGGTGGCGAGGCGGACGAGACCGTAGCGTTCTCGATCGACGGCGCCTCCTACGAGATCGACCTGAGTGGCGCCAACGCAGCGAAGCTGCGGGATTCTCTTCAGCCGTTCGTGGAGAAGTCGCGCAAGGCGGGAACTTCCACGCGCCGGCGCCGGCAGCGCGGCGCGTCCAGCCGCGAGCGCAGTGCTGAGATCCGCGCCTGGGCCAAGAACAATGGCATCAAGGTCAATGAGCGCGGCCGGATCCCGGCCCACGTGATCGAACAGTACGAAGCGGCCAACTGACCGGTTCACCCGTCGGCGGCCCGTCTTCGTTCGCGAGACGGGCCGTTCGCATCTGCGGGCCCCCTTCTGCCGGTCCTGCGCGCCGATCCGCCTCCGCCGTCCGCTTCCGCCTGTCTGCTTCTCTCGGTCCGCTTCTCCGGGATCCGCTTCTTCCGGGATCCCCCTCGGTCCGTCTCGGTCCGCTTCCGCAGGGCCGTTCGCTTTCGGCGTAGCGGCCGCACGGTTGGCGGCGCACGCCGGGAGGTACACAGGCCGCGCGGGGTGGAACTCCATCCCCATTCGGCACTCTCGGCCCGCGCCTTGACCGACCTGCGAAAAGCCCCCGTTCGCTTGGGGCGTAGCGGGAACATGACGCACCGATGCGGTAGTTGGATGAGACTGAACAGCGCATAGCTGGGGAACGTCTCCTGGTGGGAGTGCACCGGGTGGCCTCCTCGGGGCGGGCTAGCATGCGGAAGGACAGTTCCGGACGTTCCGGACTCTGCCCAACCGCTCTGTGAGGAGCGACGAGATGTTCGAGAGGTTTACCGACCGCGCGCGGCGCGTTGTCGTCCTGGCTCAGGAAGAAGCCAGGATGCTCAACCACAACTACATCGGCACCGAGCACATCCTCCTGGGTCTGATCCACGAGGGTGAGGGTGTCGCCGCCAAGGCTCTGGAGAGCCTGGGGATCAGTCTTGAAGCGGTGCGCCAGCAGGTCGAAGAGATCATTGGCCAGGGCCAGCAGGCGCCGTCGGGCCACATCCCGTTCACTCCGCGTGCCAAGAAGGTCCTTGAGCTGTCGCTGCGCGAGGCGCTGCAGCTCGGCCACAACTACATCGGCACCGAGCACATCCTGCTGGGGTTGATCCGTGAGGGCGAGGGCGTCGCCGCCCAGGTCCTGGTGAAGCTCGGCGCCGACCTGAACCGTGTGCGCCAGCAGGTCATCCAGTTGCTGCACGGCTACCAGGGCAAGGAGCCGGCCGCCTCCGGCGGCCCCTCGGAGTCGGCTCCGTCCACCTCCCTTGTGCTGGACCAGTTCGGCCGCAACCTGACGCAGGCCGCGCGTGAGGGCAAGCTCGACCCGGTCATCGGCCGGGACAAGGAGATCGAGCGGGTCATGCAGGTGCTGTCCCGCCGCACCAAGAACAACCCCGTCCTGGTGGGCGAGCCCGGCGTCGGCAAGACCGCCGTCGTCGAGGGCCTCGCGCAGAAGATCGTCAAGGGCGAGGTGCCCGAGACGCTGAAGGACAAGCAGCTCTACACCCTCGACCTGGGTGCGCTGGTCGCCGGCTCCCGGTACCGCGGTGACTTCGAAGAGCGCCTGAAGAAGGTGCTGAAGGAGATCCGCACCCGCGGCGACATCATCCTGTTCATCGACGAGCTGCACACGCTCGTCGGCGCGGGCGCCGCCGAGGGCGCGATCGACGCCGCCAGCATCCTCAAGCCGATGCTGGCCCGCGGCGAGTTGCAGACCATCGGCGCCACCACCCTGGACGAGTACCGCAAGCACCTGGAGAAGGACGCCGCGCTGGAGCGCCGGTTCCAGCCGATCCAGGTCGCCGAGCCGTCGCTGTCGCACACGATCGAGATCCTCAAGGGCCTGCGGGACCGCTACGAGGCGCACCACCGCGTGTCGATCACCGACAGCGCGCTGGTGGCCGCGGCGCAGCTCGCCGACCGCTACATCAGCGACCGGTTCCTGCCCGACAAGGCGATCGACCTGATCGACGAGGCCGGCTCGCGGATGCGCATCCGCCGGATGACCGCCCCGCCGGACCTGCGCGAGTACGACGAGAAGATCGCCGACGTCCGGCGCGACAAGGAGTCCGCGATCGACGCGCAGGACTTCGAGAAGGCCGCCGCGCTGCGCGACAGCGAGAAGCAGCTCCTCGGCCAGAAGGCGCAGCGGGAGAAGGAGTGGAAGGCCGGCGACATGGACGTCGTCGCCGAGGTCACCGACGAGCTGATCGCCGAGGTCCTCGCCACCGCCACCGGCATCCCGGTCTTCAAGCTGACCGAGGAGGAGAGCACCCGCCTCCTCAACATGGAGGACGAGCTCCACAAGCGGGTCATCGGCCAGGAGGACGCCATAAGAGCGCTCTCGCAGTCGATCCGGCGTACCCGCGCCGGCCTGAAGGACCCCAAGCGTCCCGGCGGCTCGTTCATCTTCGCCGGCCCGTCCGGCGTCGGTAAGACCGAGCTGTCCAAGACGCTCGCGGAGTTCCTGTTCGGCGACGAGGACGCGCTGATCCAGCTCGACATGTCCGAGTTCATGGAGAAGCACACCGTCTCGCGGCTGTTCGGCTCCCCGCCCGGCTACGTCGGGTACGAGGAGGGCGGCCAGCTGACGGAGAAGGTCCGCCGCAAGCCGTTCTCGGTCGTGTTGTTCGACGAGATCGAGAAGGCCCACCAGGACATCTTCAACTCCCTGCTGCAGATCCTGGAGGACGGCCGCCTCACCGACGCGCAGGGCCGTGTCGTGGACTTCAAGAACACCGTCATCATCATGACGACGAACCTGGGGTCCAAGGACATCTCCAAGGGCGTGTCGATGGGCTTCGCCCGTCAGAACGACGAGCAGGGCTCGTACGACCGGATGAAGGCGAAGGTGTCGGAGGAGCTCAAGCAGCACTTCCGTCCCGAGTTCCTCAACCGCGTCGACGACACGGTGGTCTTCCACCAGCTCACCCCGAAGGAGATCATCCAGATCGTCGACCTGATGATCGCCAAGGTGGACGACCGGCTCAAGGACCGCGACATGGGCATCGAGCTGCGGCAGGAGGCCAAGGACCTGCTGGCGCTGAAGGGCTACGACCCCGTCCTGGGCGCCCGGCCGCTGCGCCGCACGATCCAGCGGGAGATCGAGGACAGCCTGTCCGAGAAGATCCTGTTCAGCGAGCTCAAGCCCGGCCAGATCGTGATCGTGGGCACCGACGGGTTCGACCTTGAGAACAAGGAGGGCACGGCGGAGACCGCCAAGTTCACCTTCAAGGGCGTCCCCAAGCCGGACACGGTCCCCGACAGCCCGCCGCCCATCGAGGGCGCGGTCAACTTCAACAAGGACTGACGTTCCTCGGAAGGGCCCGCACCGGATTCGTCCGGCGCGGGCCCTTCCGCATGCCCGGCACCGGCGACGCGATCGCCGCCGAGTTATCCACAGGACGAGCTTCAACCGCGGTTCGTCGTACCCGTCTCGTAGCATTCGAACATGCGATCGAGTATGGCCGGTTCGGCGGCGGAGTTCGAACGACGCGCGCTGCGCGCTCCAGCGGAGGGCGAGCACGTCACGCGGGCGTTTCTTCGGGACGTGCGGGCCCGTGCGCCCGCCCGGCTCCCGATCTTCCGGTCGCACCTGCAGGGCGAACTTCTGGCGCGCCTGCTGCTCGGCCCGAAGCGCGAAATGTCGATGCTCGACCTCGCCGTGATGCTCCGTGTCGACCTCGCGTCCGTGATGCGCGAGGTGGAGCGGCTGGCACGGGCCGACCTCCTCATCCTGCGCCGCACCCTGGCCGGCCGCCTGGTGACCCGCAACACCGAAAGCCCCATGTACGAGCCGCTCGCCCGCCTCCTGGCGCTGACGTTCGGCCCCGCGGCCGTGGTGGAGGAGGAGTTCGGGCACCTGCGGACCGTCCAAGCCGTGTACCTGTTCGGCGCCTGGGCCGCCTGTCACGACGGCTTCCCCGGCGACCAGCCCGCCGACGTGGAGGTCCTCGTCATCGGCGAAATCGACCGCGCCACCGCCCACGACACCGCCCAGGAGGCGACCGCCCGCCTGGGCCTGCCCGTCCACCCGGTCGTCCGCACCCCGGCCCAATGGCACGACGACACCGACCCCTTCCTCCGCGAAATCCGCGCCGCCCCCTTAACCAAACTCTGAACCCGCCCCCGGCCCCTCGAAGAACCCCAGACGACGTACGCGGCAGAACCCTGGAGCGCGTGCGCGGCAGAACCCCGGAGCGCGTGGAGCGGCAGAACTCCGGATGGCGCGTGAGGCAGAACCCTGGATGGCGTACGAGGCAGGACCCCCGGAGGGTGCGCGGCAGGACCTCGGACGGCATGCGTGGCAGAACCCCTGGAGGGCGTACGCGGCAGGACCCTGGCCGGCGTGCGCGGCGGAACCCCTGGAAGGCGTGCGCGGCAGACCCCCCGGAGGGCGTGCGCGGCAGAGTTCCTGCCAGCGTGCGTGTCTTCGTCCTGCGGACGCGGGGTCAATCAGCGGGGAGGTGGTGTGAGGAAGGTCGGCTCAGCCAGGTTCGGATCTCCCGGTGGAGGCGGGTCTTGGTTTCGGCGGAAGCGAAGGAGGCTGTGACGCCGGCGTGGGCCAGGTCGGCGAGGACGGCGTCGGTGTAGCCGAAGGCGTCGCGGACGCGGGCGTACTCGGTGGCGAGCGGGGTGCCGATTAGGGCGGGGATGTCGGTGTTGAGGGTCACGATCAGGCCCGCGTCGCGGAGGCGGGGCAGCGGGTGGTCGTCGAGGGAGGCGGTGAAGCCCAGGGCGACGTTGGAGGACGGGCACACTTCGAGGGGGATTTCGCGTTCCCGTACCTCGGCCACCAGGTCGGCGTCGTCCAGGATCCGGATGCCGTGGCCGAGGCGCTCGGTGCGTCCGGGCCCGAGCGCCTGCCGGATGCTGGCCGGGCCCTCGCCCTCGCCCGCGTGGTGGACGACGTGCAGACCCGCGTCGCGGGCGGCGGCGAACACGTCGTTGAACGGGTCGCCGGGGTGCGCCTCGTCGCCCGCGAGGCCGATCGAGACCACGCCGCCGTGGCGGGTCGCGAGGTCGAGCGTCCGCCATGCTCGTTCGACGGAGCGGCGGCGGGAGTGGTCGAGCAGGACGCGGCATTCGATCCCGAACGCATCCTGCCCGGCTTCCAGCCCCTCCAGGACGGCCGCCAGCGGCATGTCGAGGTCGCCCAGGCGCTCCCCGTGGCCGGCGGCCGTGAACGACACCTCGGCGTAGCGAGTGCCCTGTGCGGCCTCGTCCTCGCAGAACTCGTAGGCGACCCTCCGGAAGTCGCCGGGTCGGCGCAGGCAGGCGCGGACGAGGTCGTTCTGTGCGAAGAAGGCGGCGAAGTCACCGAAAGGGACACCCTCGTCCGGGACCTTCACGCCGTTGGCGGCACCGATCTCCCGGAGCGTGGCCCACCGAACGGTGCTCTCCAGGTGTACGTGCAGATGGGTTTTGGGGAGGCTCACCAAGTCGCGCACGGCCGTACGCTACGGTCCCGCCGCCCCGCCCCACCAGCCATTTTTAACGCCGCCCCGCCCAGCCACCGGCCACGTCCATGCAACTATCCGCCGCTCCGCCAGCCCTTTCACGGCGCCCCCGCCCGGCCGCCGGCCACGTCCATGCAACTATCCGCCGCTCCGCCAACCAGTCTCCACGCCGGCCCGCACCGCACCGCGCTGCCCCGCACCGCGCCGCGCCGCCGCGCCCGCGCAATGCCGTGCCGCGCCGTAACGCCACGCGCGTGTCCCGCGCCGCGCCGCGTCGTGCCGACCCCCGCGTCGTGCCGCCTCGCGCCGTGCCGCCCGGTGCCGCGCCGTGCGCGTCGTGCCGCGCCGTGCGCGTCGTGCCGCGCTGCGCCGTTGCGTGCCGCGCCATGCGATGCCGTGCCGTCCGGCGTCGCGCGATGCCGTGTTGTCCAGCGTCGTGCCGTGCCGTAGCGCCACGCCGTGCCGTAGCGCCACGCCGTGCCGTAGCGCCACGCCGTGCCGTGGCCCGTGCCGTGTCGCGGCCCGTGCCGTGCCGTGGTGTGCCGCCTTGGGCTCGTCTGGGTAGGTGTCCGCCGCTCCGCCAATCGGTTTTCGTGCCGCCTCGTGTCGTGTCGCCTCGCGTCGCGGTGGGGTTGTCTGGGGAGTTGTCTGCTGCTCTGTCAGGTGTTTTCGTGCCGTTCCGAGTCGGCTGCCGGGCTCAGTTGGCGGGCTATTCACTCAGTGTATGTATTGAGTGTATAGTTGCTGGCATGTCGACTCCGCAGATTCTGCTCGCCTTGCTCGCCGAGCGGCCGAAGCACGGGTACGAGCTCAAGCGTGAGCACGACGAGCGGTTGCCGGGGGCCAAGCCGTTGCCCTACGGGCAGGTCTACTCGACGCTTCAGCGGCTGGAACGCGACGGGTTCGTGGCCGTCGCCGAGGTCGTCCAGGAGGGTGGGCCCGAGCGCACGCTGTACAAGTTGACCCCGACGGGCGCCGAGAAGATGCGGGCGTGGCTCGCCGAGGCGGAACCGCCCCTGCCCTATGCCGGAAGCGTCCTGTTCGCCCGGGTGGTCATGGCGCTGGTGGCCGGCGGGGACGCGCGCGCCGGCCTGGATCGGCAGCGCGCCGCACACCTGGAGCGGATGCGTGAGCTGACCCGAGCCAAGACGGTGCCCGGCGCGTCCGCCGCCGCCGTCCTGGCCGCCGATTACGCCCTGTTCCACCTGGACGCCGACCTGCGGTGGATGGAGCTTGCCGTGCACCGCCTGGCCGACCTGACCGAGGAGATCAGTCGATGAGCCCTCTGCTGCAAGCGCGGGATGTCAGCAAGACGTTCGGCCGGACGCGGGCGTTGCGCGGCGCGTCCCTGACGATCGGTGCCGGGGAGATCGTGGCGGTCTCCGGTCCGAGCGGCTCGGGCAAGAGCACGCTGTTGCACTGCCTGGCCGGAATCGTCGTCCCCGACGACGGGGAGGTCCGCTACGGCGAGACCCGCCTCGACGAACTCGACGAGGACACCCGGACCCGCATGCGACGCGAAACGTTCGGCATCGTCTTCCAGTTCGGCGGGCTGGTGCCGGAGCTGACCGCCGCGGAGAACGTGGCCGTCTCGCTGATGTTCGGTGGGCTCGGCCGCGCGGAGGCGTCCGCCGCCGCGCTGGAATGGCTGGGCCGCCTCGGCGTGGACGACTGCGCCCCCCTGCGGCCGGGCGACCTGTCCGGCGGCCAGGCGCAGCGGGTCGCCCTCGCCCGCGCGCTCGCCCACGGCCCCAAGGTGATCTTCGCCGACGAGCCCACCGGCGCGCTTGACAGCCTCGCCGGTGAGGCGGTTCTCGGTCTGCTGCTCGCGACGGCCCGGGAGCGCGGCACGACCGTGGTCCTGGTCACCCATGACAACCGGATCGCGGCCTTCGCCGACCGCGAGGTCGTGGTCCGTGACGGCGCCGTGGCCGAGGTGCCGGCGGTGACCCGATGACCACGCGCGTCCTGTTCGCCGTCGCCGCGATGCTGGCCCGCGGGACGTCCCGCCCGGAGCGGCGCCGGCGCCGGCTACTGGTCTGCGGTGCCGCACTGGCCACGTTCTTCCTGCTCGGCGCGGTGAATCTGGTCCTGATACGGGGCACGACCCACACCCGGTGGGCGGGCCTGGTCAGCGAGGAGGGCCTGCGTCCGGGCACCGCGCTGGCGCTGGCACTGCTCGTCGTCCCGGTACTGGCGCTGCTGTATCAGGCCGGACGGGTCGCGCAGGCGACCCAGGAGCGGCGGCTCGCGGCGCTGCGGCTGGCCGGTGCCACACCGGGGGAGGTCCGGCTGATCGGCGTGGTCGAGGCCGTCCGTGTCGGCACGGCCGGAGCGGTCATCGGGGGCATCGCCTACGTGTCCGGGCAGCGGCTGGCGATGGCCGCCCTCGGCGTGGGCGATACCGCGCGGTACGCGATCCCGCTGTGGCCTGTGCCGCTCGTGCCGGTCCTGGTGGTGGCCGCCGCGGTGGCGGTCAGCCTGCTGGTGTCCCGCCACGTCGTCGTCTCGCCGCTGAGCGTCGCCCGGCGTGCGTCCCGTCCCCGGCCGTCCGCGTTCACGGTGCTCCCGCTCGTCCTCGGGACGTCGCTGATGGTCGTGAGCGGGATCTCCGGCGCGGGCGAGTTCGGGGTGCGGCTGTTCTTCCTCGGCGCCGTCATCACCGTCGTCGGCGTGCCGGCGGGGGCCAGCCGCCTGGTGCTGGAATCGGCTCGCCTGGCCGGCCGCTGGGCCCGTACCCCCGAGACGCTTCTGGCGGCGCGTGCTCTGGAGGCCGATCCTCGCGCCGGGGGACGCACCATGGCCGTCGTCGGCCTGGTCGTCGCCTTCGGCACGGGAACCGGCGTCTTCGAGTGGGACGTGGTCCGGAACGCCACCGCCAACGGCGAGCCCATCGAGCGGTTCTGGCTGGTCAGCTTCGGCCTGGTCTATCTGGCGCTGCTGTTCGCCCTGTTCGTGGCGGTCACGGCGCTCGTGGTGCACCGGGCCGAAACGCTGCTGGAGGGCGCCCGTTCGATGGCGGCGCTGGCCGCGATCGGAGCCCCGGTGGCGTCGCTGCGCCGGTCGGCCCTGCGCCAGACGCTCATCGCGGCGACTCCGGTGTGCGCGATCGCCGCACTGGCCGTGCTGATCGGCATGGCGCCCGGCATGTCCGGGGAGCCGGACCTGACGCTGGTCGCCTGGATGGCCGGCCGGGCGCTGCTGATGGTCGCTCTCGCGGTGGCGGCCGCTGCCGCCGTCACGGCCCTGTCGGGACGTCTCCTCGACCGTGCCGCCTCCCCGGCCCGCCTCCGCGCCGAATGAGCCGCCGCCCCGTCCCGTGATCGGAAAGCCGATCTTCCGGTGATGCGGCGGATTCAGGTGGGGAGGGCGTAGCGGCCGTCTTCGAGGGGGTCGATCAGGCCGTCCGCGATGAGGGCGTCCAGGGCGCGTTCGCGTTGGGGGGCGTCCGACCAGACGACATCGAGGGCCGGTTTCGCGACGGGGCCTTCGGCGTTCCGGAGGACGGCGAGGAGGCGTCCGCGGCATTGGCGGTCGGTGCCGGCGTACGTCTGGCCTCGGCGCGGCGGACCGTCGTAGGCGGGACGGCCGGCCAGCTGCCACGCGCACTTGTCGAACACCGGGCAGTCGACGCAGCGGGGTGCGCGGGCGGTGCAGACGAGCGCGCCCAGTTCCATGACGGCGACGGCCCAGCGGGCGGCGGTCGGGGGATCGGGCGGGAGGAGGTCCTCCGCGAGCTTCACCTCCGCCTTCGTCTGCGACTTCGGCGGGTACTCGTCGCCGGACAGCAGGCGGGCCAGGACGCGCCTCACGTTGGTGTCGAGGACCGCGTGCCGCTGCCCGAACGCGAAACTGGCGACGGCCGCGGCGGTGTAGGAACCGATGCCGGGGAGGGCGAGAAGGTCCTCGTGCGACGACGGGACCTCGCCGCCGTGCCGTTCGGTGATCGCGCGGGCGCTCTCGTGCAGGCGCAGCGCGCGGCGCGGGTAGCCGAGCCGTCCCCAGGCGCGGACGGCCTCGCCGGACGGTTCGCCGGCCAGCGCGGCGGGTGTGGGCCAGCGGGCCGTCCATGCGCGCCAGACGGGCAGGACGCGGGAGACGGGGGTCTGCTGGAGCATGATCTCGCTGACCAGGACGCCCCAGGGGGTCGCGTCCGGCGCCCGCCAGGGGAGGTCCCGGGCGTTCGCCTCGTACCAGTCGAGGATCGGGGCGGTGTAGGCGGATTTGAGCGTCCGAGCGGAGCTCGCCGATCGTTCGGTGGCGGGCGGGGGCTGGAGGATGGGGTTCATGGCGCGCCGCCATTGTGGCACGCGGCGGGTCGTCCCCTCTTTCCGGTTCGCTGAATGCATACTTAACGTATGGGGGCGAGCACTGAACGTGACCCGGACGGTTCTGGACTCGATCGATACTGGCGGCGCCGTGCGGTCGCCCTGGCCGGCGTCCTCGGCGCGGTCGGCCTGCTGGCCTGGGCGTGCACCGGTAACGCGGAGGAACCGGTCCGGAGCGCGGGCGCGGTCGAGAGCACGAGCCCTCCGCCGCCTCCGAGCGCGATGCCGACGGTCACCGTCACGGTGACGGCCACGCCGGAGCCGGAACCGGCGGACGACGGCGGCCCCTGCGCCGAGAAGGACCTCGTCTTCACCATGTCGTCCGCCGAGAGCGCCTACGCGGGGTCCGACCGGCCCGAGTTCAGGGTCGCGGTCGTGAACACGGGGAGGGGTTCCTGCGAGTTCGACACCGGCTCGCTGGACGTTCGCATCACCTCGGGCTCGGACCGCATCTGGTCGTCCGCCGAATGCCGCCACGGCGACTCGCCCAAGAAGGACCTCAAGCGAGGCGTCCCGTACGTCGATACCGTCACATGGGACCGCGGGCGCGGCTGCGAGGGCGGGACGGACGCCCGCCCCGGCACCTACGTGGCCGACCTGAAGGGCAAGAAGGTGAAGAAGCAGGTCTTCCACCTCCGCTGACCGCCCTCCCGAGCGGAATCACACATAACGTTCCAGGATGGACGACTCGGCGAGCCGGGACAGGCCCTCGCGGACGCTGCGGGCCCGGGATTCGCCGACGCCGCCGACGGCCTGGAGGTCGTCGATGCTGGCCGCGAGGAGCTTCTGCAGGCCGCCGAAGTGCTCGACGAGGCGCTCGACGACCATGCTCGGCAGCCGGGGCACCTTGGCCAGGAGCCGGAAGCCCTTGGGGCTGACGGGCAGGTCGAGGGCGTCCGGGCCGGCGAAGCCCATCACCTCGGCGACGGTGGACAGGTCGAGCAGCTCGTTGGCCGACAGCGTGTCCAGGGCCGACAGGATGGCGGCGACGCCGCGGGCGCGGGTGTCGTCGGACGGGTAGTCGCGGACGATCAGCTCCCGGTCGACGTCGACGCCGGAGACGAGCTCGTCGAGCTGGAGGGACAGCAGCCGGCCGTCCGTCCCGAGTTCGACGACGTAGCCTTCGATCTCGTCGGCGATGCGGCGCACCATCTCCAGCCGCTGGACGACGGCGCTGACGTCCCGGACGGTGACGAGGTCCTCGATCTCCAGCGCGGAGAGCGTGCCGGACACCTCGTCCAGCCGCAGCTTGTAGCGCTCAAGGGTGGCGAGGGCCTGGTTGGCCTTGGAGAGGATGGCCGCGGAGTCTTCGAGGACGTAGCGGATGCCGTCGAGGTACAGCGCGATGATGTGCATCGACTGGCTGACCGAGATGACCGGGTAGACGGTCTGGCGGGCGACGCGCTCCGCGGTGCGGTGGCGGGTGCCCGACTCCTCGGTGGGGATGGTCGAGTCCGGCACGAGGTGGACCGCGGCGCGGACGATCCGGCCGTGGCTGCCGTCGAGGACGATCGCGCCGTCCATCTTGGCGAGCTCGCGCAGCCGGGTGGCGGAGAACTCGACGTCGAGTTCGAAGCCGCCCGAGCACAGTTCCTCGACCGTCTTGTCGTAGCCGAGCACGATCAGGCCGCCGGTGTGGCCCCGTAGGATCCGCTCGAGTCCGTCGCGGATCTGGGTGCCCGGGGCCACCGCGGCCAGTGTGGCGCGGCGTCGCTCGTCATGACCCTTGTCGTGTGATGGCACCTGACCCCCGGAGGTCGCTGGACGGCGTCAGTTTACCGAGGAGGGCCGCGCGCCGGTTCCTCCCCTGGTCGCAAGCGTGGACCCCACCGAGTAATACTCTGGCGTGACTCGCGTTACGGCGCCGTAAAAGAGACCTGGAGGGCCTGTTTCAGGCTGTCGACCTCCATCACCTTCATGCCTTCGTAGCTGGTGAGCTGCGGGTCTGCCCGTTTCAGCGGGGATCCGTCGGCGAGTTCGAGGGAGCCGCGGGGGACGACGGCGTGCTTGAACCCCAGCCGGGCCGCCTCGGCGAGCCGCCGCTGGACGCCCGGCACGACGCGGACCTCGCCCGCCAGCCCGACCTCGCCGAGCGCGATCAGGCTGGTGGACAGGGCCTGCTCGACCGAGGCGCCCGCGACGGCGAGCGCGAGGGCCAGGTCGACGGACGTCTCGGTGAGCCGCACGCCGCCGACCGTGGAGACGTACACGTCCTGCTCGTGCATGGAGATCTTGCAGCGCTGGGCGAGGACGGCGAGGACCATCGCGACGCGGGAGGTGTCCAGCCCGGACGTGGCGCGCCGCGGCGCCGGAAGATGCGATTTCGCGACGAGCGACTGCACTTCGGCGACCAGGGGGCGGCGCCCTTCCAGGGTGACGGTCACGCAGGTGCCGGGGACGGCCTCGTCCCGCCGGGTGAGGAACAGCCCGCTCGGGTCGGGCAGGCCGACGATGCCGACCTCGGACAGGTCGAAGCAGCCGAGCTCGTCGGTCGGCCCGTAGCGGTTCTTCACGGCGCGGATCATGCGGAGCCGCGAGTGCCGGTCGCCTTCGAAGTACAGGACGACGTCGACGAGGTGCTCCAGGAGCCGCGGCCCGGCGATCGCGCCTTCCTTGGTGACGTGGCCGACGAGCACGACGGTGATGCCGCGTTCCTTGGCGACGCGGATGAGGTTGGCGGCGACCTCCCGGATCTGGGTGACGCCGCCGGGGGCGCCGTCCGCCTCGGCCGTGCCGATCGTCTGGATGGAGTCGACCACGAGCAGTTTCGGCTGGACGGTGTCGATGTGCCCGAGGATGGCGGACAGTTCCGACTCCGCCGCCAGGTAGAGGTGGTCGGTGATCGCCCCGACGCGGTCGGCGCGCAACCGCACCTGTTCCGCCGACTCCTCACCGGTGACGTAGAGCACATGCTCGCTCTCCGGCTTATCGGCCTTGTCAGCCCCGTTCGCCTCGCGCGGCACGGGAACGCCCGGCTGCGTCGACGCCAGTGCGGCGACCTCGAGCAGCAGCGTCGACTTGCCGATGCCCGGCTCGCCCGCCAGCAGAAGCACGGCACCGGGCACGATGCCGCCGCCGAGGACCCGGTCCAGCTCGTCCATGCCGGTCGGCTTCGTCTGCGCGGACCGCACGTCCACCTGCCCGATCGGACGCGCCGGCGCGCTGACCGCCCCCGCCGACACGACCCGCGCCGGCGTCGCGGACGCCGCCTCGGTGACCGTCCCCCACGTCTGGCACTCGCCGCAGCGCCCCACCCATTTGGAGGTCTGCCAGCCGCACTCGGAACACCGGTAGGACGCCTTCGCAGTCTTAGCCTTCGCCATGCGCGGAAGCGTAGAGCCAGCGGGTGACAGCCGCGGCTAGGCGGCGAGCGATTTGCGGGCGCGTTCGATCAGGTCGCCGAGGTGGTCGCAGACCGTGCTAGGACGTTCCATCATGGCCATGTGGCCGGCGGACGGGACGACCTCCAGCCGGGCGCCGGGGAGGCAGCCGACGATCTTGAGGCTGTGCTCGACGGGGGTGAGCATGTCGTTCTCCCCACCGATGACCAGAGTGTCGGCGCCGCCGAGCGACGCGCAGTCGCTGATCAGCTCGGTGGTGATCATCGAGCGGAGGTAGTCGACGAAGGCGTCCATCCGGGTCTCGGTCATCATCTGCTCGGCGAACGCGACGGCCGCCGGGCTGGCGTCGGGGCCGAAGGCGATCAGGTCCTCGATGAGGGTGGCGGACTCGCGGCCGAGGTGGCGGACCTTCTCGATGGCGCCGGAGCCCGCGCCCAGGGCGCCGAGGGCCCGGGGGAGGACCCGGTGGCTGGTGCGCGCGAGAAGGGCGGGCATGCCGAGGGTGACCTCGCTGAAGCCGCCGGACGACGTGCAGAGCAGCCCGGTGGCGACGATCTTGCCGCCGACCAGATCGGGGTGCTCGTCGGCGTAGCGCATGATCGTCATGCCGCCCATGGAGTGGCCGACGAGGACGACGGGCGTGTCGGCGGGGACGGTCGCGTCGATGACGGCGGCGAGGTCGGCGGCCAGCCGGGGGACCGCGTAGCCGTCGCGGGCGCCGCCGTCGGAGCGGCCGTGGCCGCGGTGGTCCCAGAAGACGAGGCGGCCGAGGCCGCGCAGGGCCTTGCGCTGGAAGTGCCAGGAGTCCTGGGTGAGCGTCCAGCCGTGGCAGAACACGACGGCGAGGTCGGTGCGGTCGTCGCCGTCGATCTCGGCGTACAGGCGGGTGCCGTCGTCGGCGCGGACGGGGACGGGACGGCCGCGCAGGGAGCCGAACGGCTCACCGGCGTAGGGGTCGGGGCGCAGTTGCAGCCGGCGCATGGCGCGGCGCTGGACGGCGATCCCGGCGCCGGCGCCGGCCGCGCCGAGCGCGGTGGCGGCCAGGAGGCCGCGAAGGCTTCCCCGGGCGGCGCCCCGGTTCCGGGAGGCCGCCCCTTCCAGAGCGACGCGGCTCGTCCTGGTGGCACGGCCCATGGTCCGCTCCTCCCGTTCCTGCAATGACCGACCAGTCAGTAACTTCAGGGGCAACGCCACCACAAATTAACGGCATAGTCCACCTCAAGAGGAGCCTCGCTTCCGTCCTGCTCGCGCAGACAGGCTTCTGCGACGTCGGGAGGGAACTCGATCCGCAGGACGGCCGCGAGATCGGCCCGGCTCTCGAACGACCACCGGATCGTCAGGGGCTCGCGGGCGAAGCCGCGCCGCGTCCAGAACCGCTCCACGGCCTCGGGGTCGTACTTCGGCAGGCTCCCCCGGAACCAGCGGCCGAACGTGGACCGCGTGGCGTCGTTGTCGATGATGAAGACCGCGCCGCCGCGCCGGACGACCCGGTCGAGTTCGGCGAGGCCCGGCTCGCAGCCCGGGCCGAAGAAGTACGCCCAGCGGACGTGGACGACGTCGACGGAGGCGTCCGGAAGTGGCAACGCCTGGGCGGCGCCGACGCGGACGGTGACGTTGGGCAGGTCCCGCGTCCGGCGCGCGGCCGCCGAGACCAGGCCCGCGTGCGGCTCCACGCCGATCACCCGGTTCGCGTCCGCGGCGAAGAACGGCAGGTGGTAGCCGGTGCCGCAGCCGAGGTCCAGGACGTCGGCCCCCTTCCACGGACGGATGGCGCGCATCGCCTCCGGGAGGACGCCGTCGGGATCGACGGCACGGTTCTCCAGCTCGTAGATATGGGGAGAGTTCCAGATGTTGGGGCTCGGCACGGCGCCCCGGGCGATCTCGGCCACGGGAACAGAGGGTAGCCATCCGCCGTCGCCGCGGGCCGGCGGAGCGGTCGCGGGCGCGCGGGGCAAGCAGGATCACGTGGGGCGAGGGTTTCATCACCGGCGTGGCCGCATAGGCTTTCCCTTGCGTACATCGCCCCGATGAACATCTCCTATGAACATCACCTAGCGACCATTCCTGGCGAGGAAGCCTTGACTCCGCAGCACAACGGCGTCTCATCACCGGCCCTCCGTGTTCCGGACGCGCCGATCACACTCTCCACCGCGTCGGTGTACCCGGAGAAGGTACCGAGCGCGTTCGAGATCGCCGCGCTGCTGGGTTACGACGGCATCGAGGTCATGGTCTCCATGGACGCCTCGTCCCAGGACCTGAACGTCCTGCGCCGGCTCTCGGACTACCACCAGATGCCCATCAAGTCGATTCACGCGCCCTGCCTGCTGCTCACCCAGCGGGTCTGGGGACGTGAGCCGTGGGGCAAGCTGGTCCGCTCCAAGGAGGTCGCCGAGGAGCTGGGCGCGGAGGTCGTCGTCGTCCACCCGCCGTTCCGGTGGCAGCGCGACTACGCCAAGGATTTCGTCGAGGGCCTCGCGCGCATGCAGGACGAGACGGACGTGCTGTTCGCGGTCGAGAACATGTTCCCGCTCAAGGCGCGCGGCGCCGAAGCGGGCATGTACCTGCCCGACTGGAATCCCGTCGACCAGGACTTCCCGTACGTGACGATCGACCTGTCCCACACCGCCGTCTCCGGTTCCGACGCCCTCGACATGGCGGGAAGCCTGGGGGACCGCCTGCGGCACATCCACCTCGCCGACGGCATAGGCATCACCAACAAGGACGAGCACCTCGTGCCCGGCCGGGGCAACCAGCCGTGCGGGGCGCTGCTGGAGAACCTCGCCGAGGACGGTTTCCGCGGGCACATCGTCCTGGAGATCAACACGCGCCGCGCGTCCAGCCGCGTCGAGCGGATGGAGGATCTCGCCGAGGCGCTGGCGTTCGCCCGCCTGCACCTCGCCGCGGCCCCCCACACCTGGGAGGTCACTTCGGCCGGAGAGGTCACCCGCCGGGGCGTGAGGTGACCGCGCCGGGCGTGTCACGGGGCCCGGGGCGCCGTCCCGGACCCACCGAGACGCGCGAGAAGATCCTCGCCGAGGCGCGCGGCCTGTTCGCCGAGAAGGGCTACGACGGCGCCTCGCTGCGCGCCATCGCCCGCGCCGCCGGGGTCGACCCCGCCCTCGTCCACCATTTCTTCGGCAACAAGGAGGGCGTGTTCATCGAGGCGATGCGCTTCCCGATGGACCCGTCCACCCTCCTGCCGCGCATCATGTCGTACCCGAGGGAGCGGCTCGGCGAGGCGATGGTCCGCACGTTCCTCGACGTGTGGGGCGACGACGAGCGCCGCGCGCCGCTGCTCGCCATGCTCCGCTCGGCGATGACGAACGAGCGTGCGGCGGCGCTGATGCGCGAGTTCGTCACGTCCGCCCTGTTCGGGCGGGCCAAGCAGGCCACGGATGCTCCGTCGCTGGCCATCCAGGCGGCGGCTGGCCAGATGATCGGCATCATGATCCTTCGCTACGTGCTGCGGATCGAGCCGATGGCCTCCGCCACGGAGGAGGAGCTGATCGGGCTCGTCGCCCCCACCCTCCAGCGCTACCTCTCCTCCTGACCCCGGAACGCCCGCCTGACCCGGAATACCCGCGGCCCCCTTGACCGGACACCCGTGTCCGCCTAAATTCAACACATGATGAGTTCTAGTCCGTCGGTGAGCGTGCGGGACCTGCGGGTCGTACGCGGCGGCCGCGAGGTGCTGCACGGGCTCACCTTCGACGTGCCGCGCGGCTCGATCGTGGGACTGCTCGGCCCGAGCGGCTGCGGGAAGACCACCCTGATGAGGGCGCTGGTCGGCGTCCAGATCGTGGAAGGCGGCACGGTGACCGTCCTCGGCGACGACGCCGGGTCGGCCGGGCTGCGGCGCCGCGTCGGATACGCGACGCAGACGCCGGCCGTGTACGCCGACCTGACCGTCTCCGAGAACCTGCGCTACTTCGCGTCCGTCCTGGGCGCACCGCGCACCGACGTGGCCCGCGTCATCGACGAGGTCGGGCTCGGGTCGAGCCGCGACCAGATCGCGGCGACGCTGTCCGGCGGGCAGCTCAGCCGCACCAACCTCGCCGTCGCGCTGCTCGGCACCCCCGAAGTCCTCGTCCTAGACGAGCCGACCGTGGGCCTCGACCCGGTGCTGCGCCAGGAACTGTGGGAACTGTTCCGCGAACTGGCCGACGAAGGCGCCACGCTCGTCGTGTCCAGCCACGTCATGGACGAGGCCGGCCGCACCGACCGGCTCCTGCTGATGCGCGAGGGCCGCATCCTCGCCGACGGCACACCGGACGGCCTGCGCTCCCGCACCGGCACGCCCGGCCTCGAAGAGGCCTTCCTCCACCTCATCGCCGAGAAGGCGGGGAGCCCGACATGAACCTCGCGATCACACTCGCCACGACGCGGCGCATCCTGGCGCAGCTCAAGCACGACCACCGCACCCTCGCCCTGCTGATCGGCGTGCCGGCCCTGCTGATGATCCTGCTGCGGTACGTGTTCGACGAGCCGATGCTCTTCGACCGGATCGGGCCGATGCTGCTCGGCCTGTTCCCGTTCACCGTCATGTTCGTCGTGACCAGCGTCGCCACGCTCCGCGAACGGACGAGCGGCACCCTGGAACGGCTGATGACCATGCCGCTCGGCAAGCTCGACCTGCTGCTCGGCTACGCCCTGGCGTTCGGCCTGATCGCGCTGGTGCAGGTCGGCGTCGTGCTGGTGATCTCGCTGACCTGGCTCGGCCTCGACCTGAACGGCTCGCTCGGCTCGCTGGTCCTGGTCTCCCTGCTGGACGCGCTGCTCGGCATGTCACTCGGCCTGTTCGCCAGCGCGTTCGCCCGGACGGAGTTCCAGGCCGTCCAGTTCATGCCCGCGTTCGTCCTGCCGCAGCTGCTGCTGTGCGGGCTGATCATGCCCCGCGAGGACATGGCGCCCTGGCTGCAGGCGATCTCCGACGTCCTGCCGCTCTCCTACGCGGTCGAGGGCATGCGGGAGATCAGTTTCAGCGCCGAGGTCACCGGAACGCTCACCCTGGACGTCACCGTGATCGCCGCATTCACCATGGTGGCGCTCCTCCTGGGCGCCGTGACCCTGCGCCGCCGGACCCCGTGACCGGGGACCCGCGGGGGCGGGTCGGGGTTTACCGCCCGGGCGGGTTCGCCTGAATCGGACACCTGGGGCGAAGTGGTCCGTCCTGCTGCGGATCGGCTGGTAGCTTCTGCGCCATGACCGCCCGAGATCTTCCTGGCCCGCCCGCGTCGCAGCAGCCCGATGGGGCTCCGCGGCCGGCCGTGGGGCCCGACGGTCCCGAGCCCCCGCAGGCTCCCCAAGGCCCGGGCGGCGCCGGGGAGACGCCGGAGAACTCGGCGTTCTGGAGCGACGGCGGCGGGGCCGGCCCGCGCAAGCGCCGGTGGCCCAGAGTCCTGATCGCGGTCGGGGTGTTCGTGGCGCTGGTCGTGGCGGGCCTCGGCGGGCTGGTGTGGCAGCGGCAGTCGTCCTACAACGGCAACATCGACCGCATCGAAGGCGTCATGCCGGACGAGGGGACCAACAGGCCCGGCCCGAACGTGGAGGGCACCGAGAACTGGCTGCTCGTCGGGTCGGACTCCCGGGCCCAGAACGCCACCACCGGGGAGGGCAACGACGTCTGGAAGCCCGGTCAGCAGCGCACCGACACGATCATGCTGCTGCACCTGCCGGCGGACCGGAAGAAGGCCTACATCGTCTCGTTCCCGCGCGACTCGTGGGTCGAGGTCCCCGGCTACGGCAACCAGAAGATCAACGCGGCGTTCTCGTACGGCGGGCCGAAGCTGCTGATCGCGACCGTCGAGAACCTCACCGGCATCCGGATCGACCACTACGGCGCGATCGACTTCGAGGGATTCAAGTCGATGACGGACGCGCTCGGCGGCGTCACCGTCAACATCAAGCAGAGCGTGTACGACCCGGCGCGCAAGAAGCAGTGGACGGCGGGGAAGCAGAAGCTGAACGGCGAGGAGGCGCTGCTGTTCGTCCGGCAGCGCTACAACCTCCCGAACGGCGACTTCGACCGGATCAAGCGGCAGCAGGCGTTCCTCGGCGCCCTCGCCAAGCAGGCCGCCGACCGCGGGACGCTCACCAATCCGCTGAAGCTCGACCGGTTCCTGTCGGCGCTCACCAAGTCGATCAGCGTGGACGCGGGGGTCTCGGCCGGTGACCTGCGCTCGCTCGCGCTGAGCATGCGGGGCGTGCGGGCGTCCGATGTGATGTTCATGACGACGCCGCACAAGGGCACCGGCAGCCGCGCCAAGCAGAGCGTCGTGTTCCTGGACGCGGCGAAGGCGAAGGCGCTGTTCGAAGCGGTCAAGACGGCCACGATGCCCGAGTACGTGAAGCGGTACGGCGCCGGCAACAGCCTCGGCACCGTCTCGTGATCGTGAGTCCCGGCCGGGCATAACCTGGTCGGAGACATCAGGGCCGGCAGGGGCCGGCCAGGGCTGCAAGGGGTTCGCAGAGTGCTTCGTCAGGCGTTGCTCGTCGCGTCGCGCAGTGGCGGCGCGCGCCGGCTTGTGGAGACCGCGCCGTTCAGCGGTGACGTCGTCCGCCGGTTCGTCGCCGGTGAGACGATCGAGGACGCCGCGCGCGTCACCGGCGAGCTGACCGGTGAGGGGCTGCTCGTCACCTTGGACGTCCTGGGCGAGGACACCGACGACAAGGAACGGGCCGAGGCGAACGTCCAGCACTACATCGAGCTTCTGCAGCGGCTCGGCGTCGCCGGTCTCGGCGCCAGGGCGGAAGTGTCCTTGAAGCTCTCCGCCATCGGGCAGACCTTCGACGATGACCTGGCGCTGAGCAATGCGCGCCGGATCTGCGCGGCCGCCCGTTCCGCCGGCACGACGGTCACTCTCGACATGGAGGAGCACACCGCGGTCGACCCGACCCTCGGGGTCGTCCACGAACTGCGGCGGGAATTCCCCGACGTCGGAGCCGTCATCCAGTCGTATCTGCGCCGGGCAGAGGAGCATTGCGCGGAACTCGCCTACGAGGGCTCGCGGGTCAGGCTGTGCAAGGGCGCCTATGCCGCGCCCACGGCGGTGGCCTTCACCGACAAGGAAGAGATCGACAAGTCGTACGTGCGGTGCATGAAGGTCCTGATGGCCGGCGGGGGCTACCCGATGCTGGCCACCCACGACCCGCGTCTCATCGAGATCGCGGGGGCGCTGGCGGTGCTGCACGAGCGGGACGCCGGGTCGTTCGAGTACCAGATGCTCTACGGGGTCCGCCCGCAGGAGCAGCGGCGGCTCGCGGCGCATGGCGCGCAGGTCCGCGTGTACGTCGCCTACGGCCGGGAGTGGTACCCGTACTTCATGCGCCGCCTGGCGGAGAGACCGGCCAACCTGCGCCTGTTCATGCGCTCCCTGGCCGGGCGATCCTGACCCGCGGCCCGGCGATAGGCTGGACCGGTCGTTTGAAACCCCACGTCAAGGTATGCCGATGATCGCGATTCTGGGTGCCGGGAAGATGGGCGAGGCGCTGCTGTCCGGGGTTCTCCGGGCCGGCCGCCGTCCGTCCGAGCTGATGGCCACCGTGCGCCGGGAGGAGCGCGGGGCGCTGCTGCGCGAGCGGTACGGCATCGAGATCGTGCCGAACGCGGAGGCCGCCGCCAAGGCCGAGACGCTGATCCTCGCGGTCAAGCCGCAGGACATGGGCGTCCTGCTGGACGAGGTCGGGCCGCACGTCCCGTCCGGCCGGCTGGTGATCTCCATGGCGGCCGGGATCACGACCGGGTTCGTCCAGGAGCGGCTTCCGGACGGCGTCCCCGTCGTCCGCGTCATGTCGAACACGCCCGTCCTCGTGGACCAGGCGATGAGCGTGATCTCGCCCGGGTCGCACGCGGAGGAGGAGCACCTCAAGCTGGCCGAGGAGCTGCTGACCCCGGTCGGGAAGGTACTGCGCATCCCCGAGTCGCTCCAGGACGGCGCGACGGCCCTGTCCGGCAGCGGCCCCGCCTACTTCTACTACCTGGTCGAGGCGATGGTGGACGCGGGCATCCTGCTCGGCATGCCGCGCGCGGCCGCGCTGGAGATGGTCATCCAGTCGGCCGTGGGCGCCGCGGTGATGCTCCGCGACTCCGGTGAGCATCCGGTGCTGCTGCGCGAGGCCGTCACGTCCCCCGGCGGGACGACGATCTCGGCGATCCGCGAACTGGAGCGGCACGGCGTCCGGGCGGCGGTGCTGGAGGCGATCGAGGCCGCCCGCAACCGGGGCCGTGAACTGGCGAGCGGCTGAACCCCGAGAAGTTCATCTTTGAACATTGAGCCGATCGGGGGGTTTCCCCCGTGTTAGGAAGTATGGGACTCATACTCCGCCTGCTCGTCGCCGCCGGACTGGCGGCGGACGCCTACGTGCACTGGGTGTTCGCGCCCGACATGGCCTTCGTGGAGGGCGGCGCCATCGGCGGCGACCTGCTCTTCCGCGTCCAGGCCGCGGTCGCCGGCGTCGTCGCCGTGGTGATCCTCACGTACGCGACCCGCTGGGCGTACGCGCTGGCGTTCCTCGTCGCGGCCAGCGCGGTCGGCGCACTCCTGTTCTACTACTACGTCGACGTGGGCGCGCTCGGCCCGCTGCCCGCCATGTACGAGCCCGTCTGGTACACCGAGAAGACGATCAGCGTGGTCGGTGAGGGCATCGCGGCGCTCGCCGCCGCGGCCGGGTTCCTCCTCGTGGGACGCGGGAAACGCGAGGACGACGAGGTCCTCGAACGCGAACCCGCGGGCCACATCTGACCCAACGGCAAGATTGGCCTCATTGGGCCTTTGCCGGGCGAATCGCCCCGGTTCGGCCGGTGCCGCCTCTACGATGCCTGCGTGGCCTCCCGGCTCCGCCCACGCGGCGGACATCACGTCCCCGTGCTGGTGGCCGGTGCCCTGCTCGCGGGCGGTCTCAGCGCGTGCACCGGAGGCGGCGAGGACGGGACGTTCCGGCTCGGCAGCGTGGGGCGGGCCGACGTGTCCGAGGTCGTGGAGGCGCCCGCGACCGTGTCCGCCCGGGCCACGGCGGTCCTCCGGTCGCCCGCCGAGGGGACGATCAAGCGCCTGAGCGTGGCGGACGGCGACCGGGTGCGCGAGGGCGACGTCCTGGCCAGGATCGCCTCGCCCACGGCGCGGGAGCAGCTCGCACAGGCCCGCGAGGCCGACCGGTCCGTGTCCGCCGGGGCGGCGAGCGTGCCCGCCGGCCTCGACATCTCCGAGTTCCAGCGCAGAACGGACCGCAGCGCCCGCGACGGGTTCGCCGCCGCCCGCAAGATCGCCCTGACGATCGCGGACCCGGGGCGGCGTGCCCTCGTGCTCGCCGGGATCACCCGCGCGCAGGCGCAGTACCGGACGGCGTCCGCGGCGGCACGCGGCGCGGTCGCCAGGCTGAACGCTGGCCTCGGCAGCGTCGGCGCGACGATCTCGTCGATCACCGCCGCGCAGCGCGTGCAGACGCGGGCGGCGGTGCGGGCCGCCGAGCGCACCGTGGAAGCGCTGACGATCAAGGCGCCGTTCGACGGCGTCATCGGGCTGGGCGGCCCCGCCGGCGGCACCCCGGGCCTCGGCGACATCGTCGACCGGCTTCCGCAGGAGCTCGCCTCGCAGGGCGGCGGCCCGGCGGGCCTGGGGAGCCTCGGCGGCGGCGCGGCCAAGGACGCCTCGGCCATCGCCACGGGCGCCCCCGTCGCCGGCGGCGACGCGGTCATCACGGTCACGGACGTCTCGAAGCTCTCCCTCAGCGCCGACGTGGACGAGACGGACGTTCTCCAGATCGAGAAGGGCGTCCAGGCCGATGTCGAGTTCGACGCCGTCCAAGGAGGCTCGTACAAGGCCGAGGTGACCGGAATCGGCGTCACGCCCAAGGAGTCCAGCGGCGGCGGCGTCACCTACAAGGTCACCCTCTCGCTCGGACGCGGAAACCTCGCGGGCGGCGGGACGGCCCCGCGACCGAAGCCGGGCATGAGCGCGGTAGTCAAGCTCCGGGTCCGCGACGTACGGAACGTGTTGTCCGTGCCGTCCTCCGCCATCGTCAGCAGCGGACGCGAATCGGTCGTCTGGGTGGTGTCCGGGGGACGTGCCGAGCGTCGCGTGGTCGGCCTAGGCGCACAAGGGGACGCGACCGTTCAGGTCACCCGCGGCCTAAAGGAGGGGGAACGGATCGTCGTCCGCGGCGCCGACTCCGTCGAGCAGGGCCAGGAGCTGAGCCCGTGACCCCGGACGTGCGGTGAGCGAAGCGGCGCTGGAGGCGGTGAACGTCACCCGCACCTACCGCATGGAAGGCGTCGACGTCACCGCCCTGCACGGAGTCAGCCTGCGCATAGACGAAGGCGAGTTCGCCGCCATCCTCGGACCGTCCGGCTCAGGCAAGTCGACGCTGATGCACCTGCTCGGCTGCCTGGACCGTCCGACGACCGGGACGCTGCGCATCTCCGGCAAGGACGTCTCGAAGCTCTCGGACGGAGAACTCGCCGAACTGCGCAACACGCAGGTGGGTTTCGTCTTCCAGTCGTTCCACCTTCTGGCCCGCACCAGCGCGTGCGACAACGTGGCACTACCGCTCGTCTACCGCGGCGTGTCCCGCGGTGAGCGGCGCCGCCGCGCCGCCGAGGCCCTCGCCACCGTGGGGCTCGAACATCGCCTCGGGCACCGTCCCGGGCAACTGTCCGGCGGTGAGCAGCAGCGCGTCGCGATCGCCCGCGCGCTCGTCGGCGACCCCGGCGTCGTCCTCGCCGACGAACCGACCGGCAACCTCGACACCCGCACCGGCCACGACGTGATGGACCTCCTGGAACGCCTCAACACCGAACGCGGCGTCGCCGTCGTCCTGGTCACCCACGAACCGGACATCGCCGCGCGCGCCCGCCGCCGGGTCCACATCCGCGACGGCCGCATAGAACACGACGACGGGCGGGACGGGGGATGAAGCTCGCCGAGTCGTTCCGGGTCGCGTTCGACGCGCTGCGCGTCAACCGGCTCCGCAGCGTCCTGACCATGTTCGGCGTCGTCATCGGCGTCGCCGCGGTCGTCGTGCTGGTCGCGATCGGCAGCGGCGCCCGCGACCTGGTGCGCAGCGAGATCGAGGGTCTCGGCTCCAACATCATCTTCGTCGCGCCGGGTGAGCTGGCGCTCGGCTCGGCGCCCACGATCAGCCGCATGCAACTGGAGGACGTCGGCTACCTGGGCCGCGTCACCGGCGACGAGAGCGACATCGCGGTCGCCCTCAACTCCGGCGAGACGGTCCGGGCCGGGCACGAGGAGGCGTTCGCGAACATCGTCGGCGCGAACGACCACTACCGCAACGTCTTCGACCGCCCGCTGCGCCGCGGCCGCTACCTCAGCGGCACCGACGTGGACACCCGCCGCCGCGTCGTCGTGCTCGGCTCCGGCGTCGCCGACCGCCTGTTCGGGGACGTCGACCCCATCGGGCGGCAGGTCTCCGTCGCCGGCGGCACCCGGTTCCGCGTCGTCGGCGTCCTGGAGGAGGTCGGCTCGACGTTCGGCCAGACCCGCGACTCGGAGGTGCACGTCCCGATCACCACCGCGCAGCGCATGTTCGGCGTGGACCGCGTCGACTTCATCGCCGTCCGCGCCCCGACCAAGGACGACGTCCCGCGCCTGCAACGCGAGATCGTGGACGCGCTGGAGACCAAGTACCAGGGCGAGCGCTTCTCCGCGATCACGCAGACCCAGTTGCTCGGCACGATCGGCACGGTGCTCGGCGCCCTCACCGGGGTGCTGGCCGCCATCGCCGCGATCTCGCTGCTCGTCGGCGGCGTCGGCGTCTCCAACATCATGCTCGTCGGCGTCCGCGAACGGACGAAGGAGATCGGCCTCCGCAAGGCCCTCGGCGCCCGGCAGCGCGACATCCTCGCCCAGTTCCTGGTGGAGGCCGTCCTGCTGACGACGTTCGGCGGCGTCGCCGGCATCGCGCTCGGCGTGGGCGCGGCCCTGACGATCTCCGCGCTGTCCCCGGTTCCGGCGGCGATCACCTGGTGGTCCCCGGCGGTCGCGTTCGCGGTCTCCGCGGCCGTCGGCGTCTTCTTCGGCGTCTTCCCCGCGCGCCGAGCGGGCCGCCTCGACCCTGTAGTCGCGCTGCGCACGGAGTGAGCGGGGCGCTGCGCGCGGAGCAAAGTGGTGTGCTGCGGGCAGAGTGAGTGTGTGGCTGCGCGCGACGGGAGGGGGTCAGGCGGCTTCGGCTTCGGGGGGTTCCGCGGCGGCGGCGGGGGCCGTGACCGTGCGGATGAAGCGGCCCGCGTCGCGCATCGCGGCTGAAGCCTCCGGCAGGACGCGGTTGAGGATCTGGAAGACGTGCATCTGCCCCTCCCAGACCTGGAGTTCGCAGTCCGCCCCGGCGCTCGTCAGGGCGTCCGCGAGGGCCTCGGCCTCGGGACGCAGCACCTCGTCGCCGCCGACCTGGATGAGGACGGGCGGCGTGTCCGTCCAGGCGCAGGTGAGCAGGGCCAGCCGCGGGTCGTCGAATCCGGCCGGCCCCACTACG
Organism: Spirillospora sp. NPDC048819; assembly: GCF_040650055.1. Classification (NCBI taxonomy): domain Bacteria; kingdom Bacillati; phylum Actinomycetota; class Actinomycetes; order Streptosporangiales; family Thermomonosporaceae; genus Spirillospora; species Spirillospora sp. NPDC048819. Next base: position 287,757 of record NZ_JBEZGN010000001.1, on the reverse strand, counting down.
AGGCGGGCGACCCGGCGCGCCGAGACGGCGCTGATGTACGGGTCGCGGGCGCGCTCCTGCGCGCGAAGGGAGATTTCGCAGGTCAAGTCGACCCAGGGGGAGAACAGGACGAGCCCGGCGGGGCCCGGCAGCCCGAGGCGGCAGATCTCGCCGGCCAGCGCCGCGGCGAGGTGCCCGCCGGCCGAGTCGCCCGCGACGACGATGCCGGACGCGGGGACGCCGCGTGCGAGGAGCCACCGGTAGGCGGCGACGGCGTCCTCCAGCGGGGCGGGGAACGGGTGCTCGGGCGCGAGGCGGTACCGGGGGGCCAGGACGGGCAGGCCGGTGTCGAGGGCGAGCCGCGACGTGATCGGGCGGTGCGTGCGCGGCGAGCACACCACGTAGCCCCCGCCGTGCAGGTACAGGACGGCGCCCGCGGCGGGGCCCGCGTCGCCTCCGGCGGTACTCTCGGCGTCGCGGGAGACGACCCATTCGCCGGTGACGGGACGCTCGTCCCGGCCGGTCCCGAGTTGCGGGTCGTTCAGCGGCAGGACGCGGACGCGGGAGCCCGGCCGCATCAGCAGCGCCGCGGCGTCGACCGTCGAGCGGGCGGTGCGGATGCCGCCGGCGTGGCCGGGGATGCGGTGGATGATCGGGCGGACGCCCAGGCGGAGCGCGCTGCTGATCGCGCGGCTGCGAACGCTCGGGCCCATCTACGCCCCATCCGTTGGTAAATGACGTGTTATCGGTATGCCCGTATTCGATCTGTAATTCACGTCACAGGTTCGTCGCGGGACGCCGCCGGCCACGGATCCTTGTGGACCAGGTCACGTGACGAAGGCGATACCGTGAGGCCATGAGCAGTCCCGCGTCGTCTTCGCCCCCCACCCCCGAGAACTGCGGGCTTGAGATCTTCTGGGACGAGCGGCTCATCTCCTACGACTTCGGTCCCGGGCATCCCATGAACCCCGTGCGCGTCGAGCTGACGATGGCGCTGGCCCGGGAGCTCGGCGTCCTGGACCGTCCCAACGTACGGGTGTCGGAGTTCGAGGCGGCGGGCGACAAGCTGCTCCGGCTCGTCCACGAGGAGTCCTACATCGCGGCGGTCAAGCACGCGGGCGCGACCGGGCTCCCCGAGATCCGGTACGGCATCGGGACCGCCGACAACCCCGTGTTCCTCGGCATGCACGACGCGTCCGCCCTCGTCGCGGGCGCCTCCGTCGCCGCCGCCGAGGCGGTGTGGACGGGACGCGCCGAGCACGCCGTCAACGTCTCCGGCGGCCTGCACCACGCGCTGAGCGGCGCCGCCAGCGGGTTCTGCGTCTACAACGACCCGGCCATCGCGATCGCGTGGCTGCTGGAGAACGGCGCCGAGCGCGTCGCCTACGTCGACATCGACGTCCACCACGGCGACGGCGTCCAGGCCGCCTTCTACGACGACCCGCGCGTCATGACGATCAGCTTGCACGAGACACCCCGGACACTGTTCCCCGGCACCGGCTTCCCGAACGAGACGGGCGCCGAGGGCACGTCGGTCAACATCTCGCTGCCGCCCGGCACCGGCGACGGGCCGTGGCTGCGCGCGTTCGACGCGGTCGTCCCGCCGCTGCTGCGCCGGTTCCGGCCGGAGGTCCTCGTCACCCAGCACGGCGCCGACGGCCACGCGCTCGACCCGCTCGCGCACCTCACGCTCAGCGTGGACGGGCAGCGCACCGCCTACAGCCTGCTGCACGGGCTCGCGCACGAGACCGCGGGCGGCCGCTGGGTCGCCACCGGGGGCGGCGGCTACGAACTGGTTCAGGTCGTGCCGAGGGCGTGGACGCACCTTCTGGCCGAGGCGGCGGGCGGGCCCATCCCGCCGGAGACGCCGACGCCGGAGGACTGGCGCGCCTTCGCCCGGCAGCGGACCGAGGAGATCGCCCCCCGCCGGATGACGGACGGGACGGACGTTGTGGAGGTCAGCAGGTGGGGGAACGGCTACGACCCGGCGAACCCGATCGACCAGGCGGTGCTGGCGACGCGGCGGGCGGTGTTCCCCGAGCACGGCCTCGACCCGATGACGGACGAATGACGGCCGCCGGGACGTCGCAGGCGCCCGCCCCGAAGCCGGCGCCGAGCAGGGACGAGCTGCGCGCCCACCTCGTCCGGACGATGATCGCCGGTGATGTGGCGACGCCGCGGCAGAACAACCTGCTGCACTACCGGCGGATGGCGGCCGGCCACCCGTACTACCAGTTCGGCCTGGAGCTGAAGCCGTCGTGGACGGAGCAGACCGTGCTGGAGATGATGGTCGAACGCTGCGGCGTCGACCCCGACCCCCGGCACATCTACGGGGACGACACCATCGACCCCGAGATCACGCTCGACACGCTTGAGGCGATGGGCCGGCGCATCGGTCTCGCGGCACGCCGCCAGGAGACCGTGGTGATCGCGACGGGCCATCCGGCGACGCTGACGCCGCTGTACCAGGGGGTCGCACAGGCGCTGGCGGACGCGGGCTGCCGGCTGCTGACCCCCGCGGCCGGCTGGACGTACGAGATCGAGGTCGGCTACGGCGGCCTCGATCTGCGCCGCATCGTCTACGCGGAGCCGGGTGTGGCGATGCTGGAGGGCGACGACCGGCGGACGCACCACACCCACGACCCGCACCCGATGGAAGCCATGCTCCGCGAACTGACCGGTGGCGAGCGGGCCGGTGGTGAGTTGGCCCGTGACGAGCGGGCCAATACTGCTTCTGAGGGCGCTGCGGAAGCTAAACCTGATATTTGGCCGGATCTGGCCATCGCCGATCACGGCTGGGCTGGAGCCGCCGGGCAGGCGGGCATCGACACCGTCGGGTTCGCGGACTGTAACGATCCGGCGCTGTTCGCGGGCGCCGCCGAAGGCAAGATCGACGTGGCCGTCCCGCTCGACGACGGCATCGCGCCGCACCACTATGCGCCTCTGACCGCGTACATCCTTGATCATGCGGGCCTGTACCCGCCCCGCTGACCCCGCTCGCCCCCACCCGTCCGTCCGCCCCGGCCGGCGCCGTACCGCCCGGATGCCGTCCCGGATGTCACTGCGTGTGACAGGGCGGCCGTAACGTGACTGATGGGCTTGCAGGACGCCATCGGGGACAGCGGAACCGCAGGTCAACACGGGGTTTTGGTTGACGATCGTTCGTCGCGACACTGCCTGTACCGTCATGTCCACGCTCCGTACGGAATCATCACTGTGGCCTTCCAGTCAGGTCCGGATACGGAAATGTGCGGAACTCCCCTCTTGCGACTGCCGATACGCGATTTACGCTGGAGGAAGTACACGTGCGTGATCAAAGTCACCCAAAGGGCCGGTGCGCGGCACGTGTGGAAGAGGGCGTCCGATGACCTCAGGCGAGCGACCTCTGAGCGAGGTCAGGTTCCTGACCGTGGCCGAAGTGGCCTCGGTGATGCGGGTGTCCAAGATGACCGTCTATCGCCTAGTCCACTCCGGCGAGCTGCCCGCGATCCGCGTGGGCCGTTCGTTCCGGGTTCCCGAGCAGGCCGTTCACGACTATCTGCGCGACGCGTACATCGAAGCCGGATAACGGGTAAGGGCGGGGCATGAGCCACGACCCCGCCGCATACTCCGCACCCGGCCGTGCAGGGGGCGTCGGGACGGGCCCTCGGGAACGTCCCGAAGCTGGGGAAGCAGGACGAGGACCGGCAGAACGGTCCGGACACCGAACGGGACGGGCGGTGGCCACCACCCGGTGGCCGCCCGGCATGCCCGCCCGTGCGGAACGGTGCCCGGCGCCGCGCGACGCGCGGTGCCGGACTCCGTATGCCCGCACACGCGGGCCGGGCAGCGCGCCGCGGCCCGGGGCACGGCGTGATCTCCCTCTATACAGCGGTAGTCTGGGGCCGCGGACCGTGCGCGCGCCTCGATCGACGCTCGCCAGCGGCACGCCCGTCTCCTGCACTACACCCGATACGCCGAGCGAGGTCTCGTGGGCTCTGTCATCAAAAAGCGACGCAAGCGGATGGCCAAGAAGAAGCACCGCAAGCTGCTGAAGAAGACGCGCATCCAGCGTCGCAACAAGAAGTAGTCGTCACGCCGGCCGGAAAGCCGTAAGGGGTGGGGCGCACAGTGTCCTCGATGCCCGCCGCCGCGGCCCGTGTCGTCCTCGTCACGGGCGTGTCCCGTTTCCTGGGGGCGCGGGTCGCGAACACCCTGCAAGCAGAACCGGGCATCGAGCGGGTCATCGGCGTGGACACGGTGCCGCCCGAGCCGGCGCCCGGCCTGTCGCTCGGACGCACCGAGTTCGTCCGCGTCGACATACGCACGCCCAGCATCGCGAACATCATCGCGTCCGCCGGGGTCGACACGGTGGTGCACCTCAACCTGGTGACGTCCTCGTCCGTCCCGCGGGCGAAGGTGAAAGAGTTCAACGTCATCGGCACGATGCAGCTGCTCGCGGCCTGCCAGCGTTCGCCCGACATGCGCAAGCTCGTCGTACGGTCCTCGGCCGCCGTGTACGGCTCGTCGCCGATGGACCCGGCCGTGTTCACCGAGCAGGACGAGCCCGTCGAGGCGCCCACGTCCGGCTACGCGAAGGACGCGGTCGAGGTCGAGGGCTACGTCCGGGGCCTGATGCGCCGCCGGTCCGACCTCACGGTGTCGATGCTGCGGTTCGCGAACTTCCTCGGCCCCGACGTCGACTCGCCGCTCAGCCGGTACCTGCACCTGCCGGTCGTCCCTACGGTTCTGGGCTTCGACCCGCGGCTGCAGTTCGTCCACGAGGACGACGGCGTCGAGGTGCTGCGCCGCATGACCGTCGAGGAACATCCCGGCTGCTTCAACGTCGCCGGCGACGGCGTCCTGCTGCTGTCCCAGGCGCTCCGCCGCGCCGGACGCCCCTACGTGCCCGTCCCGTCGCCGTCCATCTCGGTGCTCGGCGACATGGGGCGGCGGTTCGCGGGGCTGTCCGGGTTCTCGCCGGAGCTTCTGCGCTGGCTGACCTACGGCCGGGTCATCGACACCACCGCCCTGGAGAACGAGCTTTCGTGGCGTCCCAAGTACAGCTCGGAGGCGGCCTTCGCCGACTTCGCCGGCGCCCAGGGCTTCGGCCACGGCCGGCTGACCTCCCTGTTCGGACGTCCATGAAGGGGAGCCCGGGATGATGAACGCCCACCGCAAGGACGACGACGGCAAGGACGGCCGCGACGACGAGGGCGCGCAGGTCATCCGCCTGGCCTCGGCCCGCCGCGACGACGAGTCACAGGGACGTTCCGAACACGGGCGGTCCGGGCAAGGGCCGTCCGGGCACGGGCCGTCCGGAAACGGGCCGTCCGGAAACGGGCTTTTCGAGCGCGGGCCGATCGAGCGCGGCATCGCGTCCGGCCTGGCGTTCCTGCGCCGCCGCATGTCCGGCGACTACGAGGTCGACGAGTTCGGCTTCGACCCCGAATTCAACTCCACCGTCCTGCTGCCCATGGCCCGTGCCCTCTACGAGCACTGGTTCCGCGTCGAACTCGCCGGTGTGGACAACATCCCCGACGGCGGCGCCCTCCTCGTCGCCAACCACTCCGGCACCGTCCCCCTCGACGCGCTCATGCTGTCGGTCGCCCTGCACGACCACGCCCACCGGCAGGTCCGCCTGCTCGGCGCCGACCTCGTGTACCAGATCCCGCTCCTCGGGCACCTGTCCCGCAAGGCCGGGCACACCCTCGCCTGCCAGTCCGACGCCGCCCGCCTGCTCGGGAAGGGCGAACTCGTCGGCGTGTTCCCCGAGGGCTTCAAGGGCGTCGGCAAGCCCTTCTCCGACCGCTACAAGCTCCAGCGCTTCGGCCGCGGCGGCTTCGTCGGAACCGCCCTGCGCTCCGGCGTCCCCATCGTCCCGTGCGCCATCGTCGGCGCCGAGGAGATCTACCCCAAGATCGCCGACCTGCGTCCGCTGGCCCGGCTCCTCGGCCTCCCGTACTTCCCGGTCACCCCGACGTTCCCGTTCCTCGGCCCCGCCGGGCTCGTCCCGCTCCCGTCCAAGTGGATGATCCAGTTCGGTGAGCCCATGACCCTGGACGAGTACGAGGCCGACGCCGCCGACGACCCCATGACGGTCTTCAACATCACCGACCACGTCCGCGAGAACGTCCAGCAGATGCTCTACGACACCCTCCTCCGCCGGGGCCCCGCCTTCCTCTGACGCGGCGCCCGGCCGCTCTACAGTGAGCGGATGCAGCCGTTACGCAGCCGCATGGTCGCCCGCGACGTGGACGAACCGCACCGCGCGGCCAGCCCCCTCGAACTGCTCTTCGACCTGACCTTCGTGGCCGCGGTGTCCCAGGCCTCCGCCCGGCTGGCGCACGCCACCGAGGAAGGCCACGTCGGCGACGCCCTCGGGCCGTACCTCATGGTGTTCTTCGCCATCTGGTGGGCGTGGATGAACTTCACCTGGTTCGCGTCCGCGTACGACACCGACGACGTCCTGTACCGGGCCATGACGTTCGTGCAGATGGCGGGCGTCCTCGTCCTGGCCGCCGGGGTGCCCGCCGCGTTCGACGGCGACTTCACCACCGTCACCATCGGGTATCTCGTCATGCGCGTCGGCCTGGTCGCCCTCTGGGTGCGCGCCGCCATCGCGCATCCCGAGTCACGCGCCACGACCCTCCGCTACGCGGCGGGCGTCTCCCTGCTCCAGGTGCTGTGGCTGTCCCGGCTCGCGCTGCCGGACGGCGGCCCCGGCTGGGTGTTCCTCCTGCTCGTGCTGCTCGAACTGTCCGTCCCGTCGATCGCGGAACGGGCCGGTGCGACGGCCTGGCACCCACACCACATCGCGGAGCGGTACTGCCTGTTCACGATCATCCTGCTGGGGGAGAGCGTCCTCGCGTCCACCAACGCCGTCCAGGACGCGGTCGAGCACGGCCTGAGCGGCGAACTCGTCACCATCGCCCTCGCGGGCCTCGCCATCCTGTTCATGCTCTGGTGGATCTACTTCTCCGAGCCCGCCGGCGAGGGCCTGGCGGCCCGCCGCGACCGCTCCTTCGTCTGGGGATACGGCCACTACGTGATCTTCGCCGCGCTCGCCGCCGTCGGCGCCGGGCTGGAGACCGCCGTCGCGTCGGCGGGCGACCACGTCAAGGCCGGCCCGCAGACCGCGGTGGCGGCCGTCGCCATCCCGATCGCGGTGGTCCTCGTCATGCTGTGGGCCCTGCACGCCCCGATGCGCCGCACCGCCATCCATCCCGGACTGATCGGGGTCACGGCCGTCCTCGTCCTGCTCGCCACGTTCGCCGCGCCCGCCATCGGCGTCGCCGCGAGCCTGGTCGTCCTCGCGGCCCTCCTCGTCCTGCTCATGGCCGCGACGTTCACCACGCGGACGGGAAGAGCCGGCGCCTGAGAAGACGGCCTGCCTGAGCGGCGCTGGACGCCGACGGGCCGCACCCGCCGGTCATGCGTCCGGGGCGAGGTCCCCCTCGATGATGGTCCGGGTGATCGCGGGGCGGTCCCAGAGGGAGAGGATCTCGTTGGCGAGGTCCACGATCGTGAGAGGGTGCGGGCGGCCGTGCACCTCGATGGCGGCGGCCGACAGGCTGCGCGGGACGGCGCCGGCGTCCAGTAGGGCGCGCCACTCCTCCGGCGCCAGCTCCAGGAACTCCAACCCCGTCAACTCGGCTATCTCCAGTGGGTCGGCGAGCGTGCCGGGACATGCGGTCAGAGTACGCAGGCGGGGCAGTCCGGTGACGGGAGCGAGGCTGAGCGGTTCGCCCTCCCAGACGCCGATGCTCAGGACCTCCAGCTCCTGGTGGACGGCGGCCTCGATGCCGGCCAGGTCCCGGACGTTGACTTGGGCCACGGCCGGAAACGCGTCGCGCTGGTGGTCGTCGTCATCGTCCTCGCCCCGGCCGGCCACGAATTCGGTGAGCGAGCCGGCGAGCAGGTACGCGCCGATGCTCTGTTCATGGCTGAGCATGATGATCTGCCCCACGTGCCCGCGCGGACCCGGTGTCAGGTCGACCGCGATCCGGTCGCCGCCCCCGTTGTCACCGAAGGCGATCCAGCCGGGCGAGCCGACCAACCCCTGCACCGCGGCGTCTGGCGGGGTCCTGACCGCTTCCATCGCCGCGAACCTCCACGGGCACGGACGCGACGCCGCGTCGGCGATGTACAGGTCGTCCAGCGCGAAGAGCTCGCAGCCGGTCGCCCTGCGGACCCGCTCTGCCGCCGCGTAGTCTTCACCCCAGTCCTGCCACCGCGCCCGCGTCACCCCGTAGAGCACCTTGAGTTCGTCGGGGAGCGCGACGCCCAGGCGCTCTTCCGCAGCGGCGATCTCCGCATCGGTGGCGCCGATCGCGTCGTCCAGTCGCTCCTCAAGGGTCCGCCGCAGAACCGCCGGGTTCGCCGACGAAGCGGGCACCGCATCGGGCGCCGGGTCGGGAAGCCGCCGCCAAGGTTCGGGAACAGAGCCTTCGACCAGGATGAGGGAGTGCGGGTACGGCCCGAGTCCGTCCTCCGCGGACGAGTCGGCATCGAGCAGGTAGAGCACGGCCCGCCCGGTCGGCGAGATCTCCGCAGCGAACGAGACGCGCTCCATGCCGGCGTCCTTCAGAGCGGTCTGCACCCGCTGTATGGCGTCGGACTCGTCCTGGACGTCCTCGACCTGGAGAGCCCGACCGGACGGTGGGAACCGCGGCGGCACGGGCAGGCTCACCACATGGTGACCGATCCTCCCTGCCATGTGGCCGCCCGGGGCGGCAAGGCTCTCGGCATTGGCGCTCCGCAAGAGCCTCAGCAGCGGCTTCCAGGTCGCAAAGTCATGAATCGCGGGCAACGGTGCGTCTCCGTTCAGGTCATCGCCGGCAGGGCCACGATGCCGCCGGCGAGGAAGTGCACCCCATACTCCTCAAGACGGGCCCGCCACGCGCCACAAGAACGCACTTTCAAGTGCGTAGTTACCGAGGGTCAGTCAACTGACCTGCGCTGATTTCGCAGGACGGGTCGCCTCAATCGCACGCGTCACTGAGCTGGCCGGCATGCATGGGGAGAGATGACCAGACCGATCAGGAATCGAGAAGCGCGGGGAACCGGGCCGCGCCTAACGTGACCTTCATGGCTTCCGTCGATTTCGTCACTCTTGAGGTGGCCGACCCAACGGCCGCCGAGCGTTTCTACTCCACTGTCCTCAATACGGACATGCAGGTGCGCCTGCAGGCCTCGGAGGCACCGACGACGGGCTTCCGCGGGTTCACGATGTCGCTCGTCGTGTCCCAGCCGGCCAACGCCGACGCCCTCATCGACGCCGCCCTCGACGCCGGAGCCACGTCGCTGAAGCCCGCCAAGAAGTCGCTCTGGGGCTACGGCGGCGCCGTGCAGGCGCCGGACGGGACCATCTGGACGGTCGCGTCCTCGTCCAAGAAGGACACCGGCCCGGCCACTCGGCAGATCGACGAGTTCGTGCTCCAGTTGGGAGTCGCGGACGTGGCCGAGAGCAAGCGGTTCTACGTCGACCGCGGCCTCGCCGTGACGAAGAGCTATGGCGGCAAGTACGTCGAGTTCGCCGCTCCGTCGAGTCCGATCAAGCTGTCGCTCAACAAGCGCCGCGCCCTCGCCAAGGTCGCCGGCGTCGCACCCGAAGGCACCGGGTCTCACCGGCTCGTGATCGGCAGTGATACCGGGCCCTTCACCGACCCGGACGGCTTCGTGTGGGCGGCTTCCACGTAACGAAGAGCAGTGAGGTGAGCAGTGGGGTCATCCCCGGCGGGTCGGCGTGTTCGTACCCACCGTCAGGCCGCCAAGGCGGTGACGACCACCGCCTCCGGGGATTCACGCCGTGACGGTGACGATTCGATTACATAGAGTGTCAGTCCTATTTCGGACCGTCACCATGGGTAGGCATGACGACGGGCGGTGGGCGTTGGGCGGGGCTCCGGTATGCGGCCGTGTGTGTGCTCGCGGTCGGGGCGGCGGCGATGCTGGGTCGGCGGGCACTGCCGGACCTTGGCGTCGGGGACGTCGATCCGATCGGTGCCGCGATCGCGTTCGTCTCGATGGCGGCCGGCACCTGGTCCGCATGGCTGGCGGTGCGATCGCTGCGCTGGCAGCACCGCGACGTGCCGGACGCGGCGGCGAAGCTTGCGCAGGCGGTCCTGAGCACTGAGCGGTCCGCACGCCGCCAGCTGCTCGGCGACCACGACAGGACCATCGACGTGGGTTTCGTGTTCCGCCCCGCTCCCGCCCACGGGGCCGCCGGGGCCCAGCCGTACGGCAGCTTCCGTCAGGTGGTGGGCTACTACCGGCGGCTGCGACCGGGCCGGATGGTGATCAGCGGGGCTGGGGGCGCCGGCAAGACGGTGCTGGCCGTGGAGCTGATCCTGGGGCTGCTCGAAGAGCGCAAGGAAGAAGATCCGGTGCCTGTGCGGCTGTCTGCGGCCTCGTGGAACCCCGACGACCCGGTAGAGAACTGGCTCACCCGGCACCTGGTCGGCGCCTACCGGATGCCGGAGACGTCAGCGTGGGCGCTGGTCGATGCCCGGCTGGTGCTGCCGGTGGTGGACGGGCTGGACGAGATGGACGCCAACCTACCGGGCTATGCGTCTCGTGCCGGGAAGGCGCTGCGAGCACTGAACGCCTACCAGCACGGACGCGCCAAGGCCGAGGTGGTGCTGACCTGCCGCAGCGAGCAGTACGAGGCCTTGGAAGACGCCCGGACATGGGCACATGACGCGGCCCGCGTGGAGATCCAGCCGGTCGGCCCCGCCATGGCTCGCGAGTTCCTGAGCGACCGAGTGGACGACCTTGACCGCTGGCGGCCCGTGTTCCAGGCGCTTGACCGCGACCCCTCCGGCCCACTGGCTCGTGGCCTGTCCACGCCATGGCGACTCACCCTGGCGGCGACCGGCTACGAGCAACGCGACTCGGTCGACGGCGCCTACCTGCGTGACCCGCGAGAACTGACGACGCTGGACGATCCGCAGGCGATCCGCGACCATCTGCTCGGCCTGTTCATCCCTGCCGCTACCGCCGTCCACCCACCACCCGCGGGCGTTTCCGCAGAACTCGCCCACACCTGGTTGGCGACCCTGGCCGACTACCTCAGCCAGAACGCCGCCACCGCACGTACCCTCGGTGGACGGCCAATGTCGGGCACCGACATCGTCCTGCACGAGTTGTGGCCGCTGGCGGGCACCCGCCTGCCCCGCGCCGTCCATGCGGCCATCATCGCCACGATCTGGCTGGTCACCGGTACGGCGGTGCTGGCCTACACCCTCGCCGGCGGAGCCAGAACAAGCCAGACCGCGATCGGTGCCGGCATGCTGCTGCTCCCGGCGATCACCTTGATCGCGATTGGCGCATGGCAGGACATCTGGCCGGAACCGACCCGAGCGGATCCGCGCCAGCTGCGGACCGAGCCCGGTCGCCGCCGACTAGCGGGCGGGCTCGCGATCGGACTGGCCTGCGGACTCGCGATCGTGCTCACGTTCGCGTTCGCGGTTCTCGTGCAGCCCCTGGCCACAGAGGATGCCTTCGATCAGGAGACCCTCGGTATGGCATTCGGGGTCGTACTTTCGGTGGGCAGGGCCGGGCTGGCGTCCGGCCTCACCGTCACGCTCGTGTTCGGGCTCGCTGTGGGGATCATGGCCCCGGCGACCACGGGTATGCGAGACCCCCGCGACCCGGTGCGCGCCGATCTCGTGGCAGGGCTTGCGGGCCGACTCGCATTCGGTCTGGGTACGGGATTCATCCTCGGGTTCGTGCTTTGGCTCACCAGCGGGCTGATGTTCCTCAATGGCGAAGGCATCGGGTTGGGACTCGAAGACGATTTCGCCAGCGTGCTCAGGGGCGCGCTCGTCATCGGATCCGCGTTCGGGCTCGTGTTCGGGAGCGGCGGCGGACACAGAGGCGCACTCGCATTCGGGGTTTCCTTCGGTCCCACGGTGGTGCTTGCGGAGCTGATCAGGTCCGACGACTTTCATGTAGACCCCGATGTGCTTCTGCACCTCCTCGTGCTGTGGCTTGCAATCGGCGTCCCTCTCGGTCTCACCTTGGCACTCACCGGTGTACTCCCGCTCGGCGTCGCAGGCGTCCGGTATTTCGTCCTCCTGCTGTGCACCCGACGGTGGGCCGATATCTGGCTGCCGTGGCGGCTGGGTCGGTTCCTGCACTGGTGCTACGGAGCAGGTCTGGTTCGTGTGGCCGGCATCGCCTATCAGTTCCGACACCGCGAGCTCCAGGACTACCTCACCCGGAACGCGACCCCATGATCCCTGTGCGCGTTGGATGGCGCGGGCCGCGGCCTGCGGAGACAACAGGTCCGTGCGGATCAGGAGCGTGCAATCTGCCGTACGCCGGTGTTCCCCGCCCCGCCCCATCCCCCCGCGAGGTGGGCTGGGCCGCTGCGGCCGCTGATGGCCACCGGAACGGTCAGGAATCGAGAAGCGTCCTTGACCGCGGCGCGCCTAGCGTGACTGATGAGGACGTCAAGTGGCTGGAGGTAGCCCGATGGCACAGGAGAAAGGCAGTCGCGGAGGGCCGGGGGCGTTTTCGCGGTGGATGCAGCATCGGGCGAACGCCCGTGTGAACCGCAAGATCCGGCATGGGCGCGGCAAGTTCATGGGCATGGACGTGCTGATCCTGAACACGGTGGGGCGCCGGAGCGGGGAGCCGCGGGAAACGCCTGTGGCGTGGTTCGACGATGGTGAGGACGCGCGGCTGGTCGTCGCGTCGGGCGGTGGGAGCCATAACCCGGACTGGTACGCCAATCTGATGGCGCACCCCGACCGGGCGTCGATGGAACTGCCCGGACGCGATGCCGTGCCGGTGACGTCGCAGCGGCTCGGCGGCGCCGACCGCGAGGAGGCGTGGCAGCGCATCGCTGAGGCCCAGCCCCGCATCGCGAAGTATCAGAGCAAGGCCGACCGGGAATACCCGGTGGTCCGGCTCACCCCGCGGTGACCGGACGTCAGGTTCCGGGCTTGCATTCGTAGTGATCCACTGCATCGAATGCAGATTTGTTCTTCTTGCCGTAAATCGGATCTGCGGCGTCGAGGACCGTCGAGCCCTCCTTCAGGTTGCCCGACGATGTCTTGACCGCTTTGAGGACCGTACGGAACTGTTCGGCGATGTCCGGGGGCGCACTTGACTTCATCTTCTCGCCGATCCTGAGAGTCAGGGTGGCCTTTCTGCGCAGCTCTTTGAGGTTCACCGGTTCACCCTCGATCGCCCTGGCGATGTCAGCGCTATAGGCGAGGACGCCGACCTGGAACGTCGACAGGTCGAGGCAGAAGGCGGATGTCGGCGACGGGCTGGCGGACGGCTTGGATTGCGTGGGGGACGCCGTCGATGCAGACGGTGCGTTGTCCGAGCCTGAACAGCCGGCGGTGATCAGAACTACGGCCAGTACGGGGGCCAGCATGGAGGGCGACATACGGGGAGCGATCATGGACGGAGAGTAGTGGAACGGTTTCGGGAGGGGTCCCGTGAACGCGGGAAACCGGCCTGAAACCGGGGTGAAAGCGGGCTGAAGGCGGAGGCGCGCACGCTTCGGCACATGAACACGGGACCACGGCAGACGGCCATTCACGCGGCCGGTCTACGGAAGGCGTTCGGGGAGAAGGTCGTCCTCGACGGGATCGATCTGGACGTGCCGCGCGGGACGGTCTTCTCGCTGCTCGGGCCGAACGGGGCCGGGAAGACCACGGCGGTGCGAATCCTGTCCACGTTGATCCGCGCGGACGGGGGTGAGGCGCGCGTCGCGGGACGGGATCTGGCGAAGGACCCCGACGGGGTGCGCAGGGCGATCGGCGTCACCGGGCAGTACTCGGCGGTGGACGGGCTGCTGACCGGGCGGGAGAACCTGATCCTGATGGCGGACCTGCACCGGCTGGGCAAGGCCCCCGGGCGCAGGGCCGCCGACGAGTTGCTGGAGCGGCTCGATCTGGTGGAGGCGGCGAACAGGACGGCCGCCACGTACTCGGGCGGGATGCGGCGGCGGCTCGACCTCGCGATGACGCTGATCGGCGACCCGCAGATCATCTTCCTGGACGAGCCGACGACGGGGCTCGACCCGCGGAGCCGGCGCACGATGTGGGAGATCATCCGCGGGCTCGTCAAGCGCGGCGTGACGATCTTCCTGACGACCCAGTACCTGGAGGAGGCGGACCACCTCGCCGACAAGATCGCGGTCCTGGACGGCGGCCGGCTCGTCGCCGAGGGGACGTCGGCCGAGCTGAAACGGCTGGTTCCGGGCGGGCACGTCCGGCTGCGGTTCGGGGATCCGACGGCGCTGGACGCGGCGGCGCGGCTGCTCGGCGTGGTCGCGCCGGACGATGACGCGCTCGCGCTGCAGGTACCGAGCGACGGCGGTGTCGGGTCGCTGCGGGCGCTGCTCGGGCGGCTGGAGGACGCGTCGATCGAGGTCGGCGAGCTGTCCGTGCACACCCCCGACCTGGACGACGTGTTCCTGGCGCTCACCGGGCGCCCCCAGGACGAGAAGGCGGCCATGCGATGACCGCGCTCACGCACGCGGCGACGGACTCCGCGACGATGCTGCGCCGCAACCTGCGGCACGCGCTGCGCTACCCGTCCCTGTCGATCGCCGGGATGATGGTGCCGATCTTCATCATGATGCTGTTCGTCGGCGTGTTCGGAAACGCGCTGGGCGAGGGCGTCGGCGGGCCGGCGAAGGGCGACTACATCACCTACGTCGCGCCGGGGATCATCCTGATGGCCGTCGCGTCCGGGTGCCTGACGACGTCGGTGTCGGTGTCCATGGACATGACCGAGGGCATCGTCGACAGGTTCCGGACGATGCCGATCGCGCGGGTGTCGCTGCTGACCGGGCATGTCGCCGGCAGCATGATCCAGACGGCGATCAGCACGGCCGCGGTCATCGGGGTCGCGGTCGCGATGGGGTTCCGGACGAACGGGAGCCTCCTCGACTGGCTCGCCGCGATCGGCCTGCTGGTGCTGCTCATGTTCGCGCTGACGTGGGTGGCGGTCGCGCTGGGGCTGGTCGCGAAGAATCCGGAGGGCGCGAGCAACTCGCCGCTGATCATCCAGTTCCTGCCGTTCGTGGGCAGCGCGATCGTCCCGCCGGAGTCGATGCCGGGCGGGGTGCGGTGGTTCGCCGAGTACCAGCCGTTCACCCCGATCATCGAGACGCTGCGGGGGCTGCTGGTCGGCGCGCCGGACGGGCAGGACGCGGTGGTCTCCGTCGCGTGGTGTGCGGGGCTCGCCACGGGCGGCTACGTGTGGTCGAAGGTGCTGTTCAACCGGAAGGCTCCCCGCTAGCCACGAGTTCGCGGACGGCGTTCCGCAGCTCCGCGCCGCCCAGGCCGGCGTACTGCGACACGGCGTCGCGGTACGCCGGCGCGTCGGCGTCCTCGGCGGCGCGGCGGGCGGCCGGCGCGGACATGGTCGGCTGGAAGTTCCGGACGAACCGCAGCCGCTCCGCCAGCGCGATCGTGCGCGCGGCCCGCGTCCGGACGTCCGGCGGGGCTTCGGCGGGGCCGCCGGCGCGGGCGAGGTCGGTGAGAGCCAGGGCCAGCAGGATGCCGCCGCAGAGGGGTAGGTCCATGAAGAAGCCCGGCATCGCGGCGGGCGTATGGGCGAGCATCGCCGACAGCTTGGCGGGCAGCCCGGCCGCGAGATCCTCGACGAGATCGAGCCGGCCGTGCCGCGCGTGGGCGACGACGGTGACGCTGTGGGCTTCGAGCTCCCACGGGTGGAGACCGGGCGCCGACATGGGGTTCTCTTCGTCCGCCAGCCGTTCGACCGCCTGCCGCCAGAGCCGCAGGCCGGTTTCGGTGTCGCCGCGGCTGAAGGCGATCTCCGCGCGGGCGCCGAGGTTGAAGGTGGCGGTGCCGAACGTCTCGTCCGGGCCGGACACGAGCGACTGGTCGAGCCAGTGTTCCGCCCGGTCGACGTTGCCGAGGCTGATGTCGGCGGCCGCGAGCGCCCACAGGAGCCCGAACATGTCGGACCACCCGTGGCCCTTGAGGAGGTTCAGCGACACGTGCAGGTGGTGCGCGGCCCGCTCGCCCCGGTCGAGCTGCATCAGCAGTTCACCGAGCCGCGAGTGGACGAGCAGCCTGAGCCACGGGGTGCCCGGATCGTCGGACGCCGCCAGCATCGCCTCGGTGGCCGCCAGCGCGCCGGTCAGGTCGCCGTCGCGTTCCCGGATGTAGCCGGCGACGCAGTTCGCGAGGGCGGCGAGCAGCGGCTCGTCGCTCGCGCGCATCCGGTCGAGGACGGCCGCGCCGCCGTCCGGGTCCAGGATCTCCGGCCCCGCCGCCATCAGGATCGCCATGGCCCGGATGAGGCTGGTCGGCGCGGCCGGCGGCAGGCGGCGCAGCGCGACCAGGGTGCGCGTCGGCTGCGGGCCCTTGAGCAGCAGCGAGGTCAGGGTGCTGACGGTGAGGGCCGTCCGGGTCGTCTCGATGTCCTCGGGCCCGGGGCGGAAGCGGCTCAGCAGCCCGGCGGTCTCCACGGCCATGACGATCAGCCGGTCGTACGCGGACTCCAGCATCCACATGCCGCCCAGGACCGCGGTCACCGACGCGACGGCCGGGCCGTCCCCGCGGGCGAGCCCGTAGCGGAGCGCCTGCAGCAGGTTGTCCTGCTCGACCCGGACGCGCGCCAAGGGCTCGGACCCGAACAGGGCCTCCTGGTGCGCGGCCCCGTACTCCCGCGCCCAGGAGAGCAGCCCGCCGATCGCACGGTCCGTCTCGCCTTCCGCCTCGCGGTGGGCCGCGCTGAACTCCCGGACGCTCTCCAGCATCCGGAACCGCGTCCCGGAACCGCCCTCGGTCGTTTCGAGCAGCGACTGGCCGACCAGGTCTTCCAGGACTTCCAGAGTTCTCACGGTGTCGCCGTCCAGGAAATGGCGTGCCGCGTCCACGGTGAAACCGGCGGAGAAGATCGACAGCGACCGCATGGCGGCCCGCCCGGACGGCGGCAGGAGGTTCCAGCTCCAGTCGACGACGGCGTGCATGGTGCGGTGCCTGGACGGCGCGTCGCGCACGTTGCCGCGCAGCAGCGCGAACCGGTCGTCCAGCCCGCGGGTGATCTCGGGCACCGACATGACGCGGACGCGCGCCGCCGCCAGCTCGACGGCGAGCGGCAGCCCGTCCAGGTGCCGGCACAGCTCCTCCACCGCGTCCGCCGGGAGGTCGGCGTTCGGCCGGGCCGCGTGCGCACGCTGCCGGAACAGCTCCACGGCGGTCGGCAGGTCCAGCGCGGGCAGCGGGTACACCGACTCCGACGACAGGCCGAGCGGCGCGCGGCTCGTGGTGAGCACCCGCAGGTCCCGCGTCATCGACACCAAGCCGCCGACCAGGGCGGCGGCGCCCTCGACGACGTGCTCGCAGTTGTCCAGGACGAGTAGCACCGGGCCCGGCCCGAGCGTCTCCGCGATCCCGCCGAGCCGGTCGGCCGTCCCGCCGAGGCGGCCCGGCGCGGCCCGGCGCGGGTCGCCGACGCCGAGGACGGACGCCACCTCGGCCGCCACGTCCTCGTTCCGGGCGACGCCGGCGAGCGCGACGACGTGCACGGCCGGCTGCGGCGCGTCGCGCGCCACGGCGTTCGCGAGCCGGGTCTTTCCGAGCCCGCCCGTCCCGACGATCGAGGTGACGCGGGACGTGCGCAGCAGGCCCCGCACGGCGGCGAGGTCGCCCGCGCGGCCGAGGAGCGGGTTCGGCTCGTGCGCGACGCCTCGCCGCACGGCGGGCGCCTCGTCCCGCAGCAGCTCCTGCTGGACGGCCTGGAGCGCGGCCCCCGGGTCGGTGCCGAGTTCGTCGCGCAGCGAGCGCCGGTAGGACTCGTACCGGGTCAGCGCGGCGGACGGCCCCGCGGTCGCCGCCTCGCAGCGCAGCAACTGGGCGAGGACCTCCTCGTCCCGGGGATGCTCGCGGGCCACGGCGGTGAGCGCGTCGAAACCCTCCGCGTGCCGGTCGAGCCGCGCCAGGGCCAGCGCGCGGGCGCGCATCAGCGCCCGGTAGGTCGAGGCCCTTCTCGCGCGCAGCACGGACAGCGGATCGTCACCGTCGTCCGGCTCCGGCGGAACGTCCCACAGGGCGAGGCCCTCCTCGGCGTGGGCGAGCGCGCCCGCGTGGTCGCCGCCGCGGGAGCACCTGGCGCTCGCGGACGCGGCGAGCAGCACGGCCGACGCGTCCACTCCGGGCTCGTCCAGCCCCAGCCGGTACCCGGCCGGGGTGCTCGCGATGACGTCCGCGCCGAGCTGCGACCGCGCCCGCGAGACGACCACCTGGAGCGCCTTGGCCGGGTTCTCCGGACGCTCGCCCGGCCACAGCCCCTCGACCAGGCGGACGACGGGCACGCCCGCCCGCGGCTCCTCCGCGAGCAGCGCGAGGAGGCCGCGCAGCCGGGGGCTCGTGACGTCCCGCCCACGGCACGCGACCCGGGACAGCAACGCCAGTTCGACGCTCACGCGAAAAGATTAAGCCCGCCAAGCAGCGTTAAGCCCGGCGCGGAGGGGGTGAGCCCGCGAGCAGGGGGGAGGCCGGGGCGGTATCAGGTGCGGTAGTGGCGGCGGAGGGCGACGCCGGCCGCGACGCCGCCCGCGATGGCGCCGGCGCCCGCCGCGGCGGGCAGCGCGATCATCGTGACCTTGCGGCCGGTGCGGAAGTCGTGGATGGGCCAGCCGTGGTCCCTGGCGTGCTGGCGCAGTTCGGCGTCGGGGTTCACGGCGTGCGGATGGCCGACGGCGGTCAGCATCGGCAGGTCGTTGATCGAGTCGCTGTAGGCGGCGCAGCGCGCCAGGTCCAGGCCCTCGCGCAGTGCGAGGGCGCGGACGGCCTCGGCCTTCGCGGGGCCGTGCAGCAGGTTCCCGACGAGCCGTCCGGTGTAGACGCCGTCGCGCGTCTCGGCGACGGTGCCGAGCGCGCCGGTGAGGCCGAGGCGGTGCGCGATCGTCCGGGCGACCTCGACGGGCGTGGCGGTGACGAGCCAGACCTGCTGGCCGGCGTCCAGGTGCTGGAGGGCGAGGGTGCGGGTGCCGTGCCAGATCCGGTCGGCCATCACCTCGTCGTAGATCTCCTCGCTGAGCTTGACGATCCCGGCGACCTTCTGCCCGGCGACGAACGACAGCGCGGCCTCCTTGGCGCTGCCGATGTGCTCGGAGTTCTCGGTGCCGCGCAGCCGGAACGCGGCCTGCCCCCAGGCGAACATGGCGAGGTCGCGCATCGTGAACAGCTTGCGGGCGGCGAGGCCGCGCGCGAAGTAGTAGATGGACGCGCCGCGCATCATCGTGTTGTCGACGTCGAAGAACGCCGCCGCGACGGGGTCGGGCTCGGGAAGAGGCTCGGGTTCGGCCGCCGCCGCGGCCGCGGCCTCCCCGGCGCTCTTGTGGTCTGCATCCTTGCCGCGCTGCCAGAATCGCCGCATGGGGGTGAGCCTAGTCAACCCCCTCGCCCGGGCCGTCCGCCCGCCCGTGATTGCGACGGTCGTCACTGCGGTCGCTCGCGGCTGCGACGAGCCGCTCGCGCAGCACCGCGCGGAAGTGCGGGTCCGGCCCCGCGTCGCTCGCCCGCAGCCGGGCCAGCGCGTTCCCCTGTTCGGCGATTTTTCCTCGCCCGCTTCTCAACTGGCCGCTCCTTTGCGGAATCCAGGCGCGAACGCGCTCCTGCCCGCAAAACGATCGGGCGGCGCGGCCGGTTACGGCCCGACAGTTAATTGATAAACTGTCTAATACCGTGGGTGGACGGCGGCGGGCGCCGGTGGCGACCGGGCGCTAGTGGCGCAGGTCGGGCGGGAGCATGCGGGCCAGCGACCGGACGGCCCGGTACTGCAGCGCCTTGATCGCGCCCGGCTTCTTGCCCATGATCAGCGCCGTCTCGGCGACCGACAGCCCGTGCAGGAACCGCAGGACGACGCATTCCTGCTGCTCGGACCCCAGCCGGCGGACGGCCGCCAGCAGGGTCCGGTTCGTCATCGAGTCCAGGACGGCCCGTTCGGGTCCCTCCTGCGGCCGCTCCGGCTCGACGAGTTCGGCGGTGCAGACCTCCAGCCGGTAGCGGCCGGACTTGAAGTGGTCGGCGACCAGGTTCCGGGCGATCGTCACCAGCCAGGCCCCGAAGTCCTTGCCCTGCCAGTGGAAGTCGCAGATGCGGCGGAGCGCGCGGAGGAACGTCTCGCTGGTGAGGTCCTCGGTGAGCGAGTGCGTCCCGACCCGGTAGTAGACGTAGCGGTAGACCAGCTCGACGTAGTGGTCGTAGAGGGAGCCGAACGCGTCGGCGTCGCCGTCCCGTGCCCGCAGGACCAGGGCCTTGAGCACCTCGGCCCGGTCGGGCGCGTGGTCGGCCGTGCGGAGGGAGGCGGGAGAGGCGGGGGAGGTGCGGTCGCCGCCGCCCCGGACGGGCCGGGGAAGCGGGAGGACCCCGGCATCGAGGGTCAAGCTGCTCATGCAGTTCTCCTCGGGGCGTACGCGACCTCCGGCGTGATTTGCCACTCTAGATACCGATAGGTACGCCAGGCAATGGTCAGGCCCGCCGGGCAGGGGCGCGCGAAGGGGTCTGTTCCCGGGAGCGGTTACCCGTCAGCCCCCGGCATCGGGCAACATGGGGCGCGATGGTCTCCGCTCTTCTCGCGCTCGTGGCGACCCTTGGCGCCTTACTGGCCACCGGGTTGCTGATTCAGCGCGCCTACCAAGACCGGCTGCTCTACCTCATCGCCTGGTCGTTCACCCAGGTCGGGTTCTCGCTCGCCCTGCTGTCGATGGGCATCGGGTTCCTGGCCGGATTCAACGGCGTGTTCTTCCGCGTCATGGAGCTCGGCGCCGCCCTGATCGGGCCGGTCTGGCTCGCGCTCGGCATGATCGAGCTGATCGCCCGGTACGTCCAGGTGAGGTTCGCCGCCTGGCTGTTCGCGATCTCCTACACGTTCGTCGCGATCGTCATCCTGCTCCTGGACCCGCTCAAGGGATCGCTGTCCAAGGACCTGCCCAAGCCCGGCTCCACCTACGACGCCCTGCCGCTGCTGCTGATCGACGGCGCGCACGTCGTCGCCGTGCTCGCGCTGGCGGCGTGCACCGGGGTCACCGCCTGGCTGGCGAGCAAGCAGGACCAGGAGGCGGCCGAGCTGCTGATCCCGATCGCGCTGGTCGCCCTGGCGGGCGTGCTGGTGGTGAGCGGCACCCGCGGGTTCCTGCCCGCGCCGCTCGCGGTGATCGCGCTCGGCGCCGCCGCCGGGCTCGTCTGGTACGGGGCGATGCGCACGATCCCGGTGTACGACGATGAAGAGGGCTATGACGACTACGGGGATGAGCCCATGACCGGCTACGAAGAGCAGGGGTTCGCGCGCTCGCGGCCCGAGTCCGTCCGGCCCGACCCCGTCCCGGCGCCGACCCCGTCGCCCGACCCGCGGCGCGGGGAACTGCGCTTCCCCGAGCCGGCCCCGGCAGAGCCGCTGCGCTTTCCCGCGGACAATCCCGCGGGGCCCACCGCCGTGGACGGAGTCGGCGGCCGTGCCGCCGCCGGTATCGGGGGTGCCGGGCTCCCCGAGCAGAACCGTCACGCCGGGCCGTCCAGAGGCGCGTTCGGCAGCGAGCTGGCCGGGGCCTGCGGCCAGATCACCGTCTACACGCTGCTGGACGGACGCGAGGACGCCTTCGACCGGCTCGCCACCGACCTCGTGAAGGCGGCCCTGGCGGTCGAGCCCGACACGATGATCTTCGCCTGCCACGAGGTGGTGGGCGGCCCCACGCAGCGGATCTTCTACCAGCTCTTCCGGGACGAGGCGGCGTTCGCGGCGCACCGGCAGCAGCCGCATCTGCAGCGGTTTCTGGCCGAGTCCCGCACGCACGTGCTGGCCACCAACGTGATCGAGCTGCGTCTCGGCGCCGCCAAGG
The DNA here is from genome assembly GCF_040650055.1 of Spirillospora sp. NPDC048819. Classification (NCBI taxonomy): domain Bacteria; kingdom Bacillati; phylum Actinomycetota; class Actinomycetes; order Streptosporangiales; family Thermomonosporaceae; genus Spirillospora; species Spirillospora sp. NPDC048819. The sequence goes on along the minus strand of NZ_JBEZGN010000001.1, from coordinate 265,955 downwards.
TGCCGCTGCCCGCACCGGAGTACCCCGGGAGGTGACATGACCGGTGACGACCAGGAGGCGGCGGGCATCGCGATCACGCTGCTCGGCAAGCCCGGCTGCCACCTGTGCGACGACGCCCGTGCGGTGATCGAGCGGGTCGCCCGCGATCTTGACGTGCCGTGGGAAGAGCGCGACATCACCCGATCCGAGGAGCTCACCGAGCAATACTGGGAGCAGATCCCCGTCACGCTCGTCAACGGCGTCCAGCACGACTTCTGGCGCGTCGACGAGGCCCGACTGCGCGCCGCCATCGCGAAGCTGCGCGAACCGGCCCGAAAGCCTGGCCGCACCTCCTGACCCTTCGGGCGACTCCCTGAATCACCGGGCGCACCGACGGACATGGCCGGCCGGATGTCTGGTCGGTCACATCCGGCGGCGGCCGCCCGGGTGCCGCGTACGCTGGAAAGTTGCTGATGGACGGGGCTTTCGCGGTCATGCGCGAGCCGTCCGGTGTCCGCGTGACCGGGGGGTGACTTTGTGCGTGCGTTCACAAAGGCTTAACCTGGTGGACAGCCCCGGGGCGGTCAGGTCGCGGCCGTGAGGCCGCTTCCCGCCCCCGCGACCACCGGAGCCAGGGGTCGGCGTGACCCCGTACCAGCGTCGAGCCCGAAGAGCAGGCCGTGACACCTCGACAGAATCGACAGCGCGACCGTGCAGGGCGCGGCATCCCCGAAGCCACCGTGGCGAGACTTCCGGTGTACCTGCGGGCGCTGACCGCGCTGCAGGAGCGCGGCGTCTCGACCGTGTCGTCGGAGGAACTGGCCGCGGCCGCCGGCGTCAACTCGGCCAAGCTCCGCAAGGACCTGTCCCACCTGGGCTCGTATGGGACGCGCGGCGTCGGGTACGAGGTGGAGTACCTCGTCTACCAGATCTCCCGCGAACTCGGGCTCACCCAGGACTGGGTGGTCGCCATCATCGGGGTCGGTAACCTGGGCCGTGCGTTGGCCGGCTACGGCGGTTTCGCGTCCCGCGGCTTCCGCGTGGCGGGCCTGCTCGACGCGGACGAGTCCATCGTCGGCCAGGAGATCTCCGGGATGACGGTGCAGAACACTGACCGGCTGGAGGACATCATCGCGGGCCACGGCGTGTCCATCGCCGTGATCGCGACGCCCGCGGGCGCGGCCCAGGGGGTGTGCGATCGCGTGGTGGCCGCGGGTGTGACCAGCGTCCTGAACTTCGCGCCCGTGGTGCTCTCGGTGCCCGACGGGGTCGACGTGCGCAAGGTCGACCTGTCGATCGAGCTGCAGATCCTCGCGTTCCACGAGCAGCGCAAGGCCGGGGGGCCGGACGGCCTCGCCCCCCTGGCCGCGGGTGACGCGCCTCCCGGGACGACGCAGTACGTAGAGACTGTAGAGGCATGATCGGGACGGCATGATCGCGGCAGTCCGACCGGGAGACGCGGGAAACCAGGGAGACGCGGGAGAGGCCATATGAGCATTCTGGTCGTGGGGCTCAGTCACCGGAGCGCGCCCGTGACGGTGCTGGAACGGGCGGCGGTGGCCGGGGACGACCTGGTCAAGCTGCTGCACGCGGTGCACGAGTCCGCGAACGTCGCCGAGGCCGCCATCGTCTCGACGTGCAACCGCGTCGAGATCTACGCGGTGGTCGACAAGTTCCACGGCGGCGTCTCGGCGATCTCCGAGCTGCTGGCCCTGCACTCCGGCATCCCGATGGACGACCTGTCGCGGCACCTGTACGTGCACTATGAGGAACGGGCCGTCCAGCACGTGTTCGCGGTGGCGTGCGGCCTGGAGTCGATGGTCGTCGGCGAGGGCCAGATCCTCGGGCAGATCCGGCAGGCGTTCCGGCTCGCCCAGGAGGAGGGCACCCTCGGCCGCGACCTGCACGACGTCCTGCAGCAGTCGCTGCGGGTGGGCAAGCGCGCCCACCATGAGACCGGCATCGACAAGGCGGGCGCGTCGCTGGTGAGCGTGGGCCTGGAGGTCGCCGCCCGGCATCTCGGGCCGCTGGCCGGGGTCCGCGCGCTGGTCGTCGGCGCCGGCTCGATGAGCTCCCTGGCGGCGGCGACGCTGAGCCGGTCCGGGGTCCGGGAGATCGTGGTCGCGAACCGCACCCACGAGCGGGCGGTGCGGCTGGCGGAGTCGCTGGAGGCGCCGTCCCGGGCCATCGAGCTCGCGAGGCTGGACGCCGAGATCGCCGAGGCCGACCTGGTGGTGTCGTGCACCGGCGCGGCCGGTCTGGTCATGACGGCGGCGCGGCTCGCCGCGCGCGGCGTCGGCTCCGACGGACGCAGGAGGTTCTTCCTCGACCTGGCGCTGCCGCACGACGTCGACCGGGCCGCGGGCGACCTGCCGGGCGTCGAACTGGCCGGGCTGGACGATCTGCGGACCGCGCAGGAGGCGGCGGAGGCCATCGGGCCGGAGGCCGTCGACGCCGCCCGGCGGATCGTGTGCGAGGAGGTCGAGGCGTTCCTGTCCGCCGCCCGCGCCGCCGCCGTCGCCCCGACCGTCGTCGCGCTGCGCAGCAAGGCCGCGGAGGTCGTGCGGGCGGAGCTGAACCGGCTGGCCGGGCGGCTCCCCGAGATGGACGACCGGGTCCGCAAGGAGATCGACCAGACGGTCCGGCGCGTGGTGGACAAGCTGCTGCACGCGCCGACCGTCCGGGTGAAGGAGCTGGCGGCGGCGCCGGGCGGCGATTCCTACGCCGACGCGCTGCGCGAGCTGTTCGACCTGGACCCGAAGGCCCCCGAGGCCGTGGCCCGCGCCGACATGCGCGAGGAGGAGCCGGTCGCCCCGGTTGCGTGGAACGGTTCCGCCCCCGAGGTGGACCCGGGCTGCGCCGAGGCCGACTGCGTGAGCATCCCGTCGCCCGCCGAGGGCGCGCGGGGCGTGGGTGTGAACGAGGCCGGTGCGAGCAAGGCCGCGATGAGCGAGGTCGGCGTGAGCGAGGCCGGCGTGAACGAAGTCGGCGTGGGCGAGATCAGCGTGCAGGACGTCCAGGCGCACGAGACACAGAGCACGGATGTGCGGGGCGTTCCCGCGGAGACGGTGAACGCGCAGGCCGCGAGCGTCCGGGCGGTCAGCGCCCGCGACGCCGTCGCCGGGCGCGAAGGAGACGTGACGTGAGCGCGGGGGGCCGGGAGGCCGCCCGCCCGGAGCCGAGCGGAGCAGGGGATTGAGCACGGGATTGAGCACTCCAGGCGGGGGGCCGCTGCGGCTCGGTACCCGCAAGAGCCTGATGGCGACGACCCAGTCGCAACGGGTCGCGGACGCGTTGACGCAGCTGACGGGGCATGCCGTCGAGCTGGTCGGGGTAACCACCCAGGGTGATGTTTCCAAGGCCCTGCTCGCCCAGATCGGCGGGACGGGGGTCTTCGTCAACGCGCTTCGCGACAAGATCCTGTCCGGCGAGGTGGACTTCGCCGTGCACTCGCTGAAGGACCTGCCGACGTCCGAGACGCCGGGTATCGCCCTCGCCGCGACCCCGCTGCGCGACGACCCCCGCGACGCGCTGTGCGGCCCGGCGAAGCTCGCCGACCTGCCGCGCGGGGCGCGCATCGGCACCGGTTCGCCGCGCCGGGTCGCCCAGTTGCGCGCGCTGCGTCCCGACCTGGAGATCGTCCCGATCCGCGGCAACGCCGACACCCGGCTCCGCAAGGTCACCGACGGCGAGCTGGACGCCGTGGTTCTCGCCCACGCGGGCCTGAAGCGGATCGGCAGGCTGGCGGCGGTCGGCGAGGTCTTCGACCCCGACCAGATGCTGCCCGCCCCCGGGCAGGGCTCGCTGGCGCTGGAATGTCACGCCGACAGGGCCGACCTCCTCGAACTTCTTGGAACGGTCAACGACGCCGCGACCAGGCGGGCCGTCACCGCCGAGCGGACCGTGCTGGCCGTCCTGGAGGCGGGTTGCTCCGCGCCCGTGGGAACATACGCTGCCGAAGTAGATGAAAAGCTGCATCTGACTGCGACCGTCGCGGCGATCGACGGAAGCCGCCAGATCAGGCTGTCCGCAAGCGGCCACCCGGATGCCGCCGAGCAGATCGGACGCGACCTCGCGGACCGGCTGCTCGCGCAGGGGGCCGACCAGTTGATGGGGGAGCGCGATTGAGCCCCGCCGCGAAGAGCAGCGCCGCCGAGAGTACGAAGAGCACGCCCGCCCGGCCCGTGCGGGCCGAGAGCGGCACCGGCCCGGGAGCCGCCGAGCGGGCGGTGCCCGGCGCCGCGGCCGGCCCCGGCACCGTCTCGATCGTCGGGATGGGGCCGGGCGACCCGGGTCTGCTGACCCTGCGCGCCGCCGCCGAACTGGAACGCGCCGACACGGTGATCGTGAGCCGGGCGCACTGCCCGGACGAGATCCTGTCCCACTGCCGTCCCGACGTGGAGATCATCGACTCGGCGGAGGGCGACCCCGTCCGGCTCGCCACCCGGGCCGCGAAGGCGGGGCGGCGGGTCGTCCGGCTGCTGAGCGGTGACCCCGGCATGTCGTGCGGGCTGGCCGCCGAGGGCGGCGCGCTCGCCAAGGCCGGTGTGCCGTTCGAGGTCGTGCCGGGCGTGTCCGCGGTGACGGGCGTGCCCGGGTACGCAGGCATCCCGCTGACCGACGCCGAGCACCGCGAGGTCCGGGTCGTGGACGCCTCCGAGGGCGGCGTCGACTGGGAGCGGTTCGCCGCCCGGGACGTCACCCTGGTGATCATCGGCGCGGAGGGCGCGGTGGCGGAGGTCTGCAAGGGCCTGGTCGCCGCGGGACGTCCCGACTCCACCCCCGCCGCGATGACGAGCCTCGGCACGACCACCGAGCAGGAGACCGTCGTGTCGACGCTGCAGAAGCTGGCGTCCGCGGCCAAGGGCATGGAGGCGCCCGCCCTGATCATCGTCGGCGACGTGGTCGGGTGGCGCGACAAGCTGTCCTGGTTCGAGACGAAGGCGCTGTTCGGCTGGCGGGTCCTCGTGCCGCGCACGAAGGAGCAGGCCGCGTCGCTGTCGGACCAGCTGCGCGGGTACGGCGCCGTCCCCGACGAGGTCCCGACGATCTCCGTGGAGCCGCCGCGCACCCCGCAGCAGATGGACCGTGCCGTCAAGGGCCTGGTCACCGGACGGTACGAGTGGGTGGTGTTCACCTCCACCAACGCCGTCAAGGCCGTCCGGGAGAAGTTCGTCGACTACGGCCTCGACGCCCGCGCGTTCGCCGGGCTGAAGGTCGCCGCCGTCGGCGAGCAGACCGCCGCCGCGCTGGTCGAGTTCGGCATCCAGCCCGACCTGACGCCGTCCGGCGAGCAGTCCGGGGAGGGCCTGGCGCGCGAGTGGCCGCCCTACGACGAGGACCTCGACCCGATCAACCGGGTGCTACTGCCGCGCGCCGACATCGCCACCGACGTGCTCATCGCCAGGCTGACCGAGCTGGGCTGGGAGTGCGAGGACGTCACCGCCTACCGGACGGTCCGGGCCGCGCCGCCGCCCGCGCCGATCCGCGAGGCGATCAAGGGCGGCGGGTTCGACGCCGTGCTGTTCACCTCGTCGTCCACGGTGAAGAACCTGATCGGGATCGCCGGCAAGCCGCACAACGTGACGGTGATCGCCGTGATCGGCCCGCAGACGGCGAAGACGGCGCAGGAGTACGGGCTGCGCGTCGACGTCATGGCGGACAAGCCCTCGGTATCGGCTCTCGCGGAGGCGCTCGCGGAGTACGGTGCCAAGCGGAGGGCGGCCCAGATCGAGGCGGGGGATCCGCTCCGCAAGCCCAGCCAGATGCGTCGGGGGGCCCGGCGCCGCAGGTGATGCCGCCGCCGGCGCGGCTCACCGGGGGCCGTGTCCGCGCGGCGTAGACCGACCCGGAAAGAAGGATCATGTCCGCTCAGTTCCCCGTCGCCCGGCCGCGGCGGCTGCGCCGCACGCCCGCCCTGCGCCGGATGGTGGCCGAGACGCGGCTCAGCCCCGCCGACCTGGTTCTGCCGATGTTCGTGAAAGAGGGCATCGCCGAGCCGCAGCCCGTGTCGTCCATGCCGGGCGTGTTCCAGCACACCCGCGACAGCCTCCGCAAGGCCGCGCAGGAGGCGGCCGAGGCGGGGGTCGGCGGCATCATCCTGTTCGGCGTCCCCGCGGTGAAGGACGGCGTGGGCTCCGCCGCCGACGACCCGGACGGCATCGTCCAGCTCGCGCTGCGCGACCTGAACGCCGACCTGGGCGACTCGACCGTGATCATGACGGATCTGTGCCTGGACGAGTACACCGACCACGGGCACTGCGGCGTCCTCACCGGCTCGGGTGAGGACGGGGAGATAGACAACGACGCGACCCTGGAGCGGTACGCCTCGATCGCCGTCGCGCAGGCCGAGGCGGGCTCGGCGGTCGTCGGCCCGAGCGGCATGATGGACGGCCAGGTCGCCGCGATCCGCGCGGCGCTCGACGGCGCCGGCCACCCGGACGTCGCGATCATGGGGTACTCGGTGAAGTACGCCTCGGCGTACTACGGCCCGTTCCGGGAGGCCGCCGAGTGCGCCCCGCAGTTCGGCGACCGCTCCACGCACCAGCAGGACCCGGCGAACGCCGACGAGTCGCTGCGCGAGGTGCTCCTCGACCTCGACGAGGGCGCCGACATGGTCATGGTGAAGCCCGCCGGCGCCTACCTCGACATCGTCCGCCGCGTCCGCGACGCCGTGCAGGTCCCCGTCGCCGCCTACCAGGTGAGCGGCGAGTACGCGATGATCGAGGCCGCCGCGGAGAAGGGCTGGATCGACCGCGAACGGACGATCATGGAGTCCCTGCTGTCCATCCGCCGCGCCGGCGCGGACATCGCGCTGACGTACTGGGCCACCGAGGTCGCGCGCCGCCTGTCCTGACACACGCCGCCCCGGCACACGCCGTCTGACACACGCCGTCTGGCACACGGGTGCCGCCCTGACTCGGGCGTCCTAGGACACTCCCTAGTCACTTGGGGTCGTTTCCGGGGGTTGCCGTGTCCGGGTGTTTGCGCGCCGGGCATCATCGTTAGTCAAGAACCCACGTTCGACCTTGGGTATTTGGGGGCGGAGATGCTGGTGGTGTCGGGGAGCAGGCGGCAGAAGGCGGCACGCGACAGGATGGCCTCTGCGGCGCGGCGGTACGCCGGCCTGGGCTGGCCGTGCTTTCCGGGCGCGCATCCCCCCGGCGGCGGCGGTGACCGGGCCTGTTCGTGCGACCGGATCGGGTGCCCCGACCCGGCCGCGCATCCGGTGTCCGCGGCCTGGGCGCACCAGGCCAGCGTGGACGGCGACACCATCGAGCGCTGGTGGTCCAAACGTCCCCGGGCCAACATCATCCTGCCGACCGGGCGTGTCTTCGACGTGTTCGACGTCCCGGCCGCCGCGGGCACCATCGCGCTCGACCGGATCGCCTCCGGCGAGCTGCCCGTCGGGCCGGTCGCGTCCGTCGGCGGCGACCGGCACCTGTTCTTCGTCGCGACCCGAGGCGCGCCCGTCGACGAGGACGAATGGTGGTCCTGCCACCTCGACACCCTGCCGGAGGACGTCGCCGAGACGCCCGGCATGCGGTGGCACTGCCGCGACAGCTACGTCGTCGCGCCGCCGTCCCTCCTGCCGTACGGCCGAGAGGTCACCTGGCTGAGGCCGCCCGCCCGCGGCCCCCTGCCCGACCCGCTGCGCCTTCTGGAAGTCCTCGCCGACAGCTGCGAAGCGGCATAGTCAGGAAGCGGCAGAGTCAGGCCGCGCGGTCACGCCGCCCGCGGGGCGTGGATCGGCGGCTTCTTGCCCCACTTGGTGTACGAGCCGCTGATCTTCTGCTTCCGGCCGTTCTCGGGCCCGGCGCGGACCCAGAACTTCGTGGGCCGGTAGCCGGCGTCGAGTTTGATGGCGAAGGCGATCTGCTGCACGCCGGTCGCCTGGGCCATCTGCGCGTACATCTGGCCGATGCCGGGCGTCTGCGCCAGTTTCGCGGCCGGGGCCTCACCCTCGTAGATCGTTCCCGACTCGGTCGGCGGCGACTTGGTCAGCTTCGTCGCCGACTGCAGCAGCGTCGTCAGGTTCGTGATGGAGCTGCCCATGCGCACCTGGTCGGCCGCCGCCGGGTAGCCGTTTCCGCCGAGGGCCGCCGACTTCCACTTCTTGCCCACGCGCATGTAGAGCCGGTCCTGGACGATGACGGCGCGCACCGGCTTGCGGGCGGCGCCCGCCCCCGCCAGCGTCAGGGAGTAGGACGGCTGTCCGCCCTGCACCAGGCCGAACGTCCCCTTGGCGCTCGCGGGGAAGCCGCAGCAGCCCGACTGCCAGTAGCTGAACGCGGCGCCGGGGGCCTGGGCGACGGCCTGGTCGATCTGCGCGACGAGAGGCCTCGGGTCCACACCGCCGACGGGCAGTGTGGGCTGCGGTGTGCTGCTCTGCGCCGGCGCCGGGTCGGGCGGCGGCTTCTCGTCCCCCTTCAGCAGCGTCATGGCGCTCGCGCCGGCGCCCGCGACCACCAGGACCGCGACGGCGGCGAGGACCCAGCGCGTCCGCCCCCCGCCGCCGCCCGCCTGCTTGCCGGCGACGATCGGGTTGAGGCCGCTGCTGCGGGACTGCTTCGGCTTCGGCGGCTCGGGGTGCAGGGCGGCCTGCGCGGCGAGCTCGGTGAGCCGTCCGCGGCCCTGCGCCTCCCAGGACGGGCCGTACGCGGAGACGGCCGCGTCCTCCAGGGCGGCGAGGAAGTCGGCGACGGTCTGCGGCCGCTGGGCCGGGTCCTTCGCGAGGCCCTGGTGGATCAGGCCGCGCAGCGGCCCGGGCACCTCGTCGGCGGGGACCGGCGCCTCGCGGTGCAGCCGCGCCATGTTCCGCCCCGCGTACGGGGGCCGCCCGGTGAGGCACTCGTAGAAGATCGCCGTGGCGGCGTACAGGTCGGTGGCGACGGTGGCGGGCACGCCGTCCCACAGTTCGGGCGCCGCGTACGGCGGCCCGGACTGCGCCTCCGTCCCCGCCGGGGACGTCGCGAAGTCGGTGAGGCGCGCGTTGCCGTCCCCGTCCACGAGGATGTTCGCCGGGCGCATCGCGCCGTGGACGATGCCGTTCTCGTGCGCCGCCGCGAGCCCGAGGAGCGTCCCGCCGAGCATCGACAGGGCCGCCAGCGGGCCGGTGGGGCCCTGCGCGGCCAGCATCCGCCGCAGGCTGACGCCCTCGGCGTACTGCATGACGATCGCGGCGCCCTCCGGGGCCTCCACGAAGTCGTACAAGTCGACCACGTTGGGATCCTCGAGCTGCGAAAGGCGTCGCGCGGACGCGCGGAACCGCGCGAGGAACGCCTCGTCGGCGCCGAGCGCGCCGGCGAGGTACTTGATCGCGACCTTGGTGCTTGTCAGGTCATCGGTCGCCAGCATCACCCGGCCTGAGGCGCCGCCGCCCAGATCCCGGTCGTGGGTGAAGCCCGGGACCGTCCAGCCGTCAACCACGTTGAAAGCCATCCCTCCGATACGGCCTGTCAAATGAAGTTCGGCCGGTGCGTACAGCCGGTGAGTCAGGGAGGCGCCCGAGACCACGCGAGTGAACCTGTGAGTGACAGGGCGCCGATGTCGTACTTGGTGGAATATCGGCCCGTACCGTGCGAGGTCAAGGCAAGTCGCCGAACTGCAACTGAGAGACTGCTTCCGTGACTGGTATCGATCGCTCCCAGCAGTTGTTCGACCGTGCCGCCGCACTCGTCCCCGGGGGCGTGAACTCGCCGGTCCGGGCGTTCGGGGCCGTCGGCGGGACGCCCCGTTTCATGGTGTCGGCGCGCGGGCCGTACCTGACGGACGCCGACGGCGGCGAGTACGTCGACCTGGTGTGCTCGTGGGGGCCGATGATCCTCGGGCACGCGCATCCGGCCGTCGTCGAGGCGGTGCGGGACGCGGCGGGCCGCGGCACGTCCTACGGGGCGCCGACGCCGGGGGAGGTGGAGCTCGCCGAGGAGATCGTGTCCCGGACGCCGGTGGAGAAGGTCCGGCTCGTCAACTCGGGGACCGAGGCGACGATGTCGGCGATCCGGCTGGCGCGCGGCTTCACCGGACGAGCCAAGATCGTGAAGTTCGCGGGCTGCTACCACGGCCACGTCGACTCGCTGCTCGCCGCGGCGGGGTCGGGCGTCGCCACGTTCGGCCTGCCCGACACCCCGGGCGTGACGGGTGCGGCCACCGCCGACACGCTGATCCTGCCGTACAACGACGTCGCGGCGGTGGAGACGGCGTTCGACGAGCACGGCACCGACATCGCGTGCGTCATCACCGAGGCCGTGCCGTGCAACATGGGCGTGGTCCCGCCGCTGCCCGCCTTCAACGCGCTGCTGAAGCGGCTGTGCGAGCGGTACGGCGCGCTGCTGGTCATCGACGAGGTCCTCACCGGGTTCCGCGCGTCGGCGTCCGGCTGGTTCGGGATCGAGGGCGTCGCGGGCGACCTGATGACGTTCGGGAAGGTGATGGGCGGCGGGCTGCCCGCCGCCGCGTTCGGCGGACGCGCCGACGTCATGGACCATCTCGCCCCCGCCGGTCCCGTCTACCAGGCGGGCACCCTGTCGGGGAACCCGCTCGCCACGGCCGCCGGGCTCGCCACGCTGCGGAACGCCACCGCCGAGGTGTACGCGGCGATCGACAGATCGGCGGAGATCGTGTCGCGGGCGGCGTCCGAGGCGCTGGAGCGCGAGGGCGTCCCCCACTCGGTGCAGAACGCGGGCAACCTGTTCTCGGTGTTCTTCAGCGACGGGCAGGTGGGCGACTTCGCCGCCGCGCAGCGCCAGGACGCCAAGGCGTACGCCGCGTTCTTCCACGCCGCCCTGGAACGGGGCGTGTATCTGCCGCCGTCGGCGTACGAGGTGTGGTTCCTGTCGTCCGCGCATGACGAGGAGGCTCTGGGACGCGTTCTGGACGCCCTTCCGCATGCAGCCCGAGCCGCAGCCCAGGCGTAGCCCTAGAAGCGCTCTGGCGTCGTTCTACGGGCCTGGACGGGCAGGCCGTCGGATGGGCAGGCCCTCAGATGGGCAGGGCCCGATAGGCGGCGAGGGCCGCGGCGACCGATTCGGGACGCGGTGCGCGCAGCGGAGCGCGCACCGCGGGCTCGTCGATCAGCCCCTCCTCGGCGAGGCACGCCTTGAGGACGGCCGGTGCCGGTTCGCTGAACAGCGCCTCCGTCATCGGGAACAGCGCGTTGTGGAGCCTCAGCCCGTGCGCCGCGTCGCCGTCGCGTGCCGCGCCCGCCATCGCGGCGTAGGCGGCGGGCGCGAGGCAGGCGCATGCGGCGATCCCGCCGGACGCGCCGAGCTGGAGCATCGGGTAGATGTACGCGTCGTCCCCCGAGAGGATCGCCTTACCGGTGCCCGCCGCCAGCATGCCGAGGGTGTCGTGGTCGATGGCGCCCGCGCAGTGCTTCATGCCGGCGACGCAGTCGAGGGACAGCAGCCGGACGAGGGTGCCGGCCGGCAGGTGCTTCCCCGTCCGGTACGGGATGTTGTACGGCAGGAGCGGGACGTCCACGGCGGCGCCGATCGCCGCGAAGTGGTCGATGACGGCGTCGTCCGACGGACGCAGGTAGTACGGGACGACGACGAGCAGCGCGTCGGCCAGCGGGGCGCGTTCGCGGGCCTGCCGGACGGAGTCCGCGGTGCCCATCGTCCCGGCGCCGACGGTCAGCGGTGTCCCGTGCTCGTCGGAGACGGCGCGGCACACCTCCAGCACCGTCCGCTGCTCGTCCGGGCTCAGCATGGCCGCCTCGCCGGTCGTGCCCAGCGCGACCAGCCCGTCCGCGCCGTTGCCCAGGCAGTGGACGGCGAGCCGTTCGAGCGACTTGGCGTCCACGTCGCCGGAGCGGGTGAACGGCGTCACGAGTGAAGCGTGGATCCCGTGCATGGGTTTCACCTGGTTTCGGCAGCGCGGATATCGACGGGGCGGATTTCGTCAGGGCGGATGTCGACGGGGACGGCGGGCGGAGCGGCGGCGACGCGCGACCGGAGGCGGATGCTGCCGGCGGCGACGCCCGCGATGATCAGCGCGGCGCCGGCGAGGCGCGTCGCGTCCACGCGCTCGCCCAGCAGGACGACCGCCGAGGCGAGCCCGAACGGCGGGACGAGCAGCGAGTACATGGCGACCGTGCTGGCCTCGTACCGGCGCATCAGCCAGCCCCACGCGCCGAAGCAGCAGAGCGTCGAGACGTAGGCGATGAACGCCATCGACGCGACCCCGGCGAACGACAGGTTGCGCGCCGCCTCCGGTACGGCCCCTGGCCCCTCGAAGACCAGAGAGAGGGCGAGCAGCGGGAGCGGCGGCACCAGCGACACCCACACGATGAACCCGAACGCGTCGACCGGCCCGCGGGCGGCCTGGTTCATCCGCCGCATCGCCACGTTCGCCAGGCCCCAGCTCGCCGCGGCGACCAGGCAGACCAGGAACGCCCCCACCGGGCTCCCGCCCTCGGCCTGGGCCACGCCGATGAGCGTGACGCCGGCGAACGCGACGACCATCCCGGCGATCTGCCGGGCGTTCAGGCGCTCGCGCAGCAGCAGGCCCGCGAACAGCGCCGTGAAGATCGCCTGGACCTGCAGGACGACCGACGCCAGCCCGGCGGGCATCCCCATGTGCATGCCGAGGAACAGCAGCCCGAACTGCCCCACGCCGAGCGGGACGCCGACCAGCACGAGCCAGCGCGCCGGCACCGGCGGCCGCCGGACGAAGAACACGGCCGGGACCGCCGCGGCCGCGAACCGCAGCGCGGCCATCAGCAGCGGCGGGAAGTCGTCCAGCGCCACCCTGATCGGGACGAAGTTGAACCCCCACAGCGCGGCGATCAGGGTGGCCAGCGCGACGTGGCGTGATCTCATCCCCCGATCGTCGCCACACGCTTGATTTAGGACAAGCGAGAACTTCTTGAAACTTCGTTTTAGTATTGCTTCATGCTTGATCTCGAACGGCTGCGCGCGCTGCACTCGGTCGCGACCTACGGCTCGGTCAGCGCCGCCGCGGACGTCCTGCACGTCACGACATCCGCCGTCTCCCAGCAGCTCGCCAAGCTGGAGCGGGAGACCGGCCAGAAGCTCCTCGAACGCAACGGCCGCGGCGTCCGCCTCACCGACGCCGCCGAACTCCTCGTCGCCCACGCCGAGCGGATCCTGTCCCTCGTCGAGCAGGCGCAGGCAGACCTGGAGGCGCACCGCGGCTCCGTCGTCGGGCGGCTCACCGTCGCCGCCTTCCCCACCGCGGTGCGCGGGCTCATGCCCGCCGCGCTGCGTTCGCTCCGCGCCGACCACCCCGACCTGCGCGTCCAGCTCAGCGAGGAGGACCCGATGCGCAGCATGCCGCTCGTGCTGCGCGGCGACCTCGACATGGCCGTCGTCCAGGACTGGAACAACGAGCCGCTCCCGCTGCCCGAGGGCCTGCACAAGGGCGTCATCTGCGACGACATCGCCGACGTGGCGCTGCCGGAGGGCCACGCCCTCGCGGGCCGCGACACGATCGACCTCAGGGAGCTGGCGGGCGACCCGTGGATCAGCTCGTCGCCGGACAGCATCTGCTGCGGCTGGCTCCTGCGCACGCTCCGCGCCATCGACAGCGAACCCGACATCGCCCACATGGCCTACGAGTTCGCCACGCAGCTCTCCCTCGTCGCCGCCGGGCTCGGCAACACGATCCTGCCGCGCCTCGGCCGCTGCGACGTGCCGCCCGGCGTGGCGGTCGTCCCGATGGACGCCCCGCTGTCGCGCCGCGTCTACGCGGTCTGGCGCGAGGAGGCCGCCCGCCGTCCCGCGATCCGCGCCGCCGTCACCGCGCTGCGCGCCGCCGTCCCCGCCGACGTGCCCGCGCGCGCCCCCGCCCCGGCCTGAGGCCGCCGCCCCTTCGCGTCGCCGTCCTTTTTGGATGGTTCCAAGCCGGTTCGCCGCAGGTGAACGTGATTCGGTAGGTTCTTCGCGATCACGAGCCGGGCGGAGGACGGATTGGCCGAAGACGGGTTCGCTTGGGACGCCGCGCAGTGGCGGGTCGACGGGTTCGCGGAGGTGCGGGAGCTCGGTGCGGGCGCCCAGGGGCGGGTGGTGCTCGCCCGGCACGAGCGGTCGGGCACGCCGGTCGCGATCAAGTACCTGGCGACCGCGGCGGACGAGGCCGACCGGGAACGGCTGCGGCACGAGGCCGTGATGCTCGGTCAGGCCGGAAGCCCGCACGTCGCCCGCCTCTTCCAGCTCATCGAGGGGCCGGGGACCGCCGCCATCGTCATGGAGGCCGTCGACGGCGTCTCCCTCAAGGAACTGCTGGAACGGCACGGGGCACTCGCGCCGGAGGCGGCCCTGACCGTCCTCAAGGGCTCGCTGCTGGGCCTGGCCGCCGCGCACGCGGTCGGCGTCGTCCACCGCGACTACAAACCCGCCAACGTCGTCGTCCCGGCGGACGGGCGGAGCCGGCTCGTCGACTTCGGCATCGCGACCCCGGCCGGGCGTGAGGCGGGCGGCGCGGGCACCCCGTACTACATGGCGCCGGAGCAGTGGAACCGGCACGTCGCCACCCCGGCGTCCGACGTGTACGCGGCCACCTGCGTGTTCGTCGAGTGCGTCAGCGGCAGGCGGCCCTACTCGGGCGGCCGCGCCGAGCTGATGCGGGCCCACCTGACCGGCGCCGTCCCGGCCGAGGCGGTGCCCGAGCCGCTGCGGCCGCTGGTGACCCGGGGCATGGCCAAGGCGCCGGAGGACCGCCCGGAGAGCGCCGCCGCGTTCGTGGACGACCTCGAACGCGCCGCCCGGGAGACCTACGGGCAGGACTGGGAGGCGCGGGGCGTCCGCGCGCTGTCCGGGGCGGCCGTCGCCCTCGCCGCGCTCTTCCCGCTCGCCGCCTGGGCGATGCCCGGCGCGGCGTCCGCGACCGGGATGGCCGCGGCCCAGGGCACCGCGCAGGCGGCGGGCCAGGCGGCAGGGCACGCAGCCACGGCGGGCAAGGTCGCGGGGGGCTCGGCGGTGAAGGCGTTCTTCGGCGGTGGCGCCGGCCTCACCGCCGCCGCGGTCGGGACGGTCGTGGCCGTCGGCGCCGCCGCGATCGGGGTCCAGCAGGTCACCAAGGACGACCCGGAGCCGCGACCCACCGCCGCGGTGACGACGAGGGCCGCCGCGACCGTGGCGGACGTGCGGGCGTGCGTCACGCTCGGACCCGGCGGCCAGCCGATCACGCCGTCGGCGGAGCCCGCGCGGGTGACGCTGCCCACCCAGGTCGAACTGCCGGAGAACACGGCCGTGTACCGCACCGGCCAGGGGCTGATGATCGGCCCGTCCGAGGTGCCGTGCGAGGGGTCGGTCGGCGCGAACGCGGGCGTCAACACGGCGGGGAACGTCCAGACGGCCTTGATCACCCAGTTGTGGCAGGCGTCGATCGGAGGGATCGCGACCCAGCTCTGCCAGTACTTCCCGGACTCCCCGCAGGCGGACCGGGAAAGGGCCCAGGGCGGTGGCTGCACCTCGACCCTGTCCACGCGCGAGGACCTTCCGACGGGGGCGCCCGGCGTGCTGGCGATGCTCTCGTCCGACCCGCAGGACGGGCAGCGGCCGCCCCCGTCGCCCTACGTGACGGTGCGGCTGGCCACCCTCAGCTCGCAGGGCGTCGCATCGCCGATCAGCTGCACCGCCCCGGCGGCGAACGCCGGCATCTGCACCGCCGCGCTGACGTACTGGTACGTCCAGTCCCTGGAGGACGCCGGGATCGGCAAGGCCGACCTCGACCGCGCCGCCGAGCGCATCGCGGCGTTCGTCGCCTCCGCCCGCCGCTGAGCCGCGCCCCAGGGGCGGGCGGTGGGCCGGGGTACGGGGCGACGAAGGTACCCTGACCTCGCAATGACTGAAAAGACGATCGTTCACCTGCTGCGGCACGGTGAGGTGCACAATCCCGAGGGCATCCTGTACGGGCGGCTGCCCGGATACCGCCTCAGCGAGGACGGTGTCCTCATGGCGAAGGCCGCCGCCAAATGGTTCGCCGACCGGGACGTCACCGCGCTGTTCTCCTCGCCGATGCAGCGGGCGCTGGAGACGGCCGCACCGCTCGCCGACGTGTTCGACCTCCCCGTGACGGTGGACGATCGTCTGATCGAGGCCGACAACCACTTCGAGGGGCTGACGTTCGGGGCCGGGGCCGGTTCGCTGCGCCGCCCGGAGCACTGGTACCACCTGCGCAACCCGTTCCGGCCGTCCTGGGGCGAGCCGTACCGGGCGCTCGCCGCCCGGATGCGCGCCGCCGTCATCAGGGCGCGGGAGACGGCGCGGGGGCACGAGGCCGTGTGCGTCAGCCACCAGTTGCCCGTCTGGATCCTGCGGCTGCACGCCGAGCGGCGCCGCCTCTGGCATCTGCCGCACAAGCGCGAGTGCTCGCTGGCCAGCGTGACGAGCCTGACCTTCGACGGCAGCAGGCTGGTGGAGGTCGCCTACAGCGAGCCCGCCGCGGGGATGGCGAAGGGCCCCAGTGTCGCGGGTGCCTGACCGCACCGGTACGTTGTGTACTACGTCTTGTAGTAGGAGGGTCCGTTGAGCCCCCGAATCTCCCCTCTGCGCGCCGCCGCCGCTGCCGTCGCGCTCTGCGGCCTGCTGGCCGGCTGCGCCGGGACCAGCGCCTCGGAGGACGGGCAGGGCGGCGACGCCAACCGGTTCATCTCCGGCGACGGAAACGTCACCGAGTACAAGCCCGCCGACCGCCCGAGCGTCCAGGGCGTCACCGGCGAACTGCTGGACGGCAAGCCGTTCAAGCTCGCCGACTTCCAGGGCAAGGTCGTGGTCGTGAACTTCTGGGCGTCGTGGTGCGCGCCCTGCCGCGGCGAGGCCCCGTCCCTCCAGCACGTCTACACCGAGAACAAGGACAAGGGCGTCGAGTTCCTCGGCGTCAACTTCAAGGACTCCAAGGCCAACGCCGAGGCGTTCGAGCGCAAGTTCAAGATCACCTACCCGAGCCTGTCCGACGCCGACGGCCAGGTCACGCTGGCCTTCCGCGAGGTGCCGCCCAGCGCGATCCCGAGCACGCTGGTCCTCGACCGGCAGGGCCGCGTCGCCGCCCGCATCATCGGCGCGACGACCTACTCCAAGCTGAATCCACTGGTCGCCGAGGTCTCCTCAGAAAAGTGAGCTCACTCAACGAGACGGTCGTCAGCGGGTCGCTGGTGGCGGCGGCGCCGCTGGCGGCCCTCGCCGGGCTCGTCTCGTTCGCCTCGCCGTGCGTCCTGCCGCTGGTGCCCGGCTACCTGTCGTACGTGACGGGCATGTCCGGCGTGGAGCTGGCGGAGCAGCGGCGGGGGCGGCTGCTCGCCGGCGTCCTGCTGTTCATCGCGGGCTTCAGCGTCGTGTTCGTCAGCTACGGCGTCGTCTTCGGCGGGCTCGGCCGGTGGCTGCTGGAGTACCAGGACCCGATCACCCGCGTCCTCGGCGTCGTCACGATCCTGTTCGGCCTCGCGTTCATGGGGTTCATCCCCGGTCTGCAGCGCACGATGAAGTCGGGGCGGCTGCCGGCGGCCGGCCTCGCGGGCGCGCCGCTCCTCGGCGTCCTGTTCGGACTCGGCTGGACGCCGTGCATCGGCCCGACGCTCGGCGTCGTGCAGAGCCTCGCCGTCACGGAGGCGAGCGCGGGGCGCGGCGCACTACTGTCGCTGGCGTACTGCCTCGGCCTCGGGCTGCCGTTCGTGGCCGCGGCGATCGCCTACCGCCGGGTGCTCGGCGCGTTCGACGCCGTGAAGCGCCACTACCCCCTGGTCATGCGGATCGGCGGGGGGATGCTCGTCCTCATCGGGGTGCTGCTGGTCAGCGGCCTGTGGGGTGACCTGAACATCCAGCTCAAGTCGTGGATCAACGGCTTCCAACCGGTGATTTGAGATGACTGACATCCAGGACGACGTGAAGGACGCGGAATCGGGCACCCTGGCGCCCGCCGCGCGGCAGGCGCCCGGCGAGGCGCCCGGCCGGGTCGGCCTCGGCCCGATCGGCTGGCTGCGATGGGGCTGGCGCCAGCTCACCACGATGCGCACCGCGCTGATCCTGCTGTTCCTGGTCGCGCTCGGCGCGGTGCCCGGATCGATCCTGCCCCAGCGGGGGCAGGCGCCGGAGAAGGTAGCGGTCTACCTCGAGGAGCACACGACGCTCGGGCCGTGGCTGGACCGGGCGTCGATGTTCGACGTGTTCGCCGCGCCCTGGTTCGCGGCGATCTACATCCTGCTGTTCGTCTCCCTCGCCGGCTGCGTCGTCCCCCGCGCGGTCAAGCACTACCGGTCGATGCGGGCCCGGCCGCCCGCGGCGCCCCGGAACCTGGCGCGGCTGCCGCAGTCCGCGAAGTACGAGACGGACGCTTCGCCGGAGGACGTCCTCGCCGAGGCGCGCCAGGTGCTGCGCGGGCGGCGGTTCCGCGTGGACGTCTCCGGCGGCGCCGCGTCCGCCGAGAAGGGCTACCTGGGCGAGACCGGCAACCTGCTCTTCCACCTGGCGCTGCTGGGGCTGCTGTTCGCGCTCGGCCTCGGGAACCTGTTCGGCTACCAGGGCAACGTGCTGCTGACCGAGGGCAACACGTTCGCCAACTCGCTGAGCCGCTACGACAAGTTCTCGCCGGGACGGGCGTTCGGCGACGGGGACCTCGCCCCGTTCACCGTCACCCTGGACGACTTCAAGGCCGAGTACCAGACCGAGGGCGACAAACGCGGCCAGGCCACCGACTTCAACGCCGACATCCGCTACCGGCCCGCCCCGGACGCCGCGGAGAAGCCGTACGACCTGAGGATGAACCATCCGCTGAGCGTCGGCGGAGCGAAGGTGTACCTGCTCGGCCACGGCTACGCACCGGTCTTCACCGTCCGGGACGCCAACGGCGACGTCGCGTTCAAGGACTCGGTGCCGTTCCTGGAGATGCAGCAGGCGAACCTGACGTCCGAGGGCGTCATCAAGGCCCCCGACGCCCAGCCCGACCAGCTCGCCTTCTACGCGATCCTGTGGCCGACGGCGATGGCCAGCCAGGACGGCAAGCAGATCGTCTCCGGGTTCCCGGCGCCGCTCCGCCCCGTCGTCACGATCACCGCGTTCAAGGGCGACATCGGCCTGGACTCCGGCACCCCCCAGTCGGTCTACAAGCTGGAAGGCGTCGGCGAGAAGCTCCACCCCGTCAAGGACGGCCAGAAGCTGCTGGAGCCGGGGGAGACGTTCGAACTGCCCGGCGGCGCCGGGTCGGTCACGTTCGACGGGCTGGAGGAGTACGTCACCCTGTCGGTCAACCACGACCCGGGACGCGTCCCCGCGCTGATCGCCGCCATCCTCGCGGTGCTGGGCGTGGTGGCGTCGTTCATGGTCCGGCGGCGCAGGGTGTGGGTCCGTGCGAGCGCCGCGGAGGGCGGGCGTACGGTGGTCGAGGTCGGCGGTCTCACGCTGGGGAGCCCGACCGCGGAGTTCGACGAGATCGTGACCGCGCTGCGCGGTCCGGAGGACGGGCCCGGCGACGAGGGGCCCGACGGCAAGGGACCCGAGAGCCAGGGACCCGACAGCGAGCCCCCCGTTGACCCGGAATCCGGGCCGGCGACCGAATCGAAGGAGTGACGCGGTGAGCAACGCCGACCTCGCGAACCTGAGCGACAAGCTCATGCTGACCACCGTGGTGATGTACGTCATCGCGCTGGCCGCCTACGCCATCGACCTCGGCTTCGGCCGCCGCGCGGCGCCGGAGACGGCGTCGGAGGCGGCGCTGGAGAAGGCGGAGGCGAAGGTCCTGGTGGGCACCGCCGGCGCCCAGGCCGAGGACGCCGGCGCGGCCGCGGACGCGCCCGCCGAGGACGCCGAGGACGGAGGCGAACGTCCACAGCTCGACTGGGTCCGCCTCGCGGTCCTGCTGAACGTGCTGGGCTGGGGCGCGCACCTCGGTGTCATGGTGACCCGCGGGCTGGCCGCGAGCCGGTGGCCGTGGGGGAACATGTACGAGTTCCTCACCGCCATCGCGTTCGCCGCCGTCACCGCGTTCATGGTCGTGATGTACCGCTACAAGGCGCGTTTCCTCGGTTCCTTCGTCATGGCCGCCGCCGTCGTCGCCCTGGGCGTGGCGAACATCTGGCTGTACGACTCGGTCGGCCCGGTCACCCCGGCGCTGAACTCGTACTGGATCGCCATCCACGTCTCCGCCGCGATCATCGCGACGGGCGCGTTCACCGTCGCGGGCGCCGCCACGATCCTGTACCTGGTGAAGGCTCGCATGGAGGCGCGCGGCGCAGTCGCCGACGGCGGCGTCCTGTCCCGCATGCCGTCGGCCGAGAGCCTGGACCGCCTCGCGATGCGGGTCACGATGTTCGCGTTCCCGATCTGGACGGCCGCCATCATCATGGGCGCCATCTGGGCCGACCAGGCGTGGGGCCGCTACTGGGGCTGGGACCCGAAGGAGGTCTGGTCCTTCGTCACGTGGATCATCTACGCCGCCTACCTGCACGCCCGCGCGACGGCCGGCTGGAAGGGCCGCAAGGCCGCGATCCTCTCGCTGCTCGCGTTCGCCGCGCTGATGTTCAACTTCTTCGGCGTGAACTACCTGTTCTCGGGCCTGCACTCCTACGCGTAAGGCGGACGCACGCGCAGAAGCGCCCGTCAGGTTTCCTCGTCGCGGAGCCGGCGTTCCAGATCGCGCAGGAACGCCGGGTCGTCGTCCGGGCCGATCGGCCCGTCGGCCGCCATCCGCGAGCCGAAGACCGCCGCGCCGTGGCGGGGACGGCCGTCCAGCAGCCACAGCACCGAGCCGATGAGGAAGCCGAAGAAGGCGACCGCGAACCATCCCCGCTTGGACAGGTGCCGCAACTCGGACGCGTCGGTCCGGAGGACGTCCAGCAGGCAGTAGATCCAGATCCCAAGCAAAAACAGCGTAACCAGCACGTTTGTCACGATAAAAGGGTATCCGTGACTCGTGGGGATGACGCCAAGTCGGGTTCCGGCTTACCCTTCCTGCGGGGCCCTGTCCGTCAACGGACTCGATGAGCGTTGCTCGTGAACCCCCCGTGGGCCCCGTCGACAGAGGAGCCTGATGCGCTTCAAAGGCGTCCATCGCAAGCCCCGGGAGCTGCGGAACCGGGAGTCGCTCCGTGGCGGGCAGCGCCGCAGGGACGAGGCCGCGTACTCCCCGTCGCCGCCCGACTCGGGGCAGGTGCGGCCGCGGAGCAACCAGCCGCGCGACAGGTTCGGGCGGTTCCGCAAGGCCGGCCGCGACGACGACTACGCGCTCGGGCCGGGCACGGACCGTCCCGGCGTGGACGGCGGGGACGCGGTGGCCGGGCTCACGGGCAGACTCGGGCGACGCAGGCACGGGCGGCCGCGGTCCGGCGACTACTCGTGGAGCGACTTCGAGCTGGAGGACGACCGGCTGCGCGTGGAGCCGTACCCGCCCGGCATGCCGCACGCCGCCGACGGCCGCCGCAACTGCGGTGCCCTGGAGGGCATCCTCTACCGGCAGTGGGACGTCCGGGAGGGGCCGCCGACACCCGAGGTGATCGGGGCCGTGGACAGCCTGGCGTCGCTGCCCGAGCGGCTGAAGGAGAAGCTCGCCGGCGGGCTCGACGGCATCTACGTGGGGCCGGGCGGCGTCCCGCAGCTCGACGACATGGGCCACCTGCGCGACCGGCCGCTCCCGTCCGGCCGCGCCACCTGGGACATCTGCGCCGGCGCGTACGGCGACCGCAAGATCGTCGTGGGCGACCGGCCGTCCCCGACACCGGACGTGATGCTGCACGAGGTCGGGCACGCGCTGGACGACATCGACGGCGACGACGGCGAGTGGACGTCCGACAGTCCCGCCTTCCGCAAGCTGTACGAGGAGTGCCGGCCGCATCTCGCGAGCGACTTCCACCGCCAGCCCGACGCGCTCGGCCGCCGCGAGTTCTTCGCCGACGCGTTCGCCGCGATCTCCTCCCGGCAGCGCCCGGCCCTCGTGGATATGCTCGCCGGCAACATCCGGACGGCCCTGGAGGTCATGCTCTTCTTCAACCGCAGGTACGGGATCTAGGAGAGGGTGATCGAGGATGTACGTGATCCGGCTCCCCGATGGCACGCTCCGGGTCCCGCACAGCGTTCTCTCCGAACCCGCCGAGGCGGGCGAAGGACGGATCATCGCCGACGCCTACGTCGAGATCGGGCCGGGCGACCCCGACTACGACCGGCTTCTCCGCGAGTCGCTCACCGAGGAGGAACTGGAGGACAGGCGGCGCCGCTGGCGGGACGAGGACGCGGACCTGCTCCGCCGTTTCGAGGAGTGGAAGGCGGACGACGCCGAAGACCAGGGGTAGTCCGGGCACGAGCGTGGAGGCGGGAGTGAGAAGGCCCCGGCCGCCCGGGCGAGGGATTCCTTCGAGGGACTACCACGGCGCGGCGGTCCGGGCGGCTGAGGCCAGGTCAGCGGGCCGAATGCTCGGCGACGGGCTCCTCGCCGCGCAGCAGCGCGTGCACCTCGGACTCGCGGAAGCGGCGGTGGCCTCCGGGAGTGCGGATGCTGCTGATCCGGCCCGCGGCGGCCCACCGGGTGACCGTCTTCGGGTCGACCCGGAAGAGGGCGGCGACCTCTCCTGGTGTCAGCAGGCGCTCGCTCGTGCTCTCCACGTTTTCTCTCCCCCTTTGTCCCGCTCTCGGCGCGGGTGGACTGTTTAACAGTGTGGCGGTTCAAGACCGATTTCTCCCTTGTTTTCGGAAAAGATCACGGTCCGTAGTTCGCCGAACTGGAGCGATCACCGTCGGTGCCCGCCTCATGGGTGACGCAGATCACGTTGACCCCGTTTGACCTGCCATGTCACGTCCGAAACGGGCCGCGGGCCACCGCTGTCCGCTGCGCGAAGTAGTCTCCCAGAACATGTCCGACCTTGTATCGCTGCCGGAGATGGAGGCGGCCGCCGAACGCATCGCGGGCGTCGCCCTCCGGACACCGCTCGTCCGGTTCTCCCACGACCCCGCGCCCGCCGCCGCCGGAGAGCCGTTGCTGCTGGTGAAGCCCGAGTCGCTGCAGCCGATCGGCGCGTTCAAGGTGCGCGGTGCGTACGCCGCCATCTCGTCCCTGCCCCCGGACGAACGCCGGCGCGGTGTGGTGACGCACTCCAGCGGCAACCACGCGCAGGCCGTCGCCTACGCGGCGCGCGCCTTCGACGTCAAGGCCGTGCTGGTCATGCCGCACACGGCCCCGGCCGTCAAGGTCGACGCGTGCATCGCGCTCGGCGCCGAGATCGTCTACGTCGAGCCGACGTCGCAGGCCCGCGCCGAGACCGCCGGAAAGCTCGCCGACGCGCACGGCTTCGCGATGATCCCGCCCTACGACGACGCCCGGGTCATCGCCGGCCAGGGCACCGTGGGAATGGAGATCGTCCAGGACCGCCCGGACGTCGACGTCGTACTCGTCCCCGTCGGCGGCGGCGGCCTGATCGCCGGAGTGTCCGCCGCCGTGAAGGCACTGCGGCCCGAAGCCAGGGTCATCGGCGTCGAACCGGAACTCGCCGCCGACGCCCGCGACTCCATGGCCGCGGGACGTCCCGTCGCCTGGGAGGCCGAGCAGACCGCCCGCACCATCGCCGACGCCCTGCGCGTACAACAGGTCGGCGACCTCCCCTTCGCGCACATGCGCGCCCACGTGGACGGCATCATCACCGTCACCGAGGACGAGATCCGCACGACGATGCGACGCCTCGCCCGCGAGGCCCGCCTCATCGCCGAACCCGCCGGCGCCGTAGCCACCGCCGCCTACCTCTACCACCGCGCCGAACTCCCCACCGGCCGCACCTACGTCTCAATCCTCTCCGGCGGCAATTGTTAGTCCAGGGGGGCGCGTTTCTCCCAGGGGGGCGACCCCCTGGAACCCCCGTCACGAGCCGGTCGATCCTCACGCCACGGTTGCGGTGGTCGTGACCGTGCGGGTCGGTGTCGTGTCGCTGCGGTCGCCCGGCTCGACGGTTCGTGCGACCTCCGGCGCCTGGGGCGCCTCCAGCCGCCCGAACCGTGACCGGTGGCCGGGGTCGCATCTGGGGTTGTCTGGGGTGAAGGTAGCCTCGAAGGGCCATGCGTTCCATCATCTTTTACACCGCCGCGCGGGTCGTGATCTTCCTGGCGACCGCGGGGGTGCTCGCGCTGTTCGGGGCCCGCGGTGCCCTGCTCCTGCTGCTGGCGCTGCTGATCAGCGGCGTCGTCAGCTACGTGCTGCTGTCCGGTCAACGTGACCGGATGTCCGCGGCCGTCGTCTCCAGGGCCCGCGCCCAGCGCGCGAAGTTCCAGAAGTCCGTCACCAAGGAAGACGCGTAACCGCCCCAGCTTGAGCCCCAGCCACCGGTCACGGGTCGTGCGGCCGGAGGCGCCCCGGGCGCCGGAGGTCGCACGGCCCGTCGAGCCGGGCGACCGCAGCGACACGTCACAAAGCTGCAGGGTCACAGCTGAGCGGAACCGTGGCGTGAGGATCGACCGGCTCGTGACGGGGGTTCCAGGGGGTCGCCCCCCTGGGCAATAGGGTGACCTCATGAGCCGCGCCTCTCTTGACAAGAAGCCCGCCGACGTTGCGGCGATGTTCGACGGCACCGCTGAGCGGTACGACCTGCTGAACACGCTGATGACCGGGGGGCAGGATCGGCGTTGGCGCCGGGAGGTCGTGCGGGCGGTGGAGGCCGGGCCGGGGGAGCGGGTCCTCGACCTCGCGGCGGGGACCGGTACGTCGTCGGTGCCGTTCGCCGAGGCGGGCGCCGAGACGGTGGCGTGCGACTTCTCGCTCGGGATGCTGCGGGTGGGGGTGCGGCGCCAGGCGGGTGTGCGGCGGCTGAGCTTCGTCGCGGGGGACGCGCTCCGGCTGCCGTTCGCGGACGGGTCGTTCGACGCCGTCACGATCTCGTTCGGGCTTCGCAACGTCGCCGACACGGGGCTGGCGCTGCGTGAGCTGCGGCGCGTCACCAAGCCCGGCGGGCGGCTGCTGGTCTGCGAGGTGAGCCATCCGCGGAACGGTCTGCTGGCGTTCGGGCACAAGGCGCATCTCCGGTACGGGCTGCCTCTGCTGGCGCGGGTCAGCTCCAACCCGGACTCTTACCGGTATCTCGCCGAGTCGACGCTCGCCTGGCCGGATCAGGCGGGGCTGGCGCGGCTGATTCAGGACGCGGGATGGGACGGTGTGCGCTGGCGCGACCTCACGTTCGGGGTGGCCGCGCTGCACCGTGCGGTCAATCCGGCATGACCTGTCGGCGGCCGATGGTCCGGACCGATCCAAACCCGGACCGGCCCAGAAGTACGCACCAGTCGTGATAAAGGAATAGACTCCCCATCGGATCCTTGTGAAGTGCTTCACAAGCGAACGAGCTGAAGAGGAACGCCGTGACCGACTCCGCCCGACACGCAGATGTCATCGTCGTCGGGGCAGGCCCCGCCGGATCGTCGACCGCCTACTGGCTGGCGCAGGCCGGCCTTGACGTGTTCCTGCTGGAGAAGACCACTTTCCCGCGCGACAAGATCTGCGGCGACGGCCTCACGCCGCGCGCCGTCCGCGCCCTCATCGGGATGGGCGTCGACGTCAACGACCCGGGCTGGGGACGCAACAAGGGGCTGCGCATCTACGGCGGCGGCGTCAAGGTGGAGCTGCCGTGGCCGGAGCTCGCGAGCTTCCCCGACTTCGGTCTCGTCCGAAAGCGCACCGACTTCGACCAGCTCCTCGCCGAGCACGCCGCGAAGGCCGGCGCCCGGCTGCTGCAGGGCTGCACCGTGACCGGCCCGATCCTGGACGAGCGCACCGACCGCATCACCGGCGTCACCGCCGACCACGAGGGCGAGGAGGTCGAGTTCCACGCGCCGCTGGTCGTCGCGGCCGACGGCAACTCGACCCGGCTGTCGCTCGCCATGGGCCTGCGGCGGCGCGAGGACCGCCCGATGGGCGTCGCGGTCCGCCGCTACTTCCAGACGCCGCGCCACGACGACGACTACATGGAGGCGTGGCTGGAGCTGTGGGACGGCGAGCGCCTCCTGCCGGGCTACGGCTGGGTCTTCGGCGTCGGGGACGGCACGTCCAACGTCGGGCTCGGGCTCCTCAACACCAGCAAGGCGTTCCAGAGCGTCGACTACCGCGGCATGCTGAAGCGCTGGTGCGCGCAGATGCCGGAGGACTGGCAGTTCGACGAGGACCACGCGACCTCGAAG
This sequence comes from Spirillospora sp. NPDC048819, assembly GCF_040650055.1. Lineage (NCBI taxonomy): Bacteria > Bacillati > Actinomycetota > Actinomycetes > Streptosporangiales > Thermomonosporaceae > Spirillospora > Spirillospora sp. NPDC048819. The sequence goes on along the minus strand of NZ_JBEZGN010000001.1, from coordinate 239,883 downwards.
ATCCGCGGTGCGGCGCTGCCGATGGGCTTCAACCGGCAGCCGCACTACACCCGCGGGATGCTCCTGGTCGGCGACGCCGGCGGCATGGTCAACCCGTTCAACGGGGAGGGCATCGACTACGCGCTGGAGTCCGGCCGGCTGGCCGCCGACATCATGGTTCAGGCGCTCGCCCGCCGCACCCCCGCCCAGCGGGAGCGGACGCTGTACGAGTACCCGCGCATCCTGAAGGACGATCACGGCGGGTACTTCACCCTGGCCCGGCTGTTCGTCCAGGCCATCGGCGACCCGCGCATCATGAAGTTCCTCACCGCGCACGGCCTGCCCCACCCCACGCTGATGCGGTTCACGCTCAAGCTGCTCGCGAACCTGACCGACCCCAAGGGCGGGGACGCGATGGACCGCGTCATCAACGCGATGCAGAAGGTGGCGCCGGCGGCATGAGCAACGCTGTGAACGCGCGCGTGCGATTCAAGCTTCCGCAGGTGAGCGGACTAAAGTGCATGACCCGACCCCCTGAGGGGAGCGATATTGATCACCTTGGCTAGGGTTGCGGCCCGCGGCGGGCCCGTCCCGTACAACGTCGTACGTTCCGAGGAGAGGCCGTAGGGGCATGGATCTCTATATTCCGCTCATCGTGCTGGGTGTGCTCGGCTTCGGCTTCGCCGCCTTCTCGGTGGTGATGGCCTCGCTCACGGGGCCGAAGCGGTGGAACCGCGCCCGGCTCGACGCCTACGAATGCGGCATCGAACCGACCCCGCAGCCGGTGGGCGGCGGGCGCTTTCCGATCAAGTACTACCTGACGGCGATGCTGTTCATCGTCTTCGACATTGAGATCATCTTCCTTTACCCCTGGGCGGTCGCGTTCGACCGGATGGGGCTCTTCGCCCTTGTCGAGATGGTCCTGTTCATCGTCGCCGTTCTCGTGGCGTACGCCTACATCTGGCGGCGCGGCGGTCTGGAGTGGGACTGACATGGGTATTGAGGAGAAGCTTCCCAGCGGCTTCCTGCTGACCACGGTCGAGCAGGTCGCCGGGTGGGCGCGCAAGAGCTCGGTGTGGCCGGCGACGTTCGGCCTGGCCTGCTGCGCGATCGAGATGATGGCGGCGGGCGACCCCCGGCACGACTTTTCCCGGTGGGGCATGGAACGCGCCTCGGCGACGCCGCGGCAGGCCGACCTGATGATCGTCGCCGGCCGGGTGAGCCAGAAGATGGCCCCGGTGCTGCGGCAGATCTATGACCAGATGACCGAGCCGAAGTGGGTCATCGCGATGGGCGTGTGCGCATCGTCCGGCGGCATGTTCAACAATTACGCGATCGTGCAGGGCGTCGACCACATCGTCCCGGTGGACGTCTACCTGCCGGGCTGCCCGCCGCGTCCGGAGATGCTGCTGGACGCGATCGTCAAGCTGCACGACCAGATCCAGAACACCAAGCTCGGGCCGCAGCGCCAGAAGCAGATCGCCGAGCTGGAAGAGGCCAGTCGCCGCCGGCTGCCGCTGCTCGGACAGGGGGCCTGATGAGTTCCGAACACCCCGAGCAGAGGGCCGCGCAGAGCGCCGACCAGCTGCCCGCGCACACCGAGGAGGAGCGCCGGGAGCAGCCGGTCGTCCGCAAGGGCATGTTCGGCGCGAAGACGACCGGCGACACGTCCGGCTACGGCGGGCTGGTCGTCCGGCAGAGCCCGAAGGTGTCCGCGACGCGCCCGTACGGCGGGCCCGGCGGCGCCGCCGAGCCCGGCGAGTTCGACGAGATCGCTGACGAGCTGGAAAGGGCCCTCCGGGGTCCGGGGTCGTCCCCCGAGAAGGCGGGGCCCGACTTCGGCGACGCGATCGAGCGGGTCGTCATCGACCGCGGTGAGCTGACGTTCTTCGTCAAGCGCGAACACCTGCGCGAGGTGGCGCAGACCATGCGGGACGACCCGGCCCTGCGCTTCGAGCTGTGCTCGGGCGTGTCGGGCGTCCACTACCCGAAGGACGAGGGCGCGGAGCTGCACTCCGTCACGCACCTGCTGTCGATCACGCACAACCGGCGCGTCCGGCTGGAGGCGACCTGCCCGGACGCCGACCCGCACGTGCCGTCCCTGGTGCCGGTCTACCCGACGAGCGACTGGCACGAGCGCGAGACCTACGACTTCTTCGGGATCGTCTACGACGGCCACCCCGCGCTCACGCGCATCGAGATGCCCGACGACTGGGTCGGCCATCCGCAGCGCAAGGACTACCCTCTCGGCGGCATCCCCGTCGAGTACCGCGGAGCGGAGATCCCGCCACCCGACGAGCGGAGGTCGTACGTATGAGTTCCACGAAGTACACCGAATACGACGCCTACGCCGCGGAGGAGGCGGCCGAAGGCAAGGTCTTCGACGTCGGCGGGCAGGACTGGGACCAGGTCGTCGCCGGCGCCGACGACGCGGGCGACGAGCGGCTCGTCATCAACATGGGCCCGCAGCACCCGTCCACGCACGGCGTGCTCCGGCTGATCCTCACGCTCGACGGTGAGACGGTGACCGAGGCCCGGGTGAACATCGGGTACCTGCACACCGGCATCGAGAAGAACATGGAGTTCCGCACCTGGACGCAGGGCACCACGTTCTGCACCCGGATGGACTACCTGGCTCCGCTCTTCAACGAGACGGCGTACTGCCTGAGCGTGGAGAGGCTGCTCGGCATCACCGACCAGGTGCCGGAGCGGGCGCAGATCATCCGCGTGATGATGATGGAGCTGAACCGGATCTCCTCGCATCTGGTGGCGATCGCGACGTTCGGCCTCGAACTCGGCGCGACCACGGTGATGCTCAACGGGTTCATCGAGCGCGAGTACACCCTCGATCTGTTCGAGGAGATCACCGGGCTGCGCATGAACCACGCCTACATCCGCCCCGGCGGCGTGTCGCAGGACCTGCCCAGCGGCGCGACCAGCAAGATCCGCGACTATCTCGACCGGATGCCGAAGCGGATCCAGGCGCTGCGCAAGCTCCTGGACGCGAACCCGGTCTTCCTGGCGCGGACGAAGGACGTCGCGTACCTGGACCTGACCGGCTGCATGGCCCTCGGCATCACCGGCCCCGTGCTCCGCGCGACCGGGCTGCCGTGGGACCTGCGCAAGTCGCAGCCGTACTGCGGCTATGAGACCTACGATTTCGAGGTCGCGACACAGGACACGTCCGACGTGTACGGGCGCTACCTCGTCCGGATGGACGAGATGGAGCAGTCGCTGAAGATCGTCGAGCAGTGCCTGGACCGGCTGCAGACCGCCAAGGGCCCCGTGATGATCGAGGACAAGAAGATCGGCTGGCCGGCGCAGCTGGCGATGGGCGCCGACGGCCTGGGCAACTCGCCCCGGCACATCGCGCACATCATGGGCACCTCGATGGAGGCGCTGATCCACCACTTCAAGCTGGTGACCGAGGGCTTCCGGGTCCCGGCCGGGCAGGCGTACGTGCCGATCGAGTCGCCGCGCGGCGAGCTGGCCGCGCACGTGGTCAGCGACGGCGGCACCCGCCCGTTCCGCGCCCACTTCCGCGACCCGTCCTTCGTCAACCTGCAGGCCGTGCCCGCGATGTCCGAGGGCGGCATGATCGCCGACATCATCGCCGCGGTGGCGAGCCTCGACCCGGTCATGGGAGGTGTGGACCGATGACGTACGAGCCGGAGGTTCGTGAACGTCTGGAACGTGACGCAAAGCTGATCATCGGCCGTTATCCGCGGCCGCGGTCGGCGCTGCTGCCGATGCTGCACCTGGTGCAGTCGGAGGAGGGGCAGGTCACGCAGGACGGCATCGAGTTCTGCGCGGAGCTGCTCGGCATCACGCCGGCGCAGGTGACGGGCGTCGTGACGTTCTACACGCAGTACAAGCAGGCGCCGGTCGGGGAGTACCACGTCGGTGTGTGCACCAACACGCTGTGCGCGATCATGGGCGGCGACCAGATCTGGGACGAGCTGAGCGAGCACGCGGGGGTCGGGCACGACGAGGCCACCGCGGACGGCAAGGTCAGCCTTGAGCGGATCGAGTGCAACGCGGCCTGCGACTTCGCGCCGGTGATGATGGTCAACTGGGAGTTCTTCGACAACATGACTCCCGAGAAGGCCAAGAAGCTCGTCGACGACCTGCGGTCGGGCGAGCGGGTCCTGCCTTCGCGCGGCGCGGAGAACCTGGCCACGTGGAGGGAGGCATCCCGGGTGCTGGCGGGGTTCCCCGACGGGCGCGCCGGTGAGGGCGTCCAGGCGGGGCCGGAGTCGCTGCGCGGCCTGAAGCTCGCGCAGGAGCGCGGGTGGGCGGCCCCGCGGGCGGACGTCGACCGTGAGCGGCCGGACGAACCGGTGAAGCCGGAGCAGATCGCCGAACCGCCGCACGAGCCGGGCAAGCCGATCCCGGGCGAGGCGAAGCCCGGCAGCCAGGAGGGGCGGAACAAGTGACCACGCTGACCCCGATCCTCACCAGGAACTGGGACCAGGCCGATTCGTTCACCCGCGAGGGCTACGAGCGCGAGGGCGGCTACAAGGCGCTGCGCAAGGCGTTCGGCATGGAGCCGGACGACATCGTCCAGGCGGTCAAGGACTCCGGGCTCCGCGGCCGCGGCGGCGCGGGCTTCCCCACCGGGATGAAGTGGGGGTTCCTGCCGCCGAGCAGCCCGAACCCGCGCTACCTGGTGGTGAACGCCGACGAGTCCGAGCCGGGCACGTGCAAGGACATCCCGCTGATGATGGCCAACCCGCACGTGCTCATCGAGGGCGTCGTCATCAGTTCGTTCGCGATCAAGTCGAACCTCGCGTTCATCTACGTGCGCGGCGAGGTGCTGCACGTGATCCGCCGCCTGCACCAGGCGGTGGCGGAGGCGTACGAGGCCGGTTACCTCGGCAAGGACATCCTCGGGTCCGGCTACGACCTGGACGTCGTCGTCCACAGCGGCGCCGGGGCCTACATCTGCGGCGAGGAGACGGCGCTGCTGGACTCCCTTGAGGGGTTCCGCGGCCAGCCCAGGCTGAAGCCCCCCTTCCCGGCGGTCGCGGGCCTGTACGGCGGGCCCACTGTCATCAACAACGTGGAGTCGATCGCGTCGGTTCCCTCGATCATCGGCAACGGCCCGGAGTGGTTCGCCGCGATGGGCACCGAGAAGTCCCAGGGTTTCGGGATCTTCTCGCTGTCCGGGCACGTCACGCGGCCCGGCCAGTACGAGGCGCCGCTGGGGATCACGCTGCGGGAACTGCTCGACATGGCGGGCGGCGTCCGCGAGGGGCACCGGCTGAAGTTCTGGACGCCCGGCGGGTCGTCCACGCCGATCTTCACCGACGAGCACCTGGACGTGCCGCTGGACTTCGAGTCCGTCGGCGCCGCCGGGTCGATGCTCGGCACCCGGGCGCTGCAGATCTTCGACGAGACGACCTGCGTCGTCCGGGCGGTGCTGCGCTGGTCGGAGTTCTACGCGCACGAGTCGTGCGGCAAGTGCACGCCGTGCCGTGAGGGCACCTACTGGTACAAGCTGATGATCAAGCGGCTGGAGGCCGGGCAGGGCACCGAGGAGGACCTGGAGACCCTGCTGGACATCTCCGACAACATCCTCGGCCGCGCGTTCTGCGCCCTCGGCGACGGCGCCACCAGCCCGGTCGTGTCGTCCATCAAGCTGTTCCGGGACGAGTACCTCCAGCACTTCGAGCAGGGCGGCTGCCCGTTCGACCCGGCCAAGTCCACCCTCTGGGGAGGTGCCAAGTGACCGTCACCGACGACAAGTCGGCGGTGGAGAAGGTCGAGATGGTCTCCTGCACCATCGACGGCTTCGAGATCGAGGTGCCTAAGGGCACGCTGATCATCAGGGCCGCCGAGCTGCTCGGCATCCAGATCCCGCGGTTCTGCGAGCATCCGCTGCTCGAACCGATCGGGGCGTGCCGGCAGTGCCTGGTGGAGATCCCCGACGCCGGCAACGGCCGCGGGATGCCGAAGCCGCAGGCGTCCTGCACCACCCCCGTGATGCCGGGCATGGTCGTCCAGACCCAGCTCACCTCGCCGGTGGCCGACAAGGCCCAGCACGGCATCATGGAGTTCCTGCTCATCAACCACCCGCTGGACTGCCCCGTCTGCGACAAGGGCGGCGAGTGCCCGCTGCAGAACCAGGCGATGTCGCACGGGCGCGGCGAGACGCGGTTCGTGGAGACCAAGCGGACGTGGCCGAAGCCGCTTCCGCTGTCCAGCCAGGTGCTGCTGGACCGGGAGCGCTGCATCCAGTGCACGCGCTGCACCCGGTTCTCCGAGCAGATCGCCGGCGACGCGTTCATCGACCTGTTCGAGCGCGGCGCGAAGGAAGAGGTCGGGATCGCCGAGGACCGGCCGTTCCAGTCCTACTTCTCCGGCAACACCGTGCAGATCTGCCCGGTGGGAGCGCTCACCGGCACCGCCTACCGGTTCCGGTCCCGCCCGTTCGACCTGGTGTCGACGCCGAGCGTCTGCGAGCACTGCGCGTCCGGCTGCGCGATCCGGACCGACCACCGGCGCGGCAAGGTGACGCGGCGGCTGGCCGGCGACGACCCGCACGTCAACGAGGAGTGGAACTGCGACAAGGGCCGCTGGGCGTTCACCTACGGGACGCAGCCGGAACGGCTCACGCACCCGCTCGTCCGCAACGAGGACGGCGAGCTCGAACCGGCGTCGTGGCCGGAGGCGCTCACCCTCGCGGCGGAGGGCCTCGCGGCGGCGCGCGGCCGCGCCGGCGTCCTGACCGGCGGGCGCGTCACCCTTGAGGACGCCTACGCCTACGCCAAGTTCGCCCGGATCGCGCTCGGCACCAACGACGTCGACTTCCGGGCCCGGCCGCTGTCGGACGAGGAGACGCGGTTCCTCGCCTCGTCGGTCGCGGGACGCTCGATCGAGGTGTCCTACGCCGACCTGGAGAAGGCGGCGGCAGTGCTCCTGGCCGGCTTCGAGCCGGAGGAGGAGTCGCCGATCGTGTTCCTGCGGCTCCGCAAGGCGCACCGCAAGAACGCGCTGAAGGTGTACGCCGTCGCGCCGTTCGCGACCCGCGGGCTGGAGAAGGTCGGCGGCACGCTTCTGCCGACGGCTCCCGGCGCGGAGGCCGAGACGCTCGGCGCGCTGATCGGCGACGCCGACCGGTCCGACATCCGGACGCTGATGGAGACGCCCGGAGCGGTGATCCTGGTCGGCGAGCGGCTCGCAGGCAGCCCCGGCGCGCTGACGGCGGCGGTCCGGCTGGCGCAGGTGACCGGCGCCCGGCTGGCGTGGGTGCCGCGCCGGGCCGGGGAGCGCGGCGCGATCGAGGCCGGGGCGCTGCCCGGGCTGCTGCCGATCGGCCGCCCGGTGACCGACCCGGCCGCGCGGGCGGAGGTCGCCCGCCTCTGGGGCGTCGCCGAACTGCCGTCCGGGCCGGGCGAGGACGCCGGCGGCATCGTCGCGGCCGCGGCCGAGGGGCGGCGCGGGGCGCTGCTCGTCGGCGGCGTCGACCCCTACGACATGCCCGACCCGGACGCGATGCTGCGGGCCCTGGACGCCACCGATTTCGTGGTGAGCCTGGAGCAGCGGCCGAGCGCGGTCACCGACCGCGCCGACGTCGTCCTGCCGGTCGCGGCGGTCGCGGAGAAGTCCGGCACGTTCGTCGACTGGGAGGGCCGCGGCCGCCCGTTCGACGTCGTGCTCAAGTCGTCCGGGCGGATGTCGGACCTGCGGGTCCTGGACGCCCTCGCCGACGAGATGGACGTCCACCTCGGGCTGCCCGGCCCGGAGGCGGCGCGCCGCGAGCTGACCGAACTCGGCGCCTACCGCGGTGTGCGTCCCGACGCGCCGGACGCGGCGCAGGAGCTGCCGCCGCACCCGGGGCAGGGTGAGGCGCTGGTGGCGACGTGGCGGCTGCTGCTGGACCGCGGTCGGCTCCAGGACGGCGAGCCGTTCCTCGCGGGCACCGCCAAGGCCGCGGTCGCCCGGCTGTCGCCGGCGACGGCGGCGGAGATCGGCGCGACCGGCGCGGTGACGGTGTCGGCGGCGCGCGGCGAGGTCACGCTCCCGCTGGAGGTGACCGCCGACATGCCCGACCGGGTGGTGTGGCTGCCGACCAACTCGGCCGGCTGCGCGCTGTACCGGGACCTGGGCGCGGTGGCGGGCGGCGTCGTCAAGATCGCGAGCGGGGTGCTCGCGGGCGCGACGGCCGCGCAGGCTCCTGACGAGAACGCTGGAGGCAGCAAATGAGCCCGCTCGCGGCGGCGCCGGCGGATCCGACGCTGAAGGACTTCGGCTCGGACCCGTGGTGGCTGATCGGCGGCAAGGTCCTCGTCATCTTCGTGTTCCTGGTCGTCACGGTGCTGCTGACGATGTGGTTCGAGCGGCGCGTCATCGGCCGGATGCAGTTGCGCGTCGGCCCGAACCGCGCGGGCCCGTTCGGCCTGCTGCAGGGCCTCGCCGACGGCGTCAAGCTGGCGCTGAAGGAGGACATCGTCCCCCGCCAGGTCGACAAGGTCGTATTCGTCCTGGCACCGGTCATGGCGGCGGTGCCGGCGTTCATCTCGTTCGCCATCATCCCGTTCGGGCCGACGGTGTCGATCTTCGGGCACCAGACGCCGCTGCAGGGCACCGACCTGCCGGTCGCGGTGCTGCTGGTGCTGGCGATGGCGTCGATGGGCGTGTACGGGATCGTGCTGGCCGGCTGGTCGTCGATGTCGCCGTACTCGCTGCTCGGCGGGCTGCGCTCGTCCGCGCAGGTGATCTCCTACGAGATCGCGATGGCGCTGTCGTTCGTGGCGGTGTTCATGTTCGCCGGCTCGATGTCCACCTCGGAGATCGTCGCCGCGCAGCAGGACAAGTGGTTCGCGATCCTGCTGGCGCCGTCCTTCATCGTGTACGTGATCACGATGATGGGGGAGTCGAACCGCATCCCGTTCGACCTGCCCGAGGGCGAGGGCGAGCTGGTCGGCGGTTTCCACACCGAGTACTCGTCGCTGAAGTTCGCGATGTTCTTCCTCGCGGAGTACATCAACCTCGCGACGCTGTCGGCGCTCGCCACGACGCTGTTCCTCGGCGGCTGGCGCGCTCCCGCGCCGATCTCCACGGTGTGGGCGGGAGCCAACTCCGGCTGGTGGCCGGTGCTGTGGTTCCTGGCCAAGGTGCTCATGTTCATCTTCTTCTTCATCTGGCTGCGCGGCACGCTGCCGCGTGTGCGCTACGACCAGCTGATGAAGCTCGGCTGGAAGGTGCTGACGCCCTTCTCGCTCGGCTGGATCCTGCTGGTCGGCACCATCCGCGCGCTGCGCAACGACGGCTACGACATGCGGCAGATCGTGATCGTCGCCGCGGTGGCGGCGGCGGTGGTGCTGGTGGCCACGGTGCTCTGGGAGATGGTCCGGGGCGGCGAGGACGAGAAGGAGATCGTGCCGGGTGCGGGAGCGGGCGCGGGCGGCAGGCCCGACGCGGCCGCCGGCGGGTTCCCGGTGCCGCCGATGGACGCGCCCCACTACCGCGGCGGCCCGGCCGGGGCTTCCAAGTTGAAAACCCCTCCTGAGGAGGTCACCAGTGGGACTCACTGATTTCCTGAACCCGGTGAAGGGGTTCGGGGTCTCGTTCCACCAGATTTTCATGAAGAGCGAGACCGTTCAGTACCCCGAGGTGAAGAAGCCGACCGCCCCGCGCTTCCACGGGCGGCACCAGCTCAACCGGTGGCCGGACGGTCTGGAGAAGTGCATCGGCTGCGAGCTGTGCGCCTGGGCGTGTCCTGCGGACGCGATCTTCGTCGAGGGCGCCGACAACACCGCCGACGAGCGTTACTCGCCCGGCGAGCGGTACGGCCGCATCTACCAGATCAACTATCTGCGCTGCATCCTGTGCGGGCTGTGCATCGAGGCGTGCCCGACGCGGGCGCTCACGATGACCAACGAGTACGAGCTCGCCGACGACAGCCGCGAGAGCCTGATCTACACCAAGGAGATGCTGCTGGCGCCGCTGCGCGAGGGCATGGAGACGCCGCCGCACGAGATGCGGCTCGGCGACACCGAGGAGGACTACTACCGCCTCGGCCTCCAGCCCGAGGAGGCGGCGCCGACCGTCCCCTCCGAGGGCGGCGGCCGGGCGAGTGCCGACCAGGCCGTCGAGAAGGAGAAGGCCGCCCGCGACGAGAAGGCGGGCGACGAGAAGGCGGGCAGGCGCGAGAAGTCCCGTAAGCGGGGTGAGGGCAAGTGAACGCCCACATTCTCGCCGCGGAGGTCGCCGACAAGCAGTCCGGTGAGCCGTTCTTCTTCTGGCTGCTGGCCATCGTGTCGGTCGGCGCCGCCATCGGCATGATCTTCATGCGGAAGGCGGTGCACTCGGCGCTGCTGCTGGCGACCGTGATGCTCTCCCTCGCCGCGCTGTACGCGATCCAGAACGCCCCGTTCCTGGCGTTCGTGCAGGTGATCGTCTACACCGGCGCGGTGCTGATGCTGTTCCTGTTCGTGATGATGCTCGTCGGGGTGAGTTCCACGGACTCGCTGGTCGAGACGATCCGGGGTCAGCGTTTCTGGGCGGTGATCGCCGTGATCGGGTTCATCGCCCTGGTGGGCGCCGGTCTCGCGAACGCGGCGCTCGGCGGCTCGGCGGGCCTGAACCAGGCCAACGCCGAGGGCAACGTCGTCGGCCTGGCCCGGCTGCTGTTCTCCAAGTACGTGTTCGCGTTCGAGGCGACCAGCGCCCTGCTGATCACCGCGGCGCTGGGCGCGATGGTGCTGGCGCACCGGGAGCGCACCGAGCCGAAGCCGACGCAGAAGGACCTGTCCAAGGGACGGTTCCTGTCCGGCGACCACCCGGGCCCGCTGCCGGGCCCCGGCACCTACGCCCGGCACAACGCGGTCGACATGCCGGCGCTGCTGCCCGACGGGACGCCGTCGGAGCTGTCGGTCAACCCGGTCATCGCCGCCCGCGTCGACTCGTCGGAGCGGCACGGGGACCTGTACGGCGCGACCCCGGAAGAGGCGGTCGAGCGCAACGTCCGGGACGTCAAGGCCGTCACCGATGAAGCCGAGGACGCGGACGCCGAGTCGCGCGTCGTCAAGTCCGGGACGCAGGCCGCCGGCGGCATTGCCGGAGGCCGGGCGGGCGGCAACGAACGTGAAGGCGAGGCTGGTCAATGAGTCCGGGGCACTACCTGGCGCTCTCGGCGATCCTGTTCACCATCGGCGCTCTCGGCGTGCTCGTGCGCCGCAACGCGATCGTGGTGTTCATGGCCATCGAACTGATGCTGAACGCGACGAACCTGGCGTTCGTCTCGTTCTCCCGCATGCACGGCAACCTGGACGGTCAGATCATCGCCTTCTTCGTGATGGTGGTGGCCGCCGCGGAGGTCGTGGTGGGCCTGGCGATCATCATGACCGTCTTCCGGACCCGCAGGTCCTCGTCGGTGGACGACGTGAACCTGCTGAAGTACTGAGAGGCTGGGATGAAAGCGGAAGGCATCCAGGCCGCGTCCTGGCTCCTCATCGCGCTCCCGCTCGCGGGCGCCGCGATCCTCCTGATCGGGGGGAGGCGCACCGACAAGTGGGGGCACCTGCTCGGCGTCGCGACGTCGGTCGCCTCGTTCGCGCTCGGCGCCGCGATGTTCGTCCAGATGCTCGGATACGGCGCCGAGGAGCGGCGCCGCAGCCAGCACCTGTGGGACTTCATCGACGTCGGCGCGTTCAAGGTCGGCATGAACCTGCTGGTGGACCCGTTGTCCATCAGCTTCGTGCTGCTGATCACCGGGGTGGGCTCGCTCATCCACGTCTACTCCGTCGGCTACATGGCCGACGACCCCGAGCGGCGCAAGTTCTTCGCCTACCTGAACCTGTTCGTCGCGGCGATGCTGCTGCTGGTGCTCGGTGACAACTTCCTGATCATGTTCCTCGGCTGGGAGGGCGTGGGCCTCGCCTCCTACCTGCTGATCGGGTTCTGGCAGCACAAGCCGACCGCCGCGACCGCGGCGAAGAAGGCGTTCGTCGTCAACCGCGTCGGCGACATGGGGCTGATCATCGCGATCGCGCTGATCTTCGCCACGTTCGGCACCATCGACTACCAGCCGATCCTCGGCAGCGGCGCGGAGCACGTCGGCATGGCGTCCCAGCTGAGCACCGGGACCGCCACCGCGATCGGGCTGCTGCTCCTGCTCGGCGCGTGCGGCAAGTCGGCGCAGCTGCCGCTGCAGTCCTGGCTGCTGGACGCGATGGAGGGCCCGACCCCCGTGTCGGCCCTCATCCACGCGGCGACGATGGTGACCGCCGGGGTGTACCTGATCGTCCGGACCGGGCCGATCTTCGAGATGTCCGAGACCGCGCAGATGGTGGTGACGATCGTCGGGGCGGCCACGCTGCTCTTCGGTGCGATCATCGGGTGCGCCAAGGACGACATCAAGAAGGCGCTCGCCGGTTCGACGATGTCGCAGATCGGCTACATGACGCTGGCCGCCGGGCTCGGCAAGGCCGGCTACGTCTTCGCCATCGCGCACCTCATCGCGCACGGCTTCTTCAAGGCCGGCCTGTTCCTCGGCGCCGGGTCCGTCATGCACGGCATGAAGAACGACGTGAACATGCGCCACTACGGCGCGCTCCGCTCGATGATGGTCCTCACCTACGCCACGTTCGGGCTCGGCTACCTCGCGATCATCGGGTTCCCGGGGCTGTCCGGCTGGTTCACCAAGGACGGCATCATCGAGGCGGCGTTCAGCGAGGGCGGCGCGCACGGGAACATCCTCGGCGCGTGCGCGCTGGTCGGCGCCGGCATCACCGCGTACTACATGTCGCGCGTGATGTTCATGACGTTCTTCGGTGAGAAGCGCTGGGCGGACGACGCCCACCCGCACGAGTCGCCCAAGGTCATGACGGTGCCGCTGCTCCTGCTGGCGGTCGGCTCGGTCGCCGCGGGCGGGTTCCTCATCCTCGGCGGGTTCGGCCACTTCCTGGAGCCGGTCGTCGGGGTGCCCGAGCACGAGCACGAGTTCGCCTGGATCACCGCGCCCGGCATCGCGACCGTCGTGCTGATGATCCTGGGGGCGGCCATCGCGTGGCGTCAGTACGGCAGCCGGAAGGTGCCGCGTGAGGCGCCCAAGGGCTCGTTCGTCACCGTCGCGGCCCGCAAGGACCTCTACGGCGACGCGCTCAACGAGTCGCTGCTGATGCGTCCCGGCCAGTGGCTGACCCGGCTCGCGGTCTGGTTCGACGGCCGCGGCGTCGACGGCGCCGTGAACGGCACGGCCGCGGGCATCGGCGGCACGTCCGGCCGGCTCCGCCGCGTCCAGACGGGCTACGCCCGTTCCTACGCACTCTCGATGACCTTCGGCGCTGCGCTCGTGGTGGCCGCTCTGTTGGTGGTGAACGTTTCGTGAACGCACTCTCGATACTGTGTCCGACCGGAGCTGCGCTCGTTGTGGCCGCGCTCCTGGTGGTGAACGTTTCATGAGCGACTTTCCCTGGCTGAGCGTCCTCATCGCGCTGCCACTGGTGGGCGCGCTGCTGCTCGTCGTCATCCCGCGCGAGCGGGAGACGCTGATCAAGCAGTTCGCGCTCGGCGTCTCCATCGCCGTCGCGGTCCTCGCCGGCGTCATGACGGCGGGCTTCGACGCGAACGGGCCGCGCTTCCAGTTCGAAGAGAAGTACTGGTGGATCAGGGAGTTCGGGATCCACTGGGCGCTCGGCGTCGACGGTGTCGCGCTGGTGCTGATCCTGCTGTCGGTCATCCTCGTCCCGCTGGTCATCCTGGGCTCGTGGGGCGAGGCCGACCGGTCCGGCGGCGTGGACGTCCCGCCGAAGCGGTCGGTGAAGGCCTACTTCGCGCTGCTGCTGTCCCTCGAAGCGACGATGATCGGCGTCTTCGCGGCGACCGACGTGTTCGTCTTCTACGTGTTCTTCGAGGCGCTGCTCATCCCGATGTACTTCATCATCGGGTCCTACGGCGGCGCGCAGCGCTCCTACGCAGCGGTGAAGTTCCTGCTGTACTCGCTGTTCGGCGGGCTGCTGATGCTCGTCGCGGTCATCTGGCTGTACCCGCTGTCGGCCAAGTCGGCCGACGAGGGCGGCCTCGGCCGCGGCACGTTCATGTTCGACGAGCTGACGCAGCTGAACATCGACCCGACGACGGCGAAGTGGCTGTTCCTCGGCTTCTTCATCGCGTTCGCGATCAAGGCGCCGATGGCGCCGGTGCACACCTGGCTGCCGGACGCGGCGCAGCAGTCCCCGGCGCCCGCGCTCGTGCTGCTCGTCGGCGTCCTGGACAAGGTCGGCACGTACGGGATGCTCCGGTTCTGCCTGGAGCTGTTCCCCGGCGCGGCCAAGTGGGCGACTCCGGCCGTGCTCGTGTTCGCGGTCGTCAGCATCATCTACGGTGCGATCCTCGCGATCGGGCAGGTCGACATGAAGCGGCTGATCGCCTACACGTCGATCTCCCACTTCGGGTTCATCGTGCTCGGCATCTTCGCGATGACGTCGCAGGCCCAGTCGGGCGCGGCGCTGTACATGGTGAACCACGGGTTCTCCACCGGCGCGCTGTTCCTCATCGTCGGGTTCATGATCGTCCGGCGGCGGTCGGCGCGGATCTCCGACTACGGCGGGATGCAGAAGGTGGCGCCCGTCCTCGCCGGGACGTTCCTCATCGCCGGCCTGTCGAGCCTGTCGCTGCCCGGCCTGTCGCCGTTCGTGTCGGAGTTCCTCGTCATCGTCGGCACGTTCAGCCGCTACCAGTGGGCCGCGATCGCCTCCGTCATCGCGATCGTCCTCGCCGCCGTCTACATCCTGTGGATGTACCAGCGGACCATGGGCGGCCCGGCCGTGCCCGCCGTCGCGGGCCTGAAGGACCTGTCCGTCCGGGAGAAGTGGGTCATCTCACCGATCATCGCGATCATCGTGGTGATGGGCTTCTTCCCGCAGCCGGTGCTGCACGTGATCAACCCTTCGGTGAAGGAGACCATGACCCGGGTCGACAAGCAGGACCCGGTACCGGACATCACCGGTAACGTCGCCGAGAACGGAGCCCGTCCATGAGCACCAGCAGTCAGGTGAGCGCGGTCCTCGCGCAGGGGGGTGACATCCCCGCGCCGCACATCGAATACGGGCAGATCGCCCCGATGCTGCTGGTCTTCGGCGCCGCCCTCCTCGGCGTGCTCGTCGAGGCGTTCGTCGGCCGGCGCCGGCGCTGGGCCACGCAGGTGCCGATCGCGTTCCTCGGCCTCGGCGCCGCCTTCGCCTGGACGATCGTGCTGGGGTGGCGCGAGAACCCGCACCACGTCGCCGCCGAAGGCGCGATCGGCGTGGACGGCCCCACCCTGTTCCTGCAGGGCACCATCCTGGTGCTGGCGCTGGTCAGCCTCCTGCTGATCGCCGAGCGCGGCAACGGCCGGGGCGGCGCCATCGAGGGGCACTTCGCCCCGCAGGCGTCCGCCCTGCCGGGCAGCGAGGCCGAGCAGCGCACCACCGAGGCGGGGGTCACCCAGACCGAGGTGTTCCCGCTGATGATGTTCGCCGTCGGCGGCATGATCATGTTCCCGGCCGCGAACGACCTGCTCACGATGTTCGTGGCGCTGGAAGTGCTGTCGCTGCCGCTGTACCTGCTGTGCGGGCTCGCCCGCCGGCGGCGCCTCCTGTCCCAGGAGGCCGCGGTCAAGTACTTCCTGCTCGGCGCGTTCTCCTCGGCGTTCTTCCTGTACGGGGTGGCGCTGCTGTACGGGTACGCCGGGTCGGTGCGGCTGTCGGACATCTCCGCACAGATCGGCAAGGACGCCGGCAATGAGACCCTGCTCCTCGCGGGCGTCGCGCTGCTGTCGGTCGGGCTGCTGTTCAAGCTCGGCGGCGTCCCGTTCCACATGTGGAAGCCGGACGTCTACCAGGGCGCCCCCACCCCGATCACGGCGCTGATGGCGTCCTGCACCGTCGTGGCGGCGTTCGGCGCGATCGTCCGCGTCTACTACGTCGCGTTCGAGACCCTCGAATGGGACTGGCAGCCCTTCATGTGGGGTGTGGCCATTCTCACAATGGTCGCCGGGTCGATCATCGCGATCACCCAGACCGACATCAAGCGGATGCTGGCCTACTCCTCGGTCGCGCACGCGGGCTTCCTGCTGCTCGGCGTGATCGCCGCGTCCCCGAACGGCCTGTCGAGCACCCTGTTCTACCTGCTCGCCTACGGCTTCGCCTCCGTCGGCGCGTTCGCCGTCGTCACGATGGTGCGGGACGCGGGCGGCGAGGCGGGCCACCTGTCGCGGTGGGCCGGGCTCGGCAAACGCTCCCCGGTCGTCGCCGGCGTGTTCGCCTTCTTCCTGCTGGCGTTCGCGGGCATCCCCCTCACCAGCGGATTCACCGGGAAGTTCGCGGTGTTCAAGGCGGCCGTCGAGGAGGGCGCGACACCGCTCGTCGTCGTCGCCGTCATCGCGTCCGCCGTCGCCGCGTTCTTCTACATCCGTGTGATCGTCGTCATGTTCTTCAGCGAACCCGACCCCGACGGGCCGGTCGTGGTGGCCGGGCCGGCGACCGCGGTCGCGGTCGCGCTCGGCGTGACGGCTACTGTGGTACTCGGCGTGCTCCCACAGCCCATTCTGGACCTTGCGGGACAAGCCACGACCGACATGTTCGTCCGGTAGGGAGTCCTGGGTGAGCCACCCATTCGCTGAGAAGCCCGGCGGGCCGGCCGTAGCGGAGACCGGCCCGTTCGGGCTTTCCGTCGACGCCGCCCTCGCGGCCGACGCCAAGCGCCGCCTGGCCACCGTCGAGGAAATGCTCATGGACTGCGTCCGTGGCGAGGACGCGCTGCTCACCGAGGCCTCGCAGCACCTCGTCGAAGCGGGCGGCAAGCGGTTCCGGCCGATGCTGGTGCTGCTCGCCTCCCACTTCGGCGACCCCGCCGCGTCCGGCGTCGTCCAGGCCGCCGTCGTCGTCGAGCTCACCCACCTCGGCACCCTCTACCACGACGACGTCATGGACGAGGCCACCGTCCGCCGCGGCCAGGAGTCCGCCAACTCCCGCTGGACGAACACCGTCGCCATCCTCACCGGCGACTACCTGTTCGCCCGCGCGTCCGACCTGCTCGCCGACCTCGGGCCCGAGTCCGTCCGCGTCCAGGCCCGCGCGTTCGCCCGGCTCGTCCGCGGCCAGATCCAGGAGACCGTCGGCCCCGGCCCGGACGCCGACCCCCTCAAGCACTACCTCCAGGTCGTCGCCGACAAGACCGCGTCGCTCATCGCCGTCTCCGGCCACTTCGGCGCGCTGCTGTCCGGCGCGCCCTCCCACGTCGTCCACACCATCACCTCGGCCTGCGAGAAGATCGGCGTCGCGTTCCAGCTGTCCGACGACATCCTCGACATCGACTCCGAGACCGAGGAGTCCGGCAAGACGCCCGGCACCGACCTCCGCGAGGGCATCCGCACCCTCCCGATGCACCACGTCCTCGCGGGCATCGGCTCCGGCCCGGGCGACGCCCGCCTCCGCGAACTCCTCGTCCAGGACCTCTCCGACGACGCCCTCCACGCCGAGGCCCTGACCCTGCTGCGCGCCCATCCCGCGATGGACCGTGCCCGCACCGACCTGCGCCGCTGGGCCGAGGACGCCCGCACCGAACTCCTCACCCTCCCCGCCATCCCCGCCCGCGACGCCTTCACCGGCCTCTGCGACTACGTCGTCTCCAGAACCGGCTGACCCGCACCCAAGGACGCGAAGACGTGTGCGCCCCGCCGGTCGACGACCGGCGGGGCGCACACGTCTTCGCCTTCTACGCCTTCTGTGGTTCCGCGCCCTCGGT
Source organism: Spirillospora sp. NPDC048819 (assembly GCF_040650055.1). NCBI lineage: Bacteria > Bacillati > Actinomycetota > Actinomycetes > Streptosporangiales > Thermomonosporaceae > Spirillospora > Spirillospora sp. NPDC048819. Next base: position 222,171 of record NZ_JBEZGN010000001.1, on the reverse strand, counting down.
GAGGCCGCGGGACTTCATGGCGTGCAGGACGAGGTCGATGAGGACCTGCTTGCACGATTCGAGGCTGCGGGCGTCGCAGAGCATGACGGGGACCTTGGGGCCCAGATTGAGGGCCATCTGGATCTCCGCCAGGTCGAAGCGCTTGGCGCCCTCGAAGCAGTTGACCGCGACGACGAACGGGGTGTTGCGGCGTTCGAAGTAGTCGACCGACGGGAAGCAGTCCGACAGCCGGCGGGTGTCGGCGAGGACGACGGCGCCGAGGGAGCCGAGGGCGACCTCGTCCCACATGAACCAGAAGCGTTCCTGGCCGGGGGTGCCGAACAGGTACAGGACGTAGTCCTCGCGCATCGTGATGCGGCCGAAGTCCATCGCGACGGTGGTGGTGTCCTTGCGTTCCACGCCGGAGATGTCGTCGACGCCGACGCCTCTGTCGGTGAGGACCTCTTCGGTGCGCAGCGGCTGCGTCTCGGACACCGTGCCGACCATCGTGGTCTTGCCGACGCCGAAACCGCCCGCGATCACGATCTTCACCGCCGTGGGGAGCCTGCGGGCGCGCATGTCGCGTCGTCCGCCCCCGGCGCTAGAGGGCCCGGAGACCATCGATCACCGCCTTGTAGAGCCTGATGTCGTGCATGTCCGCTTCCGGTTCGGGTTCCTGCATCGAGACGAACCCCTTGTCGAGCAGGTCCCCGAGCATCACCCGCACGGTCGCGACGGGAAGGTCGAGGTGGCCGGTGATCTCGGCCACCGACATCACCGACTGGCACAGCTTGATGATGGACATGTGCTCGGGGCCGAGACCGATCGCGCCCTCCGGCTCGGGACCGACCGCCACCACCAGGGTGATGAGGTCGAACTTGCCTCGGGTCGGCTCCATGCGGCCGCTGGTCATCACGTACGGCCGCACCATGGGGCCGGCGTGCTCGTCGAGCAGCCGGTCGTGGATGGGCGGACGCGTCGCCGTATCGTCCGCCCAGTGGTCCTGGGGGTCTTCGGGGGGCATCATGTCGGGCGGCCCTCCGCGGCGGACTCCGAACGCGACGGCGAGGTGAGGTGGTGGCCCATGGCCGTGACGAGCATGGCCATCTCGTAGGCGATGAGGCCGACGTCGGCGTCCTCGCCGGCGAGGACGGCCAGGCAGGCGCCCTTGCCGGCCACCGTCACCAGCATGAACGCCGACTGCATCTCGACGATCGTCTGCCGCACGGGGCCGCCGCCGAAGCGGGTGCCGGCGCCCTTCGCGAGGCTCTGGATGCCGGCGGCGACGGCGGCGAGATGCTCACCGTCGTCCTGGGAGATGCCGTCGGAGGACGCCATCAGCAGGCCGTCCGCCGACAGCATGACGGCGGTGCGGGTGTGCGGCAGCCGGCGCACCAGATCGTCCAGCAACCAGCCCAGATCGGATGTGGAACCGGCCTTCTGCGTCACTGATCTTCCTCGCCTTCCGCTGCGTTGGTGCCGGGGGAACCGCCGTGCCGGCCCGCCTGCGCGGCGTCGGAGCGGCCCTGCCGCGTACCGCGCTGGTAGGAGCCCATGATCCGCTGGATCTCCTCGGGGGAGCGGCCGGGGTCGTCCTGCTCCTCCTCCGGCTCCGCGGCGGGGGCCTGCTCGTCGGCGCGCAGGGGCTCTGCCAGGTTCGCCTGCGGCACGCGGACGGGGAGGCCGGATGGTGTCGTGGAGATTTCGGGCACGGGTGGCTGATCCTCCGGCTCGATGGTTTCGAGGTCCCCGCCGCCGTCGGAGGCGGGTTCCTCGTGGGAGCGGGTCCCGTCCGCGGGGACGGCGTCGTGTCGCGCGGGCCGCACCGTCTCGGGGGCGTCGGAGCCCGGGGGCTCAGCCGGGCGCGGGGTGGGCGCGGAGGCGGGCTCGGAGGGGGGCTGGGGCACCGCCACCAAGGAGGGCCCCGTGGGCTGCGGGCCCGTGGGCGAGGCGGACAGCGTCGCCGTCGCCCCGGACGGCCGGGAGTCGCGCGCGGCCGCGTCCGGCGAAGCGGGACGTCCGCCCGCCGCGGCGCCGACCGCGCTCGGCTGGCGCACCTGCAAGCCGTTCTGGGTGGTGGTGGCGGCGGTCGCGGCGGGTGCCACGGGCGCCGGGCCCTGCTCGACGATCAGGTCGCGGGGGATGACGACGACGGCGGTGGTGCCGCCGTAGGCGGAGCGCTTCAGCGAGACCTGCACGTTGTACCGCTCGGCGAGCTTGCTGACCACGAACAGGCCGAGCTGGACGGAGCTCTGCAGGTTGAAGTCGGGCGGGTCGGCGATCCGGGCGTTGATCTCGTTGAGCTTGTCGTCGGTCATGCCGAGCCCGCGGTCCTCGACGTCGATGGCGAAGCCGCTGGCGACGAGGTGCCCGCCGATCTGCACGACGGTGTCGGGCGGGGAGAACGACACGGCGTTCTCGATCAGCTCGGCGAGCAGGTGGGTGAGGTCGCCGACCGCGCGTCCGGCCAGTTCGACCGGGGCGAACGGCAGGACGGTCACGCGGGTGTAGTCCTCGACCTCGCCGACCGCGGCGCGGACGACGTCGACCATCGGGACGGAGTTGCGCCAGCCGCGGGCGGGCAGCGCGCCGGACAGCACGATGAGGTTCTCGGCGTTGCGCCGCATCCGGGTCGCGAGGTGGTCGAGCCGGAACAGCTCCTCCAGCTCCTTGACCTCGATGTCGCGGCGGCGCTCCATGGTGTCCAGCATGGTGAGCTGCCGGTGCACGAGGGTCTGCGTGCGGCGGGCCAGGCTCAGCAGGACGTCCCGGATGCCGCGGCGCAGTTCGGCCTGCTCGACGGCGGTGCGGATCGCGGTCTCCTGGACGGCGTTGAACGCGCGTCCCACCTGCCCGATCTCGTCGGCGCCGAACCGCAGCGGCGGGGCTTCGAGGGCGACGTCCACCTTCTCGCCGTGCCCGAGCCGCTCGACGACGCCGGGCAGGCGCTGCTCGGCCAGGTCCCAGGCGGCGGCGCGCAGCCGTTCCAGCTGCCTGACCAGGGCGCGAGCGGTGGTGATCGACACGATGATGGACGCGATGACCGCGAGCAGGCCGAGGCCACCGGCGAGCAGCAGCCGGACGATCACGCCGGCGGCGATCGGCTTGGCGCGCTCGACCAGCCGGTTGCCGGACGACTGGATCTGGTGGCGCATCTCCGCCAGGGCGGGCTCGGCCGCGGTGTTCCACCGGTCGAAGGTCACCGAGGGGCGCGTCGAGGTGCGGTTCGACGTCGAGTTCGACGTCGAGGCCGGGGCCCGGCGGCCCTGCATGATCTCGTCTTCGAGCGTCTGGATCTGGCTCAGCTTCGCGTTTTCTGTCAGACCCTTATAGAGGATTTGGTCTGAGTCCCGAATGGTGACGAGTGACTGCGCGGTGTTGCGCCGCCGCGTTCCGACCGTCTGGGTGAACGTGATGAGCTCGGTCTGGGTGATGTGGCCGACCGCGAGGGAGCCCGCCATCAGGGCGTCCTCCTGGGAAAGCAGTTCCCACATGCGGTTGAGCTCGAGGAGCGTGCGGGTGTCGCGGGCGAAATCCTTGTCGTCCAGCGTCGCGAGCGAATCGTAGACGCGGAAAATGGACTCGACGACCTCGGAATATTGACCGGCGATCCGGGCCCGGTCGGTCGCCCCGCCGTCGACCGAGCGCCGCGTCTGGTCCACGCTCTTCAGCCGGTCGAGCATGTCGTCCACGCGCCGTTCGAGGGTCGCGCTGCCGAACAGGCCGACGTTGCCGCCGCGCGCGAGCCGGACCGCCTCCGCGCGCGTCTTGTCGGTCTCGGCGCGCTGCGCGTTCAGCTCCGACTGTGCGGTGCCGCTGGGCTTGGCCAGCTGGATCATCGACAGCCTGCGCTCCCGCTGCAGATCGGCCAGCAACGGGTCGGTCGGCTCCGCGAGGGCGCTGTCCAGCGTGCTGACGGTGAGCAGATTGACGCCCTCTCGCAGGGTCACCCAGGCCGCGAAAACCCAGAGTGCCGTGAGGGAAAGCAACAGGGCCGTGATCTTGGTTCTCAGGCGCGAGTTGCGGAAGCGCATTACTATCGCCCCAACAATATGTGAATTGGCGCGCAACCCGCTTCTGTCCGATTTTCCGGGGCGGGTGGCACGGTGTGGTGGATGCAAGGGCGACGGCTAGCCGCCGTTCCATACGGCGTAGAAGACTAGCAACATGACCATAACCCCTCAAGGTGAATCGTCAACGGGGAGGAACTTTGTCGCATTTGAGGGGAGTGCCGGGTCAACCCGGTGTGGCGAAATTCACCTCAGCGAATCACGGACCCGCGGCGGGCCGCATCGCGGACGCGGTGCGGGCCAGATAGAGCGCCGCCAGCACCGCCGCCCGGACGACCGCCGACGGCCTGTAGAGATCCTTGTCATGCCATAGCGCCGGTCCGTCCCCGTCGCCGTCGTCCGCGCTGGTCAGCGAGCCGAGCAGGGCGGGAACGGCCTGTGCGACGGCCTCCTGGACGTCGAGGTCCGGCTTCGTTCCCGTCAGCAGGAGGAGTTGGACCGCGTAGGCGGTCTCCTCCGCCGTGCCCTCCCAGCGGCCCCACGAGCCGTCCGGCCGCTGCGTGTCGAAGACCCAGCGCCGGGCCGCGTCGACCGCCGCGGCGGACTCCGTCCCGCCGAACCCGGCCAGCGCGATGGCGCTGCACGCCGTCGCGTAGTGCGGCGACGCGTGCCAGCGGTCCGACCAGCTTCCGTCCGCCCGCTGCTCCCCGCGCAGCCAGCCCGCCGTCTTCGCCGCGGTCGCGGCGTAGCGCCCGACGTCCGCGTCGCGGCCGGGCGTGGACCGGAGGTACTGCCCGAACGCCTCCAGCACGTGCGCGTTCGTCGTGATCGACGCGCCGTCCTCGCCCTGCCACGTGCAGAAGTGGGTGTCCAGTTCGTACGCGTACAGCGGGTCGGGCCGGTGCGGCGCACCGAGCAGCGCCAGCGCGTACAGCGCACCCGCCGTGGTGTCGGCGTCCGCCGGCAGCCCGTCCGCCGCCGGGGTGCCCGCCGGGCCGAGCGGCGCCGTCAGGCTGAGGACGAGCCGCGGCGGGACGGCGACGGGGACGCCGGCGCGGGCCAGCCACGCCAGCACCCAGCCGCGCTCGAACACCGTGAGCGGGAAGCCGCACGGCACCGGGCCGCCGTGCTGCGCGACCACCGCCTCCAGGTACCAGCGCGCGGGGTTGCTCGGGTCGTCCGGCTCCCGCGCGCCCAGCCACGCCGCGGCCGCCGCGGGGGAGGCGCCGATCGTCCCGGTCCGCTCCGGGACCAGCCTCGGCAGCCCGGCCGCCCGCTCCCCGGCGATCTCCAGCGCGTGCATCAGCTTCTGCGGCACGTCCGCCCCGGATTCGAGCAGTGCCCGCACGAACTCCAGCTTGGCGCCGTCCATCCCCGCCGGCGGGCCGAGCTCACGTCCCGCCCACGCGCCGAGGCCGGGTACGGGACGGTCGCGCAGCCGTCCCAGCGAGGCGTTGATCCGTTCGGTCAGGGCCGGGGCGATCAGCTCGATCGCGGGCAGGTCCGGCAGGTCGATCGAGGACGCGGCCGGCCCGCACATCCGCGCGGAGACCGCCCGCAGCCCGAGGTCGGCCGACCGCACCAGCCATCCGCTGCCGATGGCGCCGCCCCCGCGTCCCGCCTGGTTCGCGCCGGTGAGCTGCGAGAGCAGGGCCTCCACCGCGCTCAGAGTGGGGACGAGTGCGTACCCGTCGTCGGGGGCGCCCCACGTGCCGTCCGGCCGCTGCGTCTCCAGCAGGTGCGCGATCCGCCGGTCGTGGCCGCTCAGCCATGGGGCGAACGTCACGAGCCGGCCCGTCTCGTACACCGAGGGCGATACCTGGCCCCAGGGATGCTCGACCAGCCCGCCGACGAGGTCGCGGGCGGCCGCGACCAGATCATCGTGGCGTGGCCGGGCGCCCCTCGCGGGCCAGCGGCCCAGAGACCGGGCGGCGGTGGTCAGGACAGGACGGTCGTCGATGCTCACAGCTGGCCCCAGAAGTCGGTCACTCCGTAGAAGCCGGCGCAGAAGTCCATCTGCCGTTCCATGTACTCCGCCAGCTCGGGTACGTCGTCAGCGGCGTCCCGGAGCAGCGCCCGGGCCTCGCTCGTCAGTTCCCCGATCCGTTCCTCGACCTCGCCGCGCGTCCGGTCGAGCAGCAGGCCGTTCAGATCGCCCCACCGGAGGTCGCGCTCATAGGTGCCGAGGTCGTTCAGCAGCCGGATCACCCGCTGGACGGCCCGGCTCGCCTCCCGCACCACGGGAACGTTCCCGCCGCCACCGGACGCGATCCAGTGCGAGGCGAACACGAACGAGAACCCCAGATTGTCCGCGTTCGCCAGATACTCCTCGAACGTCGGTGAGGGGCCGCCCTTCTCCCGCACCGCCTTCCAGTCCCATTCGAGGGCCATCGCGTCCAGGACCCGCTGGAGTTCGTCCCGCCAGACGTCCCCGAGCACGGAATAGGCGGGCTCGGCCTCCAGCTCACCGCGGATGCCGGCGAGGAACCGCGCCAGCTCCTCCTCGGCGGGCGTGCCGCTCCCGGGGTCCGCGCCGTCCGCGACCGCGGCGCACCTGCGCACGAGGCCGGTCACCTCGGCGTGGGACGACGCGGTGTAGTCGATCAGCCAGTCGAGGCCGAAGCACCACACGCACACCCGGTTCGCCATCCGCAGTTGCCCGGCACTCAGCCCGGGGCCGCTGAACGCCGCCGCCAGCGCGAGCGTGCTGAACAGCGCCGGGTCGAACGCCTTCGCGTTGTACAGCGCGGGATGGTCGGCGGCCCAGGCGGCCATCTGCCGCTGCGACTGGCCGGCGACGGCGCAGATCATGCCCGATTCCAGAGCGCCCGTGCTCCGGGAGGCCGTTCGCGAGAGATCCGTGTGCGGGGAGGACGGATCAGGGGGGTCCGCAACAGTTGGCGGTTGAGTGTTCATGAGTGCCCGTAGCCGTTCATGAGTGATTCGGGGTGGTGATTGTGGAACTGGCGGAACGAGTGATGCAAGACGCTCGGTTCGCTGCGTGCTGGTGGCCGTGACGACATGTTGCGGGGGTGGCGGAGTGTCGGCGTGCGGGATGTCGATTGCGTGTTCGAAGAAAGTGACTTACAGTCTCTGTCATGTCGCAATCTGTCGTCGACGGTGAAGCGGACGCCGACCCTGCGACGCCCGCCCACCCCGGCGCAGACGACGTCGGCGACGAGTTGAGACCGGCCGCCGGGCCAGACGAGCCGCCACCGCCGATGCAGTCGATACGGCCGATCAGTGCACCGTTCGTGGCCGCCGGACCGTCGGGGGTGGCGGTCCGAGCCCGCCTCAAAGGTCTGACCGCCGACGATGAGTGGGTGTTGGGTGAAGTGGGTGCGCATCTGGGGTCGCTGGCCGGCCGTGACCTCAAGGCCCGGTGCGAGGCCGGGACGGCGCACGACGCCGACCAGTGGGCGGCCCGTAAGCGGGAGTTGACCGGTGAGTCGTCGGCGCGGTGGGCCGGGTCGATCACCAAGGCCACCCACGACCAGTGGGCCCTGGCCCGCCGCTGCGACCTCGCCCACCTGAACAGCCTGGAAGCTGGGATCGCCGCCGTCGAGCAGCGGCTGTCGGTCCCGGTCGGCCAGAAAGGCACCCGGCGCGCGCCGGGCGGATACCGGTCTCGCAGGGAGTGGTTTCACAAGTCCCGCCGCCTGCACACCCTCAAAGACCGCCTCGCCCGCGAGCAGGCCGACTGGGACGCAGGGAAGGTGCACGTGGTGCGCGGCGGCAAGCGCCTGCTGAACAACCGCCACCACCTGGAGGACGCCGGGCTCACCGAAGACCAGTGGCGGGCAGGATGGGAAGCCGGGCGATGGTTTTTCCAGGCCGATGGCGAGTCGGGCAAGCGGTACGGCAACCAGACCATCCGCGTCACCCCCGACGGCGAAGTGTCGGTCAGGCTGCCCGCACCACTGGCGCATCTGGCCAACGCCCCACACGGCCGCTACCTCCTGACCTCCCGCATCGCCTTCGCGCACCGGGGCGCCGAGTGGGCCGACCGCATCGGAGCCGACCGGGCGGTGGCCTACCGCATCCACCACGACACCGGCCGGGGCCGCTGGTACCTCACCGCGTCCTGGCAACGCCCCGCCGTCCAGGCGATCCCGCTCGAGACCGCCCGCGCCCGCGGCATGGTCGGGGTCGACACCAACGCCGATCACCTGGCCGCCTACCACCTCGACACCCACGGCAACCCCATCGGCGACCCCCAGCGGTTCGACTACGACCTGACCGGGGCCAGCGGCCACCGGGACGCGCAGGTCCGGCACGCCATCACCGGGCTGCTGCACTGGGCCCGCCGCTGCGGCGTCATCGCCATCGCCATCGAGGACCTGGACTTCGCGGGGGCAAAGACCCGGGAGAAACACGGCCGCCGCAAGCGATTCCGGCAACTGATCTCCGGCTTCCCCACCGGGAAACTTAAGGCGCGGCTGACCTCGATGGCCGCCGAGGCCGGCCTGGCGATCGTCGCGGTCGACCCGGCCTACACCTCGATGTGGGGCGACCAGCACTGGCGCAAACCCCTTACCGGCAAGAACCGTCAGATGACCCGCCATGACGCCGCCTCGGTGGCGATTGGCAGGCGCGCCCTCGGACATCCGATCCGGCGACGGACGACACCGCCCCACCACGACCAGAGTGATCGTCGTGGGCATCGGACCGTCCAGGCCGATCGCGGCGTTCGGGGGCGTGAGGGAACCCGCCCACCCGTCACGGACCGTGCACATGATGCACGTCGCCGGACCAGGACAAAACGGCGAACGCGGGGGACCAGCGCATCCAAGACCGTTCGGGATGCGCGCAGTACCGGGACGTGGGTACAAAACTCACTCCTGGACACTGTTTAGGAACGGTCCTGAAGTTCGTCCGACTCGCTCATCGGAACCGGTCCACTGGACGCAGCTTCAGTTGCAGCGGCTGGTTGGGACGCAGCGTTGCGCCGATCCGCGCCTCAACCGGAGTGTCCGTCGCCACCAGAGACGGGCTGAACCGGCTGAGGATGGCGGTGAGGATGAGCTCCGCCTCCATGTTGAACACGTGCCGCCCGATGCACTGGTGCGGCCCGCCCCCGAAGGGGTAGTAGGCGTAGCGGTGACGGACGCGGTTCTTCTCCGGCGTGAACCGCTCGGGATCGAACTCCAGCGGCCGGTCCCACACCGATTCGAGTCGGTGGGTCATGAACGGGCTGATCAGCACGGTCTGCCCGGCCTTCACCGGGACGCCGCCCACGACGGTGTCGTTGAGCGCGATCCGGGGGAAGATCCAGCCCACCGGGTACATGCGCAGAAGCTCCTGGACGACCTGTTTCACGTACGGCAGCCGGTGCAGGTGATCGGGCCGGACGTCCTCGTCCCCCACGACTTCCCGGACCTCCGTGCACAGCCGCTCGGTGACATCGGGTCTCGCGTCGAGCATCGGCCACAGCCAGGTCAGCGCCACGGTCGTGGTCTCGGTGCTGGTGGCCCACATGGCGAGCAGATTGTCGCGGATCCAGTTGTCGTCCAGGCCGCTGCCTTCGGCCATCCGGGCCTGGCACAGGGCGGTGAAGATGTCGTAGCCCTCACCGGGGTCGTATCTGAACCGTTCCACGAGTTCGTAGAGCGTCTCGTCCATGACGCGCAGCCCCTCGGCGAACGCGCGGTCGCCCGGCAGCGGGATCGACTTCGGGACGAACGGCAGCAGGAACCGGAACGCGATCGAGGTGGCCAGCCGTTCCATCCCCGGGATGAGCCGGTCCGCCTCCGCCTGGCGGATCTTGTCACCGAACAGCACCTTGATCACGGTGTCGTGGACGATGCGTCCCATCTCCGGCAGAACCTCGATCGACCGGTCCTCCCGTGCGGGCTCGTCGAGCTGCCGGACGGCGTCGTTGATCGCCTGCGCCATGTGGTCGCTGAGGGACCGGATCGTCTTGGTGGAGAACACCGGCTGCAGGATCCGCTTGCTCAGTTCCCACTCGTCGTACTCGGACATGATGCTGTCGCCGAACAGGCCGTGGAGGGGCTGCCAGAACGTCCCGTCCCGGACGAAGTTCTGCGAATCCTTGCGCAGCACCTGCTGGACGTGATCGGGGTGTGTCACCAGGTAGGGGTGGGACGCGCCGAGGTCGAGCCGGGCCACCTCACCGCCGGCCGCGGCGCTGATGCGCAGGAGCTCTCGCAGCGGGTCGCGGACGAACCGCGAGACCGTGCGGTAGAGCGGGAAGTTCTTGGCCTTCTGGACGGGAACGGCACCAACGTCAACGGACACTTCCGACGGCCCCCCATGCGAAGTGAAAGCACGTGACCCCTGCCGTGGGTCGTCGTGCTCGGGCGCGACGAGAGCAGGGGTGGGTGATTAGTGATCTCTGTCCACGTCTGTGATGCTTGGGCGTTTTGTATATTTCAGTGGAAGTATCACATGATCATTTAACGTCCTCAAGGGGGACGAAGTAAGAAATATCAGCCCATTCTGGGTGACGTCCATCACTTGCCGGAGGGGTTGTCTAATTTGACGACCCACCCTGACTGCATCGATGCAGGTGGCCCGCCACATGGAACGTCACGCCACAAACCAATTACGCGGCGTAATGGGTAATTTGTCCCGTTTATCCCATTATCTATCGTGCCGGTGGGTCGGCAAGAGGTCCGGCCACACGAGCCGCCCCGCCACGCGCACCTCACCGATCACTGTCCGTGACCCGCACCGGGCCACAACCGGGTACGTGTCAGGCACGACGTCGCGCCTCACGGTGGCGGCGCCGCCCACGGCCCGCCCGGTGAACGCCTCGGACGTCGCCGGCCTCGGCGCGGCACACCCGGGAACCGAGACCTCGACCCTCTCCCCGGGCCGCGCCATCCCCGGCACCACCGTCACCTGATCGCGCCCCGGCCCGTCACCCGTCCCGGGGGCCAGCATCCCCACCGCGACTAGTGCCGTTCCCATCACGGTGACGCTGACCAGACGCAACGAGGCTCCTCCTCCGGCGAACAACGTCGGCACTGTAGCCCGTCCAGGCGGCCCCGGACACAAGATCCCGCCGACAGGCGTCAGCCGCGAGCTAACCTGAAGACATGTTCGGCTTTGCGAAGACCCAGATGGTCTCTCCGGAGAAGGCACTCCCCGGTAGGGACGAGCCCATTCCGGTGCCACCACGCCACGAGGTCCTCGACGCGCCTTTGGCCCCGCCCTACCCGGACGGCGCCGAGATCGCCGAGTTCGCCCTCGGCTGCTTCTGGGGCGCCGAACGCATGTTCTGGCAGACCCCGGGCGTCATCTCCACCGCCTCCGGCTACGAGGGCGGCTACACCCCGAACCCCACCTACGAAGAAGTCTGCAGCGGCCAAACCGGCCACACAGAAACCGTCCGAGTCGTCTACGACCCCGCCAAGGTCTCCTACGAAGACCTCCTCCGCGTCTTCTGGGAGTCCCACGACCCCACCCAGGGCATGCGCCAGGGCAACGACATCGGCACCCAGTACCGCTCAGCCATCTTCTACAGGACCGACCTCCAGCAGAAGGCCGCCGAAGCCTCCCGCGACACCTACCAACAGGTCCTCACCAAGGCCGGCCACGGCCCCATAACCACCGAGATAGCCAAGGCCACCGACTTCTACTACGCCGAGCACTACCACCAGCAGTACCTCTCGGACAATAAAAACCCGAACGGCTACTGCGGCATAGCCGGCACGGGCCTCTCCTGCCCGGTCGGAGTCGCCCCTGCCGACGGATGAGCCTGGACGGATTTCCCGAGCTCAGGTCGCTGGTGTCCGGCCTGAGCTCGGAGGAACGTTCGACGATCGGCATGCTGGACCTGCAACGGCTCAAGGTCGAACAGGCGGGAGTCGGGGCGGCGACCGCCGCGCAGATGACGGAGCCCCTGTACGGTGTCTTCGCCTGCCTTCGAATGTGGTTCTTCCTGGTTTTGCGCATGGAGCAGAGCTGGCCGCGTACGGACTACTACATGGTTTACGAGTATCTGAATGACCTGACGGTTCGCGATGCGATCGAGGAGTATCTCGATGCGATGCCGGTGGGGCTCAAGGCGAAAATAGGCCGTGTCGTCGGCCGCCTTGATGAGCGGTACTCGGCTGTGACCGTAGACGACGGAGGGGCCGAACTCGCTCAATACTGGCGCCCTCTCGCTGAGGGGCGAGAATGCCGTTGGTGGTGGACCCGAAAGCCTCAGGAGCTTCCGCCGGGGTGGTGAAGGGTGCTCAACGTGTCCGTGAGGACGCCCCGGCCCCGCTGCGTCGTGCTGATCGGAATCGGTTGGCCCCACCATCGACGTCATGGAAGAACCACGACACAAGATCCGCGCTCTCCATACGACGTCCACGATCACCGTCTACCAGGCGTACGCCGCCCATATCGGGTTGCCGGCAGTGCGCCAGGGCGGGTTCCCGGCGGCATGGAAGCGGGATCGGATGACGTGGATCAAGCCTGGCGGCGTCAGGTCAAACGCGCACCGGTCCGCGTCCAGTGGGACCCCGAGCGCATTTGCACCTAAGACCCCTGCCGTACCGCTCCCTGCAACTCGGGCTCTCCGGGGAGGCCACACGTTCCCGGATGCTCTGCGCTGGTTGGATGCACCCAGCGGCGAATCAGTGGCGACGCTCGACGCCTACATAACGGGATGCATCTCCGTCTACCTGGAGGTCGGGGCTCTCGACGACGCGCGCCGGTCAGCTCTGGGCGGCTGGCTTGATGATCTCCGGGGCGTCATGTCACACCTGCATGGCGAGGATGCCGGGTATGTGACCCTGTTGCTTCGTATGGCGGAACTGATCGTTGGCACTACGCGGTAGCGGCCACGGTCATGCCGCGTAGGTGTCGAGTACCTCGCATACCTCGGGGATGTCTCGGTACCGCTCCAGCTTGCTGAGGACGACCCTGCCGCGCTGCGTTGTCCTGTCGCTTGCGGAATCGGCCGACAGGTCGAGCATCCGCCGTGCGGTCTTGGCGGCCTCCTCCGGTTCGTTGGCGTCCACCAGGGCGACGGCGAGCCATGAGAGGTAGAGCGCCAGTTCGCGTGCGTGGGTCGAGTCGTACCGGCTGAGCACCTCTTGCAGGAGCGGGACGGCGCGCAACGGCTTTCGAAGTTCTGTGTAGACGCGGGCGTCCATCACGTCGAGTTCCTCGGGGGAGACCCAGTAAGCCCAGTCGGGGGACTCCTGCAAGTCCTCGGCGCCCATGGCTTCGTGGGCCTCGGCGAGAGCGCGCATCGCTGGTTGGGCGTCGCCTGCTTTGGTGTGCGCCCATGCGACTCGGTCAAGGTAGAGCGCGCGGGCCTTGGCCGGTGCGTCCGGTCCTGCCGCTTCTAGTGCGGCACGGGCGAGGCTCAGGCCGTCGTCTTCGTGTCCGGTGTTGGAGAGTTGGTAGGCGAGGCTTCCGGCCAGGTTGCCGACCAGGGCGAAATCTCCGGCTTCACGAGATGCCGAGACTCCAAGCCGGTAGGCGCGCGCCGCCTGGTCGTGCTCGCCCGCGTCGCTGGCGATCCATCCCGCGATCTGAGCTATCTCTCCGATGCTGCTGAGGAGTGAGCGGCCGGTCTCCTCGGAATGCGTCGTCTCCCGGTAGAGCCGGACGGCTCCGTCCAGTTCCCTGAGGGCGGGGGCGAGCAGATCACCGCCGGCGATGACGTCGTCTGCGAGTCGTAGGCCGTGCGCCCGGTCTGCAAGGGCGGCCGCCGTAGAAGCTCCGACTCGGCGTCCCGTGCTGCTCGCCAGCGGTCCAAGCTCGACGGCGTGATCGGGCAGGAAGTAGGCGAGTGCCTCGGCCGGACTGCGCGGCCCGGTGCCGATGTCCTCGCCTCGTGCATGGGCGGCCCCGCGCTCAAGGGTGTCGAGTAGAACGCTCAGGGCCGTCGCAAGGGCGGATAGCCACACATCGGGAACGCGCTCGCCTCGCTCCCATCGGCTGATCTCGTGGCGCGTCACTGAGGCGGTTCCGGAGATCCGGCACAACGTCTCCGCTAGCCGTCGCTGGCTCTTTCGTGCGTCCCGGCGCAACTGCGCGAGGTACGCCCCGAACCGCTTCCGCTTTGCATCGCCCACGCTGGCCGCTCCCTCCCTCAAGTCTGGCCCCTCCCTGGCTCCCCGGCTGGTGCCTCTGTGAGATCTGACGAGAAAGACAAGCTCAAAGCCATAGAACGTGCGGCACACATCGCCGTCAACCTAGATCGGCAGATGGCGATCTCGGCGGCGCTGCGGCTGCTTCTGTCCATCCCCCGCACTCGACGGAAAAGCGGCTCATGGCAACGGAAACATCGGAAATCACAGAGGCGTGCCGGTTGCGCGTCTGGGCGCTCGCGCAGGCGCTCAAGTCATACGGGTACGCGGTAGAGGTTGCCGAGTCTGACCCGCTGCTGGCGGTTCCGGCGGCTTCCGGGTCGCCGGTGCTGGTGCGGTGTGACCGGCGCGCGGTCTGCGGCGGTGAGCTGTGGTTCGCCTTCCCCGGTGGCGGTGCGATCGCTCCGGCCGCTGACGCGCACATCCCCGATGTGGTCGTGGCGGTCAAGGGCAAGCTCGTCGCGCAAGCCGATGGGTAAGCACTCCTCGTCCGACGTGGTCACCTGGTACGGGCAGGCCACCGGGGCATGGTGGGCGCTGGTCCCCACGTTGGACGGCGCGGCTGGTGGAAGCGGCCAACCCTCGTGAACTGCGGGAAGCGCTGGAGAATCCGGCGGCCTGGCCGTGGCCTCAACGCAAGTTCCTGGAAAGTCCATCCGGCCGGTGACAGCGACTCAAGCGTCGCCCGGCCTGGAAGCCGCTGCCCGGCACTTGTGAGGCATGCCTTCGCCGGGGCCTGCCTCGGGTGCGCGGTGCGGTACGTGCGGGCTGTCCACGGCGGGGCGCTGCGGTGGTCGGGGCCGCGCCGTGAACGGCGCCCCAGCGCCGTACGCGCAAGGCGCGGCAGGGCCGTCCACGGTCCCGCCCTGCGGTCCTCGACGCCGGATGGTTCGGGGAGGATCAGACTCGGAGCCAGTCCACCGGTGAGGGGCGGTTGGCGCTGGCGTTCTTGCAAAGGGCGGGGATGTGGGAGCCGTCACTGGAGACGACCTTCGCGGGACCGGTGGCGCTGGCCGCGGTGGCCACCACCAGGGCGTCGACTACACAGTCGTGGCCCGAGAGTCCCGTGGAGTCCAGCAGGGCGGCTGCCGCATCCGCGATGTCCTCGGTGACAGGGAGGATGATGAGCCTGGAACGCACCCATGCCAGCCGCCTGTCGGCCTGCCCGTCGCGACGTTGCTCGGCGATGGTGACAGCACTGATAACGGGCAGGAACTCCTCCCGCACCGCCAGTTCCAAGCGCGCTGTCATGCGCCGGTCATCGCCTGCCAGGAGCGACAGCCCCTGAGCGTCCAACACGAATGCCGGACCGATCACGGGAGTCGCCCTGGTCACTCGCCGCGCCACGCGGCCTCCGCCTCTGCCAGTTCCTCCTGTGCGAACTCTCCATGGCGGGTGACGTGATCGTCCACGATCTCCTGAGCCTTGAGCAAGGCCAGGTGGCGCTCGGCCGCGGCATCCAGGAACTCTGAGAAGCCGCGCGCTCCCGTACGGGCCTCGATCTGTTCTACGACGGACTCACGCAGAGTGACCGACTTCTTCACGGTCTTGCCATAGCGTTCGCCGGAGCCCGCACGCAATTTCCGCTGCTCTTTGACCGGGGTGGCAGATGGGCGGCGTCCCCGCTTGCGGGGGTTCCGTGGGGAGGTGGCCTTGGGCTCATGAGGATCAGCCATGGCTCAATAATACTACCAAGAGTAGGATAGTTCGCGGTGGTGCGACTGAACGCGACCGTACGGTGAAGTCAGGGCACCGGGCGGACCGGCGGTGCTTCAAACTGCAGGGTGTGGATGCGCAGGAGAAGGAGTTCGAGCTGGGTGAAGGGTCGGCGGTGAAGGTGAGCGTTTCGCTGCGGGCCGGGAACATCCGTGCCGTCCGTGAACGGGTGGGAGCCCGTGGTTTCTCCGCCTACGTCGATGCGGCCGTGGAGCGCCAGATCGAACGGGATCTGCTCGAAGAGGCGTTGCAGGCGAACCAGGACGCGTCGGGGCCGACCCCGCAGGCGCTGCGTGACGAGGCCGCAGACCTGTTCCGTGAGGTCAAGGCGGCGCCCGAAATGCGGGAGGGCGCCAGGCGGGCAATCGTGGAGTTCGGTCACGTGGGGGGCAGGGGGTCGTAGCAGTCGTAGTTGCGTTGGGTGAGGATCTTTCCGTTGCGGAATTCGAGGAAGGTCGCGATGTGGGCGCGCAGGGTGTGGCCTGCGGGGATGTTGCCCAACGGGACTGCGGTTGTGCCGGTCCAGAGCACTTCCAGGGCGACCTGGTCGCCCATGGCCAGGGTGTTGAGCACCTCGAAGTTCTGCGCGGTCAGGGCCTTGCGGCCCGCTTCGGCCGCGGCGCGCAGGCCTGCAAGGTCCCGGACGTTGCCGTCGGGGAAGAGTGCGTTGGGCAGTTCGCGGTGGGTGGCGTCGGGGTGGAAGAACGCGGCGAGCTCCTCGCCGGTGGCGAAGTCGGAGACGGCGCGGTGGTAGCGGATCGCGGTGTCGATGTTGCGATGCATGTACACAACCGTAGTTGTACAACCTTGGTTGTCAATGGAGAATGGTCGCGTGGCATCCTCACTCGACCCGCAGTCGCTGGACACCGGAACGCTCGCCCTCTTCGTCGGCCAGGCCGCCGCCGCGCTGGTGCAGGAGCGGTTGGCCGACCAGGGGTTCGGTGACCTGCGCTTCTCGCACGGCTATGTTTTCCAGCACCTGATCGACGGCGAGCCCACGGTCGGTGAGCTGGCCGCGCGACTGTCGATGACTCAGCAAGGGGCCTCGAAGGTCGTGGCGGAGCTCGAAGGGCTCGGCTACTGCGAGCGCACGCCCGATGCGAGCGATGCCCGGATCCGGCGGGTTCGGCTGACCGTTCGGGGGCGGGACGCGGTGGATGTGGCGCGTGGTGCACGCACTGCTCTGGAGCAGCGGCTCGCCGATCGCTTCGGTGAGAAGCGTCTGGGTGAGCATCGGAACCTGCTGGTCCGGTTGCTGGACGAGCTCGGCGGAACGCCGGCGGTGGAGCGCCGGGCCGTACGGCCACCTAGGTAGCGGTCGCGGGTTTGCGGACTCGGTAGCGCAGGTGGGCGACTTGTTTTGCGGGCTCCTCGGTGTCCGGGGTGGTCAGCCGGCGGATCAGGTCGAGGTCGATGTGCTGCGCGGGCAGGTTGTCGAAGAGCCGTCGCCCCTGCCCTAGGAGGACGGGCACGACGTGCAGTTCCAGTTCGTCGAGTTCTCCGGCGCGCAGCAGTGCCTGTGCTGCTCCGGCTCCGTGCACCATGACGTCGCCGTCGCCGGCCGCTGTGCGGGCCTGGGCGGCGCAGTCGTGGACGTCGGTGACATAGCGGACACTGCCCGGCGGCGGGTCGTCCGGTACGTCGTGGGTCAGGACGAAGATCGGGACGCCGTCGTGGTGGTCGCCCTGCCAGCGGTTGGCGAGTTCGTAGGTGCGGCGGCCGGAGATGAGGGCGCGAGTGGCCAGCGCCTCGCCGTACACCTGGCCGCTCGGTCCCGCGTCGTTGCGCCGGTCGAGCCAGTTGAAGAGGCGGAACCCGTTGACGCCCAGCGGCGCGTCCGCATTGTCGTGGGGGCCGGCGACGTAGCCGTCCAGGGACATGGTCATGTACAGCCGGATGAGTGCCATCGGTCAGCCCGCCGATCGCACGCTGTAGCGCAGGTGCTGTACGCCTGGAGCGTCCATGGCGCGGAGCAGTTCCAGTTCGATGTGGTCGGGCGGCAGGTTGTCGAACAGGCGGCGGCCCTGGCCGAGCAGGACGGGCATCAGCTGCAGCTCCATCTCGTCCAGCAGGCCGGCGCGGAGGCACTCCTGCGCGGTCGCGGCGCCGTGCAGGAGGATGTCGCGGCCGGCGGCGGCCTCCTTGGCCTGCGCGACGCAGGATTCGATGCCGTCGGTGACGTAGCGCGCGTGTCCCGGCGCCGGGGCGTCGGGTGCGGCATGGGTCAGGACGAAGATCGGGACGCCGTCGTGGTGGTCGCCGGCCCAGCCGCCCGCGAAGTCGAAGGTGCGCCGGCCGGTGATCACAGCTCCGGTGGCCATCGCCTCGTTGAACACCGTCGCGCTGGGGCCGTCGGCGGGACGGTGCGAACGCGGGTCCACGCCGCCCGGGCTCAGCCAGGCGTGCAGCCGCTCGCCGCCGACGCCGAGTCCGTGGTCCATTCCGTCATCCGGGCCGGTGATGAATCCGTCCAGCGACATCGACATGTACAGCACGATCTTGCTCATCGCGACTCCGATCGGGCCCAGGTTCCTGTTGCGATGGTGGTGCTCAATGCGGTTCCTTTCGTGACGTTCGGCTCCCGGGTCGAATACCCCGCGCGAGCGGCGACGACCGGTTCGGCCAGCATGGGAGATCTCGGGGTGCGGCTGAATCCCAGATTTGTGGGATGGCGCCGGGCGGGGCGGGTAAATTCGGGCGCATGGTCAACGCGGCGGCGCGTGCACGTGTCCGCGACGACGTCGTCCGGCTGGTGCACCGGGGGCTTCCGGTTGCGCAGTTCTCGCAGGCCGTCGGCGACGTGTTGGGACGGGCGGTGCCCGCCGAGGGAACCTGCCTGATGACGGTGGACCCGGCGACCATGCTCCCGACCGCGGAGTTCGTCGAGAACGGGCTGCCCGCGGACGAGCTGCTCCGGGTCGTCGAGATCGAGATGCGTGAGCCGGACTTCAACAAGTGGGTCCAGCTCGCCATGGCCGACCGTCCGGCGGCGAGCCTGAGCGACGTCACCGCGGGTGATCTCGACCTCAGCCTGCGGCAGCGGGAGATCCGCCGCCCCGGGGGCTTCTCCGACGAGTTGCGGGTGGTGCTCGCGGACGGCAGGTCGACGTGGGGGCTGCTGACCGTGTTCCGGGAGGCGCAGCGTCCGTACTTCTCGCCGGCCGAGGTCGGGTTCGTGTCGTCGCTGGCCGGGCTGATCGCCGACGGGGTACGGCGAGGTCTCCTGCTCGACGGTGCACGGGCCGGGGACGGCGACGTCGGCCTGCTCGTCCTCGACGCCGATGACGGTGTGAGCATGTCCAACCGGGCGGCGGACCTCTGGCTGGACGAGCTGGGCACCGGCGACAGGCCCGGCGCCCGGCTTCCACTGGTCGTTCCCGCCATCGCCCGCCAGACCCGGGCCCTTTGCGGTTCGGCGGCGGAACCGGCGCCGGACGGTGCCCGCCTGGCCAGGGCGAGGGTGCGGACCCGGGCCGGTCACTGGCTGATCGTGCGGGGCTCGATGCTCGGGGACGGGCCGGAAGCGCCGGTCGCGGTCATGCTCGAAGCAGCCCGCCCGGCCGAAATGGCGCCCCTGATGGTCGACGCCTACGGCTTCACCGACCGCGAGCGGCGGGTGACGGAGCTGGTGGCGCAGGGCCTGTCCACCAGGCAGATCGCGGCCCGGCTGCACGTGTCGTCGTACACCGTCCAGGACCACCTGAAGTCGATCTTCGCCAAGTCGGGCACAGGTTCACGCGGCGACCTGGTCGCCCGGCTGTTCTTCGACCACTACGCCGACTCATTGACGTCGGGAGCCGCGGGGCCTACGGCGACGGCCTGAGGAGGAGGGGCGCATGGAGTTGGAGAAGGGGCTGCGGGGGGAGACGTCCGTGGTGGTCGGGGAGGCGGACACGGCCGTCCGCATGGGGAGCGGGGACGTGCCGGTGCTGGGCACCCCGCGGCTGCTGGCGCTGGCTGAGGCCGCGACGGTCAAGGCGGTCGAGGCCTGCCTGGACGAGGCCAGGACATCGGTCGGCACGCGGGTCGAGCTGGAGCATCGGGCGGCCAGTCCCGTCGGGGTGCGCGTGACGGTCGAGGCCGAACTCACGGAGGTCGACGGCGCGCGGCTCGTGTTCGCGTTCACCGCCACCGACGAGCGGGGCACGGCGGTGGGGCGCGGCCGCGTCGAGCGGATCGTCGTGGAGCGGGAGAGGTTTCTCGCGCGGCTCGCCCGCTGAGCAGCCGGTCAGTACGGCAGGAGTCGGCCGGACGGGGTCCGCAGGTCGGGCGGGCTCGGTTGACGTGGGGGTTTGGGACGCTTGATGAGCTGCTGCCGTGCCATGGTGATCATCTCCCCCCATCGGGCGGGGCTTAACCCGTCGATCGAGCCGATGTCGCGCTGTACCTCCTACGACGCACCCGTAGCGTGCGAGGTTCGATGAGCTTATGCGACGAACACTGCCGGTTCGACCGATTTTTAGAAAGCGACCGTCGCGATATGTGGTCGAAAGAACACTTTCTGCGATATTCGAATGTGCTCGAAATTACGGGCCCCGGGGCAGGGAGGGGCTAGGAGATGATGTCGCGGGCGCGGAAGCGGCGGAAGGCGAAGGCGAAAAGGACGACGGCGTAGGAGATGGAGAGGGCCGCGCCCTTGGCCATGCCCGTCCATTGGATCTCGGGCTGGAGGGCGTCCATCCAGGAGTACATCCAGTGCGTCGGGAGGAATTCGCGCCAGGAGCCGAGCGCGGTGACGGCGTCCAGGATGTTGCTCACGATGACGAGGCCGACGGCGCCGCCGACCGCGCCGAGCGGCGAGTCGGTGGTCACCGACAGCAGGAAGGCCAGGGCCGCGACGACGAGCTGGGAGATGAGCGCGTACCCGACGATGATCGCCATCCGGCTGAGCGCGGTGCTGACCGGGACGGTTCCGCCGGTCGGGAGTTCGACGTCGCCCCAGCCGAACCCGGCCGTCCCCGCGATCAGTGACATCAGCGGCAGGCTGACGACGGCGAGGACCGCGTAGGAGAGCGCGACGATGAGCTTCTGCCGCAGGAGGCGGGCGCGCGGCACCGGCGCGGCCAGCAGGTAGCGCAGCGACGACCAGCCCGCCTCGCTCGCGACGGTGTCGCCGCAGAACAGCGCCACGGCGACGACCAGCAGGAACCCCGTCGAGACGAACAGGGCGAAGAGGGCGAAGTTGAGGGCGCTGGACGTGGCGACGTCGACCAGGCCGGGGGCCCCGTCCGGGCCCTGGTCGCCGCCGAGCTTGAACGCGGCGACCAGCACCCACGGGAGGACGAGCAGGATCCCGAACGCGACCAGGGTGCGGCGCCGCCGGAACTGGCGGACGGCCTCCACCCGCAGCGGAAGCGTCCGCCGGACGTTGTAGGCGGTCATGAACGCTCCCCGATGATCTCCAGGAAGGCGTCCTCCAGGCGGCGGCCGGAGGACCCGACGATGTCGGCGACGGGACCGGCGGCGACGCGGCGGCCGCCGGCCATGACGACGGCGTGCGTGCAGGTCTGCTCGACCTCGGCGAGCAGGTGGCTGGAGACGATGACCGTCCGCCCGGCGGCCGCGTACCGGACGAGCACCTCCCGCATCTCGCGGATCTGCGGCGGGTCGAGGCCGTTGGTCGGCTCGTCCAGGACGAGGAGGTCGGGCAGTCCGAGCATGGCCTGGGCGATCGCGAGGCGCTGCCGCATCCCCTGCGAGTACGTCCGGACGGCCCGGTCGAGGGCGGAACCCAAGTCGGCTATTGCCAGCGCCTCGTCCAGGTGGGCTTCGTCCAAGGGACGGCCTGTGGCGCGCCAGTAGAGGTCGAGGTTGTCGCGGCCGGAGAGGTGGGGCAGGAAACCAGGTCCCTCAACGAAGGAGCCAAGCCGGGCTAGGACCGCCGCACCGGGATGGACGTGATGACCGAAGATGCGGATCTCGCCCGCGTCGGGATGGAGCAGCCCCATGAGCATGCGCAGCGTCGTTGTCTTCCCGGCACCGTTCGGGCCGAGCAGCCCCAGCACCTGACCCTTCTCCACCCGGAACGACAGGTCGGCGACGGCGAGGTGGCCGTTCTTGTACGCCTTCGTCAGACCCGTTATCTCCAGAGGGACGTCGCTGTCCTTTTCAGGGCCGTGTCGGCGACGTCCAGGCACGACGATGAGCAGCGCGAGAACGAGAGCGGCCGCCGGTAGGGCCCAGACCCACGCCGGTACGGGCGTCGCAGCGGTCGTCAGCGAGGGGACGGTAGGAACGGTCAGCGGCGACACCACCCGCACCTTGTACGACGCAGGCGCGGCCGGGGTGGCGAAGCCCATGTCGGTGGTCGCGACGACGAGGCGGATCCGGTGGCCCCGGTCGAAGCGGTGGTCCATCGCGGGGAGCGTGACGGTGACCTCGCCGTCGCCGTCGCCGGGCACCTGGAAGGGTGCGGCCAGCCGCCGCGCGAGCGTCGCCGTCCCGCCGGGCGCGACGTCGTAGAGCTTCGCGAACAGCGGCCCGTCACCGTCCACCTTGAGCCGGACGGTGGGCGCGCCCGTCAGCTGGACGGGACGGTCCAGCGGACGCGTGTCGAACGTCGCGGACTGTCCGGGCATCTCGGCCGGCAGCCCGCCCCCCATTGTGCCGAGGGACCCCAGCGAACCCAGCGAGCCGAGCCCGGGCAGCGCGGAGATCGACGCGGGCGCGCCACCGGCCGGACGGAAGATCGTCTGCTCGTCCCCGCTCAGCGGGAGCCCCACGGGATCGCCGGAGAGACCCGCATACGTACGGGTCGTCGCCTCCTCGACGACGACCTCCTGGGTGGACGAGTCGATCCCGCCCGCCCGCGTCACCGTGAAACCGTCCGAGGACGGCGCTGCGGAGCGCTTGAGCCGCGCGTCGAAGAAGTCGAGGACCAGGCCCTCGATCCGCTCGGTCTCGGGGTCGCCGCCGTCGTGGCCGCCCTGGAACCAGACCACCGACACCGGTGCGCCGTTCGCGGCGATCGCGCGGGCGTTGGCGGCGGCGTGGCCGAGCGGGAACAGCGAGTCGGACTGCCCCTGGACGAGCAGCGTCGGCACCTTGATGCGGTCGGCGACGGAGGCCGGGCTCGACCGCCGCAGCGTCTCGATCGCCGAGTCGGTGGGGCGGCCCTTCTCCGCGACCTCCTGGTACATCTCGCACAGGGACGGCAGGAAACGCCCGCACGCCGTGCGGCCCGCGTTGCCGGTGAAGAACAGACCCGCCCACAGCTTCTTGAAGACGCCGTCCGAGGGCCCGGCGCCGGTCGCGTTCGGGAACAGCGCGTCCGCGAGGCTGTGCCACGTGATCATCGGCGCGATGGCGTCGACCCGCTGGTCGTGGGCGGCGGTCAGCAGCGCGATCGCGCCGCCGTACGACTGGCCCGCCATGCCGAGGCGCGGGTCGCCGGGCCCGTCGAGCAGGACCTCGGGGCGCCGCGCCAGCCAGTCGATGAGCTGCCGGGTGTCCTTGACCTCGTAGTCGGGGGAGTTGAGCGCGATCTCCCCGGTGGAGCGGCCGAACCCGCGCGCCGACCACGCCAGCACGGCGTATCCGGCGCGGGCGAGGTCGCGGGCCTCGCCGGCCACGTCCCGCTTGCTGCCGCCGAAGCCGTGCCCCAGCATGACCGCCGGGGCCTGGGCGCGGCCGACCGGCTTGTAGAACGTGGTGTCGAGGATGACGCGCTGGTCGTCGCCCGGTCCGTCGACCACGGTGATGCGCTGCTCGACGGTGTGGACGCGGGCCTCGCCGCCGGCCGTGACGCCCCAGCCCGCGCCCCCGCCGGCGAGGACGATCGCCGCACCGGCGGCGGTCCAGCGCGTGGCCCGTCCCGTCCTGCCCCACCGCGCCCGGAGCGCGCCCCCAAGCCTCATGGTCATCACCCTATGTGCGCGGCGCCGCCCGGCCGGACGTCCGGCCGGGCGAGTCAGGAGGCAGGGAGCCGGGAGGTGGGGAGCGGGGCGAGGGCGGCGGTGAACATGGCCGTCAGCCGGTCGGTGAGCTCGGCCGGGTCGGCGGCGCGCAGGTCGTTGAGGCCGAGCAGGCGCCGGACGGGCCCGCCGCCCATGATGATCGTGGACGCGAGCAGCGCGCGGGCGCGGGCGTCGGGGCCGTCGAGCTGGGCGACGATCGGCTCGACGATCACGTCCTCCAGGTAGTGGAGCAGGATCTCCTTGACCTCGGGCTGGCCGGCCGAGCGGTCCAGCATCCGCGACATCGCGGTGACCGAGCCCTGGTCGAGCAGCCGGACGAAGTGCTCGGCGAGCCGGCGGGGCAGGCCGCCGGGATCGCCCGCGATGACCCCGCGGATCACCGACTCGCCGGCGAGGACCTCCCCGAACAGCGCCGCCTTGGAGCCGAAGTACCGGTTGACCAGCGCGGTGTTCGCCTCCGCCCGCGCCGCGATCATGCGGACGGTGACACCGTCGTAGCCGTGCTCGCCGAACAGGTCGCGGGCGGCGTTCAGGATGCGGCGCCGGGTCGCCTCCCGGTCGCGCTTCGGCCGCCGCGCGGATCCGGGCTCCTGCTCGACCCGCGTCATCATTCCCGCCCCCCTTCGCCGTTCGGCCGCCGTCAATGCCAGAATCTACCGAGGTTGCAAGTAAACAAGCGTCTACATAACATACATGCACGGCACAGGTAATCAATTCGGCGGTCCGTCGGGCCGCCGAGCATGGGGGCAGGGTGGCTCAAGCGAGCGTGGCGTCGCACGGTGCGGCGGCGGAACCGGCGAGACCGCACTACACGCACCGTCAGATCCTGAAGATCCTCTCCGGTCTGATGATGGCGATGCTGACCTCGATGATCTCCACCTCGGTCATCGCCACGGCGCTGCCGACGATCGTCGGCGACCTCGGCGGTCAGAACAAGCTCTCCTGGGTGGCCAGCGCCGCGCTGCTGACCATGACGGCCTCGACCCCGCTGTGGGGCAAGCTGTCGGACATCGCCGGGCGCAAGCTGATGTTCCAGACCGCCCTGCTGATCTTCGTCATCGCCTCGGTGTGCGCCGGGCTGTCGCAGAACATCGGCCAGCTCATCGCGGCCCGTGCGGCCCAGGGGCTCGGCGTCGGCGGGCTGTCCTCGCTGGCCCAGGTCATCCTCGGGGACGTCGTCGAGCCGCGGCAGCGCGGACGCTACGCCGGCTTCATGGGCGCCGTCTTCGGCGTCTCCACCGTGGCCGGGCCGCTGCTCGGCGGGTTCATCGTGGACGCCGACGCCCTCGGCTGGCGCTGGTGCTTCTACGTGTGCGTCCCGCTCGCGGTGGTCGCCTTCCTCGTCATCCAGCGGGTGCTGAAGCTGCCGAAGGTGCGGCGCGACACCCGCGTCGACGTGTTCGGCGCGTTCACCATCACCGGCAGCGCCGCCACGCTGATGCTGCTGCTGTCCCTGGGCGGGACGGAGTTCGCGTGGAACTCCGCATGGACCTACATCCTGGCCGCGACCACCGTCGTCCTGGTCGCGCTGGCGATCGTCGCCGAACGCGGCGCCCGCGACCCGATCCTGCCGCCCCGGCTGTTCCGCAACCGCATGTTCGTGCTGACCTCGTTCGTCTCCGTCTGCATCGGGATGGCGATGTTCGGCGTGATGATCTACATGCCGCAGTACCTGCAGATCGTCAAGGGGATGAGCCCCACGGCGTCCGGGCTGATGACGCTACCGCTGGTGCTCGGCATGCTCGTCACCTCCACCGGCTCCGGGCAGATCGTCACCCGGACGGGCCGCTACAAGATCTTCCCGGTGATCGGCCTCGCCTTGGTCGCGATCGGGCTGTTCATGCTGTCGCGGCTGCACACCGACTCCTCGTCCGTGCTGATCGGCGTGGACCTCGCCGTCCTCGGCACCGGAATGGGCCTGACGCTGCAGATCCTGATCCTGGCCGCGCAGAACGCCGCCGCGACCGCCGACCTGGCCTCGACGACGTCCGGCGTCTCGTTCTTCCGCAACCTCGGCGGCGCGATGGGCGTGGCGGCGTTCGGCGCGATCCTCACCAACCGGGTGGCGGCCGAGATCGCCTCCGGCCTCCGCGCCGCCGGCGTCCGCGCGGCGCCCGGCGGCGGCGAACTCGGATCGCCGGACGAGATCCAGCGGCTCGCCCAGCCGGTCAAGGGCATCGTGCAGGACGCGTTCTCCAGCGCGCTCGAAACCGTCTTCCTGGTCGGCATCCCGGTGGCGCTCGTCGGCTTCGTCGCGGTGCTCGCGCTGAAGGAACTGCCGCTGCGCGGATCGGCGCAGCGCGGCAAGGCGTCCCGCGCCGGCAAGGGCGGCCCCGCAAACTCCGGCGGCCCTGGAAACACCGGCGGCCCCGGTGGTCCCGGGGAGGACGCGGCTGGCCCTGGAGACGCCCCGGTGAAGGACATCGCCGTCGGGCCGCTGTGAACGGTCAGCGGCCCTTCAGTTCCCGGACGAGCCTGTTCGCCGAGGTACGGTCGGGCGGGCCGGTCACGACGACCTTCCCGTCCAGGATCGCCATGTCGACCCGCGGGAGCGTGACGATGCGGTTCTTCACGACGAAGGCCAGGTCGCGGCCGACCGTCGCCCGCGTCAGCTCGGCGAACGCGTCCCGGTCGACCGGCCGCAGCGTGACCGCCACGTCATAGCCGCCCGGCTTCACCCGCGACTTCTGGACGCGCAGGTCGGCGACCTTGTGGATCGCGATCCCCTGGGCCATCCGGTAGCAGGTCGGGCCCGCCCCCGACTGCCCGGTGATCCCCTGCGTCCCCGTCGGGCACTGCCCGGCCGACGTCTGCGTGACGGGATAGATGTGCAGCGGCGAGGCCAGCGTCACCGGCTGCGTCCGCATGGACGACGCGATCATCGCGCCGGTCACCGCGACCGCGGCGATCAGCAGCCCCAGCGTGAGCACCATGACCAGCATCGCAGAACGGTGCTGGTCGGCCGCGCGGACTGCGGGATTCGCCTCCCGGTACGGCACGCCCTGCCGCCGGGCGGCGCGGCTCCGCTTGACCTCCGCCGCCGTGCGCTGCCGCTCGGCCGCCCGCGCCCGCCGCCGCGCGGCCTCCGGGTCCGCGATCGCCGGCAGGACCGCCGTGGTCGACTCGGGCCCGCGGGACGTCCCGCCCCGGAGGCCCTCCTGGCCGAGCGCCTCCGCCGGATCGGCGTCGCGCTCCCCGCCGCGCTCGCGCTCCTCGGCGGCCGGAGGCGGCGGTTCGGAAAGGGGCCGTTCGGAGAGGGGCGGTTCGAGGGTGGGCGGCGGGAGCCGTCTCACGCCGGAACCCGGTGTGGACGGAGATTCCGGGGCCGCCGGGGGCGCCGGGGTCTCAGTGGTCTCGGAGGCGCCGGACGGGTCCTGGGGCGAGCCGCTGCGCGCGGGGTCCTCATCTTGCCGACGACCCTTGCTGCGGCGCGGAATGACCCGCATCGTCACCTCCCCGGCTCCATGATCTACTCAGCAGTCTTTCAGCATGAGACACGGTCCCGCACCGTGTCCCGGCCGAATTCGGCCAAGGGATCTCCCCGGTTGCTCACCATGTGATGAACCGTGCCCCGTTCGCCGGGTTTCAAAGTTCGCCGGGTTTCAATGCGCGAAAAAGCCCGGCCCCGGACGAACCGGGACCGGGCCTTGCGGGGAGGAGCGTCAGTCGATGCGCCAGGTGTCGCCGCTGCCGAGCAGCGCCGCCAGATCCCCCTTGCCCTGGGATTCGACGGCCTCGTCGAGCTGGGCCCGCATCAGCTCGTCGTAGGACGGCCGGTCGACGTCGCGGAAGATGCCGATCGGGGTGTGCTCGAACGCCGGCTGGTCCAGCCGCGACAGCGCGAACGCCTGCGACGGGTCCGGGTTGCGGGCGTCGTGGACGGCGATCTCCGACGCGCCGACGTCCGCGACGTTCACGACCTCGAACGAGCCGGTCGGGGTGCGGCGCAGCGCCTTGGAGCGGTCCGCGCCGAACACGATCGGCTCCCCGTGCTCCAGCCGGACGGTGACGTCGTCGCGGACCGACGCGTCCTTCAGCGGCTCGAACGCATTGTCGTTGAAGATGTTGCAGTTCTGGTAGATCTCCACGAGCGCGGTGCCGCGGTGCTGCGCCGCCGCCCGCAGCACCGACTGCAGGTGCTTGCGGTCGGAGTCGATCGTCCGGGCGACGAACGTGCCCTCCGCGCCGATCGCCAGCGACAGCGGGTTGAACGGCGCGTCCAGCGACCCCATCGGCGTCGACTTGGTGATCTTGCCGAGTTCGGACGTCGGCGAATACTGGCCCTTGGTCAGACCGTAGATCCGGTTATTGAAGAGCAGGATCTTCAGGTTGACGTTGCGGCGCAGCGCGTGGATCAGGTGGTTGCCGCCGATGGACAGCGCGTCGCCGTCCCCGGTCACCACCCACACCGAAAGGTCCGGGCGGGACGTGGCGAGGCCCGTCGCGATCGCGGGCGCGCGACCGTGAATCGAGTGGAACCCGTACGTGTTCATGTAGTAGGGGAACCGCGACGAGCACCCGATGCCGGAGATGAAAGTGATGTTCTCCCGGCGCAGCCCGAGCTCCGGCAGGAAGGACTGGACGGCCGCCAGGATCGCGTAGTCACCGCATCCGGGGCACCAGCGCACCTCCTGGTCGGTCTTGAAGTCCTTCATCGTCTGCTTCTCGTCCGTCTTCGGGACGAGGGAGAGCAGCGACCGGCCGTTCCCGTTGGACGCGCCGCCGTTGACGGCGCCGTTCCCGTTGGCGCCGTTTCCGCCGGCTCCGTTGTCACTCACTGTCGATCACATCCTGGATGACGCCCTTGAGCTCCTCGGCCTTGAAGGGCAGACCGCGGACCTGGTTGTAGCCGATCACGTCGATGAGCAGCCGGCCGCGCAGCAGCAGCGCGAGCTGGCCGAGGTTGATCTCCGGGACGATGACCTTGTCGTAGGAGCGCAGGACCTCCGGCAGGTTCGCCGGGAACGGGTTGAGATGCCGCAGATGCGCCTGCGCGACCTGCTGCCCCTCCGCGCGGACGAGGCGGACGGCGGCGGAGATCGCGCCGTAGGTGCCGCCCCAGCCCAGCACGAGCACGCGGGCGCTGCCGGACGGGTCGTCCACCGCCAGCGGCTCGACGTCGTTCGCGATGCCGTCGACCTTGGCCTGCCGGAGCCGGGTCATCTTGTCGTGGTTGGCCGGGTCGTAGGAGATGTTGCCGGAGCCGTCGGCCTTCTCCAGGCCGCCGATCCGGTGCTCCAGACCCGGCGTCCCCGGAATCGCCCAGGGGCGGGCGAGGGTGCTCGGGTCACGTTCGAACGGCTGGAAGTCGTCCTGCGACGGGGCCGCGAAGTTCGGCTCGATCGTCGGCAGCGCCGACACGTCCGGCAGCCGCCACGGCTCGGAGCCGTTGGCGAGGTAGCCGTCCGACAGCA
Source organism: Spirillospora sp. NPDC048819 (assembly GCF_040650055.1). Taxonomy (NCBI): domain Bacteria; kingdom Bacillati; phylum Actinomycetota; class Actinomycetes; order Streptosporangiales; family Thermomonosporaceae; genus Spirillospora; species Spirillospora sp. NPDC048819. The sequence continues at coordinate 193,078 of NZ_JBEZGN010000001.1, read as the reverse complement.
GGATCACCGGCGTGCGGTACTTCACCGCGATCCGGGCCGCCTCCAGCGCCGCGTCGAAGCAGTCCGACGGGGACTGCGGCGCGACGATCGGGACGGGCGCCTCGCCGTTGCGGCCGTGCATGGCCTGCAGCAGGTCGGCCTGCTCGGTCTTGGTCGGCAGCCCGGTCGAGGGACCGGCCCGCTGCACGTCGATGACCAGCAGCGGAAGCTCGGTCGCGACGCCGAGGCCGATCGTCTCGCTCTTCAGCGCGATGCCCGGACCGGACGTCGTGGTGACGCCGAGGGACCCGCCGAACGAGGCGCCGAGCGCCGCGCCGACCGCGGCGATCTCGTCCTCGGCCTGGAACGTGCGGACGCCGAACTTCTTGTGCTTGGAGATCTCGTGCAGGATGTCGGACGCCGGCGTGATCGGGTACGAGCCGAGGAAGATCGGCAGCCCGCTCTGCACGCCCGCGGCGACCAGCCCGTAGGCCAGCGCCATGTTCCCGGTGATGTTGCGGTAGAGACCCGGCTCGTGCTCGGCCGGCTTGATCTCGTACTGCGTCGTGAACGCCTCGGTCGTCTCGCCGTAGCTCCAGCCCGCCTGGAACGCCGCGATGTTCGCCTTCATGATCTCGGGCTTGGAGGCGAACTTGCGTTCCAGGAAGCCGACCGTCCCCTCGGTGGGACGGTGGTACAGCCACGACAGCAGCCCCAGCGCGAACATGTTCTTCGCGCGTTCGGCGTCCTTCTTGGAGATGTCGAAGTCGGTGAGCGCAGTCACCGTCATCGAGGTGAGCTGCAGCGCGTGCACCCGGTACTCGGCGAGCGAGTCGTCCTCGACGGGATTCGTCTCGTAGCCGACCTTGGCGAGGTTGCGCTTGGTGAACTCGTCGGTGTTGACGATGAGGTCCGCCCCGCGGGGGAGGTCCCCGAGGTTGGCCTTGAGGGCGGCGGGATTCATCGCGACCAGGACGTTGGGCGCGTCGCCCGGGGTGAGGATGTCGTGGTCGGCGAAGTGCAACTGGAAACTGGACACGCCGGGGAGGGTCCCGGCGGGGGCGCGGATTTCGGCCGGGAAGTTCGGCAACGTCGACAAGTCGTTGCCGAACGCCGCCGTCTCCTGGGTGAAGCGGTCGCCGGTCAGCTGCATGCCGTCGCCGGAGTCGCCGGCGAAGCGGATGATGACGCGGTCGAGCTGCTGGACCTGTTTGGTCACAGAGGAAGACCTCCTCGACGCGCAGCACCCGTCCTGGGGGAGGCACCCAGGATCGTGATGCTACTTAGGCTTACCTTCATGGTATGTCCGGGGTGGGATGGTGTTCTCGGGGATGGGTCGAGGCGGACCGGGACGCGGGCAGGGTGCACCCGGCATCGTCCGGTCTTCGGTGGCCGCAGGTCATGGGAGGCATGGACCGCGGCCGCCACTCCGCCCGTCATGTGACGTCCCTCTTCCAGGGAGGTCGCGAACCCCGTAACACAAGACGTATCACCTCGGTGCGGAGTTCACTCGGCTCTCCCGGATTCGGGCAGGTCCTATCCGGGGGTACGACCTTGACGGGCCCCCGAGTTCATCGCGAACACAGGCTGCTGCGCTGCCGGCACAGGTCGACGTGCAACCGTCTGACCAGCGGCGCGGGATTCGTCGAGGAGCCGCGGCTCCCCACCGGCGTGGAGTTCACAGCCCGAAGTGTAGACATCCCGAATTCCGTTCGAGGTCACCGCCCCTGGTCAAAGCGTGTCAGGGCCGCCCCGGCGACTGCGATGTGACGACTTCCGGCTGCTCCGACCGGTGAACCGACGGTTCTCCCGATTTGGACGGCTTCGGCGTGGACGGTGCCGCTTTCACCACCGCCTTGCGTTCCCGGTCGACCCGGGCGAGCAGCTCGCCGACGTCGTCGGCGTCCACGGCCTCCCCGACGACGTGCGCCGTCGCCTCGTACGGATAGGAGCCGGGGTGGTCGAGGGCGTTGCGCATCCAGGTGCGCCACCGCCTGCTCGTGACGGTGCAGCGCAGCACGAGCGCACGGTCGGCCGGCACCGCCTCCGACGCCGTGCACGAGCCGAGCGCCTCGCCCCGGGACGTGATCGAGGCCCGCAGCGCCGCCCGCGCCCCGTCCGGCACCCCGTTCTCCGGGGAGGTCAGCGTCGCGGGGACGCTCACGGTGCAGCTCCTGGGGTTCTTGTCGCAGTTGCTGAACGTCAGCGTCCCGGGCCGGAAACGCAGCCCCGGGTCGGCGGCGCCGCCGAGCCCGGCGACCCGGGGACGCAGCTCCTTGAACAGCGTCACCGGCGCAGCCACGGGCGCGACGGTGAACTGCGGCGCGTTCTGCCCGGCTGCGCGCACCGACAGCAACCGGTGCGGGGCCGCCGCGGCCATCAGATACACCGCCTCCGGCATCGCGACCTTGTAAGCGGAGATGCCGTTCACCAACTCCGTGGGCGGTTTCGCCGGGGCCTTGGCGAGCATCCGCGCGATGGACTCCGGACCGAGCACGTCCGGCACGTCGAAGCCGGGCATGGTCGCGGGCGCCTTGGACCAGCGGCCCGCGTAGTACTCCAGGTGTGCGATCTCCCCGGCGTAGTCGCGCCAGAACGCCGGCCCGGCCTTGATGTAGGTGTCGCCGCCGATCGCGATGACGTCCGCCTTCACCACTCCCGCCGCCAGCGTGCCGGTCGCCAGGCCCGACGGGGTGACCCGCAGATGCGCCTGGACGGGCATGCCGCCGACCGTCAAGGTCCCGTCGTACCGCAGCCCCGTCCCGGACGTGAGCTGCCGTCCGGCCTCGATCGTCCACGCCGGCGGCGGCGCTGCGGCCACGGTCGGCTCGGGCCGCTTCTCGGGCGCCTCGCCGTCCCCGGTGAACGCGACGGCCGCCACGGCACCCAAGGCCACCACAACGCCCGCCGCCCCACCCGCGACCAGCACCAGCCGCCACTTACCCGCCCCCTGCCGCCCACCCCTCCCCGGAAACACGGGCCCGCCAGGCGTCGCGGAGCCGGCCGGTGCCGGCCCACCGGGAGGCATCTGCCCTCGGGAAGTCGCGGGGCCAGCTGGAGTTGCGGAGCCGGTCGGCGGCATGGGGCCGCTTGGGGTGCCAGGTCCGCCAGGGGTTGCAGGGCCGTCTGGTGCCGGGCCACCGGGAGGCATCGGGCCGCGGGAGGGTGCGGGGCCAGCTGGAGTTGCGGAGCCGGTCAGCGGCATGGGGCCGCTTGGGGCGGCAGGTCGGCCAGGGGCTGTGGAGCCGGCCGGTGTCGGGCCACCGGGGGGTGTCTGTCCTTGGGAAGGTGCGGGGCCGGGCGGTGTTGTGGGGGCGGTTGGGGGGATCGGGTTGTTCGGGGGGTAGGGCGCGGGGGGCTGGTGCGGTGGTGCGGTGGGTGGGTGTCGGGGTGGCGGGCCGGTGGGTGGAACGGTCCCGCCGGCGACCCGGACGTCCGGCCGGACAGGCCTGGCCGGGGAGGGCGCGGGGTCCGTGCGGGGACGCGCCGCCGGATCTTCTTGGGGCGGGAGGTGGGAAGAGGCCGTCGGTGACGGCTCGTCCTGTTCAGCGCTCACTCGGGGCTCACTCTGCTCACTTCGGGGGCCGGGTTCGGCCCGACCGTCAGGGACAAAGCAAGGGATCTGTGATGCCCTCCAGGGGATGCCGACGGGGCTGCGAGCTCATGGGGGGTGGCCGCCGGGTTCTGAGGGGCTTCCCCACAGAGCATAAAGGTGCCCGGCTGCGCTTCCCCCGGGATCGGGGGAGCGCCGCCGGGCACCCGGTGGCGGCCGGATCAGCGCGCGAGGCGCCTCACCTGCGGCCTCATTCGGTTTCGAGTCCGTTCTGCAGCGCCTGGACCTCTTCTTCCGTGGCGCCGATCACCTTGTAGTCGGCGTGCTTGTAGAACGTGCCGCCGGTGGCCTTGGCCCAGCTCGCCCACGCGCTGCTGGTGACCCGGCAGCTCGCCCACTGCGGGGTCGTGCCGGTGATCGTGATGGTGGCCGTGCAGTTGCCGAGGTCCCTGCCGCTCAGCGAGCCGGCGGTGAGCCGGAACCGCACGTCGATCGTGACGGGCTTCTCCACGTCGTACGGCGGGCGGATCTTGGCCTCGACCGTGCAGCCGGAGTCGCTGTTGCAGCCGCCCTTCTTCCACTCGCTGACGCGCGGCTGGGCGGAGGCGTTGAAGGAGTCCTTCAGCTCGCCCATGCTCGTGCGCATGTCCGAGATGACGGACGAGGCCGAGCTCTTCGAGTTGACGTTCACGCGGACGCGCGGGGTGGTCGACTCGTAGCGCAGCAGCTCGGCGTCGTCCTCGTCGGTGATGTAGATCGTGGAGGAGAAGGTGCTGAACTTCAGTGCCTTCTTGCCCTGCCAGCTGGTCTCCAGGGGCTTGACGCTCGAGGTGCGCGCCGAGCGCACCTTGCTCGCCAGCGCTGACGGGGTCAGGTACCGCTTGAAATCGATGTTGAGCTCGTCGTGGTCGACCCGGCCCCACTGCGCGCCGCTCTTGAGGAAGAACGGGTCGTCGCCCGAGATCTCCCGCTCCCAGTAGGACTTGTCGGCTTTCACGAACAGCTTGCCGTCGGCCGACAGCAGGGTGACCCTGGAGCCGTTCCAGGTGACGGGCCCGGTCGCGCGCCCGCCCTTGGTGATGTTCAGCTCACCTTGCAGGGACCCGGCACCGCCGAAGGTGCCGTCCAGCTCGACCGCGTCGGCCGAGGAGAGGTTGGCGGCCGCGGCCGTCAGCTTCTCGTCCGGCGACTTGCCGCCACCGGCGGTCACCGCGTAGACGACGACGCCGATGATCAATAGCACGACGAGGCCGCCGCCGAGGATCGCCGCGATCACCGCGCCGCCGCCGCTGCGCCTCGGCGGGGGCATGCCGGGGCCCATCGGGGCGCCGGGGGGCGGCGGGAAGAAGGGGGGCGGCGTTCCGGGGGGTCCGAAACCGCCGGGCGGGGGCGGGGGCGGCATGCCGGGTCCGCCGGGTCCGCCTGGGGATCCGGGTCCGCCGGGACCCGGCCCGCCCGGGCCTGCGGGCGGCGGCGGAGGCGGCCAGGATGCGCCGCCCGGGGACTCCCAGCCCGGAGGAGGCGGGGGGTTGCTCATCTGGTCACGTCCTTCCAGGTCAAACTGACCTCAATGCCAAGCCTAGTGTGCAGTAAAACCATGACATTGTGAGCCTCCGGGGTGGAGGTACAAGGTCACAGTTCCCCATGTCTCCATGGGGGGATACTGGATGAGACGCACACGAGGAGGATCTGGTGCATAACTATTTCGACACATATATCGTCGTGGTCGTCCTGCTCCTCGTGGGCGTCGGGATCGTCGGCGGCGGGCTCACCGCCAACCGGATGCTTCGTCCGAATCGCCCCACCGCAGAGAAACTGACCACGTACGAGTGCGGTGTCGACCCCGTCGGCGAGGGCTGGGCGCACTCGCACGTGCGCTACTACGTCTTCGCCTACCTGTACGTCGTGTTCGCCGTGGACGCCGTATTCCTGTTCCCCTGGGCGACGATCTTCTCCGCCCCCGGCTACGGGGCGACGACGCTCGGCGAGATGTTCGTCTTCCTCGGATTCCTCGCGACCGGGCTGGCGTACGCGGGCAAGAAGGGCGTCCTGTCCTGGGTCTGACGGTCCCCGTCCGGGGGCGAGCGGCCTGATCGCGCGTCCGGACCCCTGGCCAGATCCCGCGGGACTGTAACAATGCTCCCGTGGGCACTATCGATCTACCGCCGCCGAGCATCGGGCCGCTGTCGCGGCTGGCTCCCAAGCCGATCAAGTTCGTGCTCAACTGGGGCCGCCGCTATTCACTGTGGGTCTTCAACTTCGGCCTGGCCTGCTGCGCCATCGAGTTCATCGCGACGTCGATGGCCCGGCACGACTTCATGCGGCTCGGCGTCATCCCGTTCGCGCCCGGTCCCCGGCAGGCCGACCTCATGGTCGTCTCGGGCACGGTCAGCGACAAGATGGCGCCCGCGGTGCGCCGCCTGTACGAGCAGATGCCCGAGCCGAAGTACGTCATCTCGTTCGGCGCCTGCTCCAACTGCGGCGGGCCGTACTGGGACTCCTACTGCGTGACCAAGGGCGTCGACCAGATCATCCCGGTGGACGTCTACGTCCCCGGCTGCCCGCCCCGTCCCGAGGCGCTGCTGCACGGCATCGTCCACCTGCAGGAGAAGATCGCCGCCGAGTCGCTCGGCGACCGCTACAACGGCGCGGAGCCGCTGACGCCGCCTCCGCCGCCGCGCCCCCTGGCCGCGACGGTCCTGCGCCGCCCCCTCCAGCCACCGCCCCTGCTGGACGAGAAGATCGAAGGCTGGATGGACGCCGCGGACGAGGACGGCCGGGCCGGGAAGGACGCCGCGCCCGCCGAGCCGGTCCACGGGGCGGGGCCGGAGGACGAGACCATGCCCGTCCAGCACCTCGGGGAGACGCAGGAATCCGCGGCCGCGCCGCCCGCCGTTCATCCGGCCGACGATGTGACGCTGCCGGTCCGGGCCGTCGAGGACGAGGACCTCACGCACCCCGTGCCGCTCGTCGAGGACGAGGAATCGACCCACCCCGTGCCGACCGTCGGGGACGAGGACCCCACGCGTCCCGTGCCGCTCGTCGAGGACGAGGAATCGACCCGCCCTGTACCGGCCGTCGAGGACGAGCCCGCTCCCGCGAATCCCGCACGGTCCCGCGGACGTCCGCGCGGCGAGCATGATCCGTCGATCATCCCGGGCCTGACCGACGACGGGCACGACGACGAGATCGGGCGCGACCAGTGAGCGGCGAACCGGCCGCCGGCCGGGAACTGGCGGAGGCCTGGACGGCCCGCTTCGGCGACGAGATCAGCACCGAGGAGACGTTCGGCGGCCTCGCCGTCGGGCTGCCGCCGGAACACTGGGTGGACGCCCTGACGTTCGCGCGCGACGAGCTGTCCAGCGGATACTTCGACTGGCTGACCGGGGTGGACGAACTGGACGAGGGCTTCGCCGTCGTCGTCCACGTGTACTCCCTGGAGCGCCGCCACCATCTGCTGATCCGCACCCGCGTCCCGAAGCGGGCCCCCGTCCTCGCGACCGCCACGGGCGTGTACCGGGGGGCCGAGTGGCACGAGCGGGAGACGTCGGAGATGTTCGGCATCCTCTTCGAGGGCCACCCGAACCTGGTCCCGCTGCTGCTGCCGGACGGCTTCGAGGGGCACCCGCTCCGCAAGGACTTCGTGCTCGCCTCCCGCGTCGCCAAGCCCTGGCCGGGAGCCAAGGAACCGGGCGAGTCGGGCCACGGCGCGCCCAGCCGCCGCCGCGTCCGCCCGCCCGGGGTGCCGGACGACTGGGGGCCCCATGCTTGAGATCGTCGTCAAGCTGGCGCTGGTCGCCGCCGCGTTCGCGCTGCTCCCGCTGCTGGTGGGCCAGGCCGAGCACAAGGTGATGGCGCACATGCAGGGCCGCCTCGGACCCATGTACGCGGGCGCCTTCCACGGCTGGGCGCAGCTCGTCGCGGACGGGGTGAAGTTCGCGCAGAAGGAGGACGTGATCCCGCGCGACGCCGACCGGTGGGTGTTCAAGCTCGCCCCCGGCGTGGCGCTCGTCCCGTACCTGCTGGTCCTGCTCGTGATCCCGGTCGGGCCGGACGGGCAGGTCGCGCTCGACCTCGGGCCCGGGATCTTCTTCGCGCTCGCGGTGATGGGCGTCGGCGTGATCGGCGCGATCATGGCGGGCTGGGCGAGCGCGAACAAGTACTCGCTGCTCGGCGGGATGCGGGTCGCGGCGCAGCTGATGTCCTACGAGCTGCCGATGGTGTTCGCGGCGTCGTCGGTGGCGATGGCGGCGGGAACGCTGTCGCTGACGGGCATCGCGGAGGAGTGGCGCTGGTGGTGGCTACCCTGGCAGGCGGTCGGCGGCGTGGTGTTCTTCGTCGCGGGCCTCGCCGAGCTGCGCCGGCCCCCGTTCGACATGCCGGTCGCCGACTCCGAGATCATCTTCGGCCCGTACACCGAGTACGGCGGGCTGCGGTTCGCGCTGTTCCTCCTGGCCGAGTACGCCGGGATCGTGGTGCTGTGCGCGCTGACGACCGTGCTGTTCCTCGGCGGCTGGAAGGGCCCGTTCCTCGACACGGAGCTGGGCTGGCTCTGGACGCTGCTCAAGGTGGGCGCGCTGGCGTTCTGCGTCATCTGGCTGCGGGTCAGCTACCCGCGGATGCGCGAGGACCAGTTGCAGAAGCTCGCCTGGGTCTGGCTCGTCCCGCTGTCGCTGGCGCAGCTCGCCCTGACGGGCGTCCTCAAGGTCGCCCTGTAACACGGCGGCCGGACGGCGCCGCGCCGGCGATGGGCCGCCGCGCCGGCCGCGGTGTCAGGTCAGGAAGATCGTGTATTCGGCCATCTGCGGGAGGGCGTCCGGCGGGATGTCGGCGTCCACCGCCATCTCCTCGGCGGACATGAAGCCGCCCTGCTCGTCGCGGCGGCGGACGACGCGCTCCACCATCGCGGGCGTCATGCCGGGCAGCGCGGCGAGGATCTCCGGCGGCGCGTGGTTGACGTCGACGAGGCCGCCGTCGTCGTAGGTGCGGGGCGCGTCGGGACGGCCGATCCGCAGCTCGCGGGCCAGCGCCGGGTCCTCGGCGGCGAGCGCGCGGGCCTCCTCGCGCAGCGTCCGCCGGTACTTGGCGACCTCGATGGCGTACTGGTTGCGGCGGTTGCGCGGAACCTCGCGGGGGAAGACGGACGACCGGATGGCGAACGCGTGCCCGGTCCCCGCGATCCACAGCAGGATCGCCACGAACGTGCCGAGGACGGCGAGGAACGGGTTGCCGACCTGAAGCATGGTCACGACGGCGGCCGTCCCGAAGCCGTACCCGGCGGCGGTGGCGCCGAGGCCCCACGAGCCGCGCCGGACCGCCGCGTAGAAGAACGAGAACGGCGTCCCGTAGCCGAGGGTGACGAACGGCACGAACGCCCACAGGACGCCGCGCGCGGTCTCCGGCACCGGGACGGGCGGCGGCGGGGGCGGGGGAACCGGCGGACCGGGGTACGGGGGACGCCAGCCGGGCGGCCCGTACGTCCGCGGCGAAGGCGAATGGGGGCCGGGCGCGTGGACGCCGGGCGGGTAGGCGCCGGGCCCGTTCCCGCTGGACGTGCCGTCACCCGCCGGGTGGCCGGGATGCGGGCCGGGGCGGCGGCCGGGCTCGGGACCGTAAGGGCGATCGGCGTGATGACTCACATGCCCTCCCTGCCGGCGAACGTGCCGTCGACCTCGCGGTCCACACCCTGTAGGACGTCCGCGGAGCCCGCTGCGTTCCCCCGGCGGCGTTCGTGCGCAATCATGGGGCGCGTGGGACGGCTACCAGGAGGCGGGCTGGCCAAGGGGCTGGCGGTCACGTTGCGAACGATGACGCGGCGTTCCATAACGCGTCAATACCCCGAAGTGCAACCTGACCTGCCCCCGCGCAGCCGGGGAGTCATCGCGCTCTTCGAGGAGAACTGCACCGTCTGCATGCTGTGCGCACGCGAGTGCCCCGACTGGTGCATCTACATCGACTCGCACAAGGAGACCCTGCCCGCCGAGGGCGGCGGACGCGCCCGGACCCGCAACGTCCTCGACCGGTTCGCCATCGACTTCGCGCTGTGCATGTACTGCGGCATCTGCATCGAGGTCTGCCCGTTCGACGCGCTGTTCTGGACGCCCGAGTTCGAGTACGCCGAGTACGACATCGCGGAGCTGACGCACGAGAAGGAGCGGCTGCGGGAGTGGATGTGGACCGTCCCGCCTCCGCAGGCCCACGACCCGTCCGCGGAGCCGCCGAAGGAAGTGGGCGCGGCGGAGAAGGCGGCGGAGCGCGCGGCGCGCACCCCGCGTACGCCCCGCACACCGCCGGAGGCGGGCGCATGAGCGGCCAGGAGGTCGTGTTCACGCTGCTCGGCGTCGTCGCCGTCGGCTCCGCGATCCTGGTGGTGACGACGCGGCGGCTCGTCCACGCGGCGCTGTGGCTGGTGGTGTCGTTCGGCGCGCTCGCCGGCGGCTACCTGGTCCTGACCGCGGAGTTCGTCGCCTGGGTCCAGGTGCTGATCTACGTCGGCGCGATCGTCGTGCTGCTGCTGTTCGGGATCATGCTGACCCGGGCGCCGATCGGGGAGTCCGCCGACCTGGACTCCGGCAACCGGTGGGCCGCGGCGGCCGTCGCCGTCGCCACCGCGGCCGTCCTCGTGACGGTGATGGTCATGGGGTTCCGGGACGTGCGCATGCCGCTGCGCGACGGCGGCGGATCGGCGGAGGCGCTCGGCGCCAGCATCTTCCAGACGTGGGTGCTTCCGTTCGAGATCCTGTCGGTCCTGCTGCTGGCGGCCCTGGTCGGCGCGATCGTCCTGTCGCGTTCGGACATCCGCCCACGTCCTGAGCCCGGTGCGCGGGGGGAAGACGTGGACCCCCCGGCCGACGCGAAGGAGGACGGGATCTGATGCATCTCGCCTACCCGACGATCGTCGCCGCGCTGCTGTTCTCCGTCGGCGTGTACGGGGTGCTGGCGCGCCGCAACGCGATCCTCGTGCTGATGTCGGTCGAGCTGATGCTGAACGCGGTGAACCTGAACCTCGTCACGTTCGACGTCTGGTACCAGGACCGCCTGCACGGCGGGCAGGTCCTCACGCTGTTCACCATCGTGATCGCGGCGGCGGAGATCGGGCTGGGCCTGGCGATCGTCCTGCTGGTGTTCCGGAACCGGCAGAACGTCGACGTCGACCGGCTCCGCGCCCTGTCGGAACGCGAGACGCCTCCGCCCGAACATGGCGCTCAGCCCGGCACGACCCAACCGGCTGAAACGGCCGCGCGGGCCGAGGCGGTCGAGGAGGCCGCCCCGTGATCTGGCTCGCCTCGCTGGTGGCGCTGCTGCCGTTCCTCGCCGCGTTCGCCGGGATGCTGTTCGGCCCGTCCCTGACGCGCCTCCTCGGCGGCGGCCCCGGCTCTCGGCCGGCGCCGCTCCGCAACGGGCCCGCGCTCATCGCGTGCGCGCCGATCGCGGTGTCGCTCGTCCTCGCGGCGGTCGTCGCGTTCGCCGTCTGGCGGTCACCGGGGGAGCGGATCGGCGTTCTCACGCTGATCGACACCGGGTCGGTGCCGATCCGGGTCGGGCTGCAGGTGGACGGGCTGTCGGCCGTCGTCGCGCTCATGGTCTGCTGCGTGGCGTTCGCCGTCCAGGTGTACTCGGTCGCCTACATGGACGGGGATCGGCGCTACTCGTCCTACGCCGCGTTCATCTCCCTCTTCACGGCCGCGATGCTGCTGGTCGTCTACGCCGGCGACCTCCTCGTCCTGTACGCGGGCTGGGAGGTCATGGGGATCTGCTCGTACTTCCTCATCGGCCATCACTGGGAGGAGCGGGCGAACTCGCGGGCGGCGGTCAAGGCGTTCCTGGTGACGCGCCTCGGCGACGTCGGCTTCCTGATCGGCGTGATCGTGCTCGGCGCCGGCGCGGGCACGTTCGAGATCCGGGAGATCGCGCGGACCGCCGCGGACCTGCCGGGTGCGACGGTGACGGCGGCGGCGCTGCTGCTGCTCGCCGGGGTCGCGGGCAAGAGCGCCCAGTTCCCGCTGCACACCTGGCTTCCGGACGCGATGGCGGGCCCGACGCCGATCAGCGCCCTCATCCACGCGGCCACGATGGTCGCGGCGGGCGTCTACGTCGTCGCCCGGCTGTTCCCGGTGTTCGGGGCGGCCCCCGCCGCGCTGGCCGTCCTCGGAATCGCCGCGGTGATCTCCATGGTCGGCTCGGCGTGCGCGGCCCTCGCGCAGGACGACCTGAAACGCGTCCTGGCGTACTCGACGATCAGCCAGCTCGCCGTGATGGCCGCCGGGCTCGCCGTCGGCGCCGACACCGCCGCGATCTTCCACCTGCTGACGCACGGCGCGTTCAAGGCGCTGCTGTTCCTCGCCGCCGGATGCGTCATCGTCGTCGCCGGGTCCAACATGCTCGCCCACTACGGCGGGCTCCGGCACGGCATGCCGATCACGTTCTGGTCGATGACGGTCGGCCTGGCCGCGCTCGCGGGCGTCCCGCCGCTCAGCGGCTGGTTCAGCAAGGACTCCGTCATCGAGGCCGCCCAGCACGCCGCCCTCCACGGCGGCGAACCCTTGCCGGACGGCCGTCCCAGGTACGCGCTCGTTGTGACATCCCTGGACGGCAGCCCCCTGCCCGGCTCCACCATGCCCGAGCTGGCCGCCGTGTACTCCCTGCCCGCCTGGGTCGCCTGGCTGATCTACCTGGGGCTGCTGCTGACCGTCGCGTTGACGGCCGCGTACGCGATGCGCACGTGGCTGATGACGTTCTTCGGTGAGCCGCGCGGCTCGTACGAGATCCGCGAGCCGTCGAAGGTCATGTCGTGGACGGTCGCGGCCCTGGCCGTCCCCGCCGCGATCCTCGGCTTCTTCGGGCTCGGCGCGGAGGAGTTGCGGCCGCATCCGGGCGCGGCACTGCTCAGCCTGCTGCTGCTCGCGGTGGGGGCGGGCGGTGCGTACCTCTTGTGGAACCGTGACCCCGCCTTGGACCCTGCGCGCGCGCTTGGCCCGGTCCGTCCGCTCTTCGCGCGGGCCTTCTTCGTGGACGAGTTGTACGCGCTGATGGTCGTCCGGCCCATTCAGGCCCTGGCACGTCACGTCGTGGCCGTCGACCGGAGCCGTGTGGACGCCGCCGTCACCGGGGCCGGACGCGGCGCGGTCCGCCTCGGCGAACGGCTCCGCGCCCCGCAGAACGGCAACGCGCAGTCCTACCTGACCGGCCTGCTCGCCGGCGTCGTCGTCATCGTGGCCGGGGTGGTGATCTTCCTGTGATCTTCGTGCTGATGATGGCGATCCCGGCGCTCGGGGCGCTGGCGATGCTCGTCCCGGCGAACCGGTTCCTGCGCACCGACTTCGCCGTCCGCGCCTTCGGGACCGCCGTGTCCGGCGCGACCCTGCTCGTCGCCATCTCCGCGATGACGGCGTTCGACTTCGGCGCCACATCCCGAATGCAGCTCGAACTCAACCGGGAATGGGCGTCCGCGATCGGGCTGCGGTTCCACCTCGGCGTCGACGGGATCTCGCTGCCGCTCGTCGTGCTGACCGCGCTGCTGACGTTCCTGTGCTTCCTCTACACGCTGCGGCACCCGCCGGAAGGCGGCCGGATCCGGCTGCTCACCGCGCTCCTGCTCGTCCTCGAGATCGGCATGCTCGGCACGTTCACCGCGCTCGACCTCGTGCTGTTCTTCGTGTTCTTCGAGACCGTCCTGATCCCCATGTACGTGGTGATCATGCTGTGGGGCGGGACGGGACGCCGCGCCGCCGCCTACAAGTTCATCCTCTACACGCTGCTCGGCTCCGGGCTCCTCCTCGCCGGGATGCTGCTCGTCGGCGCCACCGCCGGCACCCTCGACATGACCGAGCTGGCCGCCCGGCACGGGTCCGGCCTGACGCGCGGCATCCAGATCACCGCGTTCGCCCTGATGGGCATCGGTTTCGCGGTGAAGGCGCCGATGTGGCCGCTGCACACCTGGCTGCCCGACGCGCACACCGAGGCCCCGACCGTCGGGTCCGTCCTGCTCGCCGGGGTGCTGCTGAAGATGGGCACCTACGGCCTCATCCGCGTGGCGCTGCCGCTCGCACCGGACGGCGCGAGGTTCTGGGCGCCGTGGCTCGGCCTCCTCGCCGTCATCGGGATCATCTACGGCGCGCTCGCCTGCCTCGCCCAGCGCGACCTCAAACGGATGATCGCGTTCTCGTCCGTCGGGCACATGGGGTTCGTGCTGCTCGGCATCGCGACCCTCACCCCCGTCGGCGTCAACGCGGCGCTGTTCGGCAACATCGCGCACGGCCTGATCACCAGCCTGCTGTTCTTCCTCGCCGGGGCGGTCAAGGAACGCTGGGGCACCACCGACATGACCGCCCTCGGCGGCGGGATGCTCGGCACGTCCCCCCGCCTCGCGTCGATCCTGACGTTCGCGTCCGTCGCCTCGCTCGGGCTGCCGGGGCTCGCCGGGTTCTGGGGCGAGATGCTCGCGCTCCTCGGCGCGTACCGCCCGCACGCCGACCTGCCGCGCGAGACGTTCGTCACCTTCATGGCCGTCGCGGCGCTCGGCGCGGCGCTCACCGCCGCCTACTTCCTGCGCATGCTCTCGAAGATCACCCACGGGTCGGCCGACGGCGCCGCCGTGGCGCGCCGCCCCGCGGCGGCGGTCTCCCCGCAGGAGTACGCCGCCTGGGCGCCGCTGATCGCGCTCACGCTCCTGGTCGGCCTGTGGCCGAAGACCCTGCTGGACGTGACCACCGGACCCGTCCGCGCGCTGTTCGGAGGCGGCTGATGATCCAGAGCATCGACTACGCGGCGGTCGCGCCGCCGCTGATCCTCGCCATCGCCGCGATCGGGCTGCTGCTCGCCGACGCCTTCGACGCGCCGCGCCGCCTCCTCGGCCTGCTCAGCGGCGGCTCCCTCGCCGCCGCGCTCATCGCCGTCGTCGCGCTCGCCGCCGGCGGCGAGCGCCGCGCCACCTTCTGCCTCCCGGACCGGCTGCGCGGCGACGGCCCCGCCTCCTGCTCCTACGTCGCCGACGACTTCACGCTCCTGTTCCAGGGGATCGTCCTCGGCGCGGCCGTGGTCGTCGTCCTGCTCTCCCTCCAGGAGATCACCGACTCCAAGATGCCCGTCGGCGAGTACCACTTCCTGCTCCTCGCCGCCGTCATCGGAGCGCTGACCCTCGTCGCCGCCCGCGACCTCGTCCTCCTCGTCGTCGCGCTGGAGACCCTCTCCCTGCCGGTGTTCGCGCTGACCGCCCTGCGCCGCTACGACGGGACGGCGTCCGAGGCCGCGCTGAAACTGTTCCTCGTCTCCGTCGTCTCCACCGCGCTCATGCTGTTCGGGGTCAGCCTCCTGTACGGCGCGACCGGCGCCATGCACCTCGACCGCATCGCCCCCGCCCTCGCGAACCTCCCGGCCGACCTCGACCCGGTCGCCGTCGCCGGGTCCGTCCTCGTCCTCGCCGGGTTCGCGTTCAAGGTCGCCGCCGTCCCGTTCCACTTCTGGGCGCCGGACGTCTACCAGGGCTCACCCCTGCCCGTCGCGGCGTTCCTGTCCGTCGTCTCCAAAGCCGCCGGGTTCGCCGGGCTCGTGATCGTCCTCGCCGTCGGGCTTCCCGCGTACGGGCACGTGTGGGGCCCGGTCATCGCCGTCCTCGCCGCGATCACGATGACGCTCGGCAACCTCCTCGCGCTCCGGCAGCGGACCGCGATCCGGCTGCTGGCCTGGTCGTCGGTCGCGCAGTCCGGGTACATGCTCGCGCCCCTCGCGGTCGGCGCGAACCGGCTCCCCGAAGCCGTCGCCGCCACCACCGCCTACGTCGCCCTCTACGCCGTGATGAACCTCGGCGCGTTCGCCGTCGTGATCGGCTTCCGACGCCGCGCCCCCGCCGGGCTCAGCCCGGCCTGGGACACCCTCGACGACTACCGCGGCCTCGCCCGCCGCAGCCCCGCCGTCGCCACCGCCCTCGCCTTCTTCCTCATCTGCCTCGCCGGCCTGCCCCCGGGCGTCATGGGCCTGTTCGCCAAGGTCGTCGTGTTCCGCGCCACCGTCGCGGGCGGCGTCACCTGGCTCGCCGTCGTGATGGCGATCAACACGGTGATCGGCCTGTACTACTACCTCGTGTGGGCCGCCCGCCTGTTCCAGCCCGCGCCGGGGCCGTCCTACGACGCCGCGCCCGGGCTTCCCGTGCGCGCCGCCATCACCGCCACCGCCGCCGGCGCCCTGGTGCTGTCGGCCGCCCCCCAGATCGTCCTGCAGACGGTGTCACAGGCCACCTGAGCGGGAACGTTCACCCAGGTCAAACCGTTGATGTTCATGCCGGAGTCGACGGGGAGGCAACGGAAGTGCAGTTCAACGGCGTCAAGACCGCAGCGCTGATCGCGACGCTGTCGGCATTGATGCTCGCCGCCGGCCATCTGCTCGGCGGCGGCACCGGGCTGGTCATCGCGCTGGTCATCGCGCTCGGCACCAACGGAGTCGCCTACGCGTTCAGCGACCGGATCGCGCTGCGCTCCATGCGCGCCCACCCGGTCAGCGAGGTCGAGGCACCGAGGATGTACCGGATCGTCCGCGAACTCGCGACCTCGGCGCACCAGCCCATGCCGCGCCTGTACGTCTCCGAGACGCGCCAGCCCAACGCGTTCGCCACCGGACGCAACCCGCGCAACGCCGCCGTCTGCTGCACCCGCGGCATCCTGCAGATGCTGGACGAACGGGAACTTCGCGCCGTCCTCGGCCACGAACTGTCCCACGTCTACAACCGCGACATCCTCATCTCGTCCGTCGCCGCCGCCATCGCCACCGTCATCACCTACCTGTCCTACCTGGCGATCTTCATTCCGGGCCGCTCCGAGGACGACGACGGCCCCGGCCTCCTCGGCGCCCTCATGCTCCTCGTCCTCGGCCCCGTCGCCGCCGCCGTCGTGCAGATGGCGATCAGCCGCACCCGCGAGTACTCCGCCGACGCCGCCGGCGCCCTCCTCACGGGCGACCCGCTCGCCCTCGCCTCCGCCCTCCGCAAGATCGACGCCGGCACCCGCGCGATGCCG
Organism: Spirillospora sp. NPDC048819; assembly: GCF_040650055.1. Classification (NCBI taxonomy): domain Bacteria; kingdom Bacillati; phylum Actinomycetota; class Actinomycetes; order Streptosporangiales; family Thermomonosporaceae; genus Spirillospora; species Spirillospora sp. NPDC048819. The sequence goes on along the minus strand of NZ_JBEZGN010000001.1, from coordinate 176,539 downwards.
CTGCCCCAGGACCCCGAACTCGCCACCACCAGCTCCCTGATGATCGCGAACCCGTTCTCCGGCGCCGGGATCGGCAAGCTGTTCTCCACCCACCCCCCGATCGCCGACCGGATCGCCCGCCTGGAACGCATGGCCGGCCGCCGCTAACCGACCGCCCCGGTGATCGCGACCGAGCGCTGACACAGGCCGTCGCCCACAACTCGGACGAAATCGACCGAACCAATCCGGACACCGCCGCGTCATAACACAGGACGCGCCGGCCCCTTCTGCGGGGGATGGGGCCGGCGCGCTCCCAACGGCCCCAGACCTGGCGAACGCCCCCCGCCTCCCGCAGGAGGACGAGGGGCGTTCTGTGCCGGCAGGGCTTCCCCACCCGCCGACGACGGCCAGGCTACGGGATGCCCCGGACCATTCCGGCGACCGCTAGCCGGCGTCCGGCTGGGCGCTGACCCGGTCGATCTCCCCGTTGATCCGCGCGATGAGCGCCTCCGAGTCCACGGTCTGCCCCCGGTCGGCGGCCAGTGCGGCGAGCGCACGCGACAACTCGCCGATCGCGGCGCCCTGCGCCTTCAGACGGGCCATCACCGCGTCGTGGTGCGCGTCGGAGTACTCCAGGAAATCCTCGGCCGCGACCATCCGGGGATTTCCGTTGCCGTCCGTCCGGAACTGATTGCTGATCTTGTGCTTCCACACCGCCGTGGCAATCTCTTCCGCACTGGGCATGTCGTCCTCCGATCCGGATGCGGGCATCCCCGCCCGCACCCACGCGTACAGTTCGTCACCCGGGCACGAGGTCGCGTACACGTCCCTGTGCCCGAGCTTCTTCAAGGACCGGCCCCTCCGCCGGACGGCCTCGTCGTACACCCACCGGATCGACCGCTTCGCCGCGGCCGTCGCATCGCCGTCCCGGCCGATCATGCACACGCCGATCCCGGACGTGTTGTGGTCGGGTGCGTGCGCACCGATGACCAGCCATCCGCGACCCTCGTAGATCCGGCCCTTGACGTCGACCAGGAAGTTGTAGCCGATGTCGGCCCATCCGCGGCCGTCCATGTGGAAGTCCTGGATGGACCGCACCGACTGGCTGGTAGGCCCCTCGGAGTAGTGCACAACGAACTCGGTGCGCTGCGACCAGCTCACGGTCTGCCGGTTGCGAGGCGACCGGGCGCCCCACTCCGACCGGCTGATGATGTCCACGCCTACCTCCTAGGCTCCGAGGCCGGTGATGATAGTCGCGCATCCGCCTCTCAGGACCCCGAACGACCCAGTCGGCATGACACACCGCCACCGGCCGGTCGCACAACGGCACAAATCAACATCGGCCGGAGCTGGAGAAGAAGCCCCGCACCCTATGCCGCGGGGCGCGGCCACCAGCGAACAGGCCGCGCCCCGCACACCTCACCGGTAGTTGACGAACTGCAGCGCCACATCAAGGTCCTTGCCCTTGAGCAGCGCGATCACGTCCTGCAGGTCGTCCTTCTTCTTCGAACTGACCCGCAACTCGTCTCCCTGGATCTGGGCCTTGATCCCCTTCGGCCCCTCATCCCGGATGATCTTCCCGATCTTCTTCGCGTCGTCCTGCGCGATGCCCTCCTTCAGGCCAACGCCCAGCTTGTGCACCTTCCCCGACAGCTTCGGCTCGCCCGGGTCGATCGCCTTCAGCGAGATCCCCCGCTTCACGAGCTTGTCCTTCAGCACATCAAGGACCGCGTTCGCCCGTTCCTCCGTGTTCGCCTGGATCTCGATCGACTCACCCGACCACTTGATCCCCGCGTCCACGTTCCGGAAGTCGAACCGGTTGGCCACCTCCTTGGCGGCCTGGTTCAGCGCGTTGTCGACCTCCTGCCGGTCGAGCTTGCTCACGATGTCGAACGAGGAATCAGCCATGCCACACACATCCCCTCAGCAGCAGCTTCTTGATCAGAGAGCGTAGCGACTCCCCCAGATCAGGCCCGTCCACCTCGATGTCACACCCACTCCCACGGTCCGCTATTCTTTCCAGTGCCGTCGCGCAAGCGACGCCACGGCGGGTTGCCCGAGTGGCCAATGGGAGCGGACTGTAAATCCGTCGGCTTAGCCTACCCAGGTTCGAATCCTGGACCCGCCACCCCAGCTGAAACAGCCTCTGACCAGTGCAAACGGTCGGAGGCTGTTCGCTTTCCAAGATCCCCGCATGAAGCCAAGCCGCCACCGAACGCACCCGGATGTCACCGGTTCCGGAACATACGCGGGATGCGCCTGGCCGCCCGGAGCGTGCGGCGTGGGCGCCGGTCACCGGATGGCCGCGCATAGCGAAGCGCTCTCCCGGTTCGCCAGCTGCGGGCGGTCACGGGTTACGCGTCGCCGCTACGCCGTCCAGGTGAGCACGAAATCACCGTCATCAAAGCCGACCGCAACACCTTCCAGGAGGCCGGGCCAAGACTGCTCAGGAGCCAGAGAGCGCACCATGTCCGCCGCATGAGCCAGCATCGCTTCTGCACCGTTCCCCGCAGGGTCGTTCAAGCCGGCCAGGAACAGATAGCGCTCCTCCGGCCACCAGGCAGGCTCAGCGGCCCAGTCGCATGAGTCATCCTCCCGATCGAACTCCCGGCACCCACCCACGTACAGATGCCACCTGGCGCCCTCGGCTTCCGCCAACTCCACGAGGCCGAACCACAATGCCCGGACGGTGGTCGCCTGCCGAGCGTGATCAACCATCGAGCGCCACCAGGCACCCAAGACCTCTGCGTCGCTCATCCCTGCTCCGTCTACCGACTCGATCGGCCGCATCTGCCTCCGGCGGGTGCACTCGGTTCTGGGAAGCATGGACGTGTTCGTGACAGTAGTTGGTGGTCGGGGAAGCTCGGGTGGGACGTCCGGGCATGTGGCGATCGACTCACCGTTTGGGTAGAGGATCGTGAACTCTGCATTACGCGTGTTCGCGGATGGACGCGGCGGACCTGGTGGCGATGCAGAACGGATGCCCGGCCGGATCGAACAGCACCCGATACCTCCTGCCGCCCGGTTGGAAGTCGGCTAACACTGCGCCGATGCCGAGTAGGTGCTTCTCGGCCTGATCGAGATCATCGACCACGAAATCCAAATGCAGCCGACGCGCGGCACCTGGTTCAGGCCACCGCGTCGGTGCAGGATTCGCAACGCGCTGGAAATCGAGGCGAACACTGCCGTCGACGACGAGCGCTGTGAAGTCCTCATTGGGAGAGAAGGACAATTCGCCGCCCAAGAACGCTCTATAGAACCGCGCAAGCCCCGCCGGGTCCGGACAGTCAATCGTTACAGCGAACAGGGGCAGCGTAGTGACCATGCGGGCTCCTCGGCGGTGAAGCTGACATGCGCCACAGTAAGCGGCAGGCACCGGGCACTGCATCGCGAGAACCGTTCGAATACGCCTCCTGCGAAGCTTCTGACTCTGGGAAGCTCAGGCCGAGCCTGCGACGGTCGTTGGGGCCTGGGAGGTGCCTGAGCCTCCCGTCACCCTTGGCCCTGGCCCAGCAGCGCGGATGCGCGGGACGATGGCAGAAGGGAGAAGCTCAGGCGGGGGTGAGTGGTGCGGAGTGTCCGCCAATCAGGCACAAGCCATCAAAGACTATTAAGCGGATACTGCTGTGTGACCGATCATCGGCCGAACGGGGCCGCTTGGATCATCGGACCGTTTCGCCGGTTTGAGGATCGTAGGTCACCAAGCTGTGTTCGCGAGCCAAGGCCACGATGTCGTGTGGCGCACTCGGTTTGGTGCCGAAGGACAAGGTCAGTGTCACGAAGTAGGGCGCGATATCTTCGCGGCCCCACGGCTGTCGCCAGTCCAGGTCGGGTGCCCAAGGAGAGATCCGATCCGCGAGGTCTGGCCAGCGGCGTAGCAGCTCTGACCTGAAACGTTCGACATCCGGACTCGGGTCCACTCCATCGACATCCTCGTCAGCCAGCCGATCGCAGATCTCGTCGGGTTCGCCAGCTGCGGATTTCCAGAAGTACAGATCGAAGGACACGGGCGTAGTGTCTCAGAAGGTGCGGTCAGGGATTGACGCTGGACAGTGGGATTAGCAGCGAAGCAAGATCCGGAAGTACGCGGAATCTGTCGGGACAGCCCACGCACGGGGAACCAGCGGAGTGCAGGCCAGGAGAGGCGAGCATCCTAGACCCATGACGCAATAGGTCCGTCGGCTTAGCCTTCTCAGGTCCCGGACCCGTTACACGCGCTGAAACAGCCTCTGACCAGGCGCGATCCGGTCAGGGGCTGTTTTCGGTCCTTCTGACTGCGGGTGGCGCTTTACGGTCGTCGTGTGGTGGATATGTGCTGACGGGCTGAGGGTGGCGTTAGCGTTTTGGGATGAAGTCATCGCGTATCCAGTCGTTCATTGCCGGAGCCCTGGTTGCCAACGTCGCGCCGCATCTGGCCACCGCGGTCACCGGGCGACGGCATCTGACGCCGCTGGCAGGGCGGGATTCCGGGCCGGCTGTCAACGCCGTATGGGCGGGGCTGAACCTTGCGGCGGGTGTGGCGTTGTTGCGCCGGGCGCGGCGGGCCGGGGACGCGCCCGCAGACCCTCGCTGGAACGCCGATCTCGTTGCGTTCGAGACAGGTGCGCTCGCCCTCGCCGCGTGGATGGCGGGCACGGAACGCTTCTTCCCTGTCAACAGCACCCGGGATTGAGCGTCCAACTCGTGTCCGGTTCAGGGTGAACTCGTAGTCGGGTGAACCGGCTACTGTCTATATGCGGCTCCGGAGCGGCGCTAGGAGGCGGCTTCCAGTGGTTGGTTGCTGCCTCGCCAGGTGGCTGCCAGTTCCTGCATTGGTACGTTGAGCGCCTCGGCGAGGCGGACGATCGTGCCGAAGCCGGGGGAGGGCAGGCGGCCGGTCTCGATCTTGCGCAGGGTTTCCGGTGAGATGCCGGCCGCGTGGGCGACTTCGGCGAGGTCGCGTTCTGCCCGCGCGTGGCGCAGCAGGGCGCCGAGACGCCTGCCGGCTTCGATCTGTTCGGGCGTGAGCGGTTGGCGGACCATGTCCCTAGGATAGGAATGGTATTTCTATACCGTCTAGTGTGTCGGTATAGAAATACCACCCAGTACGTGAGGTACTCGTGATCGAACTGAAGACGCCCGCGGAGATCGAGCGGATGCATGTGACCGGGCGTTTCGTCGCCGAGGTGCTCACGGAGGTCGGCCGGCTCGCCGCAGTGGGGGTCAACCTGCTGGACCTGGAACACCACGTGCGCGCCATGATCAAGGATCGTGGGGCGGAGTCGTGCTACTGGGACTACGCGCCGTCCTTCGGCAGGGGGCCGTTCCGCAACGTCATCTGCCTGTCGGTCAACGACGCCGTCCTGCACGGCCTGCCCCACGACTACGTGCTGCGGGACGGTGACGTTCTGAGTGCGGACCTCGCGGTCGGCGTCGACGGCTGGGTGGCGGACTCGGCGCGCACGGTCGTCGTCGGGACGGCCGCCGAGGAGGACCTGCGGATCATTCGCGCCACCGAGGAGGCGCTGGAGGCGGCGATCGAGATGGCGCGCCCGGGCAACCGTTTGGGCGACATCTCGGCGGCGATCTGGGCGGTGGCCCGTGACTACGGCTATCCGGTCAACGACGAGTTCGGCGGCCACGGCCTCGGTCGCAGCATGCACGAGGCGCCCCACGTGTCGAACAAGGGCAGGCCGGGGCGGGGCCTCACGCTCCGCCCCGGCCTGACCCTCGCGCTCGAACCCTGGCTGGCCCAGACGACCGACCGGATCGTCTACGACCCCGACGGCTGGACCATCCGGTCGGCCGACGGCTCGCGTACGGCCCACTCCGAGCACACGGTGGCCATCACCGAGGACGGCCCCTTGGTGCTCACCCGGCGTGAATCGGACCGCGCTGTAATGAGAGCGGATCCGCCGGCTCGGCTGTCCGCAAAGGACGCCTGATGCTCCAGTGGCGTTGTCGGCTCGCGTGGGCGGACCGTTGCGCCCGGATTCCTATCGGGCGCCGCAATACGGCGACGACATCCTGCTGCTGGGGTACTAGGCACTTTGGCGTCGGCCGGCTAGCGCTCCCACGAATTTGAAGAGCATGAGGACCGGAAGGATGAATGCGTAGAGGAACATGGCGTACTCGCCACCCTCGAAGATGAATCCCAGATAGACGGCGTAGCCGAGGAAGCCCACGCCGAACACGGCGTTGAGGAGTCGCGGGCCGACGCTCTGACCGCCTCCGATGGCCGCGATGACCAGCATGACGATGCCGGACAGCAGCAACAACACGACGTACCACGAGAAAGTGGCGTCGGCACTGAAGTCGATATTCATGATGTCCTTCGACATGTTTGTGACAAAGCCGGACGATCATAGCGGGCGCGGGGTAGTGAAACTGTGGGTGGCCTAGATAGGCCAACCGTCGGCCGTCGCTTCGGTCGGGCCCGTGTGTTTTGGTCCTCTTGCCGCGGGGGTAATCGGGTTCTTTTGCCGGTCAAGTGAGACCTTTGTGCAGCAGCGGTGGCATAGGGGCTTTCAGGTCCTGCCATGTGGGTCTGGCGAAGGCGGGGCGAGGACGGCCGGCCGACGGGGGTCGGTTGGGCTTGAGGTTGACGTGGCGTCAAGGTTTGTAATGGGGGCATGAGGATCGGCGAGCTTGCCGCGCTGGTCGGGGTGTCGACCCGGACCGTGCGGCACTACCACCATCTGGGGTTGTTGCCTGAGCCGTTGCGGCTCTCGAACGGGTACCGGGAGTACCGGCTGAAGGACGCCGTGGTCCTGGCGCGGGTGCGGAGACTCGTGGAGCTGGGGCTGTCGCTGGACGAGGTCCGGGACGTCCTCGCGGACGAGCGGGGCCGGGAGCTGCGGGACGTGCTCGTCGAGCTGGACGCCGATCTGGCCAGGCAGCAGGAGGCGATCGGGGCGCGGAGGGCGCGGCTGGCGGTGCTGCTGGAGGAGGCGGAGCTGCGGCCCGATTCGGCGGTTTCGCCGGAGATGGCGGAGGCTCTGCGGGGGCTGCCGCCGGGGTCGCGGTTCGCCGAGCTCGACCGGGAGATGCTGGCGCTGGTCGACACGGCCGCCGGGCCGGATGAGCGGGACGAGTTCTTGGCGATGCTGCGTCCGCTCATGAAGACGGCGCGGGACACCGGGATCTATGCGCGGCTCGATGAGCTCGCGGAGGCGCGGCCGGACGATCCGCGGGTGGCCGGGCTCGCGGCGGATCTCGCCGGGCAGTTGACCGGGGAGATGGCGGCGCTCATGGTCGCGCACGGTTCGGAGGGCGGGTGGCTGGACGAGATGTCCGCCGCCCAGAGGGAGGTCTTCCGGGTCCTTGTGGCGATGTTGAAGGAGCGGTCGTGCTGACGGTCGCGCGGGCCGCGTTCCGGAGTGTCGGCCGGCTGGTGCCTGGGCCGGTGCGCAGGGTCGTGGGGTTCGACCTGAAGGGGCTGGTCAGCCTGGCCTTGTTCGTGGTGCGTCGCCGGCATGGGGTGCCGCCGGGCGCGGTCCCTGTGAGTTATGCGGGTGGGCAGCTGACCGTGCAGTTGGCGTTTCTGTTCGTGATGGCCTTGGAGGCCGTCGGGGCCGAGTTGCTGTTGCGGGGACTCGACGCGCCTTCAGGTCTGCACGCGGTGATCCTGATGGTCGATCTGTACTCGGTCCTGATCGTCCTGGCGGTCATCGCGGCGTGTGTCACCCGGCCGCACGTTGTGTCGGACGATGAGCTGCGGATTCGGTACGGGGCCTTCTTCGACCTGCGAGTTCCGCGTGAACGGATCGCGTCGGTGCGGCTTGCTCGCAACTTCAACGAGAGCGGAATGGTCCGGGTCGAGGACGAGCGCCTGGCGGTGGCCGTGTCGTCCCAGACGAACGTTGTCGTTGAGCTGGACGAGCCGATCACCGCCGTGCGGCCCTTGGGCCGGCGGGCCGAGGTGCGGACGATCCGTTTCTTCGCCGACGACCCGAAGGCCGTCCTGGGCTCCGGCTTCGGGGCGGTGCACGGGACGGCCCCCGAGCGGCTTTGACGCTGCCAGGGGCCGTCCGGTGGGGGTTGTCAGCCCTTGCGGGCGGGGAGGATGCGCTTCACGGCCAGGCCCGCGGAGACCACGGTGAACAGGGCCAGGCCGATCCAGAGGGCCTGCACACCGAGCCAAGGCGAGGCCGCGGCGGCGCCGCCGAAACCCGCGGCGACTCCGCCGATGGGAGGGGTGTTGTACATGACTCACCATTTCCTTTCTTTGCGCCAGGCCGCCTGCCAGAAGGCGCGGGCCTGGACCAGCTGGAGGAAGACGTCGAAGATCATTTCGACGACGATCGTGGCGGCGAGCGCCATCTGGACCGTGCCGCGGCGGCGGACGGTCACGACGCGCTCCACCATGAAGATCACCGTGATGGCGGCCCAGATCGGGCTGATCTGGATGCCGCCGAGCCAGATGGCCGAGTAGGCGATCGATGACAGGTAGGCGGTGATCACGAGGATGCCGATCAGGGAGAGCAGCTGCCGCCCCCAGTAGGGGCGGGTGATCGGCGTCCAGCCGTAGTCGAGGAGGTTCTCCAGGGCGCCGCGCTTCCAGCGCAGCCGCTGCTGGGACAGTTCCCTCCAGGTGGGCATCACCTCGGTGGTGAGCGTGCACTCGGGTGGGCACAGGATGCGGAAACCGAGATGGAGGATGGCCAGGGTCAGCTCGTTGTCCTCGGTGAGCACCCGGACGTCGTAGACGTGCGGAAGGCCGGGCAGGCGCTCCTTCCGGCGGGCGGCGACCACTTCCTGCAGGGTGGTGGCGCGGAAGATGGTGGCGGTACCGGTCAGGACGAGGGCCTTGCCCTGGAGCCTCCGCACGTCCCGGGCGTACCTGGCGTACTCGTTGCGCTGGAACATGCCGACGGCCCCGCCGCCGGGCTTGCCGGTGAAGGTGCCGCCGACGGCGGCGTAGCGGCCGCCGGCCAGGTAGTCGATGCCGTGGCGGATGAAGCCCGGGTCGAGCGCCGAGTCGGCGTCCATCACCATGACCGCGTCGTCCGGGCCGAAGATCGGCAGGAGGCGGTCGAGGACCTGGTTCAGCGCGCCGGCCTTCTTGTGCCGGTTGCCGCGGGTGCCGACGATCTCGACGCCGCACAGATGCGCGAACGCGGCGGTCGCGTCGGTGCAGTTGTCGGCGATCACCACGATGTGGTCCGGGGGCCGCTCCTGGCGGCGCAGCGAGGCGATCGTCTCGGTGATCTGCTTGGCCTCGTTGTGCGCCGGGATCAGGACCGTCACACGCATCGCGTCCGCGCGGGCCGGCGGCAGGTCGCGCTTGCCGTCCCGCCCCTTGCCGGCGGGTGCCGGGGCCGGAGGGGGGAGTTCGCGCCGGGGCGGGCGCGCGGGCGGTGCGGCCGGACGGTGCCGCCCCTGCGGGGGCGCGGGCGGTGCGGCCGGGCGGCGCCGCACCGGCGGGGGCGCGATCAGGGGCGCGAGCCGGTCGGGGATGGTCGCCGTCGGCGCCGGGGCGGCGGCAGGGGAGCCCCAGGCCGCCGGGGACGCCAGATGCCCGGACGGGGGCGCGGTCAAAGGCCGCGCGACATGGGACGGGGCGGCGGGTCCGGCGTGCCGGGCGAGCCGGTGACGTCCTGGGCGGGCGCGCCCGGCGGGGACGGGCGGACGGGTCACCTCACCCGCGAACGGGTCGTGGTGCGGGTGCATGTCAGGCCGCTCCTTCGCCACCGGGACGCACCAGGTGGCCGAAGGCGATGACGTTGTCGGTGTAGTGGCCGCTGCCGCGGTCGAAGCGTCCACCGCAGGTGATCAGGCGGATCGCCGGGTAGCCGGGGTCGGTGTAGACGCGCCGGGTGGGGAACCGGTCCTTGTCGAAGCGTTCGACCGAGTCGATCCGGAACACGGCGGTGCGGCCGTCGGCGCGGAGCACGCGGGCCAGGTCGCCGGGGCGCAGTTCGCCCAGCCGGGAGAAGACCGCCGGTCCGCTCGCGGTGTCGACATGCCCGATGATCACTGACGCGCCGCGGCTGCCGGGTGGGGGACCCAGCCGGTACCACCCTGCCTCCTGGGCGCGGCTCAGCGGCGGCGTTTCGACGGTCTGGTCCGCGTTCTTGGCCAGCGGCATCAGCGGCGTCCGGACGCCGATCCGTGCCACGTCCAGCCGCAGCGGCGCCGAGCGCGGTAGAGCGGGTGCGGTGGAGGGTTCGGGCGCCTCGGCCGCGCTGGTCGCGTCCGGCGCCGGCGGTGTCGGCGGAGCGGCGTCGGCCGGGTGCCCCTGAACCGCCTGGAACGCGAAGAATGCCGCCGCGACCAGGCCGGACAGCCCGACGGCGGCGGCCGCCAGGGCGCGTGGGCGCTGACCATGACCCTTCACGGGGCGCACTCCTTCGCGGCCGGACCGATGGGTGTTCCGCGGCAAGCGGCGGTGACGATCGAACGTTAGCCGCACAGGGTGAACATCTGGGGATTGGAGTGGTTAAAGCCGCAGGTGGGAGGCATGTCCGTGATGTGGCGACATGATCTCCGACTGGTTCTCCCGGAGGGAAGGCCCGCCGTATCGGCGGGTGGACCAAGCCCTCCGGCGTCTCGCCGCGATCATGGCTCTGACCTGCAAAAACCATGGATCTGGCGGTGTGCGGCCCCGATGGCGGTGGTCCGGTGCCGCGAGACGCCTCCGGAGGGCCAATGCGGAGGTGGATACAAAGATCGCTGACCGGAAGCGGCCTCTTGGGTGAACCGAAAATGATCGGTGACGCACCCGCGCCAGGCGATCGGCCGCCCCTTGAGCAGTGCACCTCCGGGCCGGAACACACGCACATCGGTCGGCGGAACCTTCGGCTGACCCCGCCGATGCCTGTCCGAAACCCGCCTCCGAAACTCGCCCGCGCGGCACGTTCGGGACGGTCGGGACGGCAGGGCCGGTCGGTGTGATCAGAGGGAGCGGCGGAGGGCGATGAGGGCGACGTCGTCCTCGCGGTGGCCGAACTCGGAGATGAGGCGGTCGCTGAACGTCTCCAGGTCGTCGTCGACGGGGACGGCGATGGTGCGCAGCCGCTCCAGATTGTCCGACAGGGGGATGCCGCGGTCCTCGATCAGCCCGTCGGTGATCAGCACCACCGTCCCGCCCGGCGGAATCTCGGCCTCCTCGATCGCCACCCGGTCCGCGGGGAAGCCGAGCAGCACCCCGCCGCCCGCGCCGTAGCGGGCCCGGCCCTCGTTGATGAACAGCGGCGCGAGGTGCCCGGAGTTGGCGACCTGCACGGCCCCGGTGCGGGGATCCACGGTCATCAGGCACATCGTGGCGGTCTGGTCGTCGTGGTAGCGCAGCATGACGCCGTTCAGGAGCCGCAGGATCGTGACGGCGTCGTGGCCTTCGTCGGCGAAGGCGCGCAGCGCGTGCCGGATCTCCGCCATCACCGTGGCCGCGTGCAGCGAGTGCCCTTGCACGTCGCCGATGGCGACCAGGACGTGGTCGCCGCGGTCGAGCACCTCGTAGAAGTCGCCGCCCACCTCGGCCTGCTCGCTGGCGGGCTCGTAGCGGACCGAGAACGCCCAGCCGGGGATGGACGGGTGCACCGACGGGAGCAGGCTGCGCTGCAGGGTCAGCGAGATGAGGCGCTGCTCGGTGAAGGACCGCAGCGCGCCCATCGCCAGGGCGAGCGCCTGACCGAGCTGGCGCAGGATGTTGAGGTCCACGTCGTCCGGCTCGCCGCGGGCCTCGATGCCGATGCAGACCGGCGGGCCGCCGCGTTTGGAACGCGACATCACGACGGCGACGTCACCCTGGGCGACCGCGTCCGGCAGCACGGACTTCCACCGCCTCGCCGGCAGGAGGACGACGTCGGTCCCGCCTTCCTCGCCGAGTTCCAGCAGGCCGGGCAGCCGGTCGAACACCCCGGCCGGGGTCGCGCGCTGCTCGGTGCGGCCGTCCAGGCTGACCGCGCGGCGGGGACGGCCGTCCGGCGGCAGCACGAGCACGGACGCGGGCTCCCCGAAGATCTCGAGGGCGCCGCGCGCCGTGACCATCGTCAGCTCCTCGAAGGTCTCGGCGGCGTTGATGGCGAGGGACGTGCGGGTGAACGCCGCCATCCGCTCGGCCATCCGCTCGGCCCGTATCCGCGCCCGGGAGTAGCGCAGGACCGACTCGACCGTCGCGAGGAACTCGTCCGGATCGATCGGGTCGGTCAGGTAGGCGTCGGCGCCCCGCCGCAGCCCGTGCGTGCGGTCGGTGGACTCCACGGCCCAGGCCGAGATCTGGATGACGGGCACGGACGCGGTCTCCGGGTCCGCCTTGAGCTGCGCGCTCATCTCGATGCCGCTCGCGTCCGGCAGCTTGACGTCGAGGACGATCAGGTTCACGTCGTGTTCGGCGAGCCGCTGCCGGGCCTCGGCGGCGGTCGCGGCGTTCACGACGGTGTGACCGGCACGCTGCAGCCAGCTGGCGATGATGTACCGCTTGGTGTCGTTGTCGTCGACGACCAGGGTGCAAGGCTCCGCATCCGTCATCGGTCCTCCCGTGCCTGCGGTTTCCTAACCTGCTGCAGCGTCTCCTTCAGACCTACCGGATCGAGACGATTCCCGCTCGGTACCGTGCCCGCCCGGCCCGGTCGCCGGTGGCGGGACATCACCGCGTCCGCCGGGATCTGCTTCGCCGTCGTGACGGGGTTCCGCCGGGGGCGGCCGCGACGGCAGCCGAAGCGTGGCGGTCGTGCCCTCGCCGAGGGTGCTTTCCAGGGTGAGTTCGCCGCCGAGCAGCAGCGCCAGGCGCCGGGAGTAGGGGAGGCCGAGCCCCGTCCCCTCCGTCCTGGGCCCGGGCACCTGGTAGAACTCCTCGAAGACCCGTTCCAGTTCGGCGTGCGGGATGCCTCTGCCGGTGTCGGTCACGACGAACTCTACGTGCTCCGCCGTGGACCGGACGGTCAGCCGCACCTCGCCCTCGTCGGTGAACTTCAACCCGTTCCCCAGCAGGTTGCGCAGCAGCCGGGTCAGCATCACCTCATCGGTGACCAGGACGGGCGGGGCGCCGTCGGCGTCCACGGTCAGCGTCGAGTCCGTCTGCTCCGCCATGGGCGCCATGAGCGCGGACAGCTTGTCCACCAGCGCGTGCGTGTCCACCGCGGACGGCTGCGCCTCCAGGCGGCCCTGTTCGGCCTTGGCCATGTCCAGCAGCTCGTTCACCAGTCCCAGCAGGGTCCTGCCGGTGTCGTCGATCAGTGAGATCTGGCGCCGCTGCTCTTCGCTGAGAGAGTCCGCGGCCGGATCGAGCAGCAGCCGGGCGAGGCCGATGATCGAGTTGACGGGGGTGCGCAGCTCGTGGCTGATGGAGGCCCAGAAGCGGTTCTTGGCCTCGCCGACCTCGCGGAGCTGGTCGGTCTTCTCGTCCAGGTCCGCGTACAGCGCCACGACTCCGCGGTTGGTCTTGTCCAGCTCCTCGGAAAGCTCCGTGTAGAGGGCCATCACGCCCTGGTTGGTCTCCTCCAGTTCGGCGTTGAGGCGCCGGAGTTCCTCGCGTTGCCGCCGGGCCTCCTCAAGGGCGTCGATCAGCTCGGTGTTCTGCGTGCGCAGCTCCTCCAGCGCCGGAACGGGCAGCAGCCGCCAGAGCCGGGTCCGCAGCTCCTCCAGTTCGGCGCCGGTGATGCCGGCGACGCCCGCCGGCAGGTTCTTGCGGGCCCGGACGAGGAAGAGGTCTCCCCGCCCGTCCTCCTCGACCAGGTCCATGAGACGGGCGGCGGCCGAGAACCCGTCCCCGGCGATGTCCGCGCCGGGAGGCGGCTCGAAGCCGAACTCGATCACCAGCCGGGGGTCCCCGTCCCGCTCCAGCAGGAAGGCGGCCGAGACCCTGCCGAAACGGGAGAAGAGCTCCCGCCCGAGCTCGCTGAGCGCGATGGCGACCCTGATCTGGTCGTGGTGGGCGAGGTGCATCGCCGCGGCGACCTGGCGGCCGGCCTGCCGGACGGCGAAGACGCCCGCCACGTCGGTGATCTCCATCTGCATCAGGGCGTCGCGCATGCCGTCACCCCGCCTCCGGCGTGGTCACCGCGAGCACGCAGCGGTCGTCGTGGCGCACCCCGGCGTCGCGCAGCACGGTCGCCGCGGTCAGCATCGGGTCGCGGCCGGCCAGCCCGGACAGGCCGGCGGCGTTCCACCGGCCGGTCAGGCCGTCGGAGTGCAGCACCACGGCCGCCCCCGGCGGCAGGTCGTAGACCTGCTCCCGGAAACGCGGATGCGTGCCGGCGATGCCGGGAACCGAGATCATTCCGGTTCGGTGGTCCGGGTGGACGATCCACCCGGCGATGTTGCCGAGCCCGGCGTAGCGGACCCGGCCGGCGTCGGGTTCGATCGCGGCGACGGCGACGGCGGCGCCCCGGGTCGGGCGGAGCCGCCGGTGGATGTGCCCGAGGATCTCGGCGGGACGCGCCGGCAGCGCGGTGTCGCGCATCGTACGGACGGCCTCCTGCGCCGCGCGCGCCGCCAGCGGGCCGTGCCCGAGGCCGTCGCAGAGCATCGCGTACACCGTGCCGCCCGCGGCGGCCGCCGCGTAGGCGTCGCCGCATTCGCGCTCGCCGTCGATCGGACGGGTCAGCCCGGCGAACGGCGGCTCGGCCCCGGACGCCGTGGCCGCCTCGCGCTCTTCGCCCGGCTGCCGGAACCGGGCGAAGAGCGCGGTCCCGACACGGGGCAGTGAGGACAGGCCGCTGCGATCGGCGAGGCGCTCGATCGAGCCGAGCCCGAGGCCCAGCGTGCCGGCGGTCGAGTAGCCGCCGAGGCGCGAGCGGGGGACGTCGGCGATGCCGGGACCGCGGTCGATGCAGACGATCTCCAGGGCGGCGGTCGCCCCGTTCCGGACGATCCGCACCAGCATCTCGCCCCGCTCGGCGTGCTTGGCGAGGTTGGTGGCGGCCTCCGTGGCCGCGAGCTGGACCTGGCCGAGCCGTTCCCCGGTGAATCCGAGCCGCTGGGCGAGCACGGTGATCTCGCGCCTGGCGCCGGCGGCGGCGCTGTCCTCCTCGGCCCGGAACCACCGCGACTCGTCCGCGGCCGGGCTGGTCGTCCAGCCGGCGGCGGTCACCGGATCCATTTGACCAACACCACCCTGGTGCCCTCCCCGGGCCGGGACTCCAGTTCGAACTCGTCCGCGAGCCGGCGGGCGCCGGACAGGCCGAGCCCCAGGCCCTCCCCGGTGCTCCAGCCGTCGGTCATGGCCTGTTCCTTGTCGGCGATGCCCGGCCCTTCGTCGGTGAAGACGATGCGCAGGCCGGCGCGGCCCTGGGCGTCCGTGGCCTCCTCGACGCGCGCCGAGCCGCCGCCGCCGTGCACCAGCGTGTTGCGGGCCAGTTCACTCGCCGCGGTCACGATCTTGGTCTGATCGACGAGGGACAGCCCGGCGGCGGAGGCCGCCGTCCGCACCGTCCGGCGGATGCGGACCACGTCGTCGTTGGAGGCGATGGGCATCTCGCCGGCGGGCGGGGTGGTCACCGGCCGTCCAGCGACGCCTCGAGCAGCCGCATGCCCTGGTCCAGGTCCAGGGCGGTGCGGACGCCGTCCAGGGACAGCCCCAGTTCCACCAGCGTGATCGCGACGGCGGGACGCATCCCGACCACCACGGTCGTGGCGTCCATCAGCCGCGACATCGACGCGATGGTGGAGAACGTCCGGCCGATGAACGAGTCGACGATGTCGACCGCGGAGATATCGATGATCACGCCGCGCGCCCCGGTCCGGACGATCTCCTCGGCCAGCTCCTCCTGCAGCGTGAGGACGGTCCGGTCTTCGAGGTCGATCTGGATCGACACCAGCAGGAACCGGCCGAGCTTGAGGATCGGCACCCGTTCCATCACGCGTCCGTCCGGCTGAGGACCCGCAGGCCGGAACCCTCCAGCGCGTACGCCAGCGCGTCGGCCAGGGTCGCCTTGGTGACGATGTCGCCGAACTCGATGCCGAGCGTCGCGATCGTGTGCGCGATCTGCGGCCGGATGCCCGAGATGACGCACTCGGCGCCCATCAGCCGCGCCGCCATCACCGTCTTCAGCAGGTGCTGGGCGACCTCGGTGTCGACCGCCGCCACCCCCGTGATGTCGATCACGGCGAACTGCGAGCTCGTGTCGGCGAGCATCTGCAGCATCGTCTCCATCACGACCTGGGTGCGGGCCGAGTCCAGGGTGCCGACCAGCGGCACCCCGAGGATGCCGTCCCACAGCTTCACCACCGGAGTGGACAGCTCCAGCAGCTGCTCGGCCTGGTCGGCGATGACCTGCTCGCGTGCGGCGGCGTACGCCTCGAAGGTCTCCAGCCCGAGGTCTTCGACGTAGTCGGAGAACACGCCGAACTCGGCGAAGACCCCGCCTTGGCCCAGCGCTTCGAACTGCTCGCGGACGGCCCGTTTCAGCGAGAACACGCTGATCGCGGTCTCGGTGGGGCTGAAGCCCCGGCGGGCCCGGTTGCGGGAGATCTCCCCGAGGGCCGCGCGCAGTTCGCCGCCGGCGGTGCCGTCGCCGTCGGCGAGGGTCCGCTCGACCAGGCCGTACAGCTCGGTCAGCTCCGTTCGCACCTCGCGTTCGGTGATGCGGCCGCGTATCCCCTCGTTGACCAGCTCCACCCAGCGGTCGAGCACCGAGTCGCGCCGCGAGTGCAGCAGGTCCGGGATCGGATTCTCGCCTGTCTCGCCGCTCATGGGTGCTCCCATCTGTGCCGTGCTCGGAAGGAAGGTCGTCGTACGGATGCGTTTGTCCGTAAAGTCGAGAATTTGCCGTGATGCAACGTTAACCGGCGATCTCGTGTGAGACCCCGCATGCCCGCTGCCCGGCTGGATCATGTCGGCCGGGTGCCGTGGCCCCTCCCCGGTGGCCTGTCCCCTTCCTTCCCCGGTCACGCGCTCCGATGTGGGCCGAGAGTGTGGTTTTGGTCTACCGGTCACCCGCGGGGCGGTTCAGGGGGTAGACCTGCATCTGTGCAGGTGAGTTATGTGAGTGAGGCGACTCCCGGTCGGGAGAACGAGGACTTCGTGGCGGCGGGACCCGGATGGGTCGTGCTGCTGGACGGGGCGACGGCGCCGGCGGGGGTGGACAGCGGGTGCCGGCACGACCCGGCGTGGCTCGTGCGCAGGCTCGGCGGGCGGATCGCGGCGCTGCTGGCGCTGGAGGACGGCCAGCCGCTGCCCGACCTGGTGGCGGAGGCGATCAAGGTGACGGGGGAGACGCACACGGGGACGTGCGATCTGGAGAACCCCGACAGCCCGTCCGCCACGGTGTCGCTCCTGCGGCGGCGCGGCGCGGCGGTGGAGTGGTTCGTCCTGGCCGATTCGCCGATCGTGATGGACGTGGGCGAGGTGCGGGTCTTCCGGGACGACCGGGTCGATCACCTGCCCAGCTACACGCTGGAGGGCGTCCGGAGATCGCGCAACAGCCCCGGCGGGTTCTGGGTGGCGAGCACGCGACCGGAGGCGGCCTACGAAGGGCTGACCGGCGAGGTGCCGGTCGAGGGACTCAGACGCGCGGCGGTGCTGAGCGACGGCGCGTCCAGGCTCGTCGAGCGGTTCGGGCGGATGGGGTGGGACGACCTCCTCCGGCTGCTGGACGAGGAGGGGCCGCGCGAACTGGTCAGAAGGACCAGGGAGGCGGAGGCGGAGGCGTCGGCGACCGGGGCGCGCGGCAAGCGCCACGACGACGCCACCGCGGTACTGGTGCGCTTCTGACGCGACGAAACCGTGTTGCCCGAAGGAAAGCGCCATCCTGGAATCTGATTCTAGAATGCGTGCATGGAGTCTCAGGATTTCGCCGACGTGCTCAAGGCCGTCCGCAGCTTCGTCCGCGACCAGGTGATCCCCCGCGAGGAGGAGATCGAGGAGACCGACGAGATCCCGGAGGCGCTGCGGCGCACGTCCCGGGACATGGGCCTGTTCGGGTACGCGCTGCCCGAGCAGTACGGCGGCCTCGGGCTCTCGCTGAGCGAGGAGGTGCGGCTGGTCTTCGAGATCGGCTACGCCAGCCCCGCGTTCCGCTCCATGTTCGGCACCAGCAACGGCATCGCCGGGCAGGTCCTGGTCAACGCCGGGACGGACGCGCAGCGCGACACCTGGCTGCCGAAGCTCGCGTCCGGCGAGGTCATCGGCGCCTTCGCGCTCACCGAGGCCGAGGCCGGCTCCGACCCCAGCACCCTCACCACGACCGCGGCCCGCGACGGCGGCGACTACGTGATCAACGGCGCGAAGAGGTTCATCACCAACGCCCCCGAGGCCGACGTCTTCATGGTCTTCGCCAGGACGGGCGGCGCCGGCTCCCGGGGAATCTCCACGTTCCTCGTCGAGAAGGGCGCCGGCGGCCTCGAGATCGGGCCGTCCGACCAGAAGATGGGCCAGCGCGGAGCCCACACCGCCGAGGTCTTCTTCAACGACGTTCGCGTCCCCGCCGCCGCCATGGTCGGGCCGGAGGGAACCGGCTTCCGCACCGCCATGGCGTCCCTCGCCCACGGGCGGCTCAGCATCGCCGCCGTCTGCGTGGGCCTCGCCCAGAGAATCCTGGACGAGACGGTCGCGTACGCGAAGGAACGCAGCCAGGGCGGCAGCACCATCGGCGAATACCAGCTCGTCCAAGGGCTCATCGCCGACTCGCAAGCCGAGCTGTACGCGGGACGCTCCATGGTCCTGGAAGCGGCCCGGGCCTACGACGCCGGCGAGGACACCAAGCTCGGACCGTCCTGCGCCAAGTACTTCTGCTCCGAGATGGTCGGACGCGTCGCCGACCGCGCCGTGCAGGTATTCGGAGGCATGGGCTACATGCGCGGCGTCGCCGTCGAACGCTTCTACCGCGACGTCAGGCTGTTCCGCATCTACGAGGGGACGAGCCAGATCCAGCAGCTCGTCATCGCCCGCAACCTACTGCGCTGACCAGCGAAGACACCGTCCGCCCGGAGTGGCTCGCGCCGCACCGGGCGGACGTGCGCCAGGCCCCCGGCGGGGCCCCTTCAACCAGTTCGCAAGTGCTCCCGACTCCGTGTATGGTTTCACTGCGCGAACGACGCAGGCCCCTTTAGCTCAGTCGGCAGAGCGTCTCCATGGTAAGGAGAAGGTCTACGGTTCGATTCCGTAAAGGGGCTCAGCAGCTCAGAGGCCGTCCCGGCAGGATCGGGGCGGCCTTCGCCGTCCCCGGGGCCGCCCACCCCGCGCCGGGGGCCGGCGGCCGATATCTGATTCGCTCCATACAGGGCGCTGTGGTAGCGTCCCACCGGTTCCAGTAGGACGTTTCGCAGGTCACCGGCGCACCCGTCGACCTGGGGAACGGTCCGGCGGGGCCTTCGGAGCCGGTCTCCCGATCATGATCCGGGTTATCGTGTTTCCAGAGTTCGGTGAGCATCCGGTATCCTTGCATTCCGGTCCACACCGACCATCGCGGCGGGGTAGCTCAGTCAGGCAGAGCAAGCGGCTCATAATCGCTGTGTCGCCGGTTCAAGTCCGGCCCTCGCTACCACCCATGTCTCTCACCTCCGTCCCGGAGGTGGGCAGGCTGGGTCGAATCGCCGGTCGTCCTCCCCGGGCGGCCGAGGTCCGAAGTCCAATGTCCCCAGCTCAGAAAGGCACTCCATCGTGGCTGCCACCGACGTCCGGCCGAAGATCACGCTGGCCTGCCAGGAGTGCAAGCACCGCAACTACATCACGCGGAAGAACCGGCGCAACGACCCGGACCGCCTGGAGATCAAGAAGTACTGCCCCAACTGCAGGACCCACCGTCCGCACCGGGAAACCCGCTAACACACGTCCGGACGGCGAAGTACTGCCCGCTGCGCTCTCGCACGGGGCAGGGACCCACCGTCCGCACCGGGAAACCCGCTAGCGAACGTCCGGACGGCGAAGTACTGCCC
Organism: Spirillospora sp. NPDC048819; assembly: GCF_040650055.1. NCBI lineage: Bacteria > Bacillati > Actinomycetota > Actinomycetes > Streptosporangiales > Thermomonosporaceae > Spirillospora > Spirillospora sp. NPDC048819. The sequence continues at coordinate 156,763 of NZ_JBEZGN010000001.1, read as the reverse complement.
GCTGCGCTCTCGCACCGGGCCGGGAACCACCGTCCGCACCGCGGAACCCCGCAGTTGAGCGCGCCGCCAAGGCCCGTGCAACGGCTGCTTCTTCGCACGCTTGCCCCAACGTGATCAGCCCGTCCTCGCCACTGAGACCCGCGAGGGCGGGCTGAACGTCGTTCTGTTAGCGTCCGTCCGAGACGAACCAGCGGGTGTTCGGGCGGCACCTGCGCACCGAAGCCCTGTTCGACCTGGAGGGACGGGATTGCATGGCACTCAACCGTGATTTCATCGGGCGGAGCTTCCCGCCCACCGAGCCGTACGAGGTCAGCCGGGTGAAGATCCGCGAGTTCGCGGACGCGATCGGCGACCGCAACCCGGTCTACCGCGACCAGGAGGCGGCGAAGGCGGCCGGGCACCCCGACGTCATCGCGCCGCCGACCTTCCCTATCGTCGTCTCCCTCGGCAACCCCGCGCTCGCCGACCCCGACCTCGGGCTGAACTACGCGATGGTCGTGCACGGCGAGCAGAGGTTCGAATACACCCGCCCGGTCCGCGCCGGCGACGTCGTGACCTGCTCCTCGACGGTCACCGAGATCAAGTCGATCGGCAACAACGAGAAGATGGTCATCGAGACCGACGTCAAGACCGTCGAGGGCGAGCTCATCTGCAAGACCTACAACACGATCGTGGAGCGGGGGGCCTGATGACCGCGAAGGTGAACTACGCCGACGTCGAGGTCGGCACCGAGATCCCCGCGCAGACGTACGCGGTCGACCGCGCGAACCTCGTCATGTACGCGGGCGCGTCCGGCGACTTCAACCCCATCCACTGGCGCGAGTCCACCGCGAAGGCCGTCGGCCTGCCGGACGTCATCGCGCACGGCATGTACACGATGGCGCAGGGCGGCCGGTTCGTCACCGACTGGGCCGGCGACCCGGGTGCCGTGGTGGACTACGGGGTACGGTTCTCCTCACCGGTCGTCGTCCCCGACGAGGGCGGCGCGACCCTGGAGATCAGCGGCAAGGTGGAGGAGAAGCTCGACGACAACAAGGTCGTCGTGGCGCTCACCGCCAAGTCCAACGACCAGAAGGTCCTCACGCGTGCCAAGGCGGTCGTCAAGCTCGCCTGAACCGCGCCGAGGCGACGCACCGGCCGGGACGCCCCGGCCGGTGCGGCACGGACGCCGGGCACCGCGCCGGCGGCTGACCGGGCACGTACGGGAGGGGAACACGACGTGGCGGTGTTCGCTGAAGAGGTGAACCTGGCGGGATACACCACGCTGCGGCTGGGCGGCCCCGCCCGCCGCTTCGTCGAGGCGACGACCGAGGCGGAGCTGGTCACCGCGATCCGCAAGGCCGACGACGAGGGCGAACCCGTCCTCGTGCTCGGCGGCGGGAGCAACCTGGTGGTCGCCGACGACGGGTTCCAGGGCACCGTCGTGCACGTCGGCACCCGCGGCACCGAACGCACCGCCGTCGAGGGCGACAAGGTCCTGGTCCGGGTCCAGGCCGGTGAGGACTGGGATCCGTTCGTCGCCCGCTGCGTCGCCGACGGCCTCGCCGGCGTGGAATGCCTGTCCGGCATCCCGGGGCGTGTCGGCGCGACCCCGATCCAGAACGTCGGCGCCTACGGGCAGGACGTCAGCGAAACGATCGTCGAGGTCCGCGCCTACGACCGGGAGGCCCGCGCCGTCGTCACGCTCGACCGCGACGCCTGCCGGTTCACCTACCGGCACAGCGCGTTCAAAGGCAACGACCGGTACGTCGTCCTGGACGTGACTTACGCGCTGCACGAGGCCGAGGAGTCGCAGCCGGTCGCCTACGCCGAGCTGGCGAAGAAGCTCGGCGTCCGGCCGGGGGACCGGGTGACGCTGAAGGAGGCGCGCGACGCCGTCCTCGAACTGCGGCGCGGCAAGGGCATGGTCCTGGACGCCGCCGACCCCGACACGCGCAGCGCGGGGTCGTTCTTCACCAACCCGATCCTCGAACCCGGCCAGCTCACCGAGCTGGAACGCCGCGTCGCCGACCGGCTCGGCCCGGACGCCGCGTTCCCGCGCTACCCGGAGATCGGCGACCGGGTGAAGACGTCCGCGGCCTGGCTGATCGACCGGGCCGGGTTCACCAAAGGGCACGCCGTCGGCCCCGCGCGGATCTCCACCAAGCACACCCTGGCGCTCACGAACCCGGGCGGTGCCCGCACCGCCGACCTGCTGGCGCTGGCCCGCGAGGTGCGCGGCGGCGTCCGCGACGCGTTCGGCGTCGAGCTGGTCAACGAGCCGGTCCTCGTCGGAGTGACCCTCTGAGTCGGAGTGACCCTCTGAAAGGCCCCTTGACCGGGCTTGCTAGTGTCGATGGCGTCGAGGGGGAGTAGTCCCAATCGCGTGATCGACATGCTGGCGCCGCCGACGGCGCCCGGTCACGCGGGCCTCAATCCCAATGAGGCGGACGAGACCTTCGGCCCGGCAGTCATGCCGGGCCGAGGTCGTGCGCCGCAGAGCCCCCGCCCTTCGCCCGGTGTCCGAGCGAGAGGGAACCCGTGTCCGCCTTCCTCATCAGCCTGGTCGTGATCTTCGTCGCCGAACTGGGCGACAAGAGCCAGCTCATGGCCATGACCTTCGCCACCCGGTTCCGGGCGCTGCACGTGCTGATCGGCATCACCGCCGCGACCGCGATCGTCCACCTGGCGAGCGTGGCCCTCGGCGCGGCGCTCGGCGCAGCGCTCCCGACCGGCCCGATCTCGATCCTCGCCGGCGTGGCGTTCCTCGGCTTCGCGCTGTGGACGCTGCGCGGCGACGAACTCGACGACGACGAACGCGACCGGGCCCGGCGCGCCACGGGCTCGGCGATCCTCGCCGTCGGCGGGGCGTTCTTCCTGGCCGAACTGGGCGACAAGACGATGCTCGCCACCGTCACCCTGGCCGCCGACCACGGCGGTCTCCTCGCGCTGACGGGGGTGTGGGCCGGTTCGACGATCGGCATGGTCGCCGCCGACGCGCTCGCCATCGTCGTCGGCCAGATCCTTGGGAAGAGGCTCCCCGAACGGGTCATCAAGTACGGCGCCGCCGCCGGGTTCGCGATCTTCGGCGTCCTGCTGCTGGCGGAGGGCGTTACCGGATGAACGGCTGAAACGGCCGCCGGGCGGGAACCATTGAGGTCAAGGCCCTTGACGACCGCGGGGCTCGGCCGCGGAAGGGCCCGGACGGGAGTACGACCGTGGCCCTACCCGCACCCGCGCCACCACCCCCACCCCCACCCCGGCACGCGCTCGGCATGCGCCTCCAGTTGAGCGACGAGGCCGCCGCCCGCATCCGCGAGCTGATCATGGACGGCCGGGTCAGGCCCGGCGACTATCTGCGGCTCGAACGGCTGGCCATGGAATTCGGCATCAGCGTCACGCCCGTCCGGGAGGCGCTGAAGTCGCTGCGCAGCGAGGGGTTCGTCGTCCTGGAACCGAGACGCGGGTTCGTCGTCGCGCCGCTGTCGAAACGCGACGTCCAGGACCTGTTCTGGGTGCAGGCGGGCATCGCCGCCGAACTGGCCGCGCGGGCCACCCCGCGGATCGGCCCCGAGACCCTCCGCGACCTGGACGGGCTCCAGCATGCTTTGGAACGTGCCGAGGTGGCCCGCAGGCCCAACCTGATGGAGGAGCACAACCACCGCTTCCACCGGGAGATCAACCTGGCCGCCGACTCGGCGAAGCTGGCCTGGTCGCTCGGGACGGCCGCGCGGTACGTCCCGCGCGGGCTTTACGGGAGGCTCGCCGACTGGCCCGGCCTCGCGGTCCGGGACCACGAACGCATCCTGGCCGCGCTGCGCGACGGCGACGCGCGGACGGCGGGCGCGGAGATGCGCGACCACATCGTGCGGGCCGGTGAACTCCTGGTGGCCCACCTGGAACGCCGCGGAATGTGGCGCCCCGGCGACCCGGGCCCCGGCGATCTCGGCCGCGGCTCCGGCGCCGATCCCGGCGCCGTCCGGTGACGCGGACTCAGCCGGACAGCCAGGCGTCGACGCCCGCGAGCAGCCGGCCCCGCACCTCGTCCGGGGCGGCCGAAGCCCTGATCGACTGCCGCGCCAGGTCCGCCAGTTCCGCGTCGGAGAAACCGTGGTCGTCCCGGACGATGTCGTACTGGACGGCCAGCCGCGAACCGAACAGCAGCGGGTCGTCCGCGCCCAGCGCGATGGACGCGCCCGCCTCGTACAGCCGCCGCACCGGAACGTCCGACGCCGTCGCCGCCACCCCGAGACCCACGTTCGACGCCGGGCAGACCTCCAGGGTCACGCCCCGGTCGATGATCTGCGACAGGAGCCGCGCGTCCTCCACGGCGCGCACCCCGTGCCCGATCCGGTCGGCGCTCAGCGTGTCGAGGCATTCCCGGACGCTCGCCGGGCCGAGCAGCTCACCGCCGTGCGGGGTCGACAGCAGCCCGCCGCGCTTGGCGATCCGGAACGCGCCCTCGAAGTCGTAGGCGCGGCCCCGCCGCTCGTCGTTGGACAGCCCGAACCCGACGACGCCCTCGCCCGCGTACCGGACGGCCAGCCGCGCGAGGGTCTTGGCGTCCAGCGGGTGCCGCGTCCGGTTCGCCGCGATGACCAGGCCGATGCCGACGCCGCTGGCCCGCGACGCATCGCGCGCCGCGTCCAGCACCAGCTCGACCGTCGGGGTCAGCCCGCCGAACCTCGACGCATAGCCGCTCGGGTCGACCTGGATCTCCAGCCAGCCCGACCCCTCCGCCGCCTCGTCCTCGGCCGTCTCGCGGAGCAGGCGGCGCAGGTCGTCCGGCGTCTGCAGCACCGAACGGGCGATGTCGTAGAGCCGCTGGAACCGGAACCATCCCCGTTCGTCGGTCGCCTGCAGCCGGGGCGGCCAGTCCTCGACGAGGGCGTCCGGCAGGTGCACGCCGTGCCGGCCGGCGAGCTCGACGAGCGTGGAATGCCGCATCGACCCGGTGAAGTGCAGATGCAGATGCGCCTTGGGGAGCAGGGCCACGTCCGGACGGGCGGAGCCGCGGGCGACGCCCGCGTGCTCCCGATGGTCCGGCACGGAACGGTCCTGGGCCGGACGAGCCGACACGGTACGGGCCTCCATACGCCAATGTTGCCGGATCATCGTCGCGGCCGAACCCCCGGCGCGCCAGGATCACCACACCGGACTACCTCGTATGACACGCGACGGCCATCCCCGCTCATGGGCATCCGAAAAAACTTTGGAATCGCGTGCAACCCCTTCCCGGCACCGTGCGTATACGAGGGGCGCCAGAGAGAAACCGGGCACCCCCGCAAGAGAGATGACGGGCAGAAGGGATTCACGATGATCACGCTGAAGGCCGCCTTGATCGCGGCGTCCACCATCGGCACCGTGGCCGTGGGCGGCGGCGCGACGTGGGCTATGACCGGCTCCCACCAGGAGGCGGGCCTCCAGTCCAACGGCGCCAAGGCCCCCGCGGTGGAGCGCAAGATCCAGGACGCCGTGCCCAGCACCGCCCCCACCTGCCTGCCGGCCAAGCCCGGCCTGCCGAAGGCCGGGCTCCCGGAGACCGGCGCGAGGAAGCAGGTCCAGAAGCAACTGGAGCAGAACCCCGTCACCAAGGACGTGCCGAAGGTGGACGTCCCGGCCAAGGACCTGCCGAAGGCCGACGTGCCCAAGACCGACCTGCCCAAGCCGGACCTGCCGAAGACCGGCCTGCCGGACGCCGAGGTCCCCGGCGTCAAGGCCCCGGACGTCAAGGTCCCGGACGCCAGGTCGAAGGTCCCGGCGGACCTGCCGACCTGCGCGCCGTCCACCAAGGACCTGCCGGCGGACGCCCCGGCGACGCCGCCGTCCGCCCGCGTCCCCGGCAAGCCGGGCCTGCCCGCCGCCCCCAAGCTCGACTGCAGCAAGCTGGCGCCCGCGGTGAAGGTCGGCGGCCCGGTCGAGAAGGCCGTCATGCTGACCAAGGGCCTGCGCCACGTCTCGACCGTCCCCAGCTCCGCCGACCTGCGCGACAAGAACGTCTGCGCCGTCACCCAGAAGTGGGCGAACAAGGCCGGCCAGTGGATCACCGTCGAAACCCTGAAGACGCCCGCCGGCATGACCCAGAATCAGCTCCGGCAGGCGCTGAACCTGCCCGAGGGCGGCACGCCGATCACCGTGTACGGGGCGGCGGGCTGGATGGGCCCCAATGGTGACGGCGTCCTGCTGTTCGACCCGAACGGCTACTCGCTGTTCGTCAACGGCAACCCCGTTGCCGCGGGCGGCCTGAAGGACGTGACCGCAGCGCTGCGCAAGGCCCAGTAGGGCCGGTCGGCAAGCGGTCCCGACAAGAGGAACACGGGTGGGCGGCTCGGCGCGGAGCCGCCCACCCCCAAGAAAAGACGAGCCGGATTTGCTCTAGCCCGGGATGGAGCACAGTGGGGCGTCGAGACGACGAGTCGTTCGTGGAGTTCGTGGCGGCACGCGGCGATGCCCTGCTGCGCACCGCGGCGCTGATGTGCGGGGCCCGGCAGGACGCCGAGGACATCCTGCAGACCGCGCTGGAGAAGGCCTATCGGCACTGGGGACGGCTCGAGACCGACAGCGATCCCGAGCCCTACGTCCGCCGCATCCTGGTCAATCTCGTGATCAGCCGGTCCCGGCGCTGGAAGGTGCTGCGGGAGATCCATATGGCGCGGCTCCCGGAGACGCCGGCCGTCTCGCCGAACCACGCCGTCGAGCTGAGGGGGACGCTCATGGAGGAGCTGCGCAAGCTCGGCCCGCGACAGCGGGCGGTACTGGTCCTGCGCTTCTGGGAGGACCTGTCGGAGGCGGAGACGGCTCAGGCGCTCGGCTGTTCGGTCGGAACGGTCAAGAGCCAGGCGTCCCGGGGACTCGCCAGGCTCCGGGAACGCCTCGACAAGAACCTGGCCACACTGGGGAGATGAGCGATGGATCTGGAGAGTGAACTGCGGGAGGCCATGGCCGAGCAGGTGGCCGAGGCGACCGCGTCGCCGTCGCTCGTCGCGGACGTCAAACGCCGCCATCGGCGCAGGAAGGCCCGGATCCACGCGGCCGCCGGAGTCGCGGCGGCGTCGGTCGCCGCGCTCGCCCTGGTGCCCACCTACCAGTCGTTCCGGGCCACACCCGCCGGCAACTCCGAGACGACCCGCCCCCCGGGCGGCGTCTCGGAGCACCGGCAGCCGGAACGGCCTCTCGCCCCGGGCCCCTCCCAGTCCCCGTCAGCCAAGGAGGGGCCCGGGGCGGGAACCTCCGGCGAACCGGAGGCCCACCCGTCATCGCGCGGGCCCGGGGTGATTCCGGAGAAGCCGGGCATCGGCGGGGTCGTGGACGACCTGCCGCGCTGGATCGCCTACGTCCCGGACGGCCTCGCCGCCACGGGTCCGTGCGCGGTGACGGGCGACGCCGAGCGCGAGACGACGACGTGCGAGTGGCGGGGGAGCGCCGGCTGGCTGGAGATCGCCGTGGTGAAGGGACGCGGGCTCGCCGATCCGCGGGAACTGATGAAGAGCCCCGGCATTCCCGGCCGCACGACCGTGCGCGGGCTTCCCGCGCTCACCGCCGACCGTCCCGGCTCCGGACGTCAGATCTCGTGGCTGGCCAGGCCCGGCGTCGGGGTGACCGTGTCGGGCGGCGGATCGGTCGAGAAGCAGCTCATGCGCATCGCGGAGGGCGTGCGCCCGTGAACCGCGTTCCGGGAGGACGCTTCACTCCCGGCGGACATCGACTCTGTTCCGGCAGGACGTCCCGCGGCGGAGAGGGGCCGCGGCGGGGCACCCCGGCCGGAACCTGGGAGGAACGGGACAGCTGAGGCGGCAGCCCCGTTCCGCACGGAAACCGGCCCCGGGCGAGTGCGCGCCCGGGGCCGGTCCGTGACAGCGGGGCGGATCAGCCCGCCTCGGAGAGCAGCTTCGCGACACGCGAGACGCCCTCGACGAGGTCGTCGTCGCCCAGCGCGTACGACAGACGGAAGTAGCCGGGCGTGCCGAACGCCTCACCCGGCACCAGCGCGACCTCCGCCTCCTCCAGGATCAGCGACGCCAGCTCCACCGACGTCTGCGGGCGCTTCCCGCGGATCTCCTTGCCCAGCAGCGCCTTCACCGACGGGTAGGCGTAGAACGCGCCCTCCGGCTCGGGGCACACCACGCCCGGGATCTCGTTCAGCATCCGCACGATCGTCTTGCGGCGCCGGTCGAACGACGTGCGCATCTCCGCGACCGCCGACAGGTCGCCGGTCACCGCGGCGAGCGCCGCCGCCTGCGACACGTTCGCCACGTTGGACGTCGCGTGCGACTGCAGGTTGGCGGCGGCCTTCACCACGTCCGCCGGGCCGACCATCCAGCCCACCCGCCAGCCCGTCATCGCGTACGTCTTCGCGACGCCGTTCAGGACGAGCGTCCGGCCGGCCAGCTCCGGCACCACCACCGGCATCGAGTGGAACTCGGCGTCCCCGTACACCAGGTGCTCGTAGATCTCGTCCGTGATGACCCACAGGCCGTGCTCGTCCGCCCAGCGGCCGATCGCCTCGACCTCGGCGCGGGAGTACACGGCGCCGGTCGGGTTGGACGGCGACACGAACAGCAGCACCTTCGTCCGGCCGGTGCGGGCCGCCTCCAGCTGCTCGACGCTCACCTTGTAGCCCGTGGTCTCGTCGGCGACCACGTCCACCGGCACCCCGCCCGCCAGCTTGATCGACTCGGGGTAGGTCGTCCAGTACGGCGTCGGGACGATCACCTCGTCGCCCGGGTCGAGCAGCGCGGCGAACGCCTCGTACACCGCCTGCTTGCCGCCGTTGGTCACCAGGACCTGGGCCGCCTCCACCTTGTAGCCGGAGTCGCGCTCGGTCTTCTCGGCGATGGCGGTGCGCAGCTCGGGCAGCCCGCCCGCCGGCGTGTACTTGTGGAACCGCGGCACCCTGCACGCGGTCACCGCGGCCTCGACGATGTAGTCGGGCGTGGGGAAGTCGGGCTCGCCCGCGCCGAACCCGATGACCGGGCGGCCCGCCGCCTTCAGCGCCTTGGCCTTGGCGTCGACGGCCAGCGTGGCGGATTCGGATATCGCGGCGATGCGCTTGGAGATGCGAGGACGGTCGATGCTCATGTCCCCATCGTTACAGATGCGGTCCCACGACCCGAGCCCTATATCCAGGAGGCTCCGAGCGGAGCTCGTCGTTTGGATGGTGGTGGGTGGGGGCTGGAGGACGGTCCGAGCGAATGGTTGTCGGTGCCGGGTGTGGAACTCCGGTCATCCGGTTCGACGCGGGGGCCTCGGCGACGTAGACTCACCGTCCTAGTGGCGTGTCACCGGTATTACGAGCCTGTCCGCACACGGACGTCGTCAAGAGGCCGTAAGCTGAGACACGACACCATCCCGGTCCTGCGGCCGGGTGTTCTCCGTGAACCGGAGAATGAAGGGCAGTGGCTCAATTGGTAGAGCTCCGGTCTCCAAAACCGGCGGTTGGGGGTTCGAGTCCCTCCTGCCCTGCGAGGTGCGGTGCGCGCACCCGTGCCGGCCGCGTCACGGCTGTGCTGTGGCACTCCGCGGCACGGGACCGTGCGGCAACCACGTGGTGGTTGGATCACGACCTATGAGGTGAACGGCGGCAAATGGCGACTGAGACCGACGAGCGCGACGAGCCCGAGGCCAAGGGCGAGGGCAAGCGCAAGAAGGAGAAGTCCCCGAGGCGGACGACTCCGGCGCTCTTCGTGCGCCAGATCATCGCTGAGCTCCGCAAGGTCATCTGGCCCACGCGGCGGGAGCTCATCACCTACACGGTCGCCGCCCTGGTCTTCGTGCTGATCATGGTCGGTATCGTGTCCGGTGTCGACTACGGGTTGCAGCAGGGCGTTTACGCCATCTTCGGCTGAGGCCGCGGCAACCGGCATTCCGGCGAGCCAGCGCCGCATCATCGCAAGTCCATCACCCCAGACCGACAGAAAGAGTCATCGTGTCCGAGCCCTCACAGCCCTACGACGAGGCCGTTGAAGAGGCCCAGTCCGCTGCGGCTGCTGCGGCAGACCAGGCGGCCGAGCCCGCCGACGAGACGGCCGAGGCGGCCGTCGCCGCCGGTGAAGGCGAGCCTGCGGACACCAAGCTCGAGGGCGAGGGCCCCGAGCCGGACGCCGCCGCGGACGCCGGCGATCTCGCCGAGGCCGTCGCCGGGGAAGCCGGGGAAGATGCCGAGCAGGACGAGGAGGCCGACGAGGCCCCCGCCGAGCCGCCGGTCGACCCGTACGCCGAGTTCAAGATGCAGCTCCGGCTCCAGCCGGGCGACTGGTACGTCGTGCACTCCTACGCGGGGTACGAGAACCGGGTCAAGACCAACATCGAGACCCGGACCCAGACCCTCAACATGGAGGACTACATCTTTCAGATCGAGGTCCCGCAGCACGAGGTGACCGAGATCAAGCAGGGCAAGCGGCAGAAGGTCAACGAGAAGGTCCTGCCGGGCTACATCCTCGTCCGGATGGAGCTGACCGACGAGTCGTGGGCCGCGGTCCGCAACACGCCGGGCGTGACCGGGTTCGTCGGCCTGCTGAACAAGCCGTCCCCGCTGAGCCTGGACGAGGTCGCCAACCTGCTGGCCCCCGAGCCCGAGGAAGGCGCCGCCAAGGCCGCCAAGGAGCAGGCGAAGGCCCCGGCCACCGTCGACTTCGAGGTCGGCGAGTCGGTCACCGTCATGGACGGCCCGTTCGCCACCCTCCCCGCCACCGTCAACGAGATCAACGCCGAACAGCAGAAGCTCAAGGTCCTGGTCTCGATCTTCGGCCGCGAGACCCCGGTGGAGTTGTCCTTCAACCAGGTCTCCAAGATCTGACCGCCCGCTCGCCAGGCCGTGTCCCGAGCGGGCGGCTCCCACCCGTGCCGGGACGGACGGGTCGCGGGGCCACCGCCGGGCCGGCTCTGCGGGTGGTGACCGACCCACCTCGATCAGGCCGTATCCTGGACGGGTTGCCCTCATCCAGGGGTCCGTCTCGGGCTGATCGTCCAGTCCGAGAGCGATCGGCCGCACTGGTCGGCGACAGAGCGTTCGGCTTTCGCGAAGGCGGAGATGCCGAGTACCAAGCGGTTCCTACACGGTGGATGCGTCCCAGCCGCCGTGTTGCCCGGATGACCGGGAGTCGGAGCCACCAATAAATGGGACAAAGGGGTTCGCATGCCTCCGAAGAAGAAGAAAATCGCAGCGCTGGTCAAGGTTCAGCTTCAGGCCGGCGCCGCGACGCCGGCGCCGCCGGTCGGTACCGCGCTCGGTCCGCACGGCGTCAACATCATGGACTTCTGCAAGCAGTACAACGCCGCCACGGAGTCCCAGCGCGGCAACGTCATCCCCGTAGAGATCACCATCTATGAGGACCGGTCGTTCAGCTTCGTCACCAAGACGCCGCCGGCCGCGCAGCTCATCCTGAAGGCCGCGGGCGTCGAGAAGGGCAGCGGCGAGCCGCACAAGACCAAGGTCGGCTCGATCACCGCCGACCAGGTCCGCGAGATCGCCACGACCAAGATGCCCGACCTCAACGCCAAGGACGTCGAGGCGGCCTCGAAGATCGTCGCCGGCACCGCGCGGTCGATGGGCATCGAGGTCAAGTAAGTCTCATCCGGTGGAAGGGCCGGCGCTGGCCCGTACCACGAGTTCCTTAGGAGGAACGAGAATGAAGCGCAGCAAGAGCTATCGCGCCGCGGCGGAGAAGATCGACCGGGACCGGCTGTACAGCCCGGTCGAGGCCGTGAAGCTCGTCAAGGAGACCAAGGTCGTCAAGTTCGACCCGACCGTGGAGGTCGCCCTGCGGCTGGGCGTCGACCCCCGCAAGGCCGACCAGATGGTGCGCGGCACCGTCAACCTGCCGCACGGCACGGGCAAGACCGCCCGCGTGCTGGTCTTCGCCGTCGGCGCCAAGGCGCAGGAGGCCGAGGCGGCGGGCGCCGACCTGGTCGGCTCCGACGACATGATCGAGCGGATCCAGGGCGGTTTCCTGGAGTTCGACGCGGTTGTGGCGACGCCGGACCAGATGGGCAAGGTCGGGCGGCTGGGCCGGGTGCTCGGCCCGCGCGGCCTGATGCCGAACCCGAAGACCGGCACCGTCACGATGGACGTGGCCAAGGCCGTGACCGACATCAAGGGCGGCAAGATCGAGTTCCGTGTCGACCGGCACGCGAACCTGCACTTCATCATCGGCAAGGCGTCCTTCGACCAGCGCCAGCTGGTGGAGAACTACGCCGCGGCCGTCGAGGAGATCCAGCGGCTGAAGCCGTCCGCCGCGAAGGGCCGCTACGTCAAGAAGGCGTCGCTGACGACGTCGATGGGCCCGAGCATCCCGGTGGACCCGAACGCGGTCCGCAATCTGACGTCGGACCTCGAAGAGGCCTGATCGAGCGCCACCACCGTCACCGAGCAGGGCGTCCCCGCTGAACCGGGGGCGCCCTGCCGCCGTTTCAGGGGCCCCATAGCACCGAACGCGATGGATACATAGATCGCCGTCCGGAACCGGACAAATCGGGGAACGGATTTTTTGTTACCGGTGGGAAATCTGGTGTTGAATCGTCCCGTGAAGCGTCGAACCGACCGGGCCATCGCCATCTCCGCAGTCACCGCCGTCGCCGTCGTGCCCACGGCGATCATGATGGTGGTCAAGGTCGGCGGGGGTTCCGCCGAGGACGGCGGCTCGATGCCGGCGTCCGCGGCGATGGCGCAGCAGGATCCGGCCAACCCGAACGGCACGGCGACCGGCCTCGTGACCCCGGGCGCGACCACCGCGCCCGGCGCGGGTTCCGGCGCGGGTGCGGGCAACGGCTCCGGCGCTCCGGGCACGCCGGCGAGAGGCGGCGTGAGCGGCCTCCCCACGGCGCCGCCGCAGCCCGGTCCGAGCCTGCACGCCTTCACCCGCAAGACGGACATGAAGGTGACGGTCGGGTCGAACGGCGACTATCAGCACGCCACCGAGACCGCGTCGTTCACGCTGTGGCCGAAGTTCGCGATGAGCGCGACCGGCGTCACGCAGACCGTGCAGGGCGGCGAGGTCAGCAAGGTCACGCAGAAGGTGGTCGTGAGCGGCCTGACGCTCAAGGGCTACGACGGTGAGAAGTGGACCCAGTCCACGCTCACCTCGGCGCAGCTGAACACGCTGCGGTCCCAGTCCGACCCCCGGCAGTTCACCTTCATGATCGGGACGCTCCCCGGCACGACCGCGAGCGAGCCGGACGAGAACGGCAGGACGCATTTCGCCGCGCAGGCGCTGATGGGCAGCGTGTTCTCGCTGCTGCCGCAGGACGCCGCCGCCGTGATCCGCAAGTGGGTGCCGGACGACGTCACCTGCGGACTGGACCTGTGGGCCGACAGCAAGGCCCGCCCCACGTCGATCGGCCTGAATGCCCAGGCTTCGGGCGCCACCCTCACCGGCACAATGGCCTTCACCTCTTATCGTTGACAGGACGCATCACCCCAGGCCATCGCCGCAACCCCGCAACGGACAAAACCGTCGCGATCGCGTCCGAAGGCAGGTTTCAAGCGAAGCGAGAAACCTGATCGCGCAGCGAGCCGCCAGGCGAGTCGAAGCGATGCAGCGATCGCACCGCAGTTCCCGCCGAAGGAGGGCCCCCAGGGCCCGACGCCAAGGGAACTGCAAAGCAAACACGGCTACCCCTATGGTCGTACGGGGTGGGGGGCTGTTCGTACCACCGGGGGATGTAGCGCCGTTAGTGTCCCGAGACACTGGGAAGCACCAGCAGGGCGATTAGGGAGGCTCAACCCTCATGAACCGACGACTCGTGGTGGCGGCCGGCGGCACCGCCGTGAGCGCGACGCTCCTTCTGTCCGGATGTGGCGGAAGCGGCACGGCAAGCACGGAGAACATGCAGCTGAGCGCCGCTGAGGCGCTGGTGAAGACGTCCCAGAAGACCGGCGAGGCCGACACGTTCAAGGCGGACCTGACGGTGACGGGCACCGACGCGGACGGCAGCGGCAAGATCCACGCCGACGGCCAGTTCCAGGTGCGTCCGACGCTGAAGTTCAGCGCGAAGCTGGACGAGGTCAGCCGCGGCGGGCAGAGCATCCCGGGCATCAAGGGCCAGGCGGTGTTCACCGACAATGTGCTGTACGCGAAGGTCCCGCAGCTCGCCCAGTTCGTCAGCGGCGGCAAGCCGTGGGTGAAGATCGATGTGAACGAGGCGTCGCAGCGCACCGGGTTCGACGTCAAGAGCCTGGTCGACCAGGTGCAGAAGGTGGCTCCGGCCGAGCAGACGAAGATGTTCACCGGTTCCAAGGACGCCCGCCGGGTCGGCACCGAGACGATCGACGGTGTGCAGACGACGCACTACGCCGGGACCGTGACCATCGAGGACGCGCTGAGCCGCCTGGACGCGCAGGCCCGCGAGAAGGTCGGCAAGTGGCTGCCGAAGGACCAGGCCAACGGCAAGATCAACTTCGATCTGTGGACGGACGGGGAGAACCTGCCGCGCAAGCTCGTGTCGAAGTCGTCCGGTTCGCAGGGTGAGAGCGGCACGGTGACCGTCCTCTACAGCGACTACGGCGAGTCGTTCACCGTGAACCCGCCGCCGTCCGATCAGGTCGGGCAGCTGTCGCTCGGTTCGTTCCTCGGCGGGAACTGACCTTTACGGCACACCCCAAAAAAACAATACGACCGGCACATTAGCCACAAGAGGACAGCGCGAACATCGTGGGTCTCCAGGGCGTCTGACCTAGCATTCGGCCCAATGCCCGGACGCACCCATAGCGGGCCGGGGCAAGCAGAGCAAGGAGACCCCCCACGATGATCCGTCGTTTCGCCACGGGCGTCGCGCTGGCCACCGGCCTCGCCCTCTCGTTGACCGGCTGCCTCGGAGAGGCCGGGAACAAGGTGGACGAGGCCGGCAAGAACCTGAAGCTGTCGGCCGCGCAGGTACTGGGCAAGGCCGCGGAGAAGACCGATCAGGTCGACTCGTTCAAGGCCGACCTGTCGATGCAGATGACGGGTTCGGAGGACGGCGACGTCACGATGAACGGCGACATGCAGTACCGGATGAAGCCGGACCTCGCCTACCGGATGCACTTCGGCGAGATGATGGTCGCCGGCCGGCAGATGGGCGGCGGGGAGCAGATCCTGCTCGGCAGCAACATCTACATCAAGCTTCCGTCGCTCCCGGGCGGCGGCGGGTCGTCCGGGAAGCCGTGGATCAAGATGTCGCTGGACGAGATCGGCAAGAAGGCCGGCGTCAACTTCGACAAGCTGCTCCAGCAGTCGCAGCAGATGGACCCCGTCCAGAACACCAAGCTCCTGACGGCTTCGAAGGACGCGCGCGAGGTCGGCAAGGAGAACGTGGACGGGGTGGAGACGACGCACTACACCGGTACGTACCGGATCGAGGACGCGGTCGCGAAGCTGCCGCCCGAGTCGCAGGAGATGTACCGCACGGGCATGGCCCAGACCGGTATGGAGAACATGCACTTCGACCTGTGGGTGGACGATCAGCAGCTGCCCCGCAAGGTGGCGCTGAAGTCGCAGGGGACGGCCGTCGGGGCCCTGAACATGACCATCAAGTACCACGACTTCGGTAAGCCCGTGCAGATCACGGCGCCGCCGGAGAGCCAGGTCACCGACTTCGGCGAGATGCTGAACGGGCTCGGCGGCGGGAGCTGACGGGAGCGAACCGGACGAGGGGACCGCGCCGCGACCTGCGGCGCGGTCCCTCGTGCGTTCCGCCGATTTGTTAAGTCGAACTGCATGCACGTACTCTGTTCTCTGCCGAAGACCGCCGGTCGTCGCCTCATGCCGAGGTGACCGAAGGGCCCGATTCACTCGGGCGGCCTGCGCAGGTGAGACGAGAGCTTCCGCATGGCCTCCGTGCCTTGCCTGGACGCCCCGGGCGCCTGCGCCGGGGCGTTTTTTGGTCGACCGGGACCCGTCCCACGGGCGGGCGAGTGTCGTATTCACCCAGGTGATCGGAAGGAGGCCGGATGGCCAGGGCCGACAAGGACGCGGCGATAGCCGAGCTCAAGGACGAGTTCCAGAGCTCCAACGGCGCCGTGCTGACCGAGTACCGCGGGCTGACCGTCGCGCAGGTCAGGGAACTGCGCGTCAACCTCGGCGAGACCGCACGGTTTCGCGTTGTGAAGAACACGCTGACCAAGCGCGCCGCGAACGAGGCCGGTGTCGACGAGCAGTTCCATGATCTGCTCGAAGGCCCGTCGGCCATCGCGTTCGTCCGGGGCGACGTGGTCGAGGCCGCCAAGGGCCTGCGTGACTTCGCCAAGAACAACCCGCCTCTGGTGATCAAGGGCGGGTTCATCGACGGCCGGGCGATGAGCGCCGCGGAGGTCACCAGGCTCGCCGACCTCGAGTCGCGTGAGGTGCTCCTCGCCAAGCTCGCCGGCGCGATGAAGGGCTCGATGTCCAACGCGGCCGCGCTCTTCAACGCCCTGCCGACGCAGGCGGCTCAACTCGCCGAGGCGCTGCGCGCCAAGCGCGAGGCCGGTGGCGAGAGCGCCGAGGCGCCGGCCGCCGAGACCGCCGAGGCCACCGCCGAGTAGGCACCCGCGGTTCCGTAATCCCCAGTTTTCAAGCCATAGCGGAGGAAAGATCATGGCGAAGCTCAGCACCGACGACCTGCTCGACGCCTTCAAGGAGATGACCCTTCTTGAGCTCTCGGACTTCGTGAAGCAGTTCGAGGAGGTCTTCGACGTCAAGGCCGCCGCGCCGGTCGCGGCCGTCGCCGCCGGCCCCGGTGCCGCCGCCGCGCCGGCCGAGGAGGCCGCCGCGCAGGACGAGTTCGACGTCGTCCTCGAGGGCGCCGGCGACAAGAAGATCCAGGTCATCAAGGAGGTTCGCGCGCTGACGAGCCTCGGCCTCAAGGAGGCCAAGGACCTGGTCGACGGCGCGCCGAAGGCGCTGCTGGAGAAGGTCAACAAGGAGACGGCCGACAAGGCCAAGGAGGCCCTGGAGAAGGCCGGCGCGACGGTCACCGTCAAGTAGGTCGCTGCAGAGCCGGGGAGCCCGCGCGGCTCCACCCGCTTCTCGGGAGGCGGTCGTCCCACCCTTCGGTGGGGCGGCCGCTTCTTCGCGTTCCGGGGGTCGGCGGGTCTCCTGCGGCGGGTCTCCTGCGGGGCGTCTCCGCCGGGGTCGCGGGGCCTTCGACAGGGCTCTTGTCGCCCATGGTGAATGGGCGCGCCGGAGGCCGCCGGTTTCCTGTGCAGGAGTGATAAACGCCTGCCGGAAACCGTGTGCCCGTGCGGGTTGTGCGGTTCTCGGAGCGCGGCGTAGCGTCCCGTTCTGACGCTGCGGCCCCACAAGGCCGCCTTGTCCCGGTGGTCGCGACCAGCCGTCCGGTCCCCGGCGAACAGCATGCCGCTTGAGGCTCTGGTTCTTGGACCACTAGTCTCATAGACGCCGTAAGTAACGATTGTCTTACGACGTCGCAGTTAGCCGCTGATCTGGGCCTGAATCCCTTCCATTTGGACGGGGGGCCGCTACGGTAGTGGCACCCATCACGGCTACCGGCCGGTAGCAAGAGGTCGGACACGCGGTGTGACGAGAGAAAGAGCCTGAGTGCTACTCGCTCATTGGTTCGGGATTCCCCCCCGGCCTGGACGAAAGGTGACGAGTGGGCGTCGAGATCAGAGTCGAGGGTCTGACCAAGTCCTTCGGCCGTCAGACCATCTGGCAGGACGTATCGCTGACACTGCCCGCGGGAGAGATCTCCGTTCTCCTGGGCCCCTCCGGCACCGGCAAGTCGGTCTTCCTGAAGTCGCTGGTCGGCCTGCTCAAGCCGGACCGCGGCCACATCTGGGTCGGTGACCGGGACCTCCCCTACCTCCCTGAGGCGCAGCTCTACGACACCCGCAAGCTGTTCGGCGTGCTGTTCCAGGACGGCGCCCTCTTCGGGTCGATGAACATCTACGACAACGTCGCCTTCCCGCTGCGCGAGCACACCAAGAAGTCCGAGTCCGAGATCAAGCGGATCGTGATGGAGAAGCTCGACCTGGTCGGGCTGCTCGGCGCCGAGAAGAAGCTGCCCGGGGAGATCTCCGGCGGGATGAAGAAGCGCGCCGGTCTGGCCCGCGCACTCGTCCTCAACCCCGAGATCCTCCTGGTCGACGAGCCGGACTCCGGCCTCGACCCGGTCCGCACGTCCTACCTGAACCAGACGATCGTCGACCTGAACGCCGAGATCGGCGCGACGTTCCTGATCGTCACCCACGACATCAACACCGCCCGGACCGTTCCGGACAACATCGGCCTGCTGTTCCGCCGCGAGCTGGTGATGTTCGGCCCGCGCGAGATGCTGCTGTCCAGCGAGGAGCCGGTCGTCCGGCAGTTCCTCAACGCGCGCAAGATCGGCCCGATCGGGATGTCGGAGGAGAAGGACGTCTCCGAGCTGGAGGCCGAGGCCAAGCAGGGCCACGACCCGGGCAAGCTGCCGCCGATCCCGCCGCAGCTGATGACCAGCGACGGCCGGGTCCGCGTGGGGCAGCACGCCCCCGGCGCCTGGTGCGCCGCGCACGGCGTCACCCCGCCGCCCGGCTCGTTCATCGACGACCTGGGCCGCAACTGGGTGGAGGAGTGGCCGCGGTACGTGGCGTCGATGGCGCCCGCGGGCGGCCCCCCGCCCGGCCCGCCCGGCGGCATGCCCCCCGGCGCGATGCCCCCCGGCGGCCCCGGCGGCCGCTTCCCGGGTACCCCGCCGCCTGGACAGCACGGGGCGGGTGCAGGGTACTGATGTCCACTCCTGGTATCGGCGCGGACCAGCGAGGGGACGGGAAGGGCGGCGGCTCTTCCGTGACGCTCCGGAAGATCGGGGACGGCGCCGCCAATGTCGCGATCAGGGAACCGGGCCGGTTCTTCGCCCTGTGCCTGGACACCTTCCGCGCGATGTTCAAGTGGCCGTTCCAGTGGCGCGAGTTCATCCAGCAGGCCTGGTTCATCGTCAGCGTCACCGTCGTGCCCACCATGCTGGTCGCCATCCCGTTCGGCGGCATCCTGTCGCTGCAGGTCGGCGGGCTGATCCGGCAGTTCGGCGCGCAGTCCTTCACCGGTGCGACCGCGGTCGCCGCGATCGTCCGGGAGGCCAGCCCGCTGGTCACCTCGCTGCTCGTGGCGGGCGCCGCCGGGTCGGCGATGTGCGCCGACATCGGCTCCCGCAAGATCCGCGAGGAGATCGACGCGATGGAGGTGCTGGGCATCAACCCGCTGCACCGTCTCGTCGTGCCGCGGATGCTCGCCTGCGCCTTCGTCGCGCTGTTCCTGAACGGGCTGGTCTCGGTGGTCGGCCTGATGGGCGGCTACTTCTTCAACGTCATGCTGCAGGACGGCACCCCCGGCGCCTACCTGGCGTCCTTCAACGCGATCGCCCAGCTTCCCGACCTGCTGCAGGCCGAGTTCAAGGCGTTCGTGTTCGGCATCACCGCCGGCCTGGTCGCCGCCTACAAGGGCCTGAACGCCAAGGGCGGCCCGAAGGGCGTCGGTGACGCGGTCAACCAGACCGTCGTCATCACCTTCATGCTGCTCTTCCTGGAGAACTTCCTGATCTCCGCGCTGTACTTCCAGTTCGTCCCGTCGAAGGGGATGTGATGGCGGCCCCAGGAAAGACGGGAAAGACCGTCACCCGGGTGGTGAACGCCCCCCTGCAGCGGCTGGACGACTTCGGGCACCAGATGTCGTTCTACGCCCGCGCGTTCGCGTGGACGTTCCGGGTGCTGCGCCGGTACCGCACGGAGGTGCTGCGGCTGCTGGCCGAGGTGAGCCTCGGCACCGGCGGCCTCGCCGTGATCGGCGGCTCGGTGGTGATCGTCGGCTTCATGACGTTCTTCACCGGCAGCCAGGTCGGCCTGCAGGGCTACGAGTCGCTGAACCAGATCGGCACGGCCGCGTTCACCGGGTTCATCGCGTCCTACTTCAACACCCGTGAGATCGCGCCGCTGGTGTCGGCGCTGGCACTGTCGGCGACGGTCGGCTGCGGGTTCACCGCCCAGCTCGGCGCGATGCGGATCTCCGACGAGATCGACGCGCTGGAGGTCATGGCCGTCCCGTCGATGCCGTTCCTGGTCACGACCCGGATGCTGGCCGGGATGATCGCGGTCGTCCCCCTGTACATCGTGGGCCTGCTCGCCTCCTACGGCGCGACGCGGGTGATCGTGACCGTGTTCTACGGGCAGTCGACCGGCACCTACGACCACTATTTCCATCTGTTCCTACCGCCGAACGACATCTTGTGGTCCTTCGGCAAAGTGATCATATTCTCGGTGCTGGTGATGCTGATCCACTGCTACTACGGCTACCACGCGAGCGGCGGCCCGGCGGGCGTCGGCATCGCGGTGGGCCGCGCCGTGCGCACCAGCATCGTCGTGATCAACGTGGCGGATTTGATGCTCGGCATGGCGATCTGGGGCACCGACACGACGGTCCGGATCGCGGGGTGACGGCGCCATGAGCGAACGTATTCGGTTCCGGTTCCTCGGGATGGCGATGCTCCTGGTGATCGTCCTGCTGCTGGCCCTCACCGTGGCGCTGTTCAACAAGGCGTTCACCCCGGTGACCGAGGTGACGGTGAAGACCGAGCGCGCCGGGCTGCAGCTGCTGTCGCACTCGGACGTGAAGGTGCGCGGGCTGATCGTCGGGGAGGTGCGCGGCACCGACGCGACCGCGGAAGGCGCGACGCTGCACCTGGCGCTCGACCCGGACAAGGCGAAGCTGATCCCGCGGAACGTGCAGGCGCGGCTGCTGCCCAAGACGCTGTTCGGCGAGAAGTACGTGGACCTGCACGTCCCGGCGCCGGGGGGCCCGGTGGGGCTCGCCGAGGGGGCCGTGATCCAGCAGGATCGCTCGCTCGCCGCCGTCGAGCTCAACAAGGTCCTGAACGACCTGCTGCCGCTGCTGCAGGCGGTGAAGCCGGCGGAGCTGAACGCGACGCTGAACGCCCTCGCCACGGCGCTGCAGGGCCGCGGCGACCAGATCGGGCGCAACTTCGAGCAGGCGGACGAGCTGCTGCGGAAGATCAACCCGCAGCTCGGCACGCTGGTGCACGACCTGCACGGTCTCGCGGACGTGTCCGACATCTACAACGCTGCGGCGCCGGACCTGCTGCAGACGCTGCGGAACCTCAACGTGACGAGCCGCACGATCACCGACAAGACGGCGACGATCGAGCGGCTGATCCCGGCGACGACCGCGCTGGCGCAGGACGGCGACGTGTTCATGCGGCACAACGGGCCGAAGATCATCGGCTTCAACATCGCGAACCGCGACGCGCTGGGCGTGGTCGCCCGGTACTCGCCGTCGATCCCCTGCGTGCTCGCCGGCCTGATGAAGATCGCGCCGGAGGCCGAGCGGGTGGCCGGCGGGAACGGGTCCAAGACCTTCAACCTGACGGTCGAGATCGTCAAGCCGCGGCCGGGTTACAAGAATCCGCTGGACCTGCCGGAAGTGAAGGACCAGCGCAACCCGCGCTGCTACAACCTGCCGAACCCGAAGATCCCGTTCCCGGACTACCTGGCGCTCGACGGGACGCAGGACGACCTGTGGTGGAAGGACCCCGACCCCGCCAACGCCGGCGGTAGCCGCGGCCGGGCGATGTCGAACGTGTTCGTCGACATGGGCTCGATGAGCGAGAAGGAAAAGATCAAGAATGTCGTCGGGCCGATGACGCGGACCCCCGCCGACCAGGTCTCCGACGTGTCGGCGCTCATGTTCGGGCCGCTGCTGGGCGACGGATCGATGGTGACGATCAAGTGAGGACGACGAGTGCGGCGATCAAGCTGCTGACCTTCGTGGTCATCACCTCGGTGGCCACCGGCGTGCTGGCGATGACGATCGCGAACGTGCGCTTCCGCGACACCGAGAGCTACAAGGCGATCTTCTCGGACGTGACAGGTCTGCTGGAGAACGACGACGTACGCGTCGCCGGCGTCCGCGTCGGCCAGGTCGAGGACATCAAGCTGTACAAGGGCCACCAGGCCGAGGTGACGTTCAGCGTCGAGGACGGCGCCGCCTTCAAGGCGGGGCTGCCGTCGTCCACGCAGGCGCACATCCGCTACCGCAACCTGATGGGCCAGCGGTACCTGGCGCTGACCGACGGCGCAGGCCAGGTCAACGGCTACCTGGACCCCGGCGACACGATCCCGATCGCGCAGACCAAGCCCGCGCTCGACCTGACGACGCTGTTCAACGGCTTCCGGCCGCTGTTCCGCGCGCTGGAGCCCGAGGACGTCAAGACGCTCTCGACGCAGATCATCAAGGTGCTGCAGGGCGAGGGCGGGACGATCAACAGCCTGCTCGCGCACGTCGCGTCGCTGACCAACACGCTCGCCGACCGCGACCAGGTCATCGGCCGGGTGATCGAGAACCTGAACCTGGTGCTCGGCACCGTCGACGAGCGCCACGACGAGGTCAACCAGCTGATCCTGGACCTGCGCGGGTTCGTCAGCGGGGTGGCCGCCGACCGCAAGGCGATCTTCGACTCGGTCGCGGCGATCAACGACCTGACCGGCACCACGCAGGACCTGCTCGCCGACGCCCGCCCCGGCATCAGGAACGACATCGCCGGGCTGCGCAAGCTCACCGGGACGCTCGACGCGAACAAGGGCGCTCTCGACAAGGGCCTGAAGCGGTCGCCGAAGCGGCTGGAGGGGCTCGTGAACATCTCCTCCTACGGGTCCTGGTTCAACATGTACATCTGCGGCTTCGACGCGCGGGTGCGACTGCCGGGCGGACCGGTCTACCAGACGCCGGCGATCGTGAACGAGAACGCGAGGTGCAAGTAGATGAGGGTCTCGTTCCGGGAACGCAACCCGGTCCCCATCGGCCTCGGCGGCTTCGCGATCATCATCGTCCTGGTGGCGCTGGTGATGAACCTGGACAACATCCCGATCATCGCCGGCGGCACCACCCGCACCGCCTCGTTCAAGGAGGCGGCGGGGCTGAAGGCCGACGAGGAGGTCCGGATCGCGGGCGTCAAGGTCGGCAAGGTCACCGACCTGGAACTGGACGGCGACCACGTCAAGGTCACGTTCCGCGTGGACGACGGGGTCGAGCTCGGCGACCGCACCGAGGCCAGCATCAAGATCAAGACGGTGCTGGGCGCGCACTACCTGGAGCTCATCCCGCGCGGCAAGGGAGAGCTGGGCCGCACCATCCCGGTCGAGCGGACCCACGTCCCGTTCGAGGTCGTCCCGGCGATCAGCGAGCTGAGCCGGCGGGTCGAGGCGATCGATCCGAAGCTGGTCGCCCAGTCGTTCGACGTGCTGTCGGAGACGTTCGAGAACTCCCCCGAGGAGATCCGGGCGTCGCTGAAGGGGCTGCGGCGGCTGTCGGACACGATCGCGTCCCGTGACGAGGAACTGCACGAGCTGGCCGGCCGGGCCAAGAGCGTGTCGGAGCTGCTCGCGGACCGCAACCAGGACTTCGCCAAGCTCGTCCAGGACGGCGACAAGGTGCTGCAGGCCGTGCAGGCGCGGCGCCAGGTCATCCACCAGCTCCTGATCCGGACCGTGACCCTGTCCCAGCAGGTGAACGCGCTGATCAAGGAGAACGAGAAGCAGCTCCAGCCGATGTTGGACAACCTGGCGAAGGTCAACAAGGTGCTGCTGAAGAACCAGCAGAACCTGGACCGGATCCTCCAGCTGTTCGCGCCGTTCTCCCGGCAGTTCGCCGACGTCACCGGCACCGGACGCTGGTTCGACTCCTGGATCCAGAACCTCATCCCGATCCCCGCCTCCATCGCGGACGCCCCGACCGCAGGCGGGAACACGCCCAAGAAGCAGGGCGGCCAGTCCGGCAACGGCACCGGCAACGGGCCGTCCGGCGGCGGCCAGACCGGTGTCACAGGCGACAACCCGTTGCCGTTCCTCCCGTGAGCAGGCAGGTTCCAGTGCGCAATTCAGCATCCATCCTTCGCCTCGGCGGCGTCATCCTCGCCGTCGCGGTGCTGGCTGCCGCGCTCCTGCTGATCCTCCAGGAGCCGAAGCAGCGTCACATGACGGCGTACTTCACCAAGACCGTCGGCCTGTACGAGGGCGCCGACGTCCGCATCCTCGGCATCCCGGTCGGCCGGGTCACGAAGGTCGACCCGGTGGGCGACTCGGTGAAGGTCGAGCTGAAGTACGACGCCAAGTACAAGGTGCCCGCCAACGCGCAGGCGGTCATCATCAACCAGACGCTCGTCGCCGACCGCTACATCCAGCTCACCCCCGTCTACAAGGGCGGCGCGGTCCTGGCCGACGGGGCGACGCTGACCACGAGCCGCACCGCGGTGCCCGTCGAGATCGACCAGATCGGCGGCAGCCTGAACGACCTCAGCAAGGCCCTCGGCCCGGAGGGCGCCAACGCGCCGGGCCAGGACGGCACCGGGTCGCTGTCGCGGCTGCTGAACGTCGGCGCCGCGAACCTGGAGGGGCAGGGCGACGACATACGGGCGACGATCGAGGACACCTCCAAGGCGCTCAGCACCCTCAGCACCGATCGCGGCGACATCGCCGAGACGATCAGGAACCTGCGGATCATCACCGACGCGATGAAGGCGAACGACCAGCAGATCAAGTCGTTCAGCGGGCACCTCAACCAGGTGTCGGCGCAGCTCGCGGGGGAGAAGGAGGAGCTGAGCGCGGCCCTCAACACCCTCGCCCCGACGCTGCGGAACGTGCAGCGGTTCGTCAAGGACAACCGCGGTGAGCTTGCCGCGAATGTCCGGCAGCTCGCCCAGATCACCGGCGTGCTGGTGAAGGAGAAGGACGCGCTGGCCGAGATCCTCACGGCCGGCCCGCTGGCCATCAACAACCTGGCCCGCGCGTACGACCCGATCAGCGGCACCATCCACACCCGCAACAACTTCCGCCAGTTCCACGACCTGGCCGACTGGGTCTGCTCGCTGGCGTACTCGGTCGGGACGCCCGCCAAGGAATGCCTCGACTTCGTCAAGCCGTACAACGGCATCGGCAAGGCGCTGACGGGCCTGCACCTGGACCTGTCCTGGATCACGGCGCTGACCACCCACTACGACCCGGTGCCGATCCCGCCGGACGCGTACGGCCCGCAGGGCCCGCCCAAGTCGGCGCAGTCGAGCCGGCCGAACCAGGGCGGCGGGACCAACGCCGCCGCGCCGCAGAGCAAGCCCAGGGACATCACCGCGCTGCTGCCTGGAGGTGGCCGATGAGCACGACACGGCGTGTGCGCCGGGCGGGACGTCTCGCCGGCCGCCGCGCACGGCTGTTCGCCGTCACCGCGGTCGCGGGCGTGACGGCACTGTCGGGATGCTCGTTCAACGGCGTCGCGTCGCTGCCGCTGCCCGGCGGCCCGGACCTCGGCTCGAACCCGAAGACCGTGAAGATCGAGTTCGCGAACGTGCTGGACCTCGTCCCGCAGTCGACGGTCAAGGTCAACGACGTCTCGGTCGGCCAGGTCGAGGACATCGAGCTCGCCGGCGCGCCGGGCGGGCAGCGCGGCTGGCACGCCGTCGTCACCGTCAAGGTGCGCGGGGACGTCAAGCTTCCCGACAACTCCGTCGCCACGATCGGCCAGACCAGCCTCCTCGGCGAGAAGTTCGTGCAGATCGACCCGCCGAAGAACGAGCCCCCGTCCGGGGAGCTCGGCGAGGGCGACCTGATCCCGCTGAACCGCACGACCCACGGCACCGAGATCGAAGAGGTGCTGTCGGCGATGTCGCTGCTGCTGAACGGCGGCGGGCTGGAGCAGATCTCCACGATCAGCCACGAGCTGCAGGCCGCGATGGGCGGCCGGGAGTCCACGATCAAGTCGGTGCTGCACCGGGTCGACACCTTCGCCGGGACGCTGGACCGCAACCGCGCCGCGATCACCCGGGCGCTGGACAGCATCGACCGCCTCAGCGGCAAGCTGGCGGACGAGCGCAAGACGATCCGGGACACCATCGACGAGACCGGCCCGGCGATCGCCGTCCTCGAACGCAACCGCGCCGACCTCACCAAGATGCTGGTCGCGCTGAACAAGCTCAGCCGCACCACCACCTACGTGATCGACCAGTCGAAGGCGGACCTGCTCGCCAACCTGCAGAACCTCGACAAGATCCTGCGGAACCTCAACAAGGCCGGCTCCGACCTGCCGCAGTCGCTGGAAACGCTGATCACGTTCCCGTTCCCCGCCACGTTCCAGAACGTGATCGAGGGCGACTACGGCAACGTCCACCTGACCCTCGACCTCGACTTCGAGTCCATCGCGCACAACCTGCTCGGCGGCACCGACCTAGAGGGGCTTCTGGGCAGCGGCAAGGAGATGCGCGGCATGCTCCAGGTGCCGAACGTGACGCTGCCCGACACCCCGCTGGGCGTGCTGCCGCAGGCACCGGGCGGCGGCGCCGGCGGGGTGCCGGGGCTGCCCGGCGGTTCCGGCGGACCCGGGACGAACCAGCAGGGGAACCAGCAGGGACGTCCGGGCGCGCTCGGCCCGCAGTCCGGTGACGGCGGTCTGCGGACCCTGATGACGGGGGGCCTCTCGTGATCCTCAAGCGCGGCATCATCTTCCAGCTGATCGCCTTCGCGGTGATCACCGTCGTCGGCGTGGCGATCGTGTCCGTCAACTACATCGGGATCGGCCGCGACCTGCTCGGCCGGCAGTACGTCGCCTACGTCGACCTCACCGACTCGGGGGGCGTGTTCACCAACGCCGAGGTCACCTACCGGGGCGTCCCGGTCGGACGCGTCGGGCCCATCGAGCTGACCAAGGACGGCATCCGCGTCAAGCTGGAACTCGAACGCGGCGAGCGGATCCCGCGCGAGGGCACGAAGGCCATCGTGGCGAACCGGTCGGCGGTCGGCGAGCAGTACATCGACCTGCAGCCCACCAAGAAGGGCGGGCCGTACCTGGACGAGGACGAGCCGTACACGATCCCCCGGTCGCGCACCGAGCTGCCGGTGTCCACCGCCGAGCTGCTGCGCAACGTCGACTCGCTCGTCGGATCGGTGAACACCAAGGACCTCGGCGTCATCGTGGACGAGCTGAACAAGGCGTTCTCCGGCTCCGCCGAGGACCTGCAGTCGATCCTGGACGACACCGACCGGCTGCTGAAGACGGCCGAGCAGGCCTACCCCGACACCAAGCGGCTGCTGGACAACAGCGTGACCGTCCTGGACACCCAGCGCGGGCAGGGCGCCAACATCCGGGGCTTCGCACGGAACCTGAACGAGCTGAGCACCTCGCTCCGCAACGACGACCCGGCGCTGCGCAGCACCATCGACGGCGTGCCGGGCGCGGTGGACGAGACGCACAAGGCCATCAACCAGCTCGCGCCGACGCTGCCCGTCCTTCTGGCGAACCTCACCACCACCGGCCAGATCATCTCGTCGCGCAAGGCGGGCCTGCGTTCGCTGTTCATCCTTTACCCGGTGACGGTCGCGGGCGCGTTCACCGTCACGCCCGGCGACGGAACCCAGCATCTGGGTCTCGCGCTCAACATCGACTCGCCGCCTCCGTGCACCGACGGCTACGAGAAGGTGAAGCGCCGCTGGCCGCAGGACACGTCCAAGAAGAAGCCGCGCCTGGACACCGGCTGCAAGGCGCCGAAGGACGCGCCCACCGCCGTCCGCGGCCCGCGCAACTTCCCGGCCGACGCGATCGCGCCGTACCCGCAGGTCCCGCCGGGCGCGACCGCGGGCGCCGGGTTCCCGGAGGGCGGCGCGTACGCGGACGACGGCGACGGTGACGGGGGCAAGTCGGAGGCCAAGAGCGACGGCAAGACCTCGGGCAAGACCCAGGCCGCACCCGCCCCCACCGCACAGCTGACGAATAACCGGTTGTACCTGTCGTATCCGGCAAATTCAGTCGAATTCGCTGGATACGATCCAACGACCGGTGCGGTCTACGGACCCGACGGCAAGCGCTACGTCATGCCCCGCAGCGCCGGTACCCGTGAGTTGGGAGAGGAAAACTCGTGGAAGTGGCTCCTGCTCGGACCGCTGAGCCAGTGAATCCGGGAGGGCGGACCCGATGAGGCGCCGGCTCCCCCTGGTGAGCGTCGTCGTGCTGAGCGTCGTCGTCGCCGGCCTCGCCATCGCGGCCGGCTGGCTCGGCGTGATCACCCTCCAGAACAAGGGCGAGGCCGACCAGAAGGCGAAGGCGATCCAGTCGGCGCGGCAGATGGGCGTCAACCTGATGTCGCTGAACGCCGAGACCGCCCAGCGCGACCTGGACCGCATCGTGGCCGGGACCACCGGTGACCTGAAGAACAAGCTGGCGTCCCAGTCGAAGGTCTTCATGGACCAGGTCACCAAGGCGAAGGCGAAGTCGACGGTGAGCGACGTCGAGGCCGCGCTGGTGTCCATCGACGACGACTCCGCCGAGGTGATGGTCTCCCTGAACGGGACCGTCACCAACGACAAGGTGAAGAACGGAACGCCGCAGGCGTACCGCTACCAGATGGACCTCACGCG
Organism: Spirillospora sp. NPDC048819; assembly: GCF_040650055.1. Classification (NCBI taxonomy): domain Bacteria; kingdom Bacillati; phylum Actinomycetota; class Actinomycetes; order Streptosporangiales; family Thermomonosporaceae; genus Spirillospora; species Spirillospora sp. NPDC048819. Next base: position 128,427 of record NZ_JBEZGN010000001.1, on the reverse strand, counting down.
GGTCGACGACCGCTGGCTCGTGTCCGGACTGGAGGTTGTCCCGTGACGATGCTCGGCCGGGGCAAGCGCTCCCCGAAGGACAAGAACGCGCCCAAGGACGCCGGCAAGAAGCCGGCGACGAAGGCGGACAAGGCCGCCGAGGAAGCCGAGGAGGCCGCCGACCGCGCGGCCAAGGCCGAGGAGCGCGCCGCGAAGGCCGAGGAGGCCGCCGAGGCCGCCCGGCTGGCGGAGGAGGCCGCCGCCAAGGCCAAGGAGGCCGCGCGGCTCGCGCAGATCGCCGCGGACGAGGCCGCCGTCGAAGCCGAAGAGGCCGAAGAGGCCGAAGGCCCGGAAGACCCCGAAGGGGACTCCGAGGAAGACGTCAGGGCGCTGGAGGAGCCCCGGCGTGCCCGGAAGGTCTCCGAAGGCGCGTCGGACGGTGACGACGCGGCAGAGGACGACTCAGACGCTTCTGAGGCCACCTCCGCCGACGCGGAACCCGTCGAGGACGCCGAGGACACCGAGAACGACGACGAAGACGACGAAGACGACGAGGGCGAAGAGGGCGAGGACGAGCCCCGCCGCCGCATCCGTGCGGGCGGGCTTTCGACGGTCATCGTCGTCCTGGCCGTCCTGACGATCGCGCTCGGTGCCGGCACGACGATGCTCGCCATGAAGGTCGGCGAGCAGAGGGCGACCGAGGCGGCGGCCAAGGAGGCTTCGATGGCCTCGTCCCGCGCGGCCCAGAAGCTGTCATCGTACGACTACCAGACGCTCGACGCCGACCTGAAGGCCGCGTCCGCCACCACGACGGGCAAGCTGCGTACCCAGTACGAGAAGCTCGCCCAGGAGCTCAAGACCGTCGCCGTCCGGCAGCAGGCCATCTCCACCACGACGGTGATGAAGGTGGGCGTGGTGAGCGCGACGCCCGACAAGGTCGTCACGCTCGTCTACGCCAACCGCTCCTCGGTCACCAAGGACGACAAGGAGCAGCGGCTCCCCGAACCGCTGCGCATCAAGATGACGATGGTCGAGGACGACGGCACATGGCTGGCGTCCGAACTGACCGTCATCTCCTGACGCGCAGACCCCCGCGACACCGAAACGATCGAGCGGCCGCCCCACCTGGAGGTGGCCGCTCGACGGCGTTACACGGCCCAACTGATCTACGCCGGGCGAAGGCTTAAACTATGGCGTTCCTCACTGCAGGTCAGGGCCCGAAAAGTCCAAGTCCGCTCTTGACTGAGAGGCGCTGAGGGGCGATGCTCCATGGCAACGTGATGCATACTGCGGCGCTAGAGTTGCGAGCGGTGTACCAGTCGGCTACACTGCCCCTTTGCGCTGCCCTCTGACTATCCGCGTGTGAGAGCACCCCTGCCGTGGTCCCTTTTGGACCCCCTTGTGCAGGTCTCGGACGTGGATCGTCTGGCGTGCGTGTCGTCAGTTATACGCCGCGAGCCCTCGGAAGGACCACTCTTGGCAGCCTCGCGCAACGCCTCGAATACCGCAACCGGTCCGAACCGCGTCTCCTTCGCGCGCATCAAGGAGCCGCTCGAAGTCCCGGACCTCCTTGCTCTGCAGACCAACTCCTTTGACTGGCTGCTGGGCAACGAGAGGTGGAAGGCCCGGGTCGAGGCGGCCCAGAAGGCCGGAAGTAAGAGCGTCCCGACCCAGTCGGGGCTGGAGGAGATCTTCGAAGAGATCAGTCCGATCGAAGACTTCTCCGGGACCATGTCCCTGTCGTTCCGCGACCACCGGTTCGAGCCGCCCAAGTACTCCGTCGAGGAGTGCAAGGACAAGGACATGACCTACTCCGCCCCCATGTTCGTCACGGCGGAGTTCATCAACAACACCACCGGTGAGATCAAGAGCCAGACGGTGTTCATGGGCGACTTCCCGCTCATGACCCCGAAGGGCACCTTCATCATCAACGGCACAGAGCGGGTGGTCGTCTCCCAGCTGGTCCGCTCGCCCGGCGTCTACTTCGACCGGGCTCTCGACAAGGCGTCCGACAAGGACATCTACGGCTGCCGGGTCATCCCGAGCCGTGGGGCCTGGCTCGAGTTCGAGATCGACAAGCGCGACAACGTCGGCGTTCGCATCGACCGCAAGCGCAAGCAGCCCGTCACCGTGCTGCTCAAGGCCCTCGGCTGGGACGAGGCGCGCATCCGTGAGCGCTTCGGCTCCTACGAGTCGATCAACGTCACCCTGGAGAAGGACCACACCTCCGGCCAAGATGATGCTCTCCTGGACATCTACCGCAAGCTGCGCCCGGGTGAGCCGCCGACGCGCGAGTCCGCGCAGACGCTGCTGGAGAACCTGTACTTCAACCCGAAGCGCTACGACGTCGCCAAGGTCGGGCGCTACAAGATCAACAAGAAGCTCGGCCTCGACCTGGACATGAACCAGGGCACGCTCACCGAGGACGACATCGTCTCCACGATCGAGTACCTCGTCCGGCTGCACGCCGGCGAGGAGGAGGCGACCCTCAGCGCGGTCCCGGTGCCGATCGAGGTCGACGACATCGACCACTTCGGCAACCGGCGCCTGCGCACCGTGGGCGAGCTGATCCAGAACCAGGTCCGCCTGGGTCTGGCCCGGATGGAGCGCGTCGTCCGCGAGCGGATGACCACCCAGGACGTCGAGGCGATCACGCCGCAGACCCTGATCAACATCCGGCCGGTCGTCGCCTCCATCAAGGAGTTCTTCGGCACCAGCCAGCTGTCGCAGTTCATGGACCAGACCAACCCGCTGGCCGGGCTGACGCACAAGCGGCGGCTGTCCGCGCTGGGTCCCGGTGGTCTGTCGCGTGAGCGGGCGGGCATGGAGGTCCGCGACGTCCACCCGTCCCACTACGGCCGCATGTGCCCGATCGAGACGCCGGAAGGCCCGAACATCGGGCTGATCGGCTCGCTCGCCGCGTACGGCCGGGTGAACCCGTTCGGGTTCGTCGAGACGCCCTACCGCCGGGTCACCGACGGCATCGTCACCGACCAGATCGACTACCTGACCGCCGACGAGGAGGACCGCTTCGTCGTCGCGCAGGCCAACTCGCTGATCAACGACGACGGCACGTTCGTCGACGACCGCGTCCTGGTCCGCCTCAAGGGCGCCGAGGTCGAACTCGTCCCCGCCCGCGAGGTCCAGTACATGGACGTCTCGGCGCGGCAGATGACCTCGGTCGCCACCGCGATGATCCCGTTCCTGGAGCACGACGACGCCAACCGCGCGCTCATGGGCTCCAACATGCAGCGCCAGTCCGTCCCGCTGCTGCGCAGCGAGGCGCCGCTGGTCGGCACCGGCATGGAGTACCGCGCCGCGACCGACGCCGGCGACGTCATCACGGCCGAGAAGGCCGGCGTCGTCGAGGAGGTCTCCGCCGACTACGTGACCGTCATGAACGACGACGGCACGCGGACGACGTACCGCGTCGCCAAGTTCAAGCGGTCCAACCAGGGCACGTGCTTCAACCAGAAGCCGATCGTCGAGGAGGGCCAGCGGGTCGAGCTCGGCCAGGTCGTCGCCGACGGTCCGTGCACCGACGACGGAGAGATGGCGCTCGGCAAGAACCTCCTCGTGGCGTTCATGCCGTGGGAGGGCCACAACTACGAGGACGCCATCATCCTCAGCCAGCGCCTGGTGCAGGACGACGTCCTCTCCTCGATCCACATCGAGGAGCACGAGGTCGACGCCCGCGACACCAAGCTGGGCCCCGAGGAGATCACCCGGGACATCCCGAACGTCTCCGAGGAGGTCCTGGCCGACCTCGACGAGCGCGGCATCATCCGCATCGGCGCCGACGTCGTCCCCGGCGACATCCTGGTCGGCAAGGTCACGCCCAAGGGCGAGACCGAGCTGACCCCGGAGGAGCGGCTGCTGCGGGCGATCTTCGGTGAGAAGGCCCGTGAGGTCCGCGACACCTCGCTGAAGGTGCCGCACGGCGAGCAGGGCAAGGTCATCGGCGTCCGGGTGTTCTCCCGCGACGAAGGCGACGAGCTCCCGCCCGGCGTGAACGAGCTGGTCCGGGTGTACGTCGCCCAGAAGCGCAAGATCACCGACGGCGACAAGCTGGCCGGACGGCACGGCAACAAGGGCGTCATCTCCAAGGTCCTCCCGGTCGAGGACATGCCGTTCATGGAGGACGGCACGCCGGTCGACATCGTCCTGAACCCGCTCGGCGTCCCCGGACGCATGAACGTGGGGCAGGTCCTGGAGACCCACCTCGGCTGGGTCGCCTCCCGCGGCTGGAAGGTCGAGGGCGACTCGGAGGACTGGCAGAAGGCCCTCAAGGCGATCGGCGCCGACGAGGCCGAGCCGTGGACGAAGACCGCCACGCCCGTGTTCGACGGCGCCCGCGAGGACGACGTCACCGGCCTGATCGCGAGCACCCTGCCCAACCGCGACGGCGACCGCATGGTCGAGCCGGGCGGCAAGGCGCGGCTGTTCGACGGCCGTACGGGCGAGCCCTACACGGACCCGATCTCGGTCGGCTACATCTACATCCTCAAGCTGCTCCACCTGGTCGACGACAAGATCCACGCGCGCTCGACCGGCCCGTACTCCATGATCACCCAGCAGCCGCTCGGCGGTAAGGCCCAGTTCGGCGGCCAGCGTTTCGGTGAGATGGAGGTGTGGGCGCTGGAGGCGTACGGCGCCGCCTACGCCCTCCAGGAGCTGCTGACCATCAAGTCCGACGACGTCCTCGGCCGCGTGAAGGTGTACGAGGCCATCGTCAAGGGCGAGAACATCCCCGAGCCCGGCATTCCCGAGTCCTTCAAGGTGCTCATCAAGGAGATGCAGTCGCTGTGCCTCAACGTCGAGGTGCTCTCCAGCGACGGCATGTCCATCGAGATGCGCGACACCGACGAGGACGTCTTCCGTGCGGCGGAGGAGCTCGGCATCGACCTGTCCCGGCGTGAGCCGAGCAGTGTCGAAGAGGTCTGATCAACTCAAGGGGAAATCTGTTGCTTGACGTCAACTTCTTCGACGAGCTACGCATCGGCCTGGCGACCGCTGACGACATCCGCCAGTGGTCGCACGGCGAGGTGAAGAAGCCGGAGACGATCAACTACCGGACCCTCAAGCCGGAGAAGGACGGGCTCTTCTGCGAGAAGATCTTCGGTCCTACCCGGGACTGGGAGTGCTACTGCGGTAAGTACAAGCGCGTCCGGTTCAAGGGCATCATCTGCGAGCGCTGCGGCGTCGAGGTGACCCGGGCCAAGGTGCGCCGTGAGCGGATGGGCCACATCGAGCTGGCCGCGCCCGTCACGCACATCTGGTACTTCAAGGGCGTCCCGTCCCGCCTCGGCTACCTGCTGGACCTGGCCCCGAAGGATCTCGAGAAGATCATCTACTTCGCGGCCTACATGATCACCAGCGTGGACGCCGAGCGGCGCGACCGCGACCTGCCGACGCTGGAGGCCCACATCTCCGTGGAGCGCCAGCAGATCGAGCAGGCCCGCGACGCGCAGGTCGAGGCCCGCCAGCAGAAGCTGGAGGGCGACCTGGCGGAGCTGGAGGAGGCCGGCGCGAAGGCCGACCAGAAGCGCAAGGTGCGCGACGGCGCCGAGCGGGAGATGAAGCAGCTGCGCGACCGCGCGCAGCGCGAGATCGACCGTCTCGACGAGGTCTGGAGCCGCTTCAAGAACCTCAAGGTCCAGGACCTGGAGGGCGACGAGCTGCTCTACCGCGAGATGCGCGACCGGTTCGGCAAGTACTTCGAGGGCGGCATGGGAGCCGCGGCCATCCAGGCCCGGCTGCAGAACTTCGACCTCGACGCCGAGGCCGAGAAGCTGCGCGACATCATCCGCACCGGCAAGGGCCAGAAGAAGGCCCGCGCCCTCAAGCGGCTGAAGGTCGTCTCCGCGTTCCTCAACACCCGCAACAGCCCGCTCGGCATGGTGCTGGACTGCATCCCGGTGATCCCGCCGGACCTGCGTCCGATGGTGCAGCTGGACGGCGGCCGTTTCGCGACGTCCGACCTGAACGACCTGTACCGCCGCGTCATCAACCGGAACAACCGGCTCAAGCGCCTGCTCGACCTGGGCGCGCCCGAGATCATCGTCAACAACGAGAAGCGGATGCTGCAGGAGGCCGTCGACGCGCTGTTCGACAACGGCCGCCGCGGCCGCCCGGTCACCGGGCCGGGCAACCGTCCGCTGAAGTCGCTGTCCGACATGCTCAAGGGCAAGCAGGGACGGTTCCGGCAGAACCTGCTGGGCAAGCGCGTCGACTACTCCGGCCGTTCGGTCATCGTCGTCGGCCCGCAGCTGAAGCTGCACCAGTGCGGCCTGCCCAAGCAGATGGCGCTGGAGCTGTTCAAGCCGTTCGTCATGAAGCGGCTCGTCGACCTCAACCACGCACAGAACATCAAGTCCGCCAAGCGGATGGTCGAGCGGGCCCGCCCGGTCGTGTGGGACGTGCTGGAAGAGGTCATCACCGAGCACCCGGTGCTGCTGAACCGGGCGCCGACCCTGCACCGTCTCGGCATCCAGGCGTTCGAGCCGCAGCTGGTCGAGGGCAAGGCCATCCAGATCCACCCGCTCGTCTGCACCGCGTTCAACGCGGACTTCGACGGCGACCAGATGGCCGTGCACCTGCCGCTGTCGGCCGAGGCGCAGGCCGAGGCGCGCATCCTGATGCTGTCGACCAACAACATCCTGAAGCCGTCGGACGGCAAGCCCGTCACCATGCCCACCCAGGACATGGTGATCGGCCTGTACTGGCTGACGACGCAGAAGGACGGGGCCGTCGGCGAAGGCCGCGCGTTCGGGTCGGCCGCCGAGGCGATCATGGCCTACGACCGGGGCGAGCTGGCCCTGCAGGCGAAGATCCAGCTGCGGCTGAAGGACATCCCGCCGCCGCGCGACTGGATCGCGCCGGAGGGCTACGAGCCGGGCCAGCCGTACCGGCTGGAGACCACGCTCGGCCGCGCGATGTTCAACGAGACGCTGCCGGACGACTTCCCGTTCGTCGACGACGAGATCAGCAAGAAGCAGCTGTCGGCGATCGTGAACGAGCTGGCGGAGACCTACCCGAAGGTCGCCGTCGCCAACGCCCTCGACGCGCTGAAGAGCACCGGGTTCCACTGGGCGACCAGGTCCGGTGTGACGATCGCGATCGACGACGTGCTCGCGCCGCCGAACAAGGCGGAGATCCTGGGCGGCTACGAGCAGCGGGCCGAGAAGGTGCAGCGGGAGTTCAACCGCGGCCTGATCACCGACGATGAGCGCAAGCAGGAGCTCATCGAGATCTGGAACAAGGCCACCGCGGACGTCGCGGTGGACATGGAGGCGGCGTTCCCGAAGGACAACCCGATCTGGATGATGATCCAGTCGGGTGCCCGCGGCAACCCGCTGCAGCTCCGCCAGATCGCCGGCATGCGCGGCCTGGTCTCCAACCCCAAGGGCGAGACCATCCCGCGTCCGATCAAGTCGTCGTTCCGCGAGGGCCTGTCGGTCGTCGAGTACTTCATCTCGACGCACGGCGCCCGCAAGGGCCTGGCCGACACCGCGCTGCGCACCGCCGACTCGGGCTACCTGACCCGGCGCCTGGTGGACGTCGCGCAGGACGTCATCGTCCGCGAGGAGGACTGCGGCACCGACCGCACGATCCCCTTCGAGGTCGCCGACAAGCTGTCCGACGGCACCCTGGTCAAGCTGGCCACCTCGGAGACGAGCCTGGTCGGCCGCACGATCGCCGAGGACGTCGTCGTCGACGGGACGGTCATCTTCCCGGCCGACACCGACCTGTCCGACGCGGTCGTGTCGCGCCTGGTCGAGGCGGGCGTGGACAAGGTCCGCACCCGCAGCGCCCTGGTCTGCGAGGCCAAGATCGGCGTCTGCGCCGCCTGCTACGGCCGTTCGCTGGCCACCGGCAAGCGGGTCGACGTCGGCGAGGCCGTCGGCATCATCGCCGCGCAGTCGATCGGCGAGCCCGGCACGCAGCTCACCATGCGGACCTTCCACACCGGTGGTGTGGCGGGCGGCGACATCACGCACGGTCTGCCGCGCGTCCAGGAGCTGTTCGAGGCCCGCATCCCCAAGGGTGTGGCCCCGATCAGCGAGGTCGCCGGCCGCGTCAAGATCGACGAGACGGAGAAGGCCCGCAAGGTCGTCGTCGTCCCGGACGACGGCTCCGACGAGATCGCCTACCCGGTGCCGATGCGGTCCCGCCTCCTGGTCAAGGAGGGCGAGGCCGTCGGCGTCGGCCAGCAGCTCATCGCGGGCGCGATCAACCCGCACGAGGTGCTGCGCATCCTCGGTCCCCGCGCCGTGCAACTCCACCTGGTCCAGGAGGTCCAGGAGGTCTACCGGTCGCAGGGCGTGTCGATCCACGACAAGCACATCGAGATCATCGTCCGCCAGATGCTGAAGCGGGTGAACATCCTCGAGTCGGGCGACACCGACCTGCTGCCCGGTGACCTGATCGAGCGGCCGATCTTCGAGGGGCGCAACCGGTCCGTCGTGGCCGAGGGCGGGGTTCCCGCCGCCGGCCGTCCCGTCCTGATGGGCATCACCAAGGCCTCGCTCGCGACCGAGTCGTGGCTGTCGGCGGCGTCCTTCCAGGAGACGACCCGGGTGCTCACCGAGGCCGCGATGCACGCCAAGAGCGACCCGCTGCTGGGCCTCAAGGAGAACGTCATCATCGGCAAGCTCATCCCGGCCGGTACCGGCATGCCGCAGTACCGCAACGTCCGGGTCGAGCCCACCGAGGAGGCCAAGGCGGCGGTGTACTCCGTCGGCTCCTACGACGACGGCGCCGAGTACGCCTTCGGCCAGGGGTCCGGCGAGGCCGTGCCGCTGGAGGAGTACGACTTCGGCCAGTACAACCGGTAAGGCACACGCAAGGCACGAAGGAAGGCCGCCGCCCGCGACACGCGGGCGGCGGCCTTCCGCCTGTTCAGCAGAAAACGATGGTGAGGCCGGCCAGATCGCCCTGGATGTCGATGGCGGTGATCCTGCTGCCGTCGACGGTGAAGCGGAACGCGACGCGCGGCTGGTCGTCCGGGGCCCACACCAGGCCGGCGGATCCGTCGATGAGGGCCATGCGCGGGGCCCAGGCGCGTCCGGCGAAGGCGCGGGCGACGGCGTCGGCGCCGCGGATCTCGGAGTCGACGGGGGTCTGCCCGGCGCCGTGGACCCCGGTCTCGACCGCCGACCGGGCGACGGTCTCATCGGGGCGAACCACGATGTCGGGGTCGAGCGTGGCCAGCAGCAGCTCGAAGTTGCCGCCGCGGGAGGCGGCCAGGAAGGCCCGGACGAGCTCGGCCTTGGTGCCCGCCTGACCGGCGCCCGCGTCGCCGCCGCCGGGACTGGCGGTGCCATTGGCACCGGCGGCCCTGTGAGGACCGGCGGCGCCGTCCGAGCCCGCGCCGCCGCCGCCGGCCGGGTTCAGGTCGGCCTGCCGGATGCGGCGGCGGGCGCGGCTGGCCAGCTTGCGGGCCGCGGCGGGAGAGCGGTCCGCGATGGTCGCGATCTCCTCGAACGGGACTCCGAAGACGTCGTGCAGCACGAACGCCAGCCGCTCGGCGGGTGTGAGCCTTTCGAGGACGACGAGCATGGCGAGGCCGACGGAATCCGCGGAGAGAGCCTCCTGCTCCGGGTCGATCGACGGGTCCGCCTCTGCCGCCTCGGCCGCCTCGATGAGATCCTCGCGGCGCGACTTCCGTGACTGGAGCATGTTCAGCGACACCCGGGCCACGACCGTCGTGAGCCAGCCGCTCAGGTTCTCCACGGCACTGGTGTCCGAGCGGCTCAGCCGGATCCAGGTCTCCTGGACGGCGTCGTCCGCCTCGGTCGGCGAGCCGAGCAGCCGATACGCCACGTTGTGCAAGCGGCGGCGATCGTTCTCGAACCGGTCGGCCAGCCAGTCGTGTTCGCTCATCTGGTCACCTCTCTTCGGTCGGTACGTACGCGGGCTGGTCGGTCGGGTTCATCGAGGTGCCGTCGGTGGGGGTCGGCGCCCGGACACCGCTGGGCGGCACGGATGACGGCTCCGGCACGGCGTTCGTTCGTCAGGTCCGTGCCGCTTCGGCCTTCCCCATCGGCTCACCGGCGGAGGCACCGCCGTCTCCGGCGGGAGCGCCGGCTTCGGACGGGGGCAGCGGGCCGCCGCGCAGGATCGTGCTGCAGATGACGGCGCCGGCCGCGAAGATCCCGGCGCACCACCAGAACACCGTGGTGTAGCCGTCGATCGCCGCGAGCTCGATCAGTTCCGGACCGGGCTTCCCCCGAGCGTTGCTCTCCAGGTAGTCGGTGACGGCGCTGGCCGCGATCGTGTTGAGCAGCGCGGTGCCGATCGCGCCGCCGAGCTGCTGCCCGATCTGGAGCGTCGCCGAGGCGACGCCCGCGTCCTCCGCCCCCACGCCATGGGTGCCGGTCTGGAGCCCCGCGGCGAACAGCAGCCCCATGCCCAGGCCGGCGACCATGGTCGGTCCGAGCAGGGCCGCCGCGTAGCCCGAGTCCACGCCGATCCCGGTCAGCCAGGCCGCGCCCGCCGCGCTGAACGCCAGGCCGGCGAAGACCAGCGGCCTCGGGCCGTACCGCGGCATCAGCCGGACGTTGCCCACGTTGGCGCCCACGCCGGTGAACACCACCATCGGCAGCAGGGCCACGCCGGAGGTGATCGCCGAGTACCCCAGGGTGGTCTGCATGTAGTAGACGAGGAACAGGAAGATGCCGAACACCCCGCCCCCGACGATCAGCATGGTGAGGTAGCCGCCGCCGCGGGTGCGGTCGAGGATGACGCGGGGCGGCAGCAGCGGCTGCGCGGCGCGCGTCTGCCAGAAGCCGAAGACGGCCAGCAGCGCCGCGCCGGCTGCGAGGAAGCCCCACGTCGACGGCGTGCCCCAGCTCTCCTCCGCGGCGTTGGAGAAGCCGTAGACGACGCAGAACATGCCGCCCGACACCATCAGCACGCCGGGGATGTCCAGCCGGACACCCGGCCTGCGCTTGCCGCCCATCGGTAGCGCGGCGCCGAGCAGCGCCAACGCGGCGAAGGCCACGTTGATGTACATGCACCACCGCCAGGACAGCGCGGAGGTCAGCGCACCGCCGACGATCAGCCCCACGCCCGCGCCGCTGGCCGCGACCGCGCCGAAGGCGCCGAACGCCTTGCCTCGCTCCTTCGGGTCGGTGAACGTCGTGGCCAGCAGCGACAGGGCGGCCGGCGCCAGCAGCGCGGCGAAGACCCCCTGACCGGCGCGCGCCGCCACCAGCATCTCGAAGGTGGTCGCGGCGCCGCCGACGGCGGAGGCGCCGGCGAAGCCGGCCACACCGACGAGGAAGGTCACCTTGTTGCCGATCAGGTCGGCGAGCCGCCCGCAGAACAGCAGCAGGCTCCCGAACGCCAGCAGGTAGGCGGTCAGGATCCACTGCCGGTCGGCGTCGCTGAAGCCCAGGTCCTCCTGCGCCGGAGGCAGCGCGAGGTTCATCACCGTCGCATCGAGGACGACCATGAGCTGGGCGGTGCAGATGACGGCGAGGATCAGCCATCGCTTCGGATCCGCGCTCGCCGTTCTGGACCCTTCCGAACCCGGCCCGCCCGCCGGGTCCGCGCTCTCCATTGCCATGCTCATCTCCTTGTGTTTTCGAGGGATATGGGGAGTCACCCTTATGACCGGCACGGCGGACGCCGTGTGACCGGGGAGCCGGATCGGGGGGACGCGTCCGCCACGCCGATCAGGCTCCGCTGACCTGCGGCTGCCTCCATACCTGGGTGACCAGGGCGGTGCCGATGCCCATGAGCGCGACGCCGAGCGGGACATGGACGGCGGTCTCGCCGCTGTTTCCCAGGGCCATCTGGGCGCCGGTGAGAACGGCGGCCACCAGGCTGCCGGCCAGGGGACGGGCCGATCCGCCGCCGCGCCGCACCAGAAGCGCGGCGACAATGGTGACGAGCAGGGCGACGATGACGACACCGGTGGTGCCCCGGTGCATTTCGAGGCCGTTCTCGGCGCCGTCCAGGAGCTGGCCCGCGGTGATGCCCTGGACCAGCATGGCGGTCGCGAGGAAGGCCGCTGACGCCTTCAACAGCCCGTAGAAGCGAGGCGGGGCCGACGCGGCATCGCGGCGAAGTACATCGATGACTTGGCTGTGCACCTGGAGTCCGCAGCACGCGGACGGCGGCCCTCCGCACGTCCCGAACCACTGGAGCGCTAACCTGGCCGTTTAGTCGCTTTCTTGACCTTTGAAGGCGTTTTGTCGCCACATGCCCCGGGGACGATGAGGTCCGTTGGCTGATGTGCACGACGGGGGAGAAAGCATATGAAGAGGGTCATGACCGGCGCCTTGATCGCCGCGGTCGTCGGGATCACCGGTACGGGCAGCGCCATCGCCGCCCAGCCGTCCGACCGGCCGGCACGCCAGGACTGCCGCACCTACTCCAGCGTCACCGAGTGCGGCGAGCCCCAGCTCAATGAGAAGCAGCGGGCGTGCGTGACGGCGGCGACCCAGCAGGGCATGACCGAACGCCGCGCCAAGGTGGAGTGCCGCGCCTTCGCCTGACACGCCGCGCACCCGAAGGGCCCGTCCCACCCGGACGGGCCCTTCGGCGTCGTTCCACGCGTCGGCGCTGGTGCGTCAGTCGTCGTCGGGGTTGCGGACGATGTGCGGGACGCCGACGGGGTTGCTGATCCAGTGGGCGTTCATTCCGGAGGGGAGCGGCTCCAGCTCGTCCTGGACGCCGATGCCGTGCGCGGCCAGGTGCGCGGTGGCACGGTCGACGTCGTCGGTGAACAGCTCCAGCCAAAGGTCGGGGTGCGCGTAGTTGTCGACCCGGTCGAACCACAGGGTCACCGGTCCGAACTGCACAGAGGCGCTCTCGGCCACGCCGCCGGCGATGGCTTGGCCGGCATGGTCGGTCACCTCCATGCCGAGGACGTCGCGGTAGAAGGCGACAGTGCGGTCGAACTGAGCCTTGGGAAGCTTCATGGCGATGTTGTGGCCGCCGCGGAACATGGGGTTCAAGCTTCATTCCTCCTGGGTCTGGTCGAGATGGTCACGCAGGCGGTCCAAGGGGCCGTCCCAGTCCCGCGTGAGCGCGGCCAGGAACGACTGGGCCACGGAGACCGGCCCGGTCTGCAGGCGGTAGCGAATCCGGCGCCGCTCGCCGGCCTCGGCCCGGACAAGCCCGGCGTCGGTCAGCAGACGGAGGTGTTTGGCGATTGCCTGCCGCGAGATGGGCAGCCGGTCGGCCAGATCGGTCGCCGTCGCGGGTCCGTGCGAGGCGAGCTCGGCGAGGATGCCGCGCCGGGTCGGGTCCGCCAGGGCGGTGAACACCGCCTGGGCGATCGCCTCGGCATCGGGTTGATCAGGCCGCGGCATCGAGGTACTCGGCCAGTTCGGGCAGCTTCGTCCGCCACCCCGTCACGTTGCCCTCGTAGGCGGCGGTGAGCTCGTCGGGCAGCTGGGCGAAGCCGGTCTCCACGACCGTGACCCGAGTGCCGGTGGCCGTCGGCTCCAGCGTGAACTCCACGTAGGTCCGGCGCGGATCGCTCGGCGGCAGTCCCTCGATCGCCCATGTGTAGGCGAACAGGCGGGGTGGCTCCACGACCTGGATGTACAGGGTGCTTTCCTCGTCCTGCTCCCACCGCACACGGGCCTGGCCGCCGGGGCGCAGGTCGTCGATCTCGGCACTGGACCCGAACCAGCCACCCAGACCTTCGGGCGTGGTCAGAGCAGCCCACACCTTCTCGGGAGGGTGGCGAAGTTCGAGCACGCGCTCGATGCGATCCGGTACGGGCACCCTGACCTCCAAGCAACGCAACCAATTGGTTGCAACATATATTGCAACCACTCAGTTGCGCAACTCGCCTCACCAGGTGGCCGGGTACATGCGGTGCTTGAGGAGATCGCCGACCACCTCGCCCGCCGACTTCGCGTCGCCGCACGGTGCCAGATAGCCGCGCCGTCCACGCGAAGCCTCGTGATATCCCCAGGTGCCGCCCGGAGTGGCCAGCACGCTCACCACGATCCCGACGTCCTCGGCCCCGTTCGCGTAAACCCGCAGGAGCGGCACAGGGACGGGGCGGTAGAGCTTGATGAACCGCCACCCCTGCGGCCGCAGCGCCACCGCAAGCGTGTCCAGATACCGGACGGCGGTCTTCCGCCCCATGCGCGTCCGCCAGTGCAACGCGCCTCGCTCCAGACGCGCGCTCAGCACCTCGCCCACGTGACCTTCCCTCCTTCCAGCAGCGGCCGGGTGCCCCACTCCACGGCCAGTTGCGACACCATCAACAGCCCGCGCCCGTTCGTGGCCGCGGCATCCTCCGGCTGAACCACCGGCCGCCCGTCCCCGCCGTCCCACGCCTCGATCACGGGACGTCCGTCACGCTCGTCCAGCAGCACCCGGACGACGATCGGCCCGGCCCCGTGCACCACCGAGTTCGTGACGAGTTCGGAGACGATGACCCGCGCGTCCGAGTCGTCCGCGATCCCCCACTTCCGGAACCATTCGGCGACGAACGCCCGCGCCAACGCCGGCGCCCTGCCGGACGGTTCGAGGACGAGCGTCGGCGCCTCGGGCGCAACGGCTGTCAGAGGCATCAGGGCACCACCTTTTGGCTGAGTCGTGAACATCCAGCCACAGTCAGCCACAATAGAAGTACTCTGCGTTACCAAGCGCAGGTCATGTGTGGCAAGTCAGGCTCCGTGCGCCCCCGTCACTTGGGTGTTGGTTGGGCGCCCTTTACGAGGGAGGATGAGGACATGGCTCCACAGCGGAAGCGCGGGACGGTCTCGCCGACGCTGCTGGCGTTCGGACGCCGCTTCCGGCGACTCCGGGAGGCCAAGGGCTGGACGCAGGAAGCCGTCGCCCGCCGCGCGAACGGCGGCATGGGAGTGAAGCCGCAGTACATCGGGGCCGTCGAGAACGGCCGCACGCGCTGCACGCGCGAGTTCGCGGAAACGATGGACCACGCCCTCGACGCGAACGGCGAACTCCTCTACCTCTACGACGACCTGGTGAAGGACGCCACATTCCCCACCTGGTTCGACTGGCACACCGTCGAACCAGAGGCCGACATGCTGGAGTCGTACCAACCCCTCCTGGTGCACGGACTGCTCCAGACCCCGGCCTACGCGTCCGCAATTCTCAAGGGCGACAAGGATGCCGTAGAAGCTCGGCTGAACCGTCAGAGCATCCTCACCAGGGAGAACCCGCCGCCGCCTGACTTCGCGCTCCTCCAGGACGAGGTATCCCTCCACCGGCTCACCGGCAGCCCGGAAATCATGAAGGAACAGCTGGAGCATCTGCTCTACACGGCGGAGCGAGGCGCGGTGACCCTCCAGGTCGTCCCGAGCCGAGGCGAACACGTCGGCAACAGCGGCGCGTTCAATATCGCTACCCTGGCTGACCGGACCGAGATCGCCTACGCGGACATGGCGGCGCGTGGGCTCACCATGAGCGATCCGGAAGACATCGCGACCCTCAACAAGACCCTGATGGCCGTCCGATCGCTGGCCCTGCCTATGGACCAGTCCCTTGAAATGATTCGCAAGGTGGTACAGGAGAAATGGACCTGACTAAGGCCGCATGGCGTAAGTCCAGCTACACCACTGCCAATGGGGGTGACTGCGTGGAACTGACCTCGGTTCCCGGCACGGTCGCCGTCCGCGATAGCAAGGATCCGGATGGGCCGAAGCTGCTGGTGGCTCGGCATGCGTTCGCGGTGCTGCTGTCCGACCTGAAGCAGTAGCTCGTCTCGCCGAGCGTCAACTCTGGATGGTGAAGAGATGGATCTAGCCAGAACCGTGTGGCGTAAGTCGAGTTACACCCTGCTAATGGGGGTGACTGCGTGGAGCTGGCCTCGGTTCCCGGCACGGTCGCCGTTCGCGACAGCAAGGATCCGGATGGGCCAAAGCTGCTCGTGACCCGGCGTGCCTTCGCGGTGCTGCTGTCCCAGGTCAAGCGGTAGCCCGCGTCCCGGCGTGGGTCACCAGATCGCCGCCGCGCTGGAACCGTTCGGCAGGTGGACCTGGCGCGGCCCGTCTCAAACGACCACCCCGGCCCCCGAATGGACAGCCCGATGGCACTGATCGCCCGGCACGGCCCCGCGTGGACTTTTATCGACTACCACCAGTTCTTCCTCATGGAGCCGGACCAAGAGGACTTCATAGCCGACGAGGCTGGTCAGCTCGTCTCCGCTACCGGTGAATCGGTCATCGTGCACACCGGAATCGCCACGGGTCGCGTTGCGGTGCGCATCGAGATCCACGACGCCGAGCCGGCCTTGGGCGAGGCGGAGTGGGAGGAAGTCGCCGAAGTCGGCGTGCAGGTGGAGACGGGTCCGCTCATCGTGCGCTGTCTTATGGAGTATCCGCCGGATCTGCCGGAACTCACTCCTGCCGGTCCGGGTCCCTACCGGGTCCGCGCACACGCCCGCGGCCGCGATATCGCATACGACCTTGGCGTATCGGAATCACAGGAGGTCTACCTCTTCCAGATCTGGCCGGCTCCGTACGGGCCTTTGCGCGTGCTCAAGCAGACCGACCTGTGCGGCAGAGGTCTGCGCCTGCCCGTTGACTCCCCCCGACGCACCGACTGAACACGAGAGGCCGGAGGCGCGCTTAGCCGCCTTCGCTTGGGCGGTGGGCTCGGTCACTCCTGCTCGGACTGGCGGGCTCGTAGGGCTCTCACCTTGTGGAGGTTGCCGCAGTGCTCCATGGAGCACCAGCGGCGGCGGCCGGGGCGTGAGGTGTCGACGTAGACGAGCCGGCAGTTGTCGCCGGCGCAGGTGCGGATGCGGTGGGCGAACGGGCCGGAAAGCAGGTCGATGGCGTCCCGTGCGACGGTGGCCAGCAGGTGCGTGCCCTTGGGGGTTCCGGCCCACTGTCGCTCCCCGGTCGGCGCGATGGCGGGAGCCAGGGCCGGACGGGCGGCGGCCTTGTTGAGGGTTCCCAGGTCATCGGGCGGGTACGGGTCGCCGTGCAGGTGAGCGATGACCACCCGGAGCAGTGCGTCGCGCAGGTTCCGCGCGTTGGTCACTTCGGCTTTTGAGATCTGCAGTGCGGGTGTCGGGGTCAGCCGCGACCGGTCCGCCCAAGCGGCCAGGTCGGCGGGCTCATGCAGGACCTCGTACCGGCGGTAGGGGCCGGGGCCGCCGGTGGGCAGCAGTTCCAGGCACAGCGCGCCGGGGTCGAACCTGTAGGTGACGCCGCTGCGGGCGCGCAGCGTCAGTCCCGTGGTTGCGGAGGGGGCCATGTAACTAATATAACTGGTTACATGGCCTTGGGATGGAAGCTTGTCATCGACAGCACGGACGCGTCCACGCTCGCGGACTTCTGGGCCGAGGCCCTGGGCTACGAGGTGGAGGATCCCAGCGCGCTGGTCGGGCGGCTGCTGGCCGCCGGCCAGATCGGCGAGGACGCGGTCGTCGAGCATCGCGGGCGCAAGACCTTCCGCGGCTATGCCGCGATCCGCCACCCCGAGGACCCGTTCGACGAGGTCAGCGGTGTCGGCCGTGGCCGGCGGCTCCTCTTTCAGGACGTGCCCGAGGGCAAGTCCGGCAAGAATCGCCTGCACATCGACGTCCACAGCGAGCCGGGCGGCCTCGACGCGCTGGTCACCCGGCTGCGGGAGCTGGGGGCGACCCCCGTCCGCGAGGTCGACCAGGGGCCCGCCGGACACTGGTGGGTCATGCAGGACCCCGAAGGCAACGAGTTCTGCGCCGCGTAGGTCACGCTCGGCCGAGGACGGTGGTGAGCGTTGAACCGCGGTTCGTCGGGTTGGGCGGGACTGCGCTCGAAGTCGTCCCGCCCAACCTGCCGTGGATCGGCGGTCAGCCCCACTGGCCGGGCACGTAGTCGCCGGCCGGGAGCTGGGTGATGACGTTCACCCGGTTGTAGGCGTTGATGAGGGCGATGACGGACACCAGGGCGGCGAGCTGGTCGTCGTCGTAGTGCTTGGCGGCGTTCGCCCAGGCCTCGTCGGTGACACCGCCGGCGGCGTCGGCGGTCCGGGTGCCCTGCTCGGCCAGTTCCAGGGCGGCGCGCTCGGCGTCGGTGAAGACCGTCGCCTCCCGCCACGCCGCGACGAGGTTGAGTCGCAGCGAGGTCTCCCCGGCTTCCGCGGCGTCCTTGGTGTGCATGTCGATGCAGTAGGCGCAGCCGTTGATCTGGCTGGCGCGGATCTTCACCAGCTCCTGCGTCGCGACCGGCAGGGACGATTCGGCCAGGACCCGGCCCGCCGCGTTGATGTGCTTCAGGATCTTCGGGCCGACGGTGCTGCCGAGGTAGTTCAAACGGGCTTCCATGGTGGCCTCCTTGCCGTTCGTGCGCTTACATCCCCAAGACCGAGCGGCCCGGGTCGAATGTGACGTCGGGACGACGTGATCTGGGTCTCGCCGCGGTCGTGGCCGCATGAGCCCGGCAACCCAGGCTATGGACATACATACGGTATGTATGTTCTTCTTGACGGGCTCGGAACGCGGGCCCGCCGCACGTGTTTCCTGGGCACCGTCGCCAAGGCCGCTTTTGGTGCATCTCGCACGGAGGACGCATGCGCAGATTCCATGCCGTCGCCGGTACCTCGGTGTTCGTCGTGCTGGCGCCCGGAGTCGTGGCCGGGGCGATCCCGTGGTGGCTCACAGGCTGGGACGCCGGGCCCCGTCTCGCGTTCGAACCGGTATGGCAGACGGTCGCGATCATCCTCATCTCAGCCGGTTCGGCCGTCTTGTTGCATGCGATCGTCCGGTTCGTCGTGGAAGGGGCGGGCACTCCCGCGCCGATGGGGCCGACCGACCATCTTGTGGTCGGCGGCTTGTATCGCTACGTCCGCAACCCGATGTATGTGGCCGTGACCGCAGTCATCCTGGGGCAGGCGTTGCTGCTCAACAGGCCCGTGCTTTTGCTGTACGGGCTGGCAGCGTGGACGGTCAACGCCGCTTTCGTCCGCTGGTACGAGGAGCCCGCCCTGAGCCGCCGCTTCGGTGCGGAGTACGACGCCTATAGGACGAGTGTTCCGGCGTGGCTGCCCCGTCTCCGCCCGTGGGCGCCGTCAGTCGAGGGGGAGGGGACGGCGGGGGACGGGGGATGACTGAAGGATCGAGGTCGTCGTCCGGGCGTACGGGGTGAAGCGGTCGAGGATCGGTTCGAGTTCCTCGACGGCGCGCAGGTGGGCGATGAAGTAGAAGCAGTCGTCACCGGTGATGCGGTGGCATTCGACGATCTGCGGGATCTCGTCGGCGATCTTGGGGATGCGGCTCAGTTCGCGCGGGCCCGGGCTCACCCGGACGAGGACGGCGATGGGAAAGCCCAGGGCGACCGGGTCGACGGTGGCGTGGTAGCCGGTGATGACGCCGGTGTCCTCAAGCCGCTGGACGCGTTCGGCGACGGCCGGGGCGGACAGCGCGACGCGGCGTCCCAGTTCGGCGAGGGGTGCGCGGCCGTCCCTCTGCAACTCGGTGAGGATCTTTAGGTCGATCGTGTCGAGCGGCTTCGGTTCGTAGGCGCGGCCTGGGCGGCCCCTTCGGTTCGCCATTCCTCCAACTTACGGACCGGCCGACCATACGGCCATGTCGTTTCCGCCCTGGTCGTACTTCGTGGGGAGCGCGGTCTTCCACTATCTGGGTCCCTCGTTCGCCGTGCTTCTGTTCTCCCGTGTGGGGCCGCTGGGCGTGGCCGGGCTGCGCATCTGGAGCGCCGTCCTGGTGTTCGTGCTGTGGCGCCGCCCATGGCGCAGGTTCAGCCGGGACGGGTGGCGGACGATCGTCGTCTGGGGGGCCGTCCTCGCGGTGATGAACTCGTCCTTCTATATGGCGATCGCGCGGCTGCCGCTGGCGACGGTGGCGGCGATCGAGTTCCTGCCCGTCATCGGGCTTGCGGCTCTGGGAGTCAGGTCGGCCCGGAACTTCGTCGCCCTTGCTGCGGCCGTGGGCGGCGTGTACGTGCTGACGGACGTGCGCCTTGAGGGCGAGCCACTGGGATTCGTCTTCGCGTTCGCCAACGCGGGACTGTTCGCCCTGTACGTGGTGGTCGCCCATAGGGCCGCACAGTCGGACGCCGGGGGCATCGACGGACTGGCCATGGCGATGGTCGCCGCGACCGTGTTCGTCCTTCCCCTGGGAGGCGTGCAGGCCGCGACGGTGCTCACCGATCCGGTGGCGCTGGCCGCAGGCATCGGGGTGGGCATCTCGTCGTCCGTCATTCCCTACGTGTGCGACCAGTTGGCGATGGCGCGTCTCAGCCGCGCCACGTATGCGTTGATGGTGGCGCTGTTGCCGGCGACCGCCACTGTGATCGGGTTGGTCGTGCTGCGGCAGGTCCCGACGGGAGCGGAACTCGCCGGAGTGGGGCTGGTGATCGCCGCTGTGGCGATGCACCGTGGAGAACGTTGAAGGGAGCCGGTATGGAACAGGTACGTCTCGGCACGTCGGGGATGAAGGTCTCACGGATCTGCCTGGGAATGATGAGTTACGGCGACCCGGCCGTGCGGGCGTGGGCGCTGGAGGAGGACGCGGCGGAGCCGATCGTCCGGCAAGCCGTGGACGCGGGTGTGACGTTCTTCGATACCGCCAACGGATACTCGAACGGCGCGAGTGAGGAGATCACCGGAAAGCTGCTCCCGAAGCTCTTCGCCCAGCGGGACGACTACGTCCTGGCCACGAAGGTGTGGATGCCCATGGGATCGGGGCCCAACGACCGGGGCCTGTCGCGCAAGCATGTGATGTCGAGCATCGACGCCTCGCTGCGACGGCTCGGTACCGACTATGTGGACCTCTACCAGATTCACCGGTGGGACTACGAGACGCCGATCGAAGAGACCATGGAGACCCTGCACGACGTGGTGAAGTCGGGCAAGGCCCGGTACATCGGCGCGTCCAGCATGTACGCGTGGCAGTTCGCCAAGGCGCAGCACGTCGCGGAGATGCGCGGCTGGACGAGGTTCGTCTCCATGCAGAACCACTACAACCTCGTCTACCGCGAGGAGGAGCGGGAGATGAACCCGCTGTGCGTCGACCAAGGCGTGGGCTTGTTGCCGTGGAGCCCTCTGGCCCGCGGGTTGCTGGCGGGGAACCGGGAGAGGGGCGGCGAGCGCAAGACCGTCCGGTCCCGGAACGACGCCTTCGGGGACAACCTGTACACGGAGGCCGACTTCGACGTCGTCGACGCCGTCCGCGAGGTCGCCAAGGAGCGGGGCGTCCCGCCGGCGCAGGTGGCGCTCGCCTGGCTGCTCGGCCGGCCCGGGGTGACGGCACCGATCGTGGGCGCGACGAAACTCACCCATGTGGAGGACGCGGTCGCCGCGGAGACCTTGAAGCTGGACGAGAAGGAGGTCGCCCGGCTGGAGGCGCCGTACCGCCCGCACGCGGTCGCCGGGCATTCCTGACGTAACAGAAGCCGGCACCCTCGGACCTGAACGTTCCGGGGGTGCCCGGCGTCTATGAAGAGTGATGATTTGCGATACGACCGGCGATCGGGGCAGGCTGGGGACGAGAACGCCCACGCATGGCGAGACGGCTACGTGGGGACATGGGTGACAAGGTTCGGAGGCCGCGTTATGCGCCGCGCGCTTCTGAACTTCCGGGAGCTGAGGAGCCCCGGGACGACGGCGCTGAAGGAGCCCGACGATGACCGAGAATGACGGCACGCAGGGACCGCAGCGGCCGTTGCCGGAGGACGAGGGCCAGCAGAGGCCGTCCGAGGGCCAGGAGCCGCCCGCCCGCCCGCTGGGAGACCGCACCGTGGTGTTCGGAGCCCCGCAGCTGGGCGGCACCGCCGCCGCACCGCCGCCCGAGCCTCCGCAGGAGCCCCGCGAAGAGGAGCGTCAGGCACCGCCTCCGCCGCCCCCCACGATGGTCGAGCAGCCGATTCAGCAGTACGGCGAGCAGCCCCCGGCGCCGCCGCAGCAGCCGTTCGGCGGCCCGCAGGAACAGCAGTCCCCGTACGGGCAGCCGCCCGCCGCGCCGTACGGCGCGCCTTCCGGTCCGGGCGGGTTCCCGCCGCCGCAGGAGCAGTACGTCCCGCCGGGGGAGCAGCAGCCCTACGGCCAGCCCCAGCCCGGCTACGGCCAGCAGCCCGAGCAGCCCCAGTACGGGCAGCCCGAGCAGCCTCCGTACGGCCGGCAGCCCGAGCAGCCCCAGTACGGGCAGCAGCCCGAGCAGTCCCCCTACGGGCAGGCGCCCGAGCAGTCCCCCTACGGGCAGGCGCCCGAGGCGCCGCCGTACGGGCAGCAGCCCGGATATCCGCAGCAGCCGATGCACGGCGCGCCCCAGGAGCAGCAGCCGCAGTACGGGCAGTCCCCGTTCGGCGGCCAGGGCGGCGCCTTCTCGGCGCCCGAGGCCGGTGCGCCCGGCGAGCAGGCGCCGCCGCAGCCCGAGCAGCTGCAGGAGGACCGCACGCTGATCGTCCCCGGCCCGGCCGCCGCCGCGCCGGAGGGTGAGCCGCAGCGGCCGGTGGTGGACGACCAAGCGACGCTGCACTGGTCGCCCGGCACCGACATCCCGGTCGCCACCGGCCCCGAGCGCAAGCAGGAGCCTCCGGCGGAGCCCTGGCAGGCCCCGACGCCTCCGTCCACGCCCGAGCCGTGGTCGCCGGAGTCGTCCCAGCCCGGCGGTGGCCGGCCCGCGCAGCCGGGCCACGGCCAGGTCGACACCGAGCGGACGATGATGGTGCCGCCGCCCGAGTCCGGGTACGGCGCCGGTTCGCAGCCGACCGGCAACCCGGTGGAGGACCTGTACCGCCCGCCCGGCGAGAGCGGTGTGGAGGACGCGCGCCCGACCGAGGCGTTCGACCCGTCCCAGGGCCGCGCCGATCTGCAGGGCCGCGTCGAGTCGCAGGGCATGGCCGAGCACACCCGGATGGACATCGGCCAGCAGCAGTGGGGCCAGCAGGCCCAGCCGCAGGGCGGCCAGCAGCAGTTCGGGCAGCAGCAGGGGTACGGGCAGGCCGATCAGTTCGGCGGCCAGCCCGCCGAGCAGCAGCAGGGGTACGGCCAGCAGTCCTATGGGCAGCAGCAGGACTACGGCCAGCAGGCTCCGCAGCAGGACTACGGGCAGCAGGGGTACGGCCAGCAGTTCGGCCAGCCCGGCGAGCAGCAGGCCCAGGCCCCCGGCCAGGCTCCGGGGCAGGGACAGCAGTTCGGCCAGCAGCAGCCCTACGGGCAGCCCGGCCAGCCGGGACAACAGGGCCAGCCGGGCCAGCCGGGACAACAGGGCCAGCCCGGGCAGTACGGGCAGCCGGGGCAGTACGGGCAGCAGCCCGGTTACGGGGCCGAAGAGGGCAAGGGCAACAAGAACATGATCCTGGCCATCGTCGGCGGCGTCGTCGTGGTGGTCGTCCTCGTGGTCCTGGTCGTCGCCTTCGTCCTGTAAGGACGGGTCTGGGACGGCGTAAAAGCTGGTCCACGTCTTCCCCAACTGCGGGGATGTGGGACAGAATGCCGGCGGGTCCTCCCCTCCATCGGAGGGGGAACATCCGTCGGCATTCTGTCGTTCAACGTCTCGGGAACAAGGCTTTCCGAGTCCAGCGGGCTTGCGCTGGAGGGCGGGCGCACGATAGTGCCCTGTTCACTTTGCACTTTGGCGCGGCGGTCGGTAACCTTCTCACTTGTGCCCGCTGTGCGCGGGTCGCTATGCGTGTGCGTCGGCGAGGTCCTGGAGGCCAGCCCCAGCGCCGCATCTACTCCCCGGCTTGATTCGGCCCTGGTATGGGCCGGGCGGTCTGTGTCGGTTTCGCGCGGCTGTATTTCCGTGAGGTGGCGACACGCCCGACCGCGTGGGTCGGAGAGGTCGGGAAACCGGCAGGTCACAGCCTCGCCTGAGGCTGGGATTGCAGCATTAAGACTTACCGGCTCGGTACGAGGAAGACGGAGACGCGGTGCCCACGATCCAGCAGCTGGTCCGAAAGGGCCGGACGGACAAGGTGACCAAGAACAAGACGCCCGCGCTGAAGGACAGCCCCCAGCGGCGGGGCGTCTGCACGCGCGTCTACACGACGACGCCCAAGAAGCCGAACTCCGCGCTTCGGAAGGTCGCCCGTGTCCGGCTGACCAGTGGGATCGAGGTCACGGCCTATATCCCCGGTGTCGGGCACAACTTGCAGGAGCACTCGATCGTGCTCGTGCGCGGCGGTCGTGTGAAGGACCTCCCGGGTGTTCGCTACAAGATCATCCGCGGTTCGCTCGACACGCAGGGCGTCCGCAACCGCAAGCAGGCGCGCAGCAAGTACGGCGCGAAGAAGGAGAAGAGCTGATGCCGCGCAAGGGCCCCGCTGGCAAGCGCCAGCTGATCGCTGACCCGGTGTACAACTCGCCGCTGGTCACCGCGCTCATCAACAAGATTCTCCTGGACGGCAAGCGCTCGATCGCGCAGAGCATCGTGTACGACGCTCTGGAGGGCGCCCGCGAGAAGACCGGCAACGACCCGGTCGTCACGCTGAAGCGCGCGCTCGACAACGTCAAGCCGACCCTGGAGGTCCGCAGCCGCCGCGTGGGTGGCGCGACCTACCAGGTTCCGGTCGAGGTGCGGCCGGCCCGCAGCACCACGCTCGCCCTGCGGTGGCTGGTGGTGTACGCCCGGCAGCGCCGCGAGAAGACCATGACCGAGCGGCTGATGAACGAGCTGCTCGACGCCAGCAACGGCCTCGGCGCGTCTGTCAAGAAGCGCGAGGACACGCACAAGATGGCGGAGTCCAACAAGGCCTTCGCCCACTACCGCTGGTAACCCCGGCGGGAATCGCAACGACGAGACGACGCGAGGACGACAGTGGCTACCAAAACCGGTGTAGACCTGGCCAAGGTCCGCAACATCGGGATCATGGCCCATATCGATGCGGGCAAGACCACGACGACCGAGCGGATCCTGTACTACACGGGCATCAGCTACAAGATCGGCGAGGTCCACGACGGCGCGGCCACCATGGACTGGATGGAGCAGGAACAGGAGCGGGGGATCACCATCACCTCCGCCGCCACCACCTGCCACTGGCCCGTGGACGACGACGACCACACGATCAACATCATCGACACCCCGGGGCACGTCGACTTCACCGTTGAGGTGGAGCGCAACCTGCGGGTGCTCGATGGCGCGGTCGCGGTGTTCGACGGAGTCGCCGGCGTGGAGCCCCAGTCGGAGACGGTGTGGCGTCAGGCCGACCGGTACGGCGTGCCCCGCATGTGCTTCGTCAACAAGCTCGACCGCGTCGGCGCGGAGTTCCACCGCTGCGTCGACATGATCGAGAACCGCCTGAACGCGACGCCGCTCCCGCTTCAGCTCCCGATCGGCGCCGAGGCCGACTTCAAGGGCGTCGTCGACCTCGTGACGATGAAGGCCCTGGTCTGGAACGAAGAGGCCAAGCTCGGCGAGATGTACGACACCCTCGACATCCCCGAGACGCACGCCGAGCAGGCGCGTGAGTGGCACGACAAGCTCGTCGAGACCCTCGCCGAGAACGACGACGACATCATGGAGCTGTACCTGGAGGGCAAGGAGCCCACGGTCGAGCAGCTCTACGACGGCATCCGCCGTGCGACGATCGCCGCGAAGCTCACCCCGGTGCTGTGCGGCACGGCCTTCAAGAACAAGGGCGTGCAGCCGCTTCTGGACGCCATCGTCCGGTACCTGCCCTCCCCGATGGACGTCGAGGCCATCGAGGGCCACGCCATCCGCGACGAGGAGAAGGTGCTCACCCGGAAGCCGAGCGAGGAGGAGCCCTTCTCCGCGCTGGCGTTCAAGATCATGAGCGACCCGCACCTGGGCAAGCTCACCTTCGTGCGCGTCTACTCGGGCGTCATGGAGTCCGGGGCGAACGTGATGAACTCCGTCAAGGAGCGCAAGGAGCGCATCGGCAAGATCTACCGGATGCACGCCAACAAGCGCACCGAGATCGAGCGCGCCGGCGCCGGTGACATCGTCGCGGTGATGGGGCTGAAGCAGACCACCACCGGTGAGACGCTGTGCGACGACAAGAACCCGATCGTGCTGGAGTCGATGAACTTCCCGGCACCGGTCATCCACGTCGCGATCGAGCCGAAGACGAAGGCCGACCAGCAGAAGCTGGGCACCGCGATCCAGCGGCTGGCCGAGGAGGACCCGTCCTTCACGGTCCGCACCGAGGAGGACACCGGCCAGACCGTCATCTCCGGCATGGGCGAGCTCCACCTGGAGATCCTCGTCGACCGGATGAAGCGCGAGTTCAAGGTCGACGCCAACATCGGCAAGCCGCAGGTCGCCTACCGTGAGACGATCACCAAGCCGGTCGAGAAGGTCGAGTACACCCACAAGAAGCAGACGGGTGGCTCGGGCCAGTTCGGCCGCGTGATCATCGACCTCGAGCCGCTGGGCGGCGGGTCCGACGGCTACGAGTTCGTGAACAAGGTCACCGGTGGCCGCATCCCGCGGGAGTACATCCCGTCGGTCGACGCGGGCTGCCAGGAGGCCGCAGAGTTCGGTGTCCTCGCCAGCTACCCGATGGTCGGCGTCAAGGTCACTTTGCGGGACGGCGCCTACCACGAGGTCGACTCCTCGGAAATGGCGTTCAAGGTCGCCGGTTCCATGGCGTTCAAGGAGGCCGCCCGCAAGGCGACCCCCACGCTGCTGGAGCCGATGATGGCGGTCGAGGTCACCACGCCCGAGGAGAACATGGGCGACGTGATCGGCGACCTCAACAGCCGCCGCGGTCAGGTCCAGTCCATGGACGAGCGGCACGGCATGCGCGTCATCAAGGCGCTCGTGCCCCTGTCCGAGATGTTCGGCTACGTGGGTGATCTGCGAAGCAAGACCCAGGGCCGTGCTGTTTTCGTCATGCAGTTCGACTCCTACGCCGAGGTTCCTTCGAACGTCGCGCAGGAGATCATCGCCAAGGCGCGGGGCGAATAAGCACCCGGGCCTGCCCACAGATCACCAAGACGTACATCGAAGCGGTCGTCTAAACGGCCGAGGATCGCAACAAGGAGCAACCAGTGGCGAAGGCCAAGTTCGAGCGGACGAAGCCGCACGTGAACATCGGCACCATTGGACACATCGACCACGGTAAGACCACGCTTACCGCGGCGATCACCAAGGTGCTCCACGACAAGTACCCGGACCTCAACCCCTTCACGCCGTTCGAGGACATCGACAAGGCGCCGGAGGAGCGCGAGCGCGGGATCACGATCTCCATCTCGCACGTCGAGTACCAGACCGAGGCCCGGCACTACGCGCACGTGGACTGCCCCGGTCACGCGGACTACATCAAGAACATGATCACCGGTGCGGCGCAGATGGACGGCGCCATCCTGGTGGTGGCCGCGACCGACGGCCCGATGCCGCAGACCAAGGAGCACGTGCTCCTGGCCCGCCAGGTCGGCGTGCCCTACATCGTCGTCGCGCTGAACAAGTGCGACATGGTCGACGACGAGGAGATCCTGGAGCTCGTCGAGCTCGAGGTCCGCGAGCTGCTCACCGAGTACGAGTTCCCGGGCGACGACGTCCCCGTCATCCGCGTGTCTGCCTACCAGGCGCTGCAGGGCGACGAGTCGTGGTCCGAGAAGATCGTCGAGCTCATGACCGCCGTCGACGAGAACGTGCCGGAGCCGGTCCGTGACATCGACAAGCCGTTCCTGATGCCGATCGAGGACGTCTTCTCGATCACCGGCCGCGGCACGGTCGTCACCGGCCGCGTCGAGCGCGGTGTCGTCAACGTCAACGAGACCGTCGACATCATCGGCATCAAGGAGAAGTCGACGACCACCACGGTCACCGGCGTCGAGATGTTCCGCAAGCTGCTCGACCAGGGCCAGGCGGGCGACAACGTCGGCCTGCTCCTGCGCGGCATCAAGCGCGAGGAGGTGGAGCGCGGCCAGTGCGTCATCAAGCCGGGCACCACCACCCCGCACACCGAGTTCGAGGCGCAGGTCTACATCCTGTCCAAGGACGAGGGCGGCCGCCACACGCCGTTCTTCAACAACTACCGCCCGCAGTTCTACTTCCGCACCACGGACGTGACCGGCGTGGTGAACCTGCCCGAGGGCACCGAGATGGTCATGCCGAGCGACAACACCGAGATGCGCGTCGAGCTGATCCAGCCCGTCGCCATGGAGGAGGGCCTGAAGTTCGCCATCCGCGAGGGTGGCCGGACGGTCGGCTCGGGTCGCGTCACCAAGGTCATCAAGTAACACCACTCTCGTGCGCGGCGGCCCGGCCGCCGGGAGACCGAAGCCGGGCCGCCGCGTCACGACCACCGAAGTAAACAGCGGCACTACAGCAAAGGACACCGAGGCCACCATGGCGGGACAGAAGATCCGCATCCGGCTCAAGGCCTACGACCACGAGGTCATCGACACCTCCGCGAAGAAGATCGTTGAGACGGTGACGCGGACGGGCGCCAAGGTCGCGGGCCCGGTGCCGCTGCCGACCGAGAAGAACGTGTACTGCGTCATCCGCTCGCCGCACAAGTACAAGGACAGCCGCGAGCACTTCGAGATGCGCACGCACAAGCGGTTGATCGACATCATCGACCCGACGCCCAAGACGGTCGACTCGCTGATGCGGCTCGACCTTCCGGCCGGCGTTGACATCGAGATCAAGCTCTGAGGGACGCACCGACAATGAGTAAGCAGAGGAAGGGCGTCCTGGGCGAGAAGCTCGGCATGACCCAGGTCTTCGACGATGAGGGCCGGATCGTTCCGGTGACCGTCGTCCAGGCCGGGCCGTGTGTCGTCACCCAGCTCCGCAGCCAGGAGAAGGACGGCTACACCGCCGTCCAGATCGGCTACGGGCAGATCGACCCGCGCAAGGTGAACAAGCCGCGCACGGGTCACTTCGAGAAGGCCGGCGTCACGCCGCGCCGCTACCTCGTCGAACTGCGGGCAGACGACACCACCGAGTACGAACTCGGCCAGGAGATCACCGCTGGCGTCTTCGAGGCCGGCCAGAAGATCGACGTCACCGGGACGAGTAAGGGCAAGGGCACCGCCGGTGTCATGAAGCGCCACGGCTTCAAGGGCCTCAGCGCTTCGCACGGCACCCAGCGCAAGCACCGCTCGCCGGGCTCGATCGGCGGCTGCGCGACCCCCGGTCGCGTCTTCAAGGGCCTCCGCATGGCGGGACGGCACGGCAACGCCCGTACCACCGTGCAGAACCTGACCCTCCACGCCGTCGACGCGGAGAAGAACCTGCTGCTCATCAAGGGCGCGGTTCCCGGTCCCAACGGCGCCGTGGTGCTGGTCCGCGACGCAGTGAAGGGGACGGGCAAGTGACTTCGAAGCTCGACATCGACCTGCCCGCGGAGGTCTTCGACGCGAAGACCAGCGTGCCGCTGATCCACCAGGTCGTGGTGGCTCAGCTGGCCGCGGCGCGGCAGGGCACGCACTCGACCAAGACCCGCGGCGACGTCCGCGGCGGCGGCAAGAAGCCGTACCGGCAGAAGGGAACCGGCCGGGCCCGGCAGGGCTCGATCCGCGCACCCCAGTTCGCCGGCGGCGGCGTCGTGCACGGCCCGCAGCCGCGGGACTACAGCCAGAAGACGCCCAAGAAGATGAAGGCGGCCGCGCTGCGCGGCGCCCTGTCGGACCGCGCGCGGTTCGGCCGGGTGCACGTGGTCGACGGCCTAATCGAGGGCGACACCCCGAAGACGAAGACGGCGCTGAAGGCGCTGCGCGAGGTCACCCAGGCCAAGCGCGTCCTCCTGGTCCTGGACCGCGAGGACGAGCTGACCTGGAAGAGCCTGCGCAACGAGCCGAGCGTGCATGTGCTCGTCTCCGACCAGCTCAACACCTACGACGTGCTGGTGAACGACGACGTGGTCTTCACGAAGACCGCGTACGACGCGTTCATCTCGCGCGCGGCGAAGAAGTAAGGAGGGTCGCCATGAACAAGATCGCCGACCCCCGCGACATCATCATCGCGCCGGTCGTCTCGGAGAAGAGCTACGGGCTGCTGGACGAGAACAAGTACACCTTCGTCGTCCGCCCGGACGCCAACAAGACGCAGATCAAGCAGGCCGTCGAGTCGGTGTTCGGCGTCAAGGTGACGAACGTGAACACGCTCAACCGGCAGGGTAAGCGCAAGCGCACACGGTTCGGCTACGGCAAGCGCAAGGACACCAAGCGCGCCATCGTCAGCCTTGCCGAGGGCGAGCGGATCGACATCTTCGGAGGCCCGGCCTAGCGGGCCGGGGCACCGAAGCAGACAAGGGATGAACGAATAAGATGGGCATCCGTAACTACAAGCCGACGACTCCCGGTCGTCGCGGCTCCAGCGTGGCCGACTTCGTCGAGGTCACGCGCAGCGAGCCCGAGAAGTCGCTGCTGCGTCCGCTCCCCAAGAAGGGCGGCCGCAACAACCACGGCCGCATCACGACCCGGCACCAGGGCGGCGGGCACAAGCGCGCCTACCGCGTGATCGACTTCCGCCGGCACGACAAGGACGGCGTCCCGGCGAAGGTCGCGCACATCGAGTACGACCCGAACCGCACCGCCCGGATCGCGCTGCTGCACTACGTGGACGGCGAGAAGCGCTACATCCTCGCCCCGCGCGGACTGAAGCAGGGCGACCGGGTCGAGAACGGGCCGGGCGCCGACATCAAGCCGGGCAACTGCCTGCCGCTGCGCAACATCCCGACGGGTACCGTCCTGCACGCCATCGAGCTGCGGCCCGGCGGCGGCGCCAAGATCGCCCGCAGCGCGGGCGCCGGCGTCCAGCTGCTGGCCAAGGAGGGCAAGTACGGCACCCTCCGCATGCCGTCCGGTGAGATGCGGATGGTGGACCTGCGGTGCCGCGCGACGGTCGGTGAGGTCGGCAACGCCGAGCAGTCGAACATCAGCTGGGGCAAGGCCGGCCGCATGCGCTGGAAGGGCAAGCGCCCCACCGTCCGCGGTGTGGCCATGAACCCGATCGACCACCCGCACGGTGGTGGTGAGGGCAAGACCTCCGGTGGCCGGCACCCGGTGAACCCGGCCGGCAAGAAGGAAGGCCGCACTCGCCAGGCGAACAAGTCGAGCGACCGGCTGATCGTCCGTCGTCGCAGCAAGAAGAAGCGGTAGGAGTCGCTCGTCATGCCACGTAGCCTTAAGAAGGGCCCGTTCGTGGACGACCACCTGATGAAGAAGGTGGACACGCAGAACGAAAAGGGCACCAAGAACGTCATCAAGACGTGGTCGCGGCGCT
This sequence comes from Spirillospora sp. NPDC048819, assembly GCF_040650055.1. NCBI lineage: Bacteria > Bacillati > Actinomycetota > Actinomycetes > Streptosporangiales > Thermomonosporaceae > Spirillospora > Spirillospora sp. NPDC048819. The sequence goes on along the minus strand of NZ_JBEZGN010000001.1, from coordinate 97,364 downwards.
CCATGATCGTGCCGGACATGATCGGTCACACGATCGCCGTGCACGACGGCCGCAAGCACGTCCCGGTGTTCATCACCGACGCCATGGTGGGGCACAAGCTCGGCGAGTTCGCGCCGACGCGGACGTTCCGCAGTCATGTCAAGGAAGACCGTCGTAGCCGACGCGGCTGAGGCCGGGGCCCGGCCCGTCCGTTCGGACGGGAAAAGGGCCTCATAGATCGTACGGAGAGGAACAGCGATGGAAGCCAGGGCCCAGGCGCGGTTCATCCGCGTCACGCCCAGGAAGGCCCGCCGCGTGGTGGACCTCATCCGCGGCCTGCCCGCCGCGGAGGCTCAGGCGGTGCTGCGGTTCGCCCCCCAGGCTGCGAGTGAGCCTGTGGGCAAGGTGCTGGCGAGTGCCATCGCCAACGCCGAGCACAACTTCAAGCTCGACTCGGACACGCTGGTCGTGAGCCGTGCGTGGGTGGACGAGGGGCCGACGCTCAAGCGTTTCCGCCCCCGCGCCCAGGGCCGGGCTTACCGCATCAACAAGCGCACGAGCCACATCACCGTGGTCGTGGAGTCGCGGGACGAGGCTTCGGCCGGTGCCGGCGGTAAGAAGACGAGGAGGGCCCGGTAGTGGGTCAGAAGATCAACCCGCACGGGTTCCGGCTCGGCATCACCACCGACCACAAGTCCGTGTGGTTCGCCGACAAGCTCTACAAGGACTACGTCAAGGAAGACGTCCAGATCCGGCGCATGCTGCAGAAGGGCATGGACCGGGCGGGCATCTCCAAGGTGGAGATCGAGCGGACCCGTGACCGTGTAGAGGTCAACATTCACACCGCCCGGCCGGGCATCGTCATCGGCCGCCGCGGCGCGGAGGCCGAGCGTCTCCGCGGCGACCTGGAGAAGCTGACCGGCAAGCAGGTCCGGCTGAACATCCTCGAGGTGAAGAACCCCGAGATCGACGCGCAGCTCGTCGCGCAGGGCGTGGCCGAGCAGCTGTCCAGCCGGGTCGCGTTCCGCCGCGCCATGCGCAAGGCGATCCAGTCGGCGATGAAGTCGGGCGCCAAGGGCATCAAGGTGCAGTGCGGCGGCCGTCTCGGCGGCGCCGAGATGTCGCGGTCGGAGTTCTACCGCGAGGGCCAGGTCCCGCTGCACACGCTGCGCGCCGACATCGACTACGGCTTCTACGAGGCCCGGACGACGTTCGGCCGCATCGGCGTCAAGGTGTGGATCTACAAGGGCGAGGCCGCCTCGACCCGCGCCGAGCGCGAGCAGCAGGCCGCGCAGCAGCGTGCGGCCGGCGGCCCCGGTGGTGGCCGTGAGCGTCGCGGTGACCGTCGTGGCGGCGGCCGCGGTGGCCGTGGCGGCCGCGGCGGCGCCGGTGGCGGCGGCGAGCGCGGTGGCGGCGGCGAGCGCGGCGGTGACCGCGGTGGCGCGCCCAAGCAGCAGCAGAGTTCCGAGCAGCCGGCGCCGACGGCCGAGGCTGCTCCGCAGGGTGAGGGGAGCTGAGTAACCCATGCTGATCCCTCGCAAGGTCAAGCACCGCAAGCAGCACCACCCGAAGCGCAGGGGCATGGCCAAGGGCGGGACCAGGGTGACGTTCGGCGAGTACGGCATCCAGGCCGTCGAGAGCGCGTACGTGACCAACCGGCAGATCGAGGCCGCGCGTATCGCGATGACGCGGCACATCAAGCGCGGCGGCAAGGTCTGGATCAACATCTTCCCGGACCGTCCGCTGACGAAGAAGCCCGCCGAGACCCGCATGGGTTCCGGTAAGGGCTCTGTCGAGTGGTGGGTCGCCAACGTGAAGCCGGGTCGGGTGCTGTTCGAGCTCTCCTACCCGAACGAGGAGGTCGCTCGCGCGGCCCTCACGCGTGCGATCCACAAGCTCCCGATGAAGTGCAAGATCGTTAAGCGGGAAGTGGGTGAGGGCTGATGGCCAAGGGACTTGCCGCCGATGACCTGCGGACCGAGCCCGAGGACGTTCTGGTCACCAAGCTCAAAGAGGCCAAGGAGGAGCTGTTCAACCTCCGCTTCCAGGCCGCGACCGGCCAGCTTGAGAGCCACGGGCGGCTGCGCACCGTGAAGCGCGAGATCGCCCGCATCTACACCGTGATGCGGGAGCGCGAGCTCGGCATCGTCACGGTCGAGGACGCCGTGGAGGACGACGAATGACCGACCAGCAGACCGAGAAGCGGTCCACCCGCAAGGTCCTCGAAGGGCTCGTGGTCAGCGACAAGATGGACAAGACCGTGGTCGTGTCCGTCGAGGACCGCGTGACCCACCGCAGGTACCACAAGGTGATCCGCCGCACGAAGAACTACAAGGCGCACGACGAGGCCAACGAGTGTGGCGTCGGCGACCGCGTCCGTCTCATGGAGACCCGGCCGCTGTCGGCCACCAAGCGGTGGCGTGTGGTCGAGGTCCTCGAGAAGGCCAAGTAATTACTGGTTCCACCAGGCTGATCGCCGGCGCCCGCCGGGCGTGGCGATCAGAACCGGTGTGACGAACAGGAGTTGACGTGATCCAGCAGGAGTCGCGACTCAAGGTCGCCGACAACACGGGTGCGAAGGAGATCCTCTGCATCCGGGTTCTCGGCGGCTCGGGTCGGCGCTACGCGGGAGTCGGCGATGTCATCGTCGCGACGGTGAAGGACGCCCTTCCCGCCGCGGGCGTGAAGAAGGGTGACGTCGTCAAGGCCGTCGTCGTGCGCACCCGCAAGGAGCGCCGGCGCCCGGACGGCTCCTACATCCGCTTCGACGAGAACGCCGCCGTCCTGATCAAGGACGGTGGCGACCCCCGCGGCACCCGTATCTTCGGCCCGGTGGGCCGCGAACTGCGCGAGAAGAAGTTCATGCGCATCATCTCGCTCGCGCCGGAGGTGCTCTGATGAAGATCCGCAAGGGCGACGAGGTGATCGTCCTCGCCGGCAAGGACAAGGGTGCGACGGGCAAGGTCCTGCGCGTCCTTCCGCGCGCCGAGCGCGTCGTCGTCGAGGGCGTCAACCTCATGACCAAGAACATCAAGGCCGACCAGCAGCGTGCCGGCAGGGACAGCGGCCGCGTCACGATGGAGGCGCCGCTGCACGTCAGCAACGTCGCGCTGGTCGAAAAGGGCGAGCCCGTCCGCATCGGCTACGAGTTCGACGAGGACGGCAACAAGGTCCGCGTCACCCGCCCGTACAAGAACCGGGCCAAGGCGGCCGGCAAGGGCGGTAAGGAGTCCGCTTCCGATGACTGAGACCGTTACCGAGCGTCCCGTCCCCAAGCCGAGGCTGAAGCTCCGGTACCGCGAGGAGATCGCGGGCCAGATGCGCGAGCAGTTCGGCTACGCCAACGTCATGCAGATCCCCACGCTGACCAAGATCGTGGTCAACATGGGCGTCGGCGACGCGGCCAAGGACGCCAAGCTGATCGAGGGCGCGATCCGCGACCTGTCGCTGATCACCGGCCAGAAGCCGGCCGTGAACCGGGCCAAGAAGTCCATCGCGCAGTTCAAGCTGCGCGAGGGGATGCCGATCGGCGCGCACGCCACGCTGCGCGGCGACCGGATGTGGGAGTTCCTCGACCGGCTGCTCGCGACCGCGCTGCCCCGTATCCGTGACTTCCGCGGCCTGTCGCCGAAGCAGTTCGACGGCAACGGCAACTACACCTTCGGGCTGACCGAGCAGGTCATGTTCCACGAGGTCGACCCGGACAAGGTCGACCGGCAGCGGGGCATGGACATCACGGTCGTGACGACCGCGAAGAACGACGACGAGGGCCGGGCGCTGCTCAAGCTCCTGGGCTTCCCCTTCAAGGAGAGCTGAGCACATGGCGAAGAAGTCGCTGATCGCCAAGGCGGCGAGGAAGCCGAAGTTCGGCGTGCGCGCCTACACTCGGTGCTCGCGCTGCGGGCGTCCGCGCTCCGTCTACCGGAAGTTCGGCCTGTGCCGCGTGTGCTTCCGGGAGATGGCCCACCGCGGCGAGCTGCCTGGCATCACGAAGTCCAGCTGGTGACCGCATCCCCCGGGGCGATGACCCCGGGGGGCGGACGCCGGCCAGTAATGACCGATCGGGCACCCGCGAGGGTGCCCATGACCGCGCCGAAGGTCCACGGGCCGTATCGACCCGAGGAAACCGCGGCGAGGAGGGCCAGCAGGCCATGACGATGACCGACCCGATCGCAGACATGCTGACGCGTCTGCGGAACGCGAATTCGGCGTACCACGACAGCGTGGCGATGCCGTACTCGAAGATCAAGGCGCACATCGCCGAGATCCTCCAGCAGGAGGGCTACATCTCGGGTTGGACCGTGGAGGACGCCGAGGTCGGCAAGAAGCTCCTGATCGAGCTCAAGTTCGGCCCGACCCGGGAGCGTTCGATCGCCGGGATCAAGCGCGTCTCGAAGCCGGGTCTGCGCGTGTACGCGAAGAAGGACAACCTGCCCCGGGTCCTCGGCGGGCTGGGCGTCGCGATCATCTCGACGTCCTCCGGCCTGATGACCGACCGGCAGGCGGGCAAGCGCGGCGTGGGCGGCGAAGTCCTCGCCTACGTCTGGTGAGGGGAGGGTTCTAGAAATGTCTCGAATCGGACGAAACCCCATCACTGTGCCCAGTGGCGTCGAGGTCAAGGTCGACGGCCGCGAGGTCACCGTCAAGGGGCCGAAGGGCACGCTGTCGCACACCGTCGTCGAACCCATCGAGGTTCAGCTGGACGGCGGCACGCTGTCGGTGACCCGGCCGAACGACCTCAACAAGGTGCGCGGCCTGCACGGGCTCACCCGGACGCTGATCAACAACATGGTCGTCGGCGTGACCGACGGCTACAAGAAGACCCTGGTCATCCAGGGCGTCGGTTACCGTGTGGTGGCCAAGGGCAAGAACCTGGAGTTCTCGCTCGGATACAGCCACCCGATCACCGTCGAGCCCCCCGAGGGCATCAGTTTCACGGTGGAGCGGCCGACCCAGCTGATCGTCGAGGGCATCGACAAGCAGAAGGTCGGCGAGGTCGCCGCCAACATCCGCAAGCTGCGCAAGCCCGACCCGTACAAGGGCAAGGGCGTGCGGTACGAGGGTGAGCACATCCGCCGCAAGGTCGGAAAGGCTGGTAAGTAGTCATGGCAGGCACCAAGACCCTGGCCGGCAAGGCCACGAGCGGTCGTGTGCTTTCTCGGAAGCGCCGGCACCTGCGGGTCCGCAAGAAGGTCCTCGGCAGCGCCGCGCGGCCTCGCCTGGTCGTGACCCGCTCCAGCCGGCACGTGTTCGTCCAGGTCATCGACGACGACAAGGGCCACACGCTGGCCAGCGCGTCGACGATGGAGGCGGACCTGCGCGCCGACTCCGGCGACAAGACGGCCAAGTCCCGCAAGGTCGGCGAACTGATCGCGCGGCGGGCCCAGGAGGCCGGTGTCTCCGCGGTGGTGTTCGACCGCGGCGGCAACAAGTACCACGGCCGCATCGCCGCCGTCGCGGACGGTGCGCGCGAGGGGGGCCTGAAGGTCTGATGACCGTCCTTCAGCCCGTCAAAGAACGAGCTTCGCTCGCAGCTCTGATGGCAAACGAGAGGAACCACTGATGGCAGCGCAGAGGCGTGGTGGCGGTCAGGGTGGCGACCGTCGCGATCGCCGCGACGACCGCCGCGGTGGCGCCGACAAGGGCCAGTCGTACATCGAGAAGGTCGTGGCGATCAACCGTGTCGCCAAGGTCGTCAAGGGCGGTCGTCGCTTCAGCTTCACCGCCCTGGTGATCGTCGGTGACGGCAACGGCACCGTCGGCGTCGGCTACGGCAAGGCCAAGGAGGTGCCCGCGGCGATCGCCAAGGGCGTCGAGGAGGCCAAGAAGCACTTCTTCAAGGTGCCGCGGATCCAGGGCACCATCCCGCACCTGGTGCAGGCGCGGGACGCGGCGGGCGAGGTCCTGCTGCGTCCGGCGAGCCCCGGTACCGGTGTGATCGCGGGTGGCCCGGTGCGCGCGGTGCTGGAGGCCGCAGGCATCCAGGACGTGCTGAGCAAGTCGCTGGGCAGCGACAACGCGATCAACATCGTGCACGCGACGATCGCGGGTCTGAAGGCGCTGAAGCGTCCCGAGGAGATCGCGGCCAAGCGCGGCCTGCCGATCGAGGACGTCGCGCCGGCCGCGATGCTGCGGGCCCGCGCCGCGGGCAGTGAGCCGAGGCCGGAGGTCGCGAGCTCATGAGCAACCTGAAGATCACGCAGATCAAGTCGGTGATCAGCGAGAAGCAGAACCAGCGTGACACGCTGCGCACCCTCGGCCTGAAGAAGATCGGGCAGAGCGTGGTCCGGGAGGACCGCCCCGAGGTGCTCGGCATGATCCGGACGGTGTCGCACCTGGTCACCGTCGAGGAGGTCGACTGACATGGCGGCTGATCTCGGTAAGAAGGACGACGTCACCGAGGGCGCCCCGCTCAAGGTGCACGACCTGCGTCCGGCCCCCGGCGCCAAGAAGGCCAAGATCCGCAAGGGTCGCGGCGAGGCGTCCAAGGGCAAGACCGCGGGCCGCGGCACCAAGGGCACCAAGGCCCGCAACACGGTCCCCGTCGGTTTCGAGGGCGGCCAGATGCCGCTGATCCGCCGGGTGCCGAAGCTGAAGGGCTTCAAGAACCCGAACCGGGTCGAGTTCCAGGTCGTGAACCTGGACAAGCTCGCCGCCCTCTACCCCGAGGGGGGCGAGGTCACCGCGGAGGATCTGGCGGCCAAGGGCGCCGTCCGCCGCGGCCGTCCGGTCAAGGTCCTCGGCACCGGCGACATCTCCGTCGCGGTTCAGGTGAAGGCGCACGCCTTCTCCGGCGCCGCCAAGGAGAAGATCGCCGCCGCCGGTGGTACCGCCGACGAGCTGTAGGAAGAGACACCTTGATACCGGGGCCGTGTTCGCCATTCGCCGGGAGCCGTGAGTTCCTGGCGGCGGGCGGGACGGCCCCGGTGCCATCTGCTGTTAGAGTCACACGGGCGAAGGCGATCCGGGTGAGATTCCACACTCCGGTATCTCAGCGGGTATCCTCCGCCCGAAATCATGGACCTGTAACCGGCCCCTCGGTGGCCATGAACTCGCCAGTCACGCAGGAGGAATGGTGCTGACCGCGTTCGCTCGGGCTTTCCGTACGCCTGACCTGCGTAAAAAACTGTTGTTCACGTTGTTCATCATCTTGGTGTTCCGGCTCGGGTCGATCATCCCGACGCCGAACGTCGACGTGGGCGTGTTGAAGGAGACCGCGGACGCGGCCAAAGAGAGCAATCAGCTCTATGGCCTGGTCGACCTGTTCAGCGGCGGTGCGCTGCTGAGGCTGTCGATCTTCGCGCTGGGGATCATGCCGTACATCACGGCAAGCATCATCCTTCAGCTGCTCGTGGTGGTGATCCCACGCCTGGAGGCCCTGAAGAAAGAGGGCCAGGCAGGCACGACGAAGATCACCCAGTACACCCGTTACCTGACGGTCGGGCTGGCGATTCTGCAGGCCACCGGCATTGTGGCGATGGCGAGCACCGGGCAGTTGTTCCAGGGTGTGTCCGGCTCCGGGGACATCCTGTACGAGACGAGCATCTTCCCGATCGTCACGATGGTCATCTGCATGGTGGCGGGCACCACGGTCATCATGTGGCTGGGTGAGCTGATCACCGACCGGGGCGTCGGCAACGGCATGTCGCTGCTGATCTTCACGCAGGTGGTGGCGGTCTTCCCCGCCCAGTTCTGGAGCATCTACAAGGCCAAGGGCGGCCTCGTCTTCGCGGTCGTGCTGATCGTCGGCATGGCGATCATGGCCGGTGTCGTGTTCGTCGAGCAGGCGCAGCGGCGCATCCCCGTCCAGTACGCCAAGCGCATGGTGGGCCGCCGCATGTACGGCGGGACCTCGACCTACATCCCGCTGAAGGTGAACCAGGCCGGCATCATCCCGATCATCTTCGCGTCGTCGCTGCTCTACCTGCCGGTTCTGGCGACCCAGCTGTGGCCCGACGCCAAGTGGCTGCAGAAGGTCCAGCCGTACCTCCAGCAGGACAACGCCTGGCACATGGCGATCTACTTCGGCTTCATCATCTTCTTCACCTACTTCTACGTGGCGATCACGTTCAACCCCACTGAAGTAGCCGACAACATGAAGAAGTATGGTGGTTTCATCCCAGGTATCCGCCCTGGCCGGCCGACCGCCGAATACCTCGACTTCGTGCTGACCAGGATCACCACACCCGGTGCCCTGTACCTGGGGCTCGTGTCCCTGATTCCGATGGTGGCGTTCGCACTCCTGAACGCGACCCAGGAGTTCCCCTTCGGCGGCGCGAGCATCCTCATCATCGTCGGCGTCGGACTGGATACCGTGAAGCAGATCGAGAGTCAGCTGCAGCAGCGCAACTACGAGGGTTTCCTGCGGTAGTGCGTATCGTCCTGGTGGGCCCCCCTGGAGCGGGCAAGGGGACGCAGGCCCAGTTCATCGCATCGCATCTGTCCATCCCGAAGATATCGACAGGTGACATCTTCCGCGCCAACGTGAGCGGCGGCACCGAGCTCGGCCGGCAGGCCAAGCAGTTCATGGACCGCGGCGACCTGGTGCCCGACGAGGTAACGATCGCGATGGTGCGCGACCGGCTCGGCGAGGACGACGCCCGCGACGGGTTCCTGCTCGACGGGTTCCCCCGCAACGTCCCGCAGGCGGAGACGCTGAAGAAGATCCTCGCGGAGTGGGACACCCGGCTCGACATCGTCCTGGAACTGGTGGTCGACGAGGACGAGGTCGTCCGGCGGCTGTCGGGTCGCCGCACCTGCGACAAGTGCGGCCGGATCTGGCACGTCGACTTCGACGACAAGCAGGACGACATCTGCGACGACTGCGGAGGCCGCCTGTTCCAGCGCGACGACGACAAAGAAGAGGTCGTCATGCATCGGCTGGAGGTCTACAAGCAGGACACGGCCCCGCTGGTGCAGTTCTACGCCGACGAGCACATCCTGGTCGGCATCGACGCGACGGGCCCGGTCGAAGAGGTTACCAAGCGCGCGTTGACCGCGCTCCGCCCGCTGGAGAAGTGACGGTGGCGGCGCGGGGCCGCGGCCCCGCGCCCGCCCCGCCCTGCTGCCGCCGCCCGGAATCGGCGGCCCTGTTCAGGGGGAGAGATGTTCAACAGACGACGTAGGCCCGAGATCCAGATGAAGACCGCGGAGCAGATCGAGCTGATGCGCGCCGCCGGGCTGCTGGTCGGCCGGACGCTGGAGCTTCTGCGGGAGGCCGTCAAGCCGGGGATCACGACCCTGGACCTGGACCGGCTCGCGGAGCGGCACATCCGCGACAACGGCGGCGTCCCGTCCTTCAAGGGCTACCACGGCTTCACGGGGACGATCTGCGCGTCGATCAACGAGGAGATCGTGCACGGCATCCCGGCCGCCGGGAAGGTGCTGCGGGACGGCGACGTCATCTCCATCGACTGCGGCGCGATCGTCGAGGGCTGGCACGGCGACGCGGCGATCACCGTCCCGGTGGGGGAGATCTCCGCGGAGCTGCGGCGGCTCCTGGAGGTGACCGAGGCGTCCCTGTGGCACGGTCTCGCGGCCGGGAGGGCCGGGGCCAGGCTCACGGACATGTCGCACGCGATCGAGGCTCACATTCGCTCTCAGGGCGCCTACGGCATCGTCGAGGGCTACGGCGGGCACGGCATCGGCACCGAGATGCACATGGACCCGCTGATCCCGAACCACGGCGCGGCGGGGTACGGGCCCGTCCTGGAGCCGGGGATGTGCTTCGCGGTGGAGCCGATGGTGAACCTCGGCACGAAGGAGACCGTGGAACTGGACGACGGCTGGACGGTCGTCACCCTCGACGGGCGCTCCTCGGCGCACTTCGAGCACACCTTCGCCGTCACGCCCGAAGGCCCGCGCGTCCTGACGGCCCTCGACGAAGGCCGCGACTGGTTCGCGAAGCTCGGCGTCGAGGCTTACGCCAAGGACTGAATCGGTCGCCGGAGGCTCAGCGTGTTCGTCCCCTCATAATGGGAAACGATGCTTCTTGCTGAGCGGAGGAACCATGGCGCCGAACCCTGACATCCGGGCCTCGGACGCCGACCGTGACCGGGTGGCGGCGAGCCTGCGGGAACACTGCGCCGAGGGCCGGATCACGATGGACGAGCTGCAGGAGCGGCTGGACGCGGTGTACGGGGCGAAGACCGTCGGGCAGCTCCAGGACGTCACCGCGGACCTGCCGGAGGAGGACCTCTACCAGCTTCCCGTCCCGGCGTCGCAGCCGAAGAGCACCGCGTCGCCCGCCAAGGTCCCGTCGCGGGAGCTGGACATCACCGGCAACCGGGCGATGTGGGCCACGTGGGCGATGGTCGGCGGGATCAACTTCACCATCTGGCTGATCATCGCCCTTGCGACCGGGTGGGTCTACCCGTGGTGGGTGTGGGTGGTGGGCCCGTGGGGCGCGGTCCTGCTCATCCGCACGCTCTTCGGCAACCGGCCGGGCGGCTGCTGACCGCGTGACCGCCACCGGGTGACCTGCTGACCGGCGACGCCCGGGGCGGCTTCGCCGCGGTCACTCGACGTCCATCAGGGGGCGGTAGTTCCCGGTCGGGACGAAGTGCGTGGTGGCGGTGCCGTCCTCGCCGACGAGGTGGATGGCGAACCCCGCGGGTTCCCCGGTGACGGCGGCGCGGCCCGGCTGGGTCAGGTCGAGGAACAGCTGCCGGTAGGTGCTGGGGCAGGTGGTGCTGACCGTCCCGGCGACGGAGCCGACCGAGGCGCGGTGGACGTGCCCGGAGATCACCCGCACCACCTGCCGGTGCTTGGAGATCACGGACGCGAAGCCCGCGGGGTCGACGAACCGCATGTCGTCGATGAACCGGATCCCGATGGGGAACGGCGGATGATGGGTGGCCACGACCGTCGGCGTCTCGGGGGCGGCGGCGAGCGTCGTGTCGAGCCAGGTGAGCCGGTCCTCGCTCATGTGCCCGTGCGGATGGCCGTCCACGGTGGTGTCGCAGCAGACGAGCCGCACGCCCGCGACGTCGACGGCGTACTGGACTGGGGCCCGTGGAACGGTCCCCGTCGCCACGACCGCCGCATGGTCGTTGAACACCTTGCGCATCTCGTCGCGGTCGTCGTGGTTGCCGGGCATGGGGTAGACGGCCATCGGCAGCGGGGACAGCAGCGCGTGCAGGCGGGCGTACTCGGCGGGCCGCCCGCCGTCGGCGAGGTCGCCGGTGAGCACGACGGCGTCGGGGCGGGCGGGCAGCGAGAGCAGGCTCGACACGGCCGCCCGCAGCGCGCGGACCGGCCCGGAGCCGTCGTCGACCTGCCCGTCGCGGCCGGCCGCCAGGTGGATATCGCTCAACTGCGCGATGATCGCCATCGATCCTTCCCCCTTGCCCAAGCACATCACGGACCCGCGGCCTAGGCACCCCCCTGAACCACCCCCGGGGCACCGGGACGATCTTCGCGCCCGCACGGCCCCACTGTCGACCCGGCCCCGCCGGAACGCCCTGGACCGCATCGGGTGCCCGGGCAGTGGACATACCGCTACCTTGCCTCCCAGCGAACGGTGGCGGAAGGGATGCGCATGTCGGTGATGTGGAAGCCCAGGGGGACCGGCCGGGTGTGCACTCTCGGCCGCCATGTGATCACAACTCCCCGTCTGCTGCTCCGCTCGCTGAGGTTGCGTGAGGGGCGTCTCGCCCAGGCCATCGGCAGCGACCCCGAGGCGCAACGGTGGCTCGGCTGGAGGCCGAAGAGTCTGGTGCCCGAGGACGAACGCGGCCGCCTGCTGGCGGTTCCGGCGTCCGGTGGGCGTTCCCGTTTCGGGCTGCCGGGCCGGTACGTGGAGACGGGGATGCTGGCGATCGATCCCGACGGCGGCCTGGCCGCCGGAGTGGTGACGCTGACCCCGGTTTCGGAGGACCTCTGCGAGCTGGGCGGTTACCTGGCGCCCGCCTATCGCGGCCGCGGGCTCGGGGCCGAACTGTTCGCGGCGGGCCTCGCGCTCGCCCAGCAGCATCTGCACGTCACCGAAGTCCGGGCGGGTGTGGAGCCCGAGAACGTCGCGAGCGTGCGCTCGCTGTGGCGGGCGGGCCTCGACCCGATCCCCGGCCCGCAGAGCCATCGCCTGTCGGACGGCCGGGTCATACCGGCCGCCTGGTACTCCGATGTCTCGCCGAACCCGGGGTGGTGCGCGTCGGCCTGGTGAGCGCGTCCGGGCGCGGCCGGGCGCCGCTCAGGCGACGTGCGGGATGACCAGGGACAGCGCCGAGGTGACTTCCTCGGGGGCGGGGGCCACGTCCGGGACCACGTCGCGGAGGGCGAGCCAGCCGTTGATCGCCTGGACGGTCGGCTTGGCCTCGACGAGCTGCGGGTCGTCCACCCCGTACCAGGCGGCCACCTTGGACCAGCGCCACAGCCGGTGGCCGGCGGTCGACATCTCCGACGAGGGGAAGCCGGTGACGCCGCGCGAACCGGTGATCGCGTGCCGGACCGAGTCGAGGGAACGTCCGACGCGCTCGCTGATGTCGCGGATCGTCAGCAGGGGGTCCGCCTCGACCTGGAGGACGTGCACGCCGGGCGCGCTCGTCTCGACGTGCTCCACCACCTCCATGATCGCCACCGCGAGGGTGCGGCCGGGCCAGCAGCAGGACGCGCTGCCCAGCCGGTCGGCCGAGCGGTCTGGCGAGCGGAGCTCGTCGTGCTGGGGCTCGCTGACGATCGACACCGTGACTCCGCCGTGCGTGCGGTCGAACAGCGGGTCCAGCTCGTCCTCGTAGAGGGGACGGCTGAGGATCAGCGCGAAGTCATAGCTCGGCATGCTGATCCTCCTCGGACGTATCTCTCCTCGAAAGGTACAACGCGCAGGCGAGGTATGCTTGGCTCGGGAGCGGTCTCCCGACCCGTATCATGCGTTGATTTCGCATAAGGCGACCGGTTGACGTAGACTCCTTTGTCGGTCCGTCGTCGGCCGCCTGATTCCCTGTTCCGGACGCTTCGAGCGTCGTCGTGGCGGTGGGTTGCGGCCGATTCTCCTCGGAGAACCGGGCCGAGTCCAATGAGCCGACCAGTGAAGCGCGGAGGACATGGCCAAGAAAGAAGGGGCCATCGAGATCGAGGGCACCGTCATCGAGTCCCTCCCGAACGCCATGTTCCGGGTGGAGCTCGACAACGGGCACAAGGTGCTCGCCCACATCAGCGGCAAGATGCGGATGCACTACATCCGGATCCTGCCGGACGACCGCGTTGTTGTGGAGCTGAGCCCCTACGACCTCACGCGCGGTCGGATCGTCTACCGCTACAAGTAAATCCGTCAATCCCACTGGGGTTGCCTTCCCCGTGCGTGGCGGCGCGGGGGTGACCCTGATCCCTAGGAGACCCAGTGAAGGTCAAGCCGAGCGTGAAGAAGATCTGCAACAAGTGCCGCGTCATCCGCCGGCACGGCCGGGTCATGGTGATCTGCTCCGACCCGCGCCACAAGCAGCGTCAGGGCTGACGCACAGCCCGCACAACAGCAAGCGCATCGCAGCCTTCACACGTGGCCGTACGTCCCCCCGGGGGCGACTCCCGGAACTCCGGGGGCGTTCCTTGATCGGGACGTGCGGCACCGTCGTGTGGAGGACCACCCTCGGACCGCCGGAGGCCGGGGCCGCCACCCGGGCAGGGTGTGTGCGGAAGCGACGCGTCCATACCTCCGCGAAATGAAGGGACTGCCCACGATGGCACGCCTCCTCGGCGTCGACCTCCCGCGCGAAAAGCGCCTGGAGGTCGCTCTCACCTACATCTTCGGCATCGGCCGTACGCGGGCGCTGGAGACCCTTGAGGGCACCGGCATCAGCGGCGACCTGCGCGTCCACCAGATGGGCGACGAAGAGATCATCAAGCTCCGCGACTGGATCGAGTCGAACTACAAGATCGAGGGTGATCTTCGACGCGAGGTCCAGGCGGACATCCGCCGCAAGATCGAGATCGGGTGCTACCAGGGCATCCGGCACCGCCGCGGGCTTCCGGTGCACGGTCAGCGCACGCAGACCAACGCGCGTACCCGCAAGGGCAAGAAGAAGACCGTGGCCGGCAAGAAGAAGGTCGGCAAGAAGTAGTCCGCACGGTCCCTGACCGGGGCCGTCTCCGGATCGATGACCTCAAGAGTAGAGAGAGCAGATGCCTCCTAAGAGCCGTGTCGGCGCCAAGAAGGTGCGCCGCAAGGAAAAGAAGAACGTCGCTCACGGGCACGCCCACATCAAGAGCACGTTCAACAACACGATCGTTTCGATCACCGACCCCAACGGCAACGTGATCTCCTGGGCCTCCTCGGGCCATGTCGGGTTCAAGGGCTCGCGCAAGTCCACCCCGTTCGCCGCGCAGCAGGCCGCCGAGGCCGCCGCCCGGCGCGCGATGGAGCACGGCATGCGCAAGGTCGACGTCTTCGTGAAGGGCCCGGGCTCGGGCCGCGAGACCGCCATCCGGTCGCTGCAGGCGACCGGCCTTGAGGTGGGCTCGATCCAGGACGTCACGCCCGTTCCGCACAACGGCTGCCGCCCGCCGAAGCGTCGCCGGGTCTGAGCAGGGGAGATCTAGAACAATGGCTCGTTACACCGGTGCGGACTGCAAGCTCTGCCGCCGCGAGAAGATGAAGCTGTTCCTCAAGGGCAGCAAGTGCGAGGGCCCCAAGTGCCCGATCGAGATCCGTCCTTACCCTCCGGGTGAGCACGGCCGCGGTCGGCCGAAGGAGACCGAGTACCTCCTGCAGCTCCGTGAGAAGCAGAAGGCCAAGCGCATCTACGGCGTGCTGGAGCGGCAGTTCAGCAATTACTACGTCGAGGCCAACCGCCAGCAGGGCAAGACGGGTGACAACCTGCTCACCCTCCTGGAGCGCCGCCTCGACAACGTGGTCTACCGCGCGGGCTTCTCCAAGTCCCGCGACATGGCCCGTCAGCTCATCCGCCACGGCCACATCCGGGTCAACGGCAAGAAGGTCGACATCCCGTCGGCGCTCGTGGGCGAGGCCGACATCGTCGACGTCAAGCCCAAGTCGCTGGAGATGACGCCCTTCCAGGTCGCCAAGGCCGAGGTCGGCGACCGTCCCGTCCCGGCGTGGCTCGGGGTGGACGGCGAGAAGATGCGGATCTTCATCCACTCGATGCCGGTCCGCCAGCAGATCGACGCTCCCGTCCAGGAGCAGCTGATCGTCGAGCTCTACTCCAAGTAAGGGCTCTGCGTCCGCCGGGATTTCGCGGCTCGTTCCGTGGGATCCCGGCGGTTCGGGGAACACTCAAGAACGCGGTAGTCAAATAGCGGGCACCGCGGAAAGAAGGCACAACCATGCTCATCGCTCAGCGTCCCACTCTCACCGAAGAGCAGGTCGACGAGTACCGGTCGCGGTTCACCATCGAGCCGCTGGAGCCGGGCTTCGGCTACACGATCGGCAACTCGCTGCGTCGTACCCTGCTCTCCTCGATCCCCGGTGCGGCCGTCACCAGCATCCGCATCGAGGGCGTCCTGCACGAGTTCTCCACCGTGCCCGGGGTCAAGGAGGATGTCACCGACATCATCCTGAACCTCAAGGAGCTCGTCGTCTCGTCCGAGCACGACGAGCCGGTCGTCATGTACCTGCGCAAGCAGGGCCCGGGCGAGGTGACCGCGGCCGACATCGCGCCGCCGGCGGGCGTCGAGGTCCACAACCCGGACCTGCACATCGCCACGCTGAACAACAAGGCCAAGCTGGAGATGGAGCTGACGGTCGAGCGCGGCCGCGGCTACGTCTCGGCCGCGCAGAACAAGCAGCCGGGCCAGGAGATCGGCCGGGTCCCGATCGACTCCATCTACTCGCCCGTGCTGAAGGTCACCTACAAGGTCGAGGCGACCCGAGTCGAGCAGCGCACCGACTTCGACCGCCTCATCCTGGACGTGGAGACCAAGCAGGCGATGCTGCCGCGCGACGCGGTCGCCTCCGCCGGCAAGACCCTCGTCGAGCTGTTCGGCCTCGCCCGGGAGCTCAACGTCGAGGCCGAGGGCATCGACATGGGCCCGTCCCCGACGGACGCCGCGCTCGCCGCGGACCTGGCCCTGCCGATCGAGGAGCTGAACCTCACCGTCCGCTCCTACAACTGCCTCAAGCGCGAGGGCATCCACTCGGTGGGCGAGCTCGTCGCCCGCAGCGAGCAGGACCTGCTCGACATCCGCAACTTCGGCGCCAAGTCGATCGAAGAGGTCAAGCAGAAGCTCAACGACATGGGCCTGTCGCTGAAGGACTCCCCGCCCGGGTTCGACCCGAGCGCGGCGGCGGACGCCTACAGCGACGACGACCAGAGCTACGCCGAGACCGAGCAGTACTGACAAATCCAGATTCCGGCGGCCGGGGGCCCGTTCCCCGGCCGCCCGGAACCAGCTGACGCCGGTACCTGGTACGGCCGGCGCAGGAAGGAAGCACCATGCCCAAGCCCACCAAGGGCACGCGCCTCGGCGGCAGCGCCGCGCACCAGAAGCTGATTCTGGCGAACCTGGCGACGGCGCTGTTCGAGCACGGCCGGATCACCACCACCGAGGCCAAGGCCCGGCGGGTGCGTCCGCTGGCGGAGAAGCTGATCACCAAGGCGAAGAAGGGCGACCTGCACAACCGTCGCCTCGCGGCGAGGACGATCCGCGACAAGAGCGTCCTGCACGAGCTCTTCACCGAGATCGCGCCGCGCTTCGCGGACCGTCCCGGTGGCTACACCCGCATCACCAAGATCGGTCCGCGCAAGGGCGACGCTGCCCCGATGGCCGTGATCGAACTGGTGGCCGAGCCCATGCCGGCCGCCACCGTCACGACCGCGCCGAAGGTAAGCGAGGAGGAACTCCCCGCCGAGGGCGAGGTCACCCTCAGCAAGGCCGAGGACACGAAGGACGAGGCGGCGGAAACCGAAGACAACGAGGGCGACGCTAAGTAAAGTGCCGGTTGCCAAGGGTGCGCCCCGTGCATGCGGGGATGATCCGGGCGACAACGCCCCCATGGCTGTGATCGAGCGGTGCTCCCCGCGCACGCGGGGTTGATCGATCCCTTGGCCATTGCGTTGACGGTTTCGGCCGACATGATGAACGGGCCCGCCGATCCCCCTCCGGGACGGCGGGCCTGATCTTTGCCAGACTTGATCCCATGGTCATGTCAGGGGGGCGACGATTGCCGGGGAGCGTGTCAGGGGAGTGCCCGATGAATACTGCTCATCGGGAGGAATGGACGGGCAGTGGCGCAAAGGGACAATCCGGCTGACATGACCGCTCTTGTACGACTCCGGCTCGACATCTCCTACGACGGGTCGGACTTCGCGGGCTGGGCGAGACAGCCGAACCAGCGGACCGTCCAGGGCGTCATCGAGGACGCGCTGGCGCGCATGCTGCGACTGGATCCGCCGCCCATGCTCACCGTCGCCGGCCGCACCGACGCCGGCGTCCACGCCCGGGGCCAGGTCGCCCATCTGGTGGTGCCCGTCGCGGCGTACTCCGCGATCAACGGGACGATGCCGCGTCGCCTGGCGGGGCTGCTGCCGCCCGATGTGCGGGTGTGGCGCGTGTCGATCGCCCCGGAGGGGTTCGACGCGCGGTTCTCGGCGCTGTCGCGCCGCTACGTGTACAAGGTGTGCGACAACCCGTTCGGTGTGGAGCCGCTGCGCCGCCACGACGTGCTGTGGCATCCGCGTCCCCTGAATCTGGACCGGATGAACGAGGCCGCGCGGCTGCTGGTGGGCGAGAACGACTTCGCCGCGTACTGCCGCAGGCGGGAGGGCGCGACGACCATCCGGGAACTGCTGCGCTACGAGTGGGCCCGCGATGAGCGCGACCCGTATCTCGCTCTCGCGACCGTGGAGGCGGACGCGTTCTGCCATTCGATGGTCCGCGCGCTCATCGGTGCGCTGCTGATGGTCGGGGACGGACGCCGCGAGGTGGAGTGGCCCGCCGAGGTGCTGGCCGCCCGCGTCCGCGACTCGGGGGTGACCGTGGTGTCCGCGCACGGGCTGTCGCTGGAGGAGATCCGCTACCCGGACGACGACAGCCTGGCCAAGCGCGCGCAGGAGACGCGCCGCGTCCGGACGCTCAACGCCGCCGCCGCGGCCGGCGCGGAGCCGCCCACGGCGGCGACCGACCTGGAGGCCCGGGGCTAGCCCCGGGCGCGGGCCATGATCGGTCGGAGGTCGTAGTCCAGGAACTGCTGGGCCGCCTGCTTGATCACCGGGTCGCCGGGCTGGGCGTTCTTGCCGTTCGCCCACTGGACGTAGGCGTAGGCGACGTACCGTCCGCGGACCGTCGCGGCGGCGTACCCGCCCGCCCGGTCGAGGTCGGGGTTGTGCTTGCTGCCCATGCCGCGGAACCACTCGTACCTGGCGGGATCCCCGGCCTGGCTCACCCTGAGCGCGGACTCCTTCGTCGGCATCACCGCGATCCCGGACGTGACCGCCAGCGACCGGGAGCGGTCGACGAAGGTCGCCCGGATGATCTTGCGGCATTTCTCCTGCTTGAGCACCTGGAGCATGGAGCCCCGGGCCGCGTACGACACCTCGCGGTTGAGCGACCAGCGGTCGAGGGTGAAGGTGCGTCCGCCGAGCTTGACGACCCCGGTGGGGAACACGTCCTTGAACGCGAGCGGCTCGGTGTCGGCCCGCTCGTCGGTGATGTCCACCCCCGTGGTCGGGATGGGCGGTGCGGGGGACTGCGTGTCCGCCGGGGTGGGCTTGGGCTCGGCCGCGGCGGGTGACTCGGTGGCCTTCACATCCGCGGCCTGCTCGCCGCTGGATCCCGTCCCGCCGATGGTGAACAGGGCGACGGCCGCGGCGAGGATCACCGCCGCGCCGCCGCCGATCAGCAGCGGCCGGCGCTTGCCGCCGCCGCCGCTCTTGGGCGTGCCCTGGGGAGGCGGGCCCGGCGGTGGTGGCGTGTCGAGCGGGACGCCGCCCTCCGTGTGGTAGACCGGCGCGATCACGGCGGCCTGCTCGGCGGTCACCGCGGCTTCCACGGGCGGCTCGGACTGCGGGAACGGTCCGCTGCCGGTGGGCGGCGCGACGCCGACCGGCAGGATCGCGTCCGGTTCGAGGACCGGCCCGGGCGAAGCGGCGGACGTGTCCTCCGCATGCCTGGCCTTCTCGAAGGCCGACGGCTCCGCGGCCTCCTCCGGCGCGGCCGGAGCCTCGGGGCGCTGGGCCGCTTCGGAGGGGCGGTCTTCCGCCGCGTTCTTCACGACGGTCTCGTCCACGGCGGCTTCGTCCTCTGTCGTGTCGTGGTCGGGGGAGTCCGGAGAGCCCGGAGGTTCGGCGTCGGCACCGGCCTGTGGGTCGTCCGCCGGTGCATCGTCCTCCGGCCGGATGGCGGGGAAGCCGTCGGGGTCGGTGTCGCCGGACGCCAGTGGTCGCTTCACGATCGGCTCGGCGGGGACGGCCCGGCGGGAGTCGATGGTGGGCACGCCGACGCCGGCGACGAGCGTCCCGGGCGGGACGCCGACGGCCCCGGGGCCGGGCGGATCGTCCGCGGCGGGTTCGGCGCCGAAGACGACCTCGTCGTCCGGTGCCTCGGCGGGCGTCTCCTCGGAGACCGGGCCTTCGGCGGGCGTGCCTGTGGTGACCGGGTCTGTGGTGACCGGGCCTGCGGTGGGCGTGCCTTCGGCGGGCGGGGCCGTCTCCGAGGACTCGGCGGCCCACCAGGGAGCCTGCAGGCCGAACGCGGGCAGCCGGAGGGAGGCGGACGCCGTGGGCTCCGCCTCTCCGGCGGAGGGCGCCGCGTCCGCCGGAGGCGGGTCGGCCGGGGGGACCGCGCCGCCGAAGCTGGGCGGCGCCGAGTCGGAGGGGACGGCCGGCGTCCCCGCCTGCTCGGCGGAGTCCCGGGTGTCTCTAGGTCCAGACATAGGCAGAGAGGGTATTCAAACCGGTCACTTCTGGAGGGGCTTGCCTTCGGTTTCCCTGTAGTGCAGGGCCAGCGCCAGGTTGCTGCCCTTCACCATCTCCATACCGAAGATGCGGACGGTGTTATGGTACTTCTTCGCGATTTTCTTGCCGTCCGGCCGCTGAACCCACGTCATGAGCAGGTAGTGGCCGCGGGCCTGCGAGGTGCCGAGCGCCTCGCCCTTGCCGTTGGTCTTGGAGACGCCCTTGCCCGGCAGTGCCAGCAGGAAGGCGTCCTTGTCGGCGGCGGCCTTGACGGCCTTCTCCGCGGCGGCCTCGGTCTCGAGGTTGAACACGCCGACGGTGCCGATGAGCTGGCCCTCCGTCAGCGCGTAGGTCGCGCGCAGCGCCTGCGTGCAGTCGCCCTGCTTGAGGGCCTTATCCAGTGCGGCGCCGCCGACGACGGCGGTGCAGCTCTTCTTGGAACTCGCGGCCGTCCGCACGTACTTGTGGCCGCGCGCCTCGAACTTCCCGTTGCCGAAGACCTCCTTGAGCGTCAGCGGCTTGGGGTCGGTGACGCGGCTCTTCAGCTTCACCGGCGCCAGGACGGGCTTCGTGGGGCTCGGCGTGGGCGTCGGTGTCACGGCCTGGGCCGGCTTCGGGTCCTTCTTCTCGGAGTCGCCTTCCAGCACCGACGACAGCCCGATGCCGCCGGCGATGAGCAGGAGCCCCGCGGCCGCCGCGCCACCGATGATCAGTGGCAGGTTGCGGCGCCGCTCGGGCCGGGGCGGCCCGCCGGGCGGCCCGCCGGACGGCCCGGGCGGCATGCCTCCGCCGGGGCCGTACGGGTCCTCGAACCGGTCGCCGCCGAACTGGTCGCCGCCGTACCGGTCCGCTTCGAACTGGCCCGGCGGGTACGAGCCGTGCGCGTTGCCCGCGACGGGCTCGTCGCCCCAGGCGGCGGTCTGCTCCGCCGGCCCGCCGAACGGCTCACTGCCGAACGGCTCACTGCCGAACGGCTCACTGCCGAACGGCTCGCCGCCGAAGGGCTCACCCGGCGGCCCGCCGCCCTGCGGCATCACGCCGGGCCCCGCGTCGCGCGGCGCGAAGGGGGCTTCGTGGTCGGGACGGCCGTACGGCGGCACTTCGGCTCCGGGTCCGTACGGCGTGTGCGGCGGCTGCCGAGGGGGCCGGCCGCCGGGCTGGCCTTGATCGCCCGGATAACCCATGCGTTGGACCTTACCTTTCCTCGTTCAGGGCTCGGGACCTTCGGAACACCCACCATGACATGGGGGCGAATCGGACGCCGGGGATTTGCCGAAGGTCACTTGCCGGAGCGGGGGCGGGTCACTTCCAGCCGAAATTCTGCGTCCAGAGCGGCCCGCCGGAGCCGGATGCCTTGCCCACGCCGATGGCGCGCAGGTCACAGTTCAGGATGTTGGCCCGGTGCCCGGGACTGTTCATCCAGCCCTCCATCACGGCCGCCGGAGTGGGGTAGCCCTTGGCGATGTTCTCCGCGCCGGGGCTCGGGTAGCCGGCGTCCTCCATCCGCTTCCACGGGCTGTCGCCGTTCTGCGACGTGTGCGAGAAGTAGTCGTTGGCCGCCATGTCGGCGGAGTGCCTGCGGGCCGAGGTGACGAGCCGCTGGTCGATGCGCAGCGGTTTGCAGCCGGCCTCGGCGCGCTCGGCGTTGGTGAGCGACACCACGGCCGCCTCGGGGCCGGACGATCCCGACGACGAGCCGCCGGAACCGCCCGAGCCGCCGGAGGAGGTTCCGCCGCCGGACGGTTCCCTGGTCGACGCCGGCGGCTCACTGGACTTGGACGGCTCGGCGGCCGTGCGGCTCGGGTCGCGCATCGCCTTCAGCGGTGGCGTCCGCACGTCCCCGGTGGGCGCCGGGGCGCCGCCGGACGGCTGTGCGCCGCCCGCGCCGCCCGACGTCTCGGGAGTGCGCGACGGGTCGCTCTGCGGCCCGGGCGGGACCACGGTGGACGGCCGCGTGTCGGGCCCGGACGCGGACGTCCGCTCCGACCGGAGTTCGGGCAGCAGGAAACGGTCGATCGCCACGCCGGTGCTGATGGCGAGACCGGACGCGGTGACGGCCACCACGATGCCGGTCATGCCCTTGGCCCGGGAGCGCTTGCGTCCCTTGCCCGGCGGGCGGCCGCCCGGGGGCCTGCCGCCCTGGGGCCGGCGGCCGCCGCCGGGCGGCGGTCCCGAGTGGGACGCGGCGCGGCGTGGACCACCGGCGACGAGTTCGTCGCGAGACGGGGAGGCGCCGCGCACGGCGGCGTCACGAGGTGCGGCGCCGTCCCGCCCGGTGTGTCCGGGGCGGCGGCGTCCGGCGGGTTCGCCTGGTCTGCGGGGAGTAGACAGCGGGGGGCTCCCGTGTGCGGGCCGACCGGAGCCGGCGTGGACCTGGTCGCCCGGCACAATATCCTCATATGTACATCTGGTAACGAAGATCGCCCGAAAAAGGATCAAGTACTACATAGGGTGATCATCAGGATGCCGACCGTCTCGCGAGAAGGCCGGCCCCGGCGGGACGTGACGCCACCGCCTTGACCACCCGGTGTGCGGGCCCGGCGCGGCGGTCGCGTCCCTGCTTTGCTCTTCGCTTCGCGGCCAGGTATTCTGCGTGTTTGTTGTGTGCGTCGACGCCTGCCCGGTGCGGGCGTCCAGGCGACGCGACGACGTGTCGGTGTGCCCCGGAGTGCTCGCGCTTTCGGCGTGGGCGCCGGTTACGGGCCCCGGCCTCCCGGAGCGCCAGGTCGGACGAGGTTTCTGATCGGCGCGAGCAGGATTCCGCTGAGAACTATCACCCGTCCGCGAGGGCGGGCGAGGACCGAAACCGCTGAGAAGTCGACGAGAAACGAAGGCCTACGACCGTGCGCACGTACACCCCTAAGCCCGCTGACGTCCAGCGTCAGTGGTACGTCATCGACGCGACCGATGTCGTGCTGGGCCGTCTCGCCAGTCAGGTCGCGCAGCTGCTTCGGGGTAAGCACAAGCCGATCTACGCCCCGCATCTCGACACCGGTGACTTCGTCGTCATCGTGAACGCCGACAAGGTGTCGCTGTCGGGCAACAAGGCCGAGCGCAAGCGGGCCTACCGGCACTCCGGCTACCCGGGCGGCCTGCGGTCGGTGTCCTACACCGAGCTGCTGGCCAAGAACCCCGAGCGCGCCGTCGAGAAGGCGATCAAGGGCATGCTGCCCAAGAACTCCCTCGGCCGGAAGATGTTCGGCAAGGTGAAGGTCTACGCCGGGCCGGACCACCCGCACCAGGCGCAGAAGCCGGTTCCGTTCGAGATCACCCAGATCAGCCAGATCAGCAAGTAGAAGCGCGCACGAGCCGATCGTGCGCGTCCTGGAACACGCGTCCAGGAACACGTGGCCGCCGGGGCACCCGCAGGACGCGGGCCAGCCGCCCTGGCCAGAACACCCGAGGAGAACCGTGGACGAGACCACCGAGCCGGGCACCGAGCAGCTCGACTCGTACGAGGACGCGCCGTCCGAGTACAGCACCGAGACCCCCGAGGCGGCCGGCGAGAGCTTCCTCGGCCAGCCCGTCGCGACCGGCCCCGCCGCCGGCACCGGCCGCCGCAAGCAGGCCATCGCGCGGGTCCGCATCGTCCCCGGCACCGGCCAGTGGAAGGTCAACGGCCGCACCCTGGACCAGTACTTCCCGAACAAGGTCCACCAGCAGATCGTGAACGAGCCGTTCGTGCTGCTGAGCCTGGAGGGCCAGTTCGACGTGCTCGCCCGCGTCAACGGCGGCGGCACCACCGGCCAGGCCGGCGCGCTGCGCCTCGGCATCTCCCGCGCGCTGCAGTTCGCGAACATCGAGCACCGCCCGGCGCTGAAGAAGGCCGGCTTCCTCACCCGTGACGCGCGGGTGCCGGAGCGCAAGAAGGCCGGTCTCAAGAAGGCCCGTAAGGCCCCCCAGTACAGCAAGCGTTGATCGACGGTACGAGCCGTCGCACCCGGTCTCTTCGCACCGCCGGCCCGCGTGGCCGGCGCACCGGGTGCGGCGGCTCGTCCTGTTTTCAGGGTCCGTCCGAGTCTTCAGGGCCCCGTCCAAGACCGGCCCTGTCATCGCGGCCGCGTGCGCCCCGGGCGGATGGCAGACTCGGTGCCCACCAGATCTCACCGCGCGGCGCGGCGGGGTGTGCCCCCGTTTCGCGTCAGCGCGGTTTTCGTCCTCTCGGGAGTTGAACTGTGGCTCGTCTGTTCGGGACCGATGGCGTGCGAGGGCTCGCCAACCGCGATCTGACCGCCCCGCTCGTCATGGACCTGTCCATCGCGGCGGCGCGGGTACTGGGCGAGCAGGGCGCCTTCAAAGGCCACCGGCCGCTCGCGGTGGTCGGACGCGACCCGCGGGCCTCCGGTGAGTTCCTCGAGGCGGCCGTCGTGGCGGGCCTGGCGAGTTCCGGGGTGGACGTGCTGCGCCTCGGCGTGCTGCCGACGCCCGCGGTCGCGTACCTGACGCACGCGCTGGACGCCGACCTCGGCGCGATGCTGTCGGCGTCGCACAACCCGGCCCCCGACAACGGCATCAAGTTCTTCGACCGCAGCGGCTACAAGCTGCCGGACGAGCTGGAGGACCGCATCGAGGCGCGGCTCGGCGAGGTGTGGGACCCGCCGACGGGCGCGGGGGTCGGCCGGGTCCGGGACGCGCACGGCGCGGTCGAGCAGTATGTGGCGCACCTGCTGTCGACGCTCCCGGTGTCGCTGGACGGCCTGCGCGTCGTGGTCGACTGCGCGAACGGCGCGTCCTGCGACGTGGCGCCGGAGGCGCTGCGCCGCGCCGGCGCGGAGGTGTTCACGATCGGGACGGCGCCGGACGGCCTCAACATCAACTCCGGCTGCGGCTCCACGCACCTGGAGGCGCTGCGCCAGGCCGTCAGGGAGCACGGCGCCGACGTGGGCATCGCGAACGACGGCGACGCCGACCGCTGCCTGGCGGTGACGGCGTCCGGCGAGGTCGTGGACGGCGACCAGATCATGGCGATCCTGGCGCTGGACCTGCGGGAGGCGGGCGCGCTGGCCGCCGACACCGTGGTCGCGACCGTGATGTCGAACCTCGGGTTCAAGCTCGCGATGCGCGAGGCCGGCATCACCGTGGTGGAGACCGCGGTCGGCGACCGGTACGTGCTGGAGGCGATGAAGGAGGGCGGCTTCGGCTTCGGCGGCGAGCAGTCCGGCCACGTGATCATGCTGGATCACGCCACGACCGGCGACGGCGTCCTGACCGGCCTGCACCTGCTCGCCGCGATGGTCCGCCGGGGCCGTCCGCTGGACGAGCTGACGAAGGTGATGACGCGGCTGCCGCAGGTGCTGGTCAACGTCAAGGACGTCGACAAGTCCCAGGCGAAGACGTCGCCGGAGCTGGCCGCGGCCGTCGCCGCCGCCGAAGCGGACCTCGGCGACACGGGACGGGTGTTGATCAGGCCCAGCGGCACCGAGCCGATGGTCCGCGTGATGGTCGAGGCGGCGTCGCAGGAGCAGGCGCAGTCGGTCGCCGAACATCTCGCCGGCGTCGTCCGCAAAGCCTTGGGCTAGTGGCAGGTCCGGCGTTCGCCGGTCTCAGGGCGGGGTCGCGGGGCTCAGCAGCGTCCGAGGAAGTCTTGGAGGGCGTTGTGGTCGGCGCGGGTCACGGGCAGTGAGTACTTCTCGGCGACGGTGATGTACTTGATCGCATAGGTGCACTGGAAGCTCTTCTGCGGCTTCCATTCGCCGGGCCCGGAGTCGCTTTTCTGCCGGTTGGGCACGCCCCACACGGCGAGGAGGTTGGCGTGGTCGTTGGCGAACTTCTCCCGCCGGTCCTCGCTCCAGCGTGAGGCGCCCATCCGCCAGGCGAGCGCGAGCGGGTAGACGTGGTCGATCTGGACCTCGGCGGCGTCCTTCTTGGCGAAGGTGATGGCCTTGCCCGTGTAGGGGTCGCGGAGGCGGCCGGTCATGACGACGCAGTCGCCTCGCTTGCCGACGTCCGCCAGGTCGCGGGCGAGGACGTCGTTGCGCTGGTCGCAGCCGTTGCGGTCGATGTCCTTCCAGCGCGTCCCGAACTTCTCGCGCTCGTAGCCGTCACCGTCGCCCTCGGACGCGATCCGCAGCCCGGAGAGGCCGGCGCGGGCGCGGGCCTCGTCGCCGGACGTGGGCCCGCCACCGTCCGAAGACACGGTACCGCCCGAGGGCGGGGAGCCGCTCTCCGAGAGACCGACGCTGGCGTCGCAGCCCGCCGCCAGGGGGACGGCGAGCACGAGGCCGGCCACAGCCGTCCGCACAGCCGTACGCGCCATGCCCACACCACCCGGTATGTATCGATATCTACACAGATAACCGATCAAACCGCATGGCTCGTGTTGTGGCCACGTCCCCCGCCGGTTACGGCACGATGTCCTTCGTGCTGCATCTCAGAGCGATCGTCCCGGCGGACCGCACCGACGCGGTCTACGAGGCCCTGGCGGAGTGTTCCGGCGCCACCAACCTCGTCGTGGTCGCCGGCGCGGCGCGCTCCCCGAGCGGCGACCTCGTGACCAGCGACGTCGCCCGCGAGTCCGCCAACGAGGTGCTGGACGCGCTGCGGACGCTGAACATCGACCGGGACGGCTCCATCTCCCTCGACAAGGTCGACCTGACCCTGTCGGAGTACGCCGAGCAGGCCATGGACCGGGCGCCCGGCCACGGAGACGACGCCGTCGTGTGGGAGGAACTCGACCGGCAGGTCACCGAGGGGACGGCCCTGACCTGGTCGTTCGTCGCGTTCCTCGCGCTGGCCACGCAGCTGGCCGGGATCGCGGCGCTGATCGACTCGCCGGTCCTGGTGGTCGGCGCGATGGTGCTCGGGCCGGAGTTCGGCGCCGTCGCGGCGATCTGCTACGGACTCGTCCGGATGCGGCCGCGGCACATCACCGCGGCGGTGCGCGCCCTGGTGGCCGGGTTCACCGTCGCCATAGCGATCACCTACGTGTGCGCGCTCGTCAGCCGCTGGACGGGCGTCATCGAGCTGGACCGGCTGCCCGACCAGCGTCCCCTCACCGCGTTCATTTACAGCCCGGACCGCTGGTCCTTCATCGTCGCGCTGCTCGCCGGCGCCGCCGGGGTGCTGTCGCTCACCGCGGGCAAGTCGTCGGCGCTGGTGGGGGTGTTCATCTCCGTCACCACCGTGCCCGCCGCCGGCAACCTCGCGGTCGCGATGGCGCTCCGGCACGGCAGTGAGATCACCGGCTCGCTGCTCCAGCTCGCCGTCAACTTCGCCGGAATGATCATCGCGGGGACGCTCACCCTCCTCGTCCAGCGGGCGCTGTGGGGCGCCGCCCTGCGCCACGACGGCCGGTCCTGGTGGTCGGCCGGGCTCGTCGGCCGCGCGGGTAGAACCAGGGGGCGAACTTAGGTCGATCCGGCGGCGGACCAAAGGCCCCCCTGTATCGCCCTTTAGGTTGACGTGCCGCGTCCCGCCAGCCGCTAGGTTCGTAACCATGCCGATCATCGCCACGCAGGGCCTGACGATGAGGTTCCCCCGGGTGACCGCCCTGGACGACCTCTCCGTGGCCGTCGAGCCGGGCGTCGTCGGGCTGGTCGGCGCCAACGGCGCCGGCAAGTCGACCCTCATCAAGATCCTGCTCGGGCTGCTGCCGCCGACGTCGGGGACCGCGAGCGTCCTCGGCCTCGACATCGCGCGCGAGGGCCTGCGGATCCGGGAGAGCGTCGGGTTCATGCCCGAGTACGAGTGCCTGCCCCCGGACGTGTCCGCGACCGAGTTCGTCGTGCACATGGCCCGGATGTGCGGGCTGCCCCCGACCGCGGCCCGCGAACGCGCCGCCGACACGCTCCGGCACGTCGGCCTGTACGAGGAGCGCTACCGTCCCATCGGCGGGTACTCCACCGGAATGCGCCAGCGGGTGAAGCTCGCGCAGGCCCTCGTCCACGACCCGAAGCTCGTGTTCCTGGACGAGCCGACCAACGGCCTCGACCCCGCCGGACGCGACGAGATGCTCGACCTGATCCGCCGCATCGGCGCCGAGTTCGGGATCAGCGTCCTCGTCACGTCCCACCTGCTGGGCGAGCTGGAACGGGTCTGCGACCACGTCGTCATCATCGACGGCGGGAAGCTGCTGCGCTCCCAGGCCGTCGAGGCGTACACGGCCGCCAGCGGCTTCCTCACCGTCGAGGTGGACGAGGGACGCGACACGCTCGGGCAGCACCTCTACGACCAAGGCGTGTCCGTCCATCCGGAGGGCCGGTTCCTCGTCGTCGACATCGCCGGTGAGACGAC
Organism: Spirillospora sp. NPDC048819; assembly: GCF_040650055.1. Lineage (NCBI taxonomy): Bacteria > Bacillati > Actinomycetota > Actinomycetes > Streptosporangiales > Thermomonosporaceae > Spirillospora > Spirillospora sp. NPDC048819. Next base: position 69,309 of record NZ_JBEZGN010000001.1, on the reverse strand, counting down.
CTACGACCTGGTCCGCGACGGTGTCGCCGAGCTGGGGCTGCGGCTGATCCGGATGGAGCAGCGCCGCCACCACATCGAAGAGGTCTTCCAGGCGGAGCCTCCGGGAGCGCAGGCGGCCGGAACCGTCCCGCAGGAGGCGTCCCGATGAGCACGAGCACGATCCACGACATCGGCTACCGCCACTACGAGGGCCGCCGCAACGGCCGCGCCTACGTGCTGCGGTCCCTGTACGTCCACAACCTGCGCGCCGCCTTCGGCCTCGGCCGCCCCGCACGCGCCAAGATCATGCCGTTTCTCGTCGCGGGCCTGATGATGCTGCCCGCCGCCGGGTCGGTCGCCGCGTTCGCCTTCACCAAGGAGGACGATGCGCTGATCCCGTACTCCGCGTACGCCAACGTCATGCAGGTCATCGTGGCGATCTTCCTGGCCACGCAGGCGCCGGTGCTGGCCTCGCGGGAGGTGCGCTTCCACGTCATCCCGCTGTACTTCTCGCGGCCCGTCGGCCACCTCGACTTCGTCCTGGCGAAGGGCGCCGCGATGGCGACCGCGCTGTTCGCGCTGATGGCGGCGCCCGTCACCCTCCTTTACGTCGGCGGCCTCGTCGCCAAGGCGCCCGACTCGGGGCAGCAGCTCCTGGAGTACCTGGGCGCCCTGGTCGGCTGCGTGCTGTACGCGCTCGTCCTGTCGGCGATCGGGATGGTGGTCGCGGCGTTCACCCCGCGGCGCGGCTTCGGCGTCGCCGCGGTCATCGCCGTCTACATGCTCAGCACCGCGTTCGTCGGCATCATCCAGGGGATCGCCGAGGCGCGGACGAACTTCACCCTCCAGGGCTGGATCGGGCTGGCCGCCCCGTTCAACCTCGTGGACATCGTCCAGGTCAGGCTGCTCGGCGCCGAGTCGTCCTCGCCCGGCATCGCGCCCGGCGTCACCGGCGGCATCGTCGCGCTGGCGCTGTGCGCCGTCATCGTCGTCGGCTCGATCGCGGTCCTGTACCGCCGTTTCCGGAAGGCGGGCCTCTCATGAACGAGCGAAGCGAACCGGGGGGCGTGGGGGGTCGTCCCCCCACAGGGCATCCGATGGAGCGAAGCGAACCGGGGGGTGTGGGGGGTCGTCCCCCCACAGGCGAACCGAACGAGCGAAGCGAACCGGGGGGTGTGGCGCGGCGTCCGAGTGAGCTGGTTCTGGAGAACGTGTCTCGCTGGTACGGCAACGTCGTCGCCGTCAACGGCGTCTCGATGAAGGTCGGGCCGGGTGTCACCGGGCTCCTCGGCCCGAACGGCGCGGGCAAGTCGACGCTCATCCACATGATGGGCGGGTTCCTCGCGGCGTCGTCCGGCACCGTCACGCTGGACGGGGCGCCGATCTGGCAGAACCCCGGCGTCTACCGCAGCCTGGGCCTCGTCCCGGAGCGGGAGGCCGCCTACGACTTCCTCACCGGCGAGCAGTTCATCCTCGCGATGGCGAAGCTGCACAAGCTGCCCGACCCGTCCGCCGCCGCCCGCCGCGCGATCGGCCTGGTGGAGATGGACTACGCCGCCGGACGCCAGATCGGCAACTACTCCAAGGGCATGAAGCAGCGCATCAAGATGGCGTCCGCCCTGGTGCACGACCCGCCCGTCCTCCTGCTGGACGAGCCGTTCAACGGCATGGACCCGCGGCAGCGGCTCCAGCTGATGGACCTCATCCGCCGGATGGCCGACGAGGGCCGCACCATCCTGTTCTCCTCCCACATCCTGGAGGAGGTGGAGCGGCTCGCCAGCCACATCGAGGTGATCGTCGCCGGCCGGCACGCCGCGTCCGGCGACTTCCGCAAGATCCGCCGGCTGATGACCGACCGGCCGCACATCTTCCTCGTCCGCTCGTCCGACGACCGTCGGCTCGCCGCCGCCATCATCGCGGACGGCTCGGCCCGCAGCGTGCAGCTCACCGACAAGGGCCTGCAGATCGAGGCCGTCGACTTCCAGCGTTTCACCTGGCTGCTCCCGCAGGTCTCCCGCGACGCGGACGTGCGCCTCTGGGAGGTCTCCCCGGCGGACGAGTCCCTCGAAAGCGTCTTCTCCTACCTGGTGGCACGATGAACCCGACCATCGCGATGATCACGTTCCGGGCGATGCTCGGCCGCAAGCGGGCGCTGCTCCTGCTGGGCCTGCCGGTGCTCCTGCTGGTCCTGTCGGTCATCCTGCGCGCGACCGGCAACAACGACCTGGACCTCTCGGCGCACGTCCTGCAGAACTTCGGGCTCGCGACCCTGCTGCCCCTGCTCGCGCTGATCGCCGGGACGGGCGTGATCGGGCCGGAGATCGACGACGGCCAGATCATGTACGTGCTGACGAAGCCGATCCCGCGCGAGGTGGTCGTGCTGACCAAGCTGGTCGTCGCGATCGTCCTGGTGACGGTGTTCGCGGTCGTCCCGACGCTGCTGGCGGGTCTCGTCCTGATCGGCACGACCGCGCAGGTGACGCCCGCTTTCGCGATCGGGGTCCTGGCCGGCGGCGTCACCTACAGCGCGGTGTTCGTCGCCCTCGGCGTCATGAGCCGCAACGCCGTCACGATCGGGCTGCTGTACGCGCTGGTCTGGGAGACCCTCCTCGGCAGCTTCGCGCCGGGCGCCAAGTCGGCGTCCGTCCAGCAGTGGTCCTTGTCGCTCACCGACGCCCTCACCGACGCGTCGCCGGTGACGTCGACGGTCGGCCTGCCCCTGGCCGTCACGCTGCTGGCCCTGGTCGCCGTCGCCGCGACGCTCCTGGCCACCTTCCGCCTCCGCACCCTCCCCGTCGCCAGCGCCGACTGACGCCGGCGCGGGCGCGGGAGGTCATGCGGTCGGGGCCGTCGTCTCCTTGCGGAGTTCGGGGAGCACCTCGTGGGCGAGCCGCTCGGCCTGCTCGCCGGGCCCGGGACCGGTGGGCATGAAGTTGAACGTGGTGAAGCCCATGGCGGCGAAGCCGAGGAGCTTTTCGACGACGGCGTCGGGTGGGCCGCTCACCGTGCCGGGCTCGTCGCCGGCGTGCTCGCCGACGCGGACGCCGACGTTGTAGGCGCAGGTGATGTCGGCGGGGTCCCGGCCGGCGGCTTCGGCGGCGGCCAGGACGCGCTCTCGCATGGCCCCGGCCTTGTCGGGCGGGGCGAAGCCGAGGGACGGGATCCACCCGTCGGCCAGCCGCCCGGTGAGGTCGAGCGCCCTCGGCCCGAAGGTGCCGAGCCAGATCGGGATGCGGCGCCCGGGTTTGGGCTCCAGGTCGGCCGCGTCGGTGTGGTGCAGCCGGCCCCGGAAGGTGAAGGCCGGTTCGGACCACAGGCCGCGGGTGATGCGGACGGCCTCCTCAAGACCGTCGATCTTGTCCCGCGGGGTGGGGACGCGCATGCCGAAGGCGCGGAACTCGTCGTCGGAGTATCCGCCGCCGAGCCCGAGCACCAGCCGCCCGCCGGACAGCCGGTCGAGCGTCTCGGCCATCTTCGCGACCATGGCGGGGTTGCGGTAGGGGACGCCCAGGACGCGGGTGGCCACGCCGATCCTGGACGTCGCCGCGGCGATCCACGCCAGCATCGTCCAGGTCTCCATGGTCGGGTGCGCGGTGCAGGGGTGATCCGAGGCGGACACGAAGTCGAAGCCGAGTTCCTCGGCTTTGCGGGCGTCGGCGGCCGGGTCGGCGCCGGGGGCGGCCGAGGTGGAGATGTTCAGGCCGTAGCGCATGGTCGTACCTCCAGTTTGGCGATGAAGAACTGGGCGAGGGGTCCGATGCTCACCGCGTAGAGGACGGTCCCGATTCCGACGGTGCCGCCGAGCAGCCAGCCGAGCACCAGGACGGTGGCCTCGATCGCGGTGCGCATGACCCGGATCGAGTGGCCGCGTGCGGCGAGGCCGGTCATGAGCCCGTCCCGCGGCCCGGGACCGAGGCCCGCGCCGATGTACAGGCCCGTCGCCGCGCCGTTGCCGACGATGGCGGTCAGGAGGAACGCGACCCGCCAGCCGAGGTGATGCGGTTCGGCGACGACCGTCAGCGTCGCGTCGACGGCGAGACCCACGACGATCACGTTGCTGACCGTCCCGAGTCCGGGCCGCTGGCGCAGCGGGAACCACAGCAGCAGCACCAGGACGGCGGTGAGGTTGACGATCCAGCCGAGCGGCAGGCCGGTCCGTCCGGCGAGGCCCTGGTGGAGGACGTCCCACGGGTCGAGTCCCAGTCCGGCGCGGACCATCAGCCCGATGCTGACGCCGAAGAGGACGAGCCCGGCGTACAGGCCGCCCAGCCGCCGCCATTTATTTGACATGTCAAGAAAAATACGGAGGCGGTACATGACATGTCAAAATAAGATGGCGCCATGGACGAACCGCGCTGGCTCACCCCCGCCGAAGACCGCGCCTGGCGCGGCTACCGGCGCCTGTCCCTGCTGCTCGACCGGCAGCTCGCCGGCGATCTGGCGGCCGACTCGGGCCTGTCGGAGGCCGACTACGACGTGCTGTCGAACCTCTCCGAGACGCCCGGCGCCCGGATGCGGCTGACCGACCTCGCCGCGCACATGCGCTGGTCGCCGAGCCGCCTGTCGCACCATGTGACCCGGATGCAGCGGCGCGGGCTGGTCGCCCGCGACACCAGTCCCGCCGACGGCCGTGCCGCGGTCGTGGTCCTCACCGGCGAGGGCCGCCGGACGATCGAGGAGGCCGCACCTCGTCACGTCGCGTCCGTGCGGCGCCACCTCATCGACCTGCTGACCCCCGAGCAGGTGGACGCCCTCGCCGCCATGACCGACACGGTCGTCGCCCACCTCGTCGACGTGGAATCACAGCGATCGGGCCCGGTCTCATGACCGGAATCTGTGTCGATCCACGGACGCGGCCGGGGCGCTCCGGGTTCGGGGGGACTGTGCAGGTCTGCCATATGCCTGGGGTGTGACGCGTGTTACAACGGCCGTGGAAGGTCTTTGATCGTCCACCAGGGAGAGTGTGCTCATGTCGGTCTCGCGCCGCCAGGTCCTGGCCGGGACGGGTGCGGTGGGGGCGGGGATCGCCTTCGCCGGCGCCGTCGAGGAACTGTTCGCCGGAGACGCGTCCGCCGCGCCGATCGGCGGCCGTGGGGGGTACGGGCCGCTGGTGCCCGACCCGGAGGGTGTGCTCGACCTGCCGCGCGGGTTCCGGTACACCGTCCTGTCCCGTGAGGGGGAGCCGCTGCGCTCCGGGGAGGGGACGGTGCCGAGCAACTTCGACGGCATGGCCGCCTTCCCCGCGAAGGGACGCACCTGGCTCGTCCGCAACCACGAGAACCGCCCGGACGCCGAGCACCGGGTGCCGCCGGTCGAGGGCGTCACCTACGACCCGGGGGCCCTCGGCGGCTGCACCGCGCTGGAGGTCGGCCACGGCGGCCGGGTGCACGCCGAACGGGTCGCGATCGCGGGGACGGCGGTGAACTGCGCGGGCGGCCCGACCCCGTGGCACACCTGGCTGACCTGCGAGGAGAACGAGGACAAGGCGGGCACCGGGGACTACACCAAGGACCACGGGTTCATCTTCGAGGTCGACCCGTACCGGCAGGGGCGCACCGTCCCCGAGCCGCTGACCGCGATGGGGCGGTTCCAGCACGAGGCGATCGCCGTCGACCCGCGCGACGGGACCGTGTACGAGACCGAGGACGCGTTCGACAGCCCCTTCGGGCTGTTCTACCGGTTCCGGCCGAGGAGGCCGCGCGGCGGGTTCGGGAGCCTGCGGGCCGGCGGGCGGCTTGAGGCGATGCGCGTCCCCGACGTCCCGGACCTGTCGGTGGTGCAGGAGCCCGGCACCGTGCTCCACGGCGTGGGATGGGAGCCGGTGCCTGATCCGCTGGCGAAGGAGACGCCGATCCGGCTCCAGGACTTCGGCCGCGGCGGCGTCACGCACGCGCAGAAGCTGGAGGGCTGCTACTGGGGCGGCGACCGCGTCTACTTCGTGACGAGCTACGCGCGTAAGGGCGAGGGGTCGGGCGCCGATCACTTCGGGCAGGTGTGGTCGTACGAGCCGCGAGGCCGGCGGCTGACCCTCGTGATCGCGTTCGGTCCGGACACCGACGTGCAGATGCCGGGCGAGTCGCCCGACAACATCTGCCTGGCGCCGCAGGGCGGGCTGATGGTGTGCGAGGACGGCGGCGGCGCGCAGCACGTGTACGGGGTGACCCGCCGCCGCGAGGTGTACGCCCTGGCCCGGAACCGGCAGAACACCGGCACGGAGGCCGAGCCCGAGTGGGGCGAGTTCGCGGGCGTCACGTTCCGCCGGGGCGGCCGGACGATGTTCGTGAACGTCTACGACCCGGGCACCACGTTCGCGATCACCGGCCCCTGGGGCCGCCGCTGACCTCGTCCACCCGCGGCGCCCGTGATGTCCGGGCCGCGCGGCGGCTCGGCGGACTCAGATGCGCCGCAGGCGGACGCGCTGGACGCAGTGTTCCTTATCCTTGTGCAGGACGAGGGTGGCGCGGGCGCGGGTCGGCAGGATGTTGGAGACGAGGTTGATCTCGTTGACGTCCCGCCAGACGCGCTGGGCGAACGCGGCGGTCTCGTCCTCGTCCAGTTCGTGCGCGTACTTGTGGAAGTACGAGCGCGGGTCGGTGAACGCGGTGCGGCGCAGGGCGAACAGCCGGTCGATGTACCACTGCCGGATGTCCTCGACCCGGGCATCCACATAGATGGAGAAGTCGAAGAAATCCGACACGCCCAGGGTGCCGACGGGGGCCGCCTGCAGGACGTTCAGCCCCTCGACGATCAGGATGTCGGGCCGCCGGACGGTCTGCGTCGCGCCCGGGACGATGTCGTACTCCAGATGCGAGTACACCGGGATCGCGTGCTCGTCGGCGCCCGACTTGATGGCGGAGACGAACCGGACGAGGGACCGGCGGTCGTAGGACTCGGGGAAGCCCTTGCGGTCCAGGATCCCGCGCTCGGAGAGGATCGCGTTCGGGTAAAGGAAACTGTCGGTGGTGACCAGCTCCACGGTCGGATGCTCGGGCCAGCGGGCCAGGAGCGTGCGCAGCAGCCGGGACGTGGTGGACTTGCCGACCGCGACGCTGCCCGCGACCCCGATGATGAACGGGGTGGGCTGCACCTCGCCGCCGAGGAAGCCGCTGACGGTGTCGCGCAGGCGCCCGTCCGACAGGAAGAACAGGTTGAGCAGCCGGGACAGCGGCAGGTAGACCTCCTCGACCTCGGTGATGTCGATCGGGTCCTTGAGACCGCGCAGCGCCTCCAGCTCACCGGGCGTGAGCGGCAGCGGCGTGTTCTCGCGCAGGCCGCGCCAGGCTTCACGGGGGAGTTCCACGTAGGGGCTCGGCACGGTGTCCCATCCGCTCGTCATGGCTGAAACAGTAACCGGGCGCTTCTCCCGGTCACCGGGTTTTCACGGATAGCCCACGCTAACGCCACCCCTCCCCCTCCCATGCGGGTAGGTCCTGGCGAAGACACCGAATAGAGTTGCCGCCATGTGCGGAATCGTGGGGTACGTAGGCGGCCGGCCGGCGCTCGACGTGGTCGTGGAGGGGCTGGCGCGGCTCGAATACCGCGGCTACGACTCGGCCGGGGTGGCCGTGCTGGCCGACGGGAAGCTGGCGACGGCCAAGCGCGCGGGCAAGCTCGTGAACCTCCGGGGCGCCCTGGAGGAGGAGCCGCCGCCCGCGGGGACGCTCGGCATGGGGCACACGCGGTGGGCGACGCACGGCGCGCCGAACGATCGGAACGCGCACCCGCACGTCGACTGCACCGGCTCCGTCGCGGTGATCCACAACGGGATCATCGAGAACTTCGCCGAGCTGCGGGCGGAGCTGGAGGAGGCCGGGCACGGACTCGGCTCCGACACCGACACCGAGGCGGTCGCGCACCTGCTGGAGGACGAGCTGAAGGCGGGCGGCGACCTCGCGGAGGCGATGCGCCGCGTCTGCCGCCGGCTGGACGGCGCGTTCACGCTCGTCGCGGTGCACACCGGCGACCCCGACCTCGTGGTGGGCGCGCGCCGGAACTCGCCGCTGGTCGTCGGGGTCGGCGACGGCGAGAACTTCCTCGCCAGCGACGTCGCGGCGTTCATCGCGCACACCCGGGACGCGATCGAGCTGGGCCAGGACCAGGTCGTCGAGCTGCGCGCGGGCGGGGTCACCGTCACCGACTTCGACGGGCGACCCGCCGAGGTGAAGGAGTACCACGTCGACTGGGACGTGTCGGCCGCGGAAAAGGGCGGCTACGACTACTTCATGCTGAAGGAGATCGCCGAGCAGCCGCGGGCCGTCGCGGACACGCTGCTCGGCCGGATCGGCACCGACGGCCGGCTCCACCTGGACGAGATGCGCATCCCCGACCGGGAGCTGCGCGAGGTCGACAAGATCATCATTGTGGCGTGCGGGACGTCCTACCACGCCGGGCTCATCGCCAAGTACGCGATCGAGCACTGGGCGGGGCTGCCCTGCGAGGTGGAGCTCGCCAGCGAGTTCCGCTACCGCGACCCGATCCTGTCGCCGACGACGCTGGTCATCGCGATCTCCCAGTCGGGGGAGACGATGGACGCGCTGATGGCCGTCCGGCACGCCCGGGAGCAGAAGGCCAAGCTCCTCGGCATCTGCAACGTCAACGGCTCGACGCTGCCGCGCGAGTGCGACGGCGTCCTGTACACGCACGCCGGGCCGGAGATCGCGGTCGCGTCCACGAAGGCGTTCCTCACCCAGCTCGTCGCCGTCTACCTCATCGCGCTGTACATCGCGCAGGTGCGCGGTACCAAGTGGGGGGACGAGGTGTTCGCCATGGTGCAGCTCCTTGAGCGGATGCCGGAGAAGGTGGAGAAGGTCCTGGAGACGATGGAGCCGGTCCGCGAGCTGGCCCGGTCGCTGTCGGACGAGCACTGCGTGCTGTTCCTCGGCCGGCACGTGGGCTTCCCCGTCGCCCTCGAAGGCGCGCTGAAGCTGAAGGAGCTGGCGTACATGCACGCCGAGGGCTTCGCCGCCGGGGAGCTGAAGCACGGCCCGATCGCGCTCATCGAGGAGGGCCTGCCGGTCGTGGTCGTCGTGCCGCCGCGGGCGCGGGAGGTCCTGCACGACAAGATCGTGTCGAACATCCAGGAGATCCGGGCCCGGGGCGCCCGCACCATCGTGATCGCTGAGGACGGGGACGAGTCGGTCAAGCCGTACGCCGACACGCTGATCAGCGTGCCCGCCGTCCCGACGCTGCTCCAGCCGCTGGTCACGACCGTCCCGCTGCAGGTGTTCGCGTGCGAACTGGCCACCGCGAAGGGCCACGACGTCGACCAGCCCCGCAACCTCGCCAAGTCCGTGACGGTCGAGTAACCACCTGCTTCGCCTGCGTCATCCGGGTTCGCCCCGGAACCTCCCGGCGGTGGGGCGCGTCCCAGGAAAATCGGGACCGGCCCGTGTCGGGAGGTGACGGGTGTCAGGACACGGCGACCTCGGGATCGAGGCGCACGGGGTGGCGCGGAGCTTCGGGCCCGCGCAGGCTCTGCGCGGCCTCGACATCACCGTCCCGTACGGGCAGGTCACGGCGCTGGTCGGGCCGAACGGCGCGGGCAAGACTACCCTTCTGCTCATCCTGGCGACGCTGCTGGCGCCCGACATGGGCACGGTGCGGATCGCGGGCCATGACGCGCTCACCGAGCCGGGCAGGGCCCGCGACGCGCTCGGCTGGATGCCGGACACGTTCGGCGTGTACGACCAGCTCACCGTGGACGAGTACCTGGCGTTCTTCGCCGACGCCTACGGGCTGCCGAAGGCGGAGCGTCCCCGGCGGCTCAGGGCGCTGCTCAGCCTCGTCCACCTGGACGACCGCCTCGGGCAGCCCGTCCACGCCCTGTCGCGCGGGCAGAAGCAGCGGCTCGGACTGGCCCGCGCCCTCGTCCACCATCCCCGCGTCCTGCTGCTGGACGAGCTTGCGTCCGGGCTCGACCCGCGCTCGCGCATCGAGTTGCGCGACCTGCTGCGGTCCCTCGCGGCGGACGGGGTCGCGGTGCTGGTGTCGAGCCACATCCTCAGCGAGCTGGAGGAGATCGCCGACCGTGTCGTCCTGGTCGACCATGGTGTGACGGTCGGCGACCACGCAATGGCGGACATCACCGGCGCGGCGGCCCGCGTCCGGTGGCGGATCCGCTCCCTCGACCCGGGCCTGCTCGCCGAGGCCCTGACCCGGGCGCTCGACGGGCGGACGGGCCTGGAACCCGTCAGCGACCTGCCGGGCGGCGCCGAGGCCGGCCCGTTCACCGAGGCCGAGGCGGCCGGGCTGCTGGCCGAACTCGTCGCCGCGGACGTGCCCGTCACCGGTCTCGCCCCCGCGGGCAGCGCCCTCGAATCGGCCTACCTGGCGATGACCGACACCCGGAGGTGAACCGCCATGACCGCGCACGGAATCGGCCTGGTGGCCCGGCAGGAGATCAGGACCCGGCTGCGGACGGGCCGCTGGAAGACGCTGCTGGCCATCTGGTTCGTCACCGTCAACGGGCTCGGGCTGCTGCTGCGGCTGGCGCTGGAGGCCGATGACACGTCGAGGGAGTTCGGCGAGCCGGGCGTTCCGATGTTCGGCAGCGTCCTGTTCGGCGTGCTCGTGCTGACGCTGCTGATCACCCCGGCGCTCAGCGGCCAGTCGATCAACGGGGACCGGGAGCGCGGGACGCTCGCCACGCTGCAGGTCACCCGGCTCACGCCCTGGGAGATCGCGCTCGGCAAGCTCGCCGCCGCGTGGGGGACGGGCCTGGTCACGCTGCTGCTGACGCTGCCGTGCGTGCTGTGGCCGGTGGCCGAGGGCGCGGTCGGCGTGGGGCGCGCCCTGGTCGTCCTCACCGTCATGGCCCTGCTCATCGGCGTGGTCTGCGCGGTGTCGCAGGCGTGGTCGGCGCTGCTGGCGCGCAGCATCACCTCGGTGCTGATGTCGTACCTGACGGTCTTCGGGCTGCTGGCGGGCACGCCGCTGCTGTTCATGATCGCGGTTCCGGTCACCGCGGAGCACCGGCGGGTGGAGTCCGCGTACGGCGTCCACGGGGAGACGATCGAGCACACCGAGCGCGTCTGGTGGCTGCTCGCGCCCAACCCCGTGGTCGTCCTGGCCGACGCGGCGCCGAGGCTGCCCGAGCGCGAGATCATCGCCGGCGACGTGAGGTACATGCGGTCGCCGCCGAACGATCCGCTCGGCGGGCTCAGCCGCGAAGTGCGCGACATCCGCGAAGGGGACGGCGGCCACCACGGGTCCGACCGGGGCGAGGGCGGTTCCGTCTGGCAGTACGGGCTGCTGTTCGACCTGTTTCTCGCCGCCGGTGCGATCTGCCTGACGGCCACCCGGCTGCGGACGCCCCTTTACCGCGTTCCGAAGGGCGTCCGCGTGGCGTGAAAAACCGGCCAGGGTGATCAGGAAACGAGAATTCGTCCTGCGTGATCGCGGTCGGCGTGAAAACATTCGGCGTGAACAAAGATGGAACAGCTCTATCGGCACTGAACGCAATTCTCCGATTGAGTTGGGATTCTCAGGCGGAGTGAAACTTGCAGGGATGCTTTCAGTGGCGGTCGAAACGGCCCGCCCTGATGTGCTCGGTGAACCTGCGCCATTCATCCAGGCCGAACGCGAGGCGTGTCGCGGTGTCCTCGGTGTCCCGGACGGATATCGCCTCGCCGTCCAGTCGCGCGACCTCGACACATCCGACGTTGGCGCATCGGGAACTCCTTCTCCATCGGGCGGGCGGTGTCCCATGGAACGAACTCATGCCGACTCCTGCCTTGAAAGTTGCATTGTCCGCGGCCGCGCTGCCGGTGCTTGACACAAGGTAACAAGATCGCAAAAAACTCCTGATCACCTGCGGTCAGGACGGTGCGCGGGTGACAGGAGTGGCGAGGTAGGAGCAGAGTTTCGGCTGGGGGAGCAACGAGCCGAGTCCGGCGTGGACCCGGCTCGTCCACCGCGGCGCCCTACCGTGCCCTCAGCGGGCGGCGGCCGGGCTCTGGCCGCGTCTCATCGGCGCAAATCGAATTCGCCCTTCTTGGCTCGTCCGACGAACTCCCGCCACTCTCCCTGGGAGAACGACAGGACCGGACTCTGCGTACCGTGCTTGGCGTCACGCGCCCCAATGGAATGGGACGAACCGTCCAGTGTGGCGACTTCGACGCACGTGTTACTCGCCCCGCAGTGGGCGCTTCTCCTCCATTGCGGAGCAGGAGTGGCGAAAGGGGACACTCGGTGCCTTTCACAAGGATTGAGCCCCTTTGCGGGCCTTCACCAGGCGTCTCTGGCCTCGGTGATGCGCCGCCGTGATTCGGTGGCGTCCAAGGCCTGGGCGGCCAGGCTTGTATAGGCGAGCCTGTACATATACGTAACAGTCTCATCCGCGAAGTGGCTGATTGTCAGGGATTCGGTGTGCACGATATCAGGGAAAACGATGTCGTGCACCGGTGAGAATTCCAGGAGTATAAAGGACTCAGCCAACACCGAGTGTGCCACGTTCAAAGGCAGGATCTGCACCGTCACATGCGGGAGCTCGGTCATCCGGCACAGATGTTCCAGCTGCTCGCGCATGACCTTCTGGTCCCCGATCCGGCGATTGAGAACCGCCTCGTCGAGAACCACCGACAGTTCCATCGGATGTGCCCGGTGCAGCAGCTGCCGCCGCCGCATTCGCACGTCCAGCCGGCGTTCCAGTTCCTGTGGCGGCAGGGTCGCGAGGTCGCTCCAGCCACCGATCACATGCCGCGCGTAACTCTCCGTTTGCAACAGCCCCGGGAAGACGGTGCTGCCCCATTCCCTGACGGCCGTGGCCTCGGACTCCAGCGCGATGAAGTCGGCGAGTTCGCTCGGCAGGTCGCGGTATTCCTCCCACCATCCCCGTTGGGCGGCGTCGTGCGCCAGGGAGATGAGGTCGTCGCGGCGGGCGTCGTCGATCTCGTACAGGTCGAGGAGACGTCGCACGTCGCTGATCTTCGCGCCGGTCCGCGCGTTCTCGATCCGGCTGACCTTGGCGGTGGACCAGGTCAGCCGATCGGCGACCTCGTCTCCCGTGAGCCCCTTCCGCTCGCGCAGTCTCCGAAGTTCGGCCGCCAGCCGCCGTTGCCGGACGGAGGGACCTCGGGAAGTGCTCATTGATCGGGCCTCTCCAGTCCCGGCGGACTGATCTGGGCGCATTCTGCCGCACCGGGGTGCCGCAGTGCGAATACATCGGACCGGATGAGGAAGATTCTACGGCCGATGATTCTTTCCCGCACATGACACCGAAACTTGCACTGCAACATACAAAGCCCTCGTGGGGGGCGTGTCCCCGGGCGAGAAGGGGGAAGCGGGATTGCGGCGAGCCTCCACGTGGCACGCTAAGTGTGTGATCGACTTGGGGGGCCGCGGATGAGGTACGCGCACGAGGTCGGCAAGGTGCGAGCGGCCGAGCAGGCCCTGATGGCCCGGCTTCCCGACGGCGCCCTGATGCAGCGCGCCGCCGCCGGCCTCGCGTCCGTCTGCGCCCGGATCCTGCCCGCCGTGTACGGGTCGCGCGTCGTCCTGCTCGTCGGCGGCGGCGACAACGGCGGCGACGCCCTCTACGCCGGAGCCCGCCTGGCCCGGCGCGGCTCCCGCGTCCACGTCGTCCAGGCCGGGTCCAAGATCCACCCTGGCGGCCTGGCGGCCCTGCGTGCCGCCGGCGGCCGCGTCCTGCAGTCGGGCGAGGCCGCCGCCATCGACGACGCCGACCTGATCATCGACGGGCTGACCGGCATCGGCGGCACGGGCGGTCTCCGCGAACCCCACGCCCGGTACGCCGCGCTGGCCTCCGCGTCCACCGGCCTCGTCGTCGCCTGCGACGTCCCGAGCGGCGTGGACGCGTCCACCGGCCGCGTCGACGGCGCCGCCGTCCACGCCGACGTGACCGTCACTTTCGGGACGCACAAGCCGGGCCTCCTGATCGACCCGGGCGCGTCCCACTGCGGTGTGGTCGAACTGGTCGACATCGGACTCGGCCCCGACCTGCCCGACCCGGACGTCGTCGCCGCCCGCCCGGAGGACGTCCAGCCGCCCGAGCCCGGCTCCGAGTCCGACAAGTACCGCCGCGGCGTCGTCGGCGTCCTCGCCGGCGGCGACGCGTTCACCGGCGCCGCCGTCCTCACCACGGGCGGCGCCGTCCACGGCGGCGCCGGCATGGTCCGCTTCGCCTCCGTCGCCCACCCGGTCGAACTGGTCCGGCACCGCTGGCCCGAGGCGGTAACCACCGTCATCGAGCCCGGCTCCCACGGCCCCGCGGTCCTCGAACGCGTCGGCCGTGTCCAGGCATGGGTCGTCGGCCCCGGCCTCGGCACCGGCGACGCCGGCGAGGCGCTGCTGGAGGCCGTCCTCACCACCGAACTGCCCGCCCTCGTGGACGCCGACGGCCTCACCGTCCTGTCCCGCCGCCGCGACCTGCTGCGCCGCGCCGCCCCGACCGTCCTCACCCCCCACGCCGGTGAGCTGTCGCGCCTCATCGCCGCCGACCGCGAGGACATCGAGGCCCGGCGCCTGGAACACGTCCGCCGTGCCGCCGCCGAACTGTCCGCCACCGTCCTGCTCAAGGGCTCCACGACCCTGGTCGCCGAACAGGACCGCCCCGTCCGCGTCAACCCGACCGGCACCCCCCGCCTGGCCACCGCCGGAACGGGCGACGTCCTGTCCGGCCTGATCGGCGCCCTCCTCGCCGGCGGGATGCCCGCCATCGACGCGGCCGCGGCCGGCGCCTACCTCCACGGCCTCGCCGCCCGCCTCGCCGCCGCCCCCACCCCAGGCCGCGACTCCCCCATCAGCGCCCACGACGTCATCACCGCCCTCCCCGAAGCGTTCCGTCGCTCTATTTGATTGCGGTTGCAAGTAGTCGGCCGATAGGGCGACACGGTGCGGTGAACATGGGCGGCCGTGTCGGTGCCTTGAACCTTGGATCGGGCATTTGCGTCCTATTGGACAGAGGGCGCCGGGGGAGCGTTCGATTCCGGGCCGGAATGGGCTTGAGCTGGGCCATGAGGCTCCGGGCATGGCCCGGAGGGCGGCAGACTGTGATTATGAGTGTTCCTGCGGAGGCGCGTGTCGATCTTGATGTGATCGGCGACAACATCGGGCTGCTGTGTGAGCGCGCGGGGGGCGCCGAGGTCATGGCCATGGTGAAGGCCGAGGCGTACGGGCACGGGCTGATCGAGGCCGCCCGCGCCGCGCTCGCCGGCGGGGCCTCCTGGCTGGGCGTCGCGAAGCTGGCCGAGGCGCTGCGGCTGCGGGACGCGGGCATCACCGTCCGGACGCTGGTGTGCCTCGGGGTCCCCGGCGAGCCGTACGAGGACGCCGTCGCACGGGACGTCGACCTCACCGTGGGCGCGGTGTGGCTGCTGGACGAGGTCGTCCGCGCGGCCGAGCAGGCGGGGCGTCAGGCGCGGGTGCACCTCAAGGCCGACACGGGCATGTCCCGCGGCGGGGTGCGGGGCCGGGACTGGGAGGCGCTGGTCGACGCGGCGCTGAAGGCCGAGGCGGCGGGGCACGTGCGGGTGGCCGGGGTCATGTCGCATTTCGCCTGCGCGGACGAGCCGGGCCACCCGTCGGTGGCGGCGCAGATCGGCGCGTTCACCGAGATGGTCGAGCACGCGGAGAAGGCGGGGGCGCGGTTCGAGGTGCGGCACCTGTCGAACTCGGCGGCCACGCTGACGCTGCCCGAGGCGCGGTTCGATCTCGTCCGGCCGGGGATCGCCGCCTACGGGCTGACGCCGGTGCCGTCGCTCGGCACGTTCGGGCTGCGTCCCGCGATGACGCTCGTGGCGGACGCGGCGCTGGTCAAGCGGGTCCCAGCAGGCAGCGGAGTGTCATACGGTCACACGTACCGCACCGAACGGGACACGACCCTGGCCGTGGTGCCCGCCGGGTACGGGGACGGAATCCCCAGGCACGGGTCCAACCTGCTGCAGGTGCTCGCGGGCGGGCGGCGCCGGACGATCGCCGGACGGGTCTGCATGGACCAGTTCGTCATCGACGTCGGCGACGACCCGCTCTCGGCGGGCGACGAGATCGTCCTGTTCGGGCCGGGCGACCGTGGTGAGCCGACCGCGCAGGAGTGGGCGGACGCATTGGGAACGATTTCCTATGAGATCGTCACCCGCATCGGGTCCCGGGTACCGAGGGCGTACCCGGGAGGGGCGCTGTAGGGGGCGCGTGTATGGACAGCAGAAGCAGGCGCAGGCTCGGCGTCGCCGGTGCCGTCGCGGGCGCCGGGGTCGGCGCGGCCGTCGGTGTGCGGCACGCCGTCGTCGGCCGGCTACGGCTGCGGCCGGACCCGGACGCCGGCGAGCCGTTCGGCGAGCTGCGCGGCCGGGAGCTGACCGTGCAGGCCGGCGACGGCCTTCCGCTGCACGTCGAGGTGGACGGCCCGGACGACGCCGACCTCACCGTCGTGTTCTGCCACGGCTACACCCTCAACCAGGATTCCTGGCACTACCAGCGCCGTGACCTGCAGGGATCCCTGCGGATGGTGTTCTGGGACCAGCGCAGCCACGGCCGGTCGGGACGCAGCGACCCCACGCACGCGACGATCGAGCAGACCGGCGACGACCTGTACGCCGTGCTGAAGGCCACGGTCCGCAAGAACCGGCCCGTCATCCTCGTCGGGCACTCCATGGGCGGAATGTCGATCATGGCGCTGGCGGACCGGCATCCCAAGCTGTTCGACCGGCAGGTCGTCGGGGTCGCGCTGATCAACACGTCCTGCGGCGACCTGGCGGAGATGACGCTGGGGCTGCCGCTGGTGCTGGCCAAGGTCGTCCGGCCGCTGGCCCCCCGGACGCTGCGCGGCCTCGGCCGCCGCGCCGAGCTGGTGGAACGGGCCCGCGGGCTGGGCGCCGACCTGGCGTTCGTCGTCACGCGGAAGATGGCGTTCGCCGACAAGCACGTGAGCCCCACCGTGGTCGACTTCCTGGAACAGATGATCAGGGCGACGCCGATCGATGTGATCGCCGAGTTCTACCCGGAGCTGATGGCGCATGACAAGGTCGCCTGCCTGGAGGTTCTCGGCAACGTGCCGACACTGGTGCTGGCCGGCGGGGCGGACAGGCTGACCCCCGCCGCGCACGCCCGCCGCATCGCCGACGCGCTTCCGGACGCGGAGCTGGTGGAGGTGGAGGAAGCCGGGCACGTGCTGCCGCTGGAGTACCCGGGAGTGGTCACCGGCGGCCTACGCCGGCTGGTCGAGCGCGTCCGGCCGAGGTACGAGAAGGAGCGCACCGCGTGAATGTGATCTCGCTCACCGTCCCCGCGGCCGAGGACATGCGTGAGCTGGGCGTACGTCTGGCCGGCATGCTCGGTCCCGGCGACCTGCTCGTGATGACGGGCCACCTCGGCGCGGGCAAGACGACGCTGGCGCAGGGCATCGGCGAGGGCCTGAAGGTGCGCGGGCCGATCACCTCGCCCACGTTCGTGATCGCCCGGGTGCATCCCTCGCTGGCCGGCGGGCCGCCGCTGGTGCACGTGGACGCCTACCGGCTGGGCGGTTTCGCGGAGCTGGACGACCTCGATCTTGATGCGTCCCTTGACGAATCGGTGACGATCGTGGAATGGGGAGAAGGGCTCGCGGAGGGGCTCGCCGAGGACCGGCTCGATGTGATCATTTCTCGCGGGGACGGGCCCGGCGAGGAACGCGAAGTAAGGATCGTCGGGGTCGGTCATCGCTGGTCCGACCTGGAACTCGGCGCTAGATGACTGGGTACGGACAACTTCTGCGCTTTTTGCAAGTCGGGGTGGTCCACTTTACGGCTGCATGTCGTACTCTTTGCCGGAACGAGCCTCACCTTCACGACATATTGATTTCCGCAAGCAGGAGTGGGATCCGGTGAGTGGTAGCCATCGCAGCGGTAGTCACCGCGACAGCTACCGCGGTTCGGACGGTGGCCAGGGCGACGGTTACCGGCAGGACGGCGGTGTATACGGCGCGGGCGGCGACGAGTACGCGCCGTACCCGGGCCAGGAGTCCAGCCGTTCCTCGGGGACCGGCGGGTACGAGTACGAGTCCGGCGGGTACCGGTCCGGCGCCTACGAGTCCGGCGGCGGCTACGAGTCGGGTGGCTACGAGTCCGGCGGCGGCTACGGCTCCGGGCAATCGGGTAGCGGCCCCTACCAGAGGGAGACCGGCCCGTACCAGACCGGGAGCGGCCAGTACGGCCGGGACACCGGCGGGTACCGCAGTGACACCGGCGGCTACCGGAGCGACACCGGCGGATTCCGCAGCGACACGGGCGGATACCGGGCGGGCAGCGGCTCCTACCGGTCCGCGAGCGGCGGATACCGGACCGGCAGCCACCGCGTCGTGCGCGACCGCCGCACCGGCAGGCGCTGGGCCGTCGTGTTCGGCGGCGTCGGCGCCGCCATCGCCGTCTGCGTGCTCGCCGCGTTCGTCGTCCTGAGCGGCGTCGGCGCGAGCGGCGAGGACGACGGCGGCCAGGTCGTCGGCAGCGGCGCCACCGAGAGTTCGCCGATGTCCAAGGGCGAGCGCTCCGCCGTCCCCGACTCCTGCACGATCATCGGCCAGGATCTCATCGACAGGCTGGCGCCCAACTCCGAGCGCACCGAGGCCGACAACTACCAGAGCAGCGACCGGCAGAACCAGTGCGTCTGGGGCGCCTACGCGGGCGACGACAAGCGTCAGCTCACCGTCGAGCTCCGCGCGATCGCCGCCGAGGGCGGCCAGACGGCCACCGACACCGCCGGCGCCAAGTTCGGCTCCGAGCGGACCGCCGACGAGTCCGGCAAGGCGCTGCTGCCCGGCCAGGTGCTCAAGGAGAAGATCCGCCTCGACGACGTCGGCGACGACGGCTACGTCGTCTACAGCGTCGACGACGGGCAGGGGTCCGGCGAGGCGATCGGCAACGTCCGCCAGGGCAACGTCCTCATCACCATCCACTACTCCGGCTCCAACGACGGCGACCCGCTCTCCTCGGGCGACGCCACCAACGGCGCCGTCGAAGTGGCCAAGGCCGTGATCCAGGCCCTCGACCAGTCCTGATCCGGCGGAGGCGCATCCCTGGCGGAGGCGGTTCCACGGCGGGCTCTGACCTGTAGGCTTACAACCCGTGCTGGTCTTGGCTTTCGATACCGCGACCGCCGCGATCACCGTGGCGCTGTACGAGTGGATGCCGGGCGAGGGCGCCGTCCCGCGCGGCGTGGCCGAGGCGGTCGACCGGCGCAGACATACCGAGCTGCTCACCCCGTCCATCGCCGGGGTGATGGCGGAGGCCGGGGCCGCGGCGAGCGACCTGAGCGCGATCGCCGTCGGGGTCGGGCCGGGCCCCTACACGGGGCTTCGGGTCGGGCTCGTCACCGCCCGCTCCATGGGGGAGGCGCTCAGCATCCCGGTCCACGGCTTCTGCACGCTGGACATCATCGCGTGGGCGACCGGAAGGATCGAGCCGTTCGCCGTCGCCACGGACGCCCGCCGCAAGGAGGTCTACTGGGCGCGGTACGACTCGTGCGGCGCGCGCGCCACCGGGCCTGCCGTGGGGCCGCCGTCCGACGTGCTGGACGGAGCGTCCCCCGCGCTCCCCGTCGTCGGTGAGGGCGCGGCCCTTTACCCGGACGTCTTCGGCGATGCGGAGCATGAGCCGCTGCTGCCCACCGCCGGCGCGCTGGCGGAACTCGCCGTCGCGCGCCTGGCCGGGTTGAAGGGCCCGGAGCTCCTCCCGCCCGAGCCCCTCTACCTGCGCAGGCCGGACGCCAAGGAGCCGGGGCCCCGCAAGAGGGTGACGCGGGCGTGAGCGAGATCGTCCTGCGGTCGATGACCGGCGCGGACCTGCCGGTCGTCCACCGCCTGGAGCAGTCGCTGTTCCCCGAGGACGCGTGGAGCGAGGAGATGCTCAACACCGAGCTGGCCGACCAGCCCCGGACGCGGCACTATGTCGTCGCGGAGGCGTCCGGCGAGATCGTCGGTTACGCGGGTCTCGCCGCGGCCGGTGGGCAGGCCGACGTGCAGACCATCGGGGTCCGCGCCGACCAGCGGGGGAGCGGCATCGGGGCCGCGCTGCTCACCGAGCTGCTGGACGAGGCCGTCCGCCGCAACAGCGAGGCGGTGTTCCTGGAGGTCCGCGCCGACAACGACGGGGCCCGCCGGCTCTACGAGCGGTTCGGCTTCGACAGGGTCGGTGTCCGCAAGCGCTACTACCAGCCCTCGGACGTGGACGCGATCGTCATGTGCCGCAAGCTCCGCACCCGTCCGCCCATGGGTTTCAGCAGGGAGAGCAAGTGATTCGGGACGAGCCGCTGGTCCTCGGCATCGAGACGTCGTGCGACGAGACCGGCGTCGGGATCGTGCGCGGCCACACGCTGCTCGCCGACGCCATCGCCTCCAGCGTCGAGCAGCACGCCCGGTTCGGCGGCGTGGTGCCGGAGGTCGCGTCGCGCGCGCACCTGGAGGCGATGACGCCGACCGTCGAGCGGGCGCTCGCGGACGCCGGCGTCGCGTTCGCCGACGTCGACGCGTTCGCGGTGACGGCGGGCCCCGGCCTGCCGGGCGCCCTGATGGTCGGGGTGGCCGCCGCCAAGGCGTACGCGCTGTCGCTCGGCAAGCCGCTGTACGGCGTCAACCATCTGGCCGCGCACGTTTGCGTCGACCAGCTCGAACACGGCCCGCTGCCGAAGCCGTGCGTGGCGCTGCTGGTGTCCGGCGGCCATTCGTCGCTGCTGCTCGTGCCGGACGTGGCGGCCGACGTCCGCTCGCTCGGCAGCACGGTGGACGACGCGGCGGGCGAGGCGTTCGACAAGGTCGCGCGCGTCCTCGACCTCGGCTTCCCTGGCGGCCCGATCATCGACCGGATGGCCCGCGACGGCGACCCGGCCGCGATCGCGTTCCCGCGCGGGAAGTACAACGACGGCACCTACGACTTCTCGTTCTCCGGCCTGAAGACGGCGGTGGCCCGCTGGGTGGAGGCCAGGGAACGCGCCGGGGAGCCGGTCCCGGTCCCGGACGTGGCGGCGTCGTTCCAGGAGGCCGTCGTGGACGTCCTGACGCAGAAGGCGCTGAAGGTCTGCAAGGAGAACGGCGTCCACGACCTCCTGATCGGCGGCGGCGTCGCCGCCAACTCGCGGCTGCGGGCCCTCGCGGCGGAGCGCTGCGAGGCCGCCGGCGTCCGGCTGCGCGTACCCCGCCCGAAGCTGTGCACCGACAACGGCGCGATGGTGGCCGCCCTGGGCTCAGAGCTCGTCGCCTCGGGCGCCGCCCCGTCCGACCTTCAGCTTCCCGCCGACTCCAGCCTTCCCATCGAGACCATCACCCTCTGACACCGCGGCCCCCTAGCACTGGGCCAGGAGTTGGGCGAGGTAGTCCTCGTAGAGGGGGACTTCGGCTTCGTCCAGAGTGCGGCCGTCGTCTTCGGGGAGGAGGTCCAGGAGGGTGCGGACGTCCCAGTAGGGGTCGTGCGGGTAGCCGCCGGAGACCTGGTCGAAGGTGGACAGGAAGCGGTCGGCGACCGGCGGGCCGTAGCGGAGGGCCAGCCCGCGGCGCATGCGGGCGATGTCGACGGCGATGGGCCCGGACGAGGTGTCGGACCAGTCGACGACGCCGGTGAGCCTGCCGTAGGACCAGAGCGTGTTGTCGGCGTGGTAGTCGCGGTGGATGAAGCGGACCGGCGCGTCGGGGGCGGGGCGGGCGGCGACTTCGTGGGCGCGTTCCCACAGGTCGGGGAGCAGGGCGTGCTTGGGCGGGACCCGCACGTCGAGCCGGTTGTGGGGGACGTACGGCGGCATGGTGGACGCGCCGTTCAGGGCGTGCACCGGCAGCAGCGCCGCGGCCAGTTGGATGAGGTATTCGGGCAGGTCGTCGGGGGAGGGGCGCGGCGGGTGGCCGGTGAGCCGGGTGATGAGCAGGGCGGGGACGTCGCAGTAGGCGCCGGCGGGGTCGGCCGCGACGAGGGCGGGGGTGGGGATCTCGCAGCCGGCGAGGAGGGCGAGCGCGGCGATCTCGCGTTCGGGGGAGAACTCGGCGCCGCCGTAGCGGCGGCGCGCGGGCGCCGGGCCGCGGGGCGTCCAGCGGCGCAGGACGAGGCGGTGCGGGCTGCCGGAGCGGCTCTCGACGAGCAGGGCGTGGTTGGAGTGGGCGGTGCCGCCGGGGAGCGGCCGCACCATCCGGACTTCGGCGCCCTTGCCGAGACACTCCTCGACCCAGCGCAGGGTGGCGTCGCCGGGTGGGGCGCCGGTGGGGAGGCAGGGAGCCGGTGTGTGGGTCACCTGATCCATGAAAACGGATTCCGAAGGGTATGGGGAGTGATTTTGTGAAGACGGAACGTAACAAAAAGCACGTCATCGCGGTGTATTGATGGAGCACCTTCGGTCGTCGCGGTGGTTTGCCGGACAAACTTCGCGGATTCCGTTGGGTATCCAGATGCCGCCGGATGGGAGCCGGGTGGGGCTCGGGTGAGGGCCGCCGGGTGGGCCGCCGGGCGGCGGCCCACCCGGCGGCCGCCGGTCAGTCCTTGCTCTCGCGGCGGGGGCGCAGCAGCGCCTCGGCGAGGGCGAGCATCGTCTCCTCCAGCGTGGACAGCCGCTTCAGCACGTCCTCGTGTACCGCGTTGACCTGCTTGGAGACATCGTCGTGGACGCCGTCGACCTTGCGGCCGACCTCGTCCTCGACGTGGGAGAAGCGCTTGGCGAACTCGGCCGCCGCGGCCTCGGCCCGCCGGCCCGCCTCGTCCTGCATGCCCTCCACGCGCCGCGCGAACTCGTCGTGGACGCCTCCGACCTGCCTCGCGACGTCCTCCTGCATGTTGCCGACCTGCTTGGCGACGTCCTCGTGGATGCTGCCGACCTGCCGCGTCACATCGGTGTGGATGTCGCCGATCCGCTTGCCGAAGTCGTCGTGGACGCCGCTGACCTGCCGTGACACCTCGTGGTGGACGGTCTCGACCTGCTTGGTGACGTCGGTGTGCACCGACTCGATCCGGCGGGAGACGATGTCGACCTGCGCGGTGAACTCCTCCAGCGCGCCGTCGACCCGCTTGGCGACCTCATCGTGGATGCCCTCGATGCGCTTGCGGACGTCGTCGTGCACGTCCTCGAACCGCTGGGAGAACTCGTCCATGCGCTTGGCGACGTCGCTGTAGGCCGTCTCGGCGATCTGCGACATGGTCGCCTTGACCTCGTCGCGGTCGGGGCGGGCGCGCAGCTCCTCGATCAGCGGGTCGACCGCGTCGGCGAGGTGCTTCTCCAGCGCGTCGAACCGGTCGCCGTATTCGGCCGCCGGACGCTGCGCGATCTCGTTCAGCAGCCGGTGCAGCTCGGCGATCTCCAGCGTGGCGGGCAGCCGGCTGATCCGCTCGCCGACCCCGTCGATGCGGCCGTCGATGCCCTCGAACCGGCCGTCGAGGCCGTCCATCTTGCCCGACAGCCCTTCGAGCCGGCCGTCGACGCCGTCCAGCCGCCCGTCCAGCCCGTCGAGCCGGCCGCCGACGCCCTCGACCCGTCCGCCGACCGCCTCAAGCCCCTGCTCCATCCGCTCGGCCATCTCGCCGAGCGCCTGGTCGACCCGCGCCGTGACCCCGTTGATCGAATGCTCGAGCCGCTCGGACCGGTGGCCGAGCTCCGCCAGCGACTTGTCGAGCCGGTTGAAGCGGACGGACGCGGCCTCCATGCTGCCCTGGAGCTTGTCCAGCCGCTTCGTCATCTCGTCCATGCGCTGCGACGCCTGCTGCGTGGCGTCGGTGATCTGCTGCGCGGAGTCGAGGACGGCCTGGATGCGGGTCAGGCCCTCGTCGACGTTCTCGGCGACGACGCCGACGTCGGCCCACAGCGCCGGCAGCTCGGCGACGGGCTTGACCCGGTCGCCGAACGCCTCGATGTGCTCGGCCAGCCCCTCGGCCCATTGCGGGGGTTTGCCGGTCAGCTCGTCGACCTGCCCGCGGACGCTGTCGAGCTGCCCGGTCAGCCCGCTGAGCTCCCGCTCGCGGACCTCGCGGAGCAGCCACTCCATACCTTCCAGCCGCTGCCGAATCTCGTCGAGGACCTGACCCTGTGAGCGCTGTTCATAGACGTGGTCCTGCGCCGCACGGGCGAGCAACTCCCGCATCCGATCCGAGACCGGTTGACCCCCCGTCTGCAGGAAGTTGTGATTCGTTTCCACCCGATGCTCCTTCGTGTGCCGGCGCGAGAAATGACGCACGGCAATGAATCTCTGGAGACGCCACTGTAGTGCGTGTGGACGGTGCCTATAACGGGTAGCAGAGAACGTAGTGAGTTCTGCGGAATGCGCCTGTTATCCGACTGGGGCGGATAGTGAGTGATCGTCGGGCGCACGGCAATTTCCCGCTTCGCGCCCATCGAGCAAGATCGTGGGGATCTGTGCGGCGGCCGCGGGTGAACGGGGCGGTGTTCGCGCGGTGTTCTGTCCGTACATCTCGTCCAACATCGGCAGTTCGCGAACGCCGGATGAATACGCGGCGGCCGACACGTGTGCGCGGAACGTGATGCCTCCCGGCGGGAATCGGGCCATTTTGATGACGCATTCGGGGGCGCCGGAGTCCCCTCGCTGAACCTGTCTTGGTGTTTCCGCGGCCACCGCTCCCGGCGCAACGATTCGCGGCACGCGCCGCGGCCTTGCCGGGTGCCCGCAATCCATGGTGAACGCAATGCCGGAAAGCGAAGATGATTTGCACGGCCGTGGCGCGTCGCCCGGTCCCGCTTGGCGTTGCCCCGCCGCGGGGAAGATCTTTGGACTCGATCCGAGCCCGGCCCCGCTCCGGGCGGGTCAGCGCCGCCGGGGCGAGATGGGTCAGGGGCGCGGGACGGGGTGGGTCAGGAGGGCGACCGGGTCGCGTCCCACACGGGTGACCACCAGCGTCAGCCCCGGGGCGCCGCGGGCCGCGCGGCGCCCGGCGAAGCCCAGGTCGCGGCGCAGGCGGTCGACGTCGACCGCCGAGCCGCGCTTCTTCACGGTGAGCACCCCCGTGCCGCGGCGGCGCAGTTCCGCGCGCAGGCGCTTGACCGAGAACGGCAGCACGTCCTCGACCTCGTAAGCCGAAGCGAACGGCGTGGGACGCAGCTCGTCGGACGTGACGTACGCGATGTGCGGGTCGGCGAGTCCGCCGCCCACCTGGTCTGCGACCTCCCCGACGAGATGGGCGCGGATGACGGCGCCGTCAGGCTCGTACAGGTAGCGGCCCCAGGGGCGCACGTCCGGGTCGTCATGCCCTTGGGGAGTGAGCGTCCACATCTGTGGATCGAGGTCGGAGGAGAGCAGGGTGGCTCGCCGGCCCACGTCCCCGGAGAGCGCACCGAGCCACAGGGCCGCTTCTTTGACGTCACCGCCGAGAGAGACCCACTCTGCCTCGGCGCCGTCCGGGACGACCTCATGCGGTATGCCCGGCGCGACCTTCACGCAGGCGGTGGGCACCCGGCGGGCCAGATCCAGGACGTCGTCGAGCGGCGGCTCGTAGGAACGGGGGTCGAAGACCCGGCCTCGTGCGGTACGCCGTCCTGGGTCGGCGAAGAGCGCCGGGAAACCGTCCGGGTTTTCTTTGGTCGCGTCCCCCACGCGTACTGAGGCGAGGCCGTCCAGCCCTAGGGCGTGGATGTTCGCCTTGGCGACCTCAGCGGTCAGCGGGTCGAGCTCCACACCTTCTCCGGTGAGCCCTTTCCGTGCACGTGCGATGAGGTCGGCCCCTATCCCGCACCCCAGTTCCAGCACGCGCGCGCCGGGAAGGCGGTCCGCGAACCGTCGCGCACGATGCGACGCCACGCAGGCGCGGGTCGACTGTTCCAACCCCGCCTGGGTGAAGTACATGCGGCGGGCGTCGTCGCCGAACTTGGCGCGGGCCCGTTCACGCAGCCGCACCTGTGTGAGCGCCGCCGAGACGAGTGCGGGATCGTGCCGTTCACGCAGCCGGGACGCGGTCGCGAGCAGCGCGTCCTCGCTCACGTCCAGACCGGACGTCTCGCTGAGCAATGCCTGGCCAGCCGGTGATCCCAAGGCTTGGAACGACGCGATGTCCATGGAGGGAAGTTAGCTTCCGGTGAACGGGGAGCGGCAGGTGCCGTGTGCGTTCGTGTCCGTGTTGACGGGCTACCGGGCACGGAATAGTCTCCATGTCTGGCACTCTCCTAGCTAGAGTGCCAACACAGCGACAAGGTCGGTCTGGCACCCGCGACGGCAGGCCGGTCCAGGGTCGCCTCTTCTGTCACATGTGCTGGCCGGTCCACCGTGGCCGGCCGAGGACCAATCGAAGGGGAGGTCAGATCGTGACGACCGCCACCAAGGTTGTTCTCAAGCCGCTTGAGGACCGTATCGTCGTCCAGCCGCTTGAGGCCGAGACCACCACCGCGTCGGGCCTGGTGATTCCGGACACCGCCAAGGAGAAGCCCCAGGAGGGCACCGTCCTTGCCGTTGGCCCGGGTCGCGTCGACGACAAGGGCGACCGCGTCCCCGTCGACGTCAAGGTCGGCGAGGTCGTGCTCTACAGCAAGTACGGCGGCACCGAGGTCAAGTACAACAACGAGGACTACCTCGTCCTCTCGGCCCGCGACGTGCTCGCGGTCATCGAGAAGTAATCACCGAGACGTGATGCACCCGCCCCGGTCGGCGCCGCCTTCGGCGGGGCTGCCGGGGCGGATTGCGTGAAAGAGGAGTATCCGCATGGCGAAGATCCTGGAGTTCGAGGAGGACGCTCGCCGGGCTCTTGAGCGCGGCGTCAACGCTCTCGCGGACGCCGTCAAGGTGACGATCGGCCCGCGCGGCCGCAACGTCGTCATCGACAAGAAGTTCGGCGCGCCGACGATCACCAACGACGGCGTCACCATCGCCCGCGAGGTGGAGCTGGAGGACCCGTACGAGAACCTCGGGGCCCAGCTCGCCAAGGAAGTGGCGACCAAGACCAACGACATCGCGGGCGACGGCACCACCACGGCGACCGTCCTCGCGCAGGCGATGGTCCGCGAGGGCACCCGCAACGTGGCGGCCGGCGCCTCGCCGCTCGCCCTCAAGCGCGGTATCGACGCGGCCGCCCAGTACGTGTCCGACCAGCTCCTCAAGTCGGCCCGCGAGGTCGAGGAGAAGAGCGAGATCGCGCACGTGGCGACCATCTCCGCTCAGGACCCGCAGATCGGCGAGCTGATCGCGGAGTCGTTCGAGAAGGTCGGCAAGGACGGTGTCATCACCGTCGAAGAGGCCCACACGATGGGCCTGGAGCTGGAGTTCACCGAGGGCCTCCAGTTCGACAAGGGGTACCTGTCGCCGCACATGGTGACCGACCCCGAGCGCATGGAGGCCGTCCTGGAGGACGCCTACGTGCTCATCGTGGACGGCAAGATCTCCAACGTGCAGGAGTTCCTGCCGCTGGCGGAGAAGGTCGCCCAGACCAAGAAGCCGCTGCTCGTGGTGGCCGAGGACGTCGAGGGCGAGGCCCTGGCGCTGCTGGTCGCCAACAAGATCCGCGGGACGTTCACGTCCGTCGCGGTCAAGGCGCCGGGCTTCGGCGACCGCCGCAAGGCGATGCTGGGCGACATGGCCACCCTGACCGGCGGCCAGGTCGTCAGCGAGGCCATCGGCCTCAAGCTCGACTCGATCGGGCTGGAGGACCTCGGCCGCGCACGCCGGATCACCGTCACCAAGGACGCCACCACCGTCGTCGACGGCGAGGGCTCCGCGGACGAGATCACCGCGCGGATCAACCAGATCAAGGTGGAGATCGAGAACTCCGACTCCGACTGGGACCGCGAGAAGCTGCAGGAGCGGCTGGCCAAGCTGGCCGGCGGCGTCTGCGTGCTGCGCGTCGGCGCCGCCACCGAGGTGGAGCTGAAGGAGAAGAAGCACCGCCTCGAGGACGCCATCTCGGCGACCCGCGCGGCGATCGAGGAGGGGATGGTGGCCGGCGGCGGCAGCGCGCTGGTGCACGTCGCCAAGGACGGCTTCGACACCCTCGGCCTGTCCGGCGACGAGGCCACCGGCGCGGAGGCCGTCCGCCGCGCGCTGGACGAGCCGCTGCGCTGGATCTCCGAGAACGCCGGCCAGGAGGGGTACGTCGTCGTCTCCAAGGTGCGGGCGCTGGAGTCGGGCCACGGCTACAACGCCGCCACCGGCGAGTACGGCGACATGGTCGCGCAGGGCATCATCGACCCGGTGAAGGTGACGCGCAGCGCCGTCACCAACGCCGCCTCGATCGCGGGCATGCTGCTCACCACCGAGGCGCTCGTGGTCGACAAGCCGGAGGAGCAGGAAGAGGCCGCCGGCGGCCACGGCCACGGTCACGGGCACGGCCACTGAGGTCGTCCCGCCGGGCGGACGTGCGGCTCGTCCCGTCCGGAGAACGCTGACAGACCCCCGTCCGTCCGGGCGGGGGTCTTGTCTTCTGCCGGTACATGAGCTGTATGTAGCTCGATGAGCTAT
Source organism: Spirillospora sp. NPDC048819 (assembly GCF_040650055.1). NCBI lineage: Bacteria > Bacillati > Actinomycetota > Actinomycetes > Streptosporangiales > Thermomonosporaceae > Spirillospora > Spirillospora sp. NPDC048819. Next base: position 40,988 of record NZ_JBEZGN010000001.1, on the reverse strand, counting down.
TTCTGACTGTTTCCAGAGAAAAGTCTGAATGTTTTTCAGAACTCCGCGCGGTCGGCCGACAGCGATGCGTAGTATCGCCAGGATTGCTCCAGCACTGTGACCATTCCGTTGTAAACGACGGTGGAGACACGCCCGGGGGTGCTGGGCATCATGCTTGACGTGACCGAGGGAAGCTACGCCGGGACCATGGCCGCGCGCGCTATCGACCCCTCGGGAGGGCCGGCCCCTCCACCGTCCCACGACACCGGCCGCGGGATACGGGTGCTGCGCGCGGCGCAGGCGGGCGACGGCGACCTCCGGGAGCTGACGAACCTCGCCGTCCAGGGCGACCCGGGGGCCATCGAGGTCCTCATCGGCGAAGTGCGGCCCATGATCGTCCGGTACTGCCGGGCAAGGCTCGGACGGGTCTCCGGCCAGTACCACATCGCCGACGACGTGGCCCAGGAGGTCTGCATCGCCGTCCTGTCCGCCCTGCCCCGCTACCGGGACATGGGCCGGCCGTTCGCGTCCTTCGTCTTCGGCATCGCCGCCCACAAGATCGCCGATGCCCTGCGCAGCGCGGTCCGCGCGGCCGTGCCCACCGAGGACCTGCCGGACGGTCCCGACGACCGTCCCGGTCCCGAGGAGACGGTGGTCCGCTACATCGAGGCCCAGCGCGCCCGTGACCTGCTGACACGCCTTCCCGAGCACCAGCGGGAACTGGTGCTGCTGCGGGTGGTGGCGGGCCTGTCGGCCGAGGAGACCGGGAACGTGCTCGGCATGTCCGCGGGGGCCGTACGGGTCGCGCAGCACCGGGCGCTGGCCCGGCTCCGGGCGATGGCCAGAGAGGAGTCGATCGCTTGACGGAGCGCGGCCCCTTCAGCGGCATGCGGGGCGCCCCGGATCCGGCCGAGCCTTCGAACCCCGGCGGCTCCTCGGCGCCCGCGAGTCGGCCGGCGGCCGCCGCCCTGCCCGCGGACCTCGGCGCGGTGCGCCGGACCGACGCGACCATCGAGGCGCTGGCGGCGTGGCGCGCCACCGGCTCGGCGCCGCGTTCGGCCCCCGGTCCCGCTCCCGGTCCCGCTCCCGCCGACCGTCCCGTGGCGGGGCGCCCGCGCCAGGCCGACGACCCCGACCCGGCAGTGCGGCTCCTGCGCGCCCTCATCATCGACGTGGACGACCCGGAAACCGGACGTGAAGCCCGTTCCGAGGCCGATCGCGAATCGGCCCCGCCGTGCCCGCCCAAGCCCTCCGGCCCCGGCAGCGGCCCCCGGCGCCGCGGCTCCCGCACGATCGTCGCCCTCGGCGTGGCCGGGGCCGTCCTCGCCAGCACCGGCGTCGCCGCGGCGGGCAGCGGGGCGACCGACCGTTCCTCCGCCGCACCGCCCGTCCCGAGCGCCTCCTCCGGTGCCGCCGACGACACGGCGAAGCCCGTCCACGCCGACACCGACGCCGGAACCCACCGCCAGGCGCGGCCGCCCGTCCGCCCCGCCCCGGAACCCGAACGCCCTGCGACGAAGCGGTCCGGCGACCCCGGGAACCGGGAAGGGGCCAGGCCGCGGCCAGGGCTCCCGTTCCCGTTCGGCCCGCGGCCCCGCCACGACATGCCGACCACGACGGTCCACTCCATGCCCGGCGCCGGGACGGACGACACTCACGACGACGACGACCGCCGGCGCACAGCCGACACCCGCAGACGCACCGAAAGCCGTACGAACGAGTACCAGAACCCCTACGCCCGCGACTGACCGGGCAGCCGGTGGCGCACGGTCGAACGTCACCGGCCGTCGGCGGCCGGGTCAGTTCTCGTCGCGGCCCTCTTCGCTGTCGATCACGCCGTCGACGTAGCCGCGGGCGTACTCCCAGCTGACGTAGTCGACGGGGTCGGGGGCCAGGGCGGGTTCGTGCACGCGGGGCAGGCCCTCGTCGAGCAGGTGGCGCAGGTTGCCGTGCAGCAGTTCCCAGTCGATGTAGTGGAGCCTGCCGCAGTCGCCGCAGTCGACGGTGAGCCCGCGCACCCCGAGCGGCTCCAGCAGGGCGCGGAAGACCTCCAGGTCGGCGAGGTCGGCCAGCACGTCCTCGCGCTCCGTCACGCTGAGCGGAGCGGCCTCCTCGCCGGGGTCGCCGAGCGACGCCGCCGGGTCCTCCGGGTCCCCGGCGAACGGGTCGAGCGGAGCATCGTCGTGCACACCGCCCACGCTACTGCCTGACGCCCCGGAAGGTGCACCCCCCGCTCTTCTCCGTGCGTGAACGATCACGCAAAGTGGGAATGTACAGCGCCGTCCCACTTGTTCTGAGATGTCATCAAGACCACGTGCCCGCCGTTCACAACACCCCGTCCCGGCGGCGACCCACCCTCTACCATGGGAAGAGGGTCGCCGTGACCTGGCGCGATGCCTCCATCACTACGGGAAGGTAGTCATGAACCCCGCCGCCGAGCCCGACAAGTTCCTCCCGCAGGGCCTGACCTTCGACGACGTGCTCCTGCTGCCGGGCTACTCCGACCTGCAGCCCGGCGAGGCCGACACCACGACCCGGCTGACCCGCGGCATCTCACTGCGGATCCCGCTCGCGTCGGCGGCGATGGACACGGTCACCGAGGCCCGCACGGCGGTCGCGATGGCGCGGCAGGGCGGCATCGGCGTCCTGCACCGCAACATGTCGATCGAGGAGCAGGCCGAGCAGGCCGACCGGGTCAAGCGCTCCGAGGCCGGGATGATCACCAACCCGGTGACGTGCCTGCTGGACGCGACGCTCGCCGACGTCGAGGAACTGTGCGCCCGCTATCGGATCTCGGGCGTGCCGGTCACCGACGTACGGGGCGTACTGGTCGGCATCGTGACGAACCGGGACATGCGGTTCGAGTCCGACCTGTCCCGTCCCGTCCGCGAGGTCATGACGGCGATGCCCCTGGTCACGGCGCCGGTTGACGTGACGCGCGACGAGGCTTTCCGGCTGCTGCGGGGCAACAAGGTGGAGAAGCTCCCGCTCGTGGACGCCGACGGCCGCCTCAAGGGGCTCATCACCACCAAGGACTTCACCAAGAGCGAGCAGTACCCCCACTCCACCAAGGACGCCGACGGCCGGCTGCTCGTCGCCGCGGCCGTCGGCGTCGGCGAGGACGCGATCCGCCGTGCCCGCGCGCTGATCGAGGCCGGCACCGACGTGATCATCGTGGACACCGCGCACGGCCACTCCAAGGGCGTCGCCGACACGATCGCCGCGATCAAGGCCGGCGCGGCCGTCGAGGTCGTCGGCGGCAACGTCGCCACCTACGCGGGCGCAAAACTCCTGGCGGACGCGGGCGCCGACGCCGTGAAGGTCGGCGTCGGCCCCGGCTCGATCTGCACCACCCGCATCGTCGCCGGCGTCGGCGTCCCGCAGATCACCGCGATCTTCGAGGCGGCCCGCGCGGCGAAGGAGGCCGGCGTCCCGGTGATCGGCGACGGCGGCCTGCAGCACTCCGGCGACATCGCCAAGGCCATCGTCGCGGGCGCCGACACGGTGATGCTCGGGAGCCTGCTCGCCGGCGTCGAGGAGTCCCCCGGCGAGCTGATCTTCGTCCACGGCAAGCAGTACAAGTCGTACCGGGGGATGGGCTCGCTCGGCGCGATGCGCAACCGGGAACGCGGCGCCTCCTTCTCCAAGGACCGCTACGCGCAGGCCGACGTCAGCAGCGAGGAGAAGCTGATCCCCGAGGGCGTGGAGGGCCAGGTGCCCTACCGGGGCCCCCTCGCCAACGTCGCGCACCAGCTCATCGGCGGCCTGCACCAGTCCATGTGGTACGCGGGGACGCGCACGATCCCCGAACTGCGCGAACGCGGCCAGCTCATGCGCATCAGCCCCGCCGGCCTCCGCGAAAGCCACCCCCACGACATCCAGATGACGGTGGAGGCCCCCAACTACCAGGGCCGCTGACCCACCCCGCCCACTGCGACCCCGACTCTTCGGGGGCGGCGTGTGTGCCGTGGCCGGTGGGGGCTGACGTAAGCTCTTCGGGGCTTGTTCCTGCGGTCGGCGGGAACACCGAGCGGGCGCCGGGCACCGGTGATCCGCTTGGACGAGCCGGGCCGTCGGGCAAGGAAGAGGAAGGGCGCAGTGGCTGCTGAGGTGGAGATCGGCCGGGGCAAGAGCGGCCGACGGGCGTACGCCTTCGACGACATCGGCATCGTGCCGTCCCGCCGGACGCGCGATCCCGAGGAGGTCAGCGTCGCCTGGCAGATCGACGCCTACCGGTTCGAGATGCCGCTGGTCGTCGCGCCGATGGACAGCGTCGTCAGCCCCGCCACCGCGATCGCGGTCGGCCGGCTCGGCGGCCTCGCCGTCCTCGACCTCGAAGGGCTGTGGACCCGCTACGAGAACCCCGAGCCGCTGCTCGCGGAGATCGCGTCGCTGGACGACGTGCGCGCCACGCAGCGGCTCCAGGAGATCTACACCGAGCCGATCAAGGACGAGTTGATCGGCCGCCGGATCCAGGAGATCCGCGGGGCCGGCGTCACCGTGGCGGCGCGGCTGTCGCCGCAGCGCACCGCCCAGTTCCACAAGGCCGTCATCGACGCGGGCGTCGACCTGTTCGTCATCCGCGGCACCACCGTGTCCGCCGAGCACGTCTCGGGACGCGCCGAGCCGCTGAACCTGAAGCAGTTCATCTACGACCTCGACGTTCCCGTGATCGTCGGCGGCTGCTCCACCTACACGGCGGCGCTGCACCTGATGCGCACCGGCGCGGCGGGCGTCCTCGTCGGGTTCGGCGGCGGCTCCGGGCACACCACCCGGACCGTCCTCGGCGTCGCGGTGCCGATGGCGACCGCGGTCGCCGACGTCGCCGCCGCCCGCCGCGACTACATGGACGAGTCCGGCGGACGCTACGTCCACGTGATCGCCGACGGCGGCATGGTCAACAGCGGCGACATCGCCAAGGCGTTCGCCTGCGGCTCCGACGCCGTCATGGTCGGCTCCCCCTTCGCCCGCTCCACCGAGGCGCCGGGACGCGGCTACCACTGGGGCAGCGAGGCCCACCACGGCGACGTCCCCCGCGGCACCCGCCTCGAACTCGGGACGATCGGGACGATGGAGCAGATCCTGCACGGCCCGTCCCACGTGGCGGACGGGTCGATGAACCTGATCGGGGCGCTGCGCCGCGCGATGGCCACGTCCGGTTACACGGAGTTGAAGGAATTCCAGCGGGTACAGGTCGTGGTGGCTCCCCGCCGGTCCACCGACTGAGTTCCCTCCGTCCTCCCCGGGCGTCGGGCGCTCACCGCGAGCGACTCGGTCGTTTCCGGGGTGGACCCATCCCTACCCTTGGGTAGGTAACGCTCGGAAACCGAACCGCTGTGGGGGGAATCGCGATGACGGGATCACCTGTGACGGGCCTTGGCAGCTCACGCCTCGGCCCGGCCGAGCGGGCCGCGGCGCTCGACCGCATGGCCCGCGAGGAGTTCGACGTCGTCGTGGTCGGCGGCGGCATCGTCGGCGCGGGCGCCGCGCTCGACGCCGCCACCCGGGGACTGTCGGTCGCGGTGGTCGAGGCGCGCGACTTCGCGTCCGGGACGTCGTCCCGGTCGTCCAAACTGATCCACGGCGGGCTGCGCTACCTGGAGCAGTACAACTTCGACCTCGTCCGGGAGGCCCTGACGGAACGCGGCCTGCTGCTGCAGCAGATCGCCCCGCACCTGGTGAGGCCCGTCCCGTTCCTGCTGCCCACCACGCACCGCGTGTGGGAACGCGCGTACCTCGGCGCCGGCGTGGCCCTGTACGACGCGCTCGCGTTCCAGATGGGCAGCACCCGGGGCGTCCCGCACCACCGGCACCTCACCCGGCGCGGCGCGCTGCGGCTCGCGCCGTCCCTCCGCAAGGACTCCTTCACCGGCGCGATCCAGCTGTGGGACGCGCAGGTCGACGATGCCCGCTTCGTGATGATGGCTCTGCGGACGGCCGCCGAGTACGGCGCGCAGATCGCGTCCCGCACCCAATGCCTCGGCTTCCTGCGCGAGGGCGAACGCGTCACCGGGCTCCGCATCCGCGACCTTGAGGGCAACACGACCAGCGAGGTCCGCGCCAAACAGGTCGTCAACGCCACCGGCGTGTGGACGGACGACATCCAGGAACTCGTCGGCGGCCGCGGGCAGATCCACGTGAAGTCCTCCAAGGGCATCCACCTCGTCGTCCCCAAGGACCGCATCCACTCCGCGACCGGGATCCTCCTGCGCACCGAGAAGTCCGTGCTGTTCGTCATCCCGTGGGGCCGCCACTGGATCATCGGCACCACCGACACCGCCTGGGACCTCGACAAAGCCCACCCCGCCGCGTCCAAGGCCGACATCGACTACGTCCTCGACCAGGTCAACAGGGTCCTCAACACCCCCCTCACCCACGACGACGTCGAAGGCGTCTACGCGGGCCTCCGCCCCCTGCTCACCGGCGAAACCGAAGAGACCTCGAAACTGTCCCGCGAACACGTCGTCGCCCACCCCGTCCCGGGCCTCGTACTCGTCGCGGGCGGCAAGTACACCACCTACCGCGTCATGGCCAAGGACGCCATCGACGCCGTCGCCCACGGACTCGACGGCAAGATCCCCGAATCCTGCACGGACCGCGTCCCGCTCGTCGGCGGCGACGGCTTCCAGGCCATGTGGAACGCCCGCCACCGCCTCGCGGCCCGCTCCGGCCTCCACGTCGCCCGCATCGAGCACCTCCTGCGCCGCCACGGCACCCTCGTCGACGACCTCCTGGAACTGATCTCCGAGAAGCCCGACCTCGCCAAGCCCCTCACCGGCGCCGACGACTACCTCCGCGCCGAAGTCGTCTACGCCGCCACCCACGAGGGCGCCCGCCACCTCAACGACGTCCTCGCCCGCCGCACCCGCATCTCCATCGAAACCTGGGACCGCGGCCTCAGCGTCGTCCAAGAGGCCGCCGACCTCCTCGCCCCCGTCCTCGGCTGGTCCAAGAAGCAACGCGACCGCGAAATCGAGTACTACCGCAAGCGCGTAGAAGCCGAACGCGCCTCCCAAACCCAGGAAGGCGACCAGGAAGCCGACGCCCACCGCCGAGGCGCCCCCGACATCGTTCCTACTGCCTAGCAGTTCCCTTGGCGTCGGGCCCTGGGGGCCCTCCTTCGGCGGGAACTGCGGTGCGATCGCTGCATCGCTCCGAACTCGCCTTGGCGGCTCGCTGCGCGATCAGGTTTCTCGCTTCGCTCGAAACCTGCCTCCGGACGCGATCGCGACGGTTCGGGTTGTCACGGGGCTGGGGCGGTGGCTGATGTCGGCCCTCCTACCGCCGGACCGACCGCCCGGCCCCCTACCTCGCAAGGCCATCGACCCGAACGGCAAGCGGGCCACTCGCCAGCGGGCCTGTGGTGCTGGGCGGGGCGGTGGTGCGGGGTGGACCCGTGGGGCCGGGCGGAGGGGGCGAGCGTTCACTTTGGTCAGGGTGGGTGTGCTCCTTGGCTTAGTTCGCGGCTGCCTGTGCACGGCTCGGGGGCCTGTAGTCGTTGAGTGCGGTCGCAACCGTTGGTGGGGGGCGTTCGTTCGGGATACATGGCGTTCATCGTTTTCATGACGATCCCTGGGCTCGTGATCGGACTCGTCGCCTTCGCCGTCCTTGACCGTGCGGGCCTGTGGGCGCACCGCAGTTTTCGCCTGCCCTGGAGGCGGGACGAGGTGGGCCGCCCCGTCTCGGCGGTCGCGGTCGGTGAACTGGACGCCTTCTTTCATGGCACGCACCGACACCGGCAGGACCAGCGCAACTCCTCGCTGATGCTGCGCGACGAGGAGAACGACGCCGCGCCACCGCGGACGCGCGTCGACCTTGCCGGTGGGATCGCCGTCGTGCGGCGTCCGCCCGACTCTGTTTGATCGGCCGGTCACTCGAAGAGCCGCTCTTCTCGGGCCGGATGGCGATGCCGGTACGTCGCAGCCGGCATCGGCGCAGGTTGCCGTTCCGAGGGCGAGGCTCGGGCGGGCGTGCAAGGGGACGCGCCTAGGTCCGAGTTGGTTGGTGTGTGGGGGCGTTGGGTCAGTCCTGTTTGCGGCCGAGCATGAGGTTCTTGCCGGTGGAGTAGAGGTCGGCGGGGACTCGGGCCGGGTCCAGGAGGTGCTGGAAGGCGAGGCCGAAGTCGAGGGCCAGGGCCAGGGTGGCGCGTTCGTCGGGGGGTATGCCGCCGGTGGTCTCCAGTTCGCTCGCCATCTGGGCGCGGCGTTCGGCGTACCAGTCGGCGATGCGCCAGCCGGCGGCGTAGTCGCGCATGCCGTAGAGCCAGAACTCGACCAGGAGCAGGGCGAGGCGGCGGGCGTGGTCGTCGGTGTCGTGGCGGGGCGAGGAGCGGGCGGTGTGGTCGATGTCCTCCTCGGCGGCGCGGAGTTCGTCGCAGACGTCGATGTTGCGGTCGGTGGTGAAGCGTTCCATCAAGGCGAGCAGCAGGTCGGTCTTGCCCGCGAAGTTGGAGTAGACGGCGCCCTTGGTGAGGCCGGCGGCCGCCGCGATGTCGTCGAGCGAGGCGCCGTGGATGCCGCGTTCGGCCCAGAGCCGCTCGGCGGCGGTGAGCAGGGCGGTGCGGGTCTGCTCGCGGCGGTCGCGGCGCGGGTGGACGCTGCCGCCGGACGGGCGCGGAGGGCGGACCGCCCCCGCCGTGTCATCCTCGGACCGATGTACACCGTGGGTGTCCGTCATATGCTGATCCCCCTTTTCGTGTACGGCGTTCCGCGGTTCCGGGCGCGCGGCAGCGGACGCCCGGCGGCGGTAGCGCGCCGAGATTCTCCTCCTGCTCTTCGGAATACACCGGTCGGACATGGTCAGTCCCGCAGTTGCACAACTCCGCCCGTCTTGGAACGGTCCGTTGGGCAGTGGATCATCAGTGCGGAACAAAAACCGGGAGGTGTGTCGCAAACCACCAGAATCGGAGCGTTACTTGCGGGTAGTCAAAAGTGGCCAGGGGGTCATACGCTGGCCGTATGGCATCCCCGACGGTCCCTGCCAAAGCCGCGGCAGAGCACAAGCTCCCCCAAAACCTGATCGACCGGCTGGCCTCGCATGTCGCCTCGGGCGGAGCCGACACCGCGACGATCCCCAGCCCGTTCACCGGTGAGCCCCTCGCGACCGTTCCGATCTCCGGTGCCGACGACGTCCGGGCGGCGTACGAGCGGGCGCGGGAGGCGCAGCGGGCGTGGGCGCAGCGGCCGGTGCGCGAGCGGGTCAAGCCGTTCCTGCGGCTCGCGGACGCCCTGGTCGACCGGCGCGAGGAGATCCTCGACGTCATCCAGCTGGAGACCGGCAAGGCCCGCCGCCACGCGATGGAGGAGTTCCTCGACGTCGCGCTGTGCTCGCTCTACTACGCCCGGCGGGCCTCGAAGCTGCTGAAGCCGCGGCGCAGGCAGGGCATGATGCCGGGCGTCACCCGCGTCCAGGAGCTGCGGCACCCGAAGGGCGTCGTCGCCCTGATCGCGCCGTGGAACTACCCGTTCGCGCTCGGCGCCAGCGACATCGCGCCCGCGCTGATGGCGGGCAACGCGGTGATCCACAAGCCGGACACCCAGACGTGCCTGTCGAGCCTGTGGGTACTGGACCTGCTGATCGAGCTCGGACTGCCGCGTGACGTGTGGCAGATCGTCGTCGGCGACCCGGCCGAGATCGGCGACCCGCTGCTGGACGATGCCGACTACGTGTCGTTCACCGGGTCGACGCGTGGCGGCAAGGCCATCGCCGAGCGGGTCGCGCCGCGGCTGGTGGCGTACTCGCTGGAGCTCGGCGGCAAGAACCCGATGATCGTCATGCCGGACGCCGACGTCGAGCGCACCGCGCGGGGAGCCGTCCGCGCCTGCTTCACCAACGCCGGGCAGCTGTGCATCTCGATCGAGCGGATGTACGTGCACGAGGACATCTACGACCGGTTCGTGCCCCGGTTCGTCGAGGTCGTCAAGGACATGAAGCTCGGGACCGGGCTCGACTTCGACACCGAGATGGGCTCGCTGACCTACCAGCGGCAGCTGGAGGCGGTGACCCGGCACGTCGACCAGGCCGTCAAGGAGGGCGCGACCGTCCTCGCCGGCGGCAAGGCCCGTCCGGACGTCGGGCCGCTGTTCTACGAGCCGACGATCCTCACCGACGTCAGCGGCGACATGGACCTGTGCGCGAACGAGACGTTCGGCCCGGTCGTCGCGATCTACAAGTACCGGGACGAGGACGACGTCGTCGCACGCGCCAACGACACCCCGTATGGGCTGAACGCGTCGGTGTGGACGAAGAGCCCGTCGAACGGCCGTCGCCTCGCCGCCCGCATCCAGGCGGGAACCGTCAACATCAACGACGGGTACGGCGCGGCGTACGCGTCCTACGACTCGCCGATGGGCGGGATGAAGCAGTCCGGGGTGGGACGCCGCCACGGCTCGGAGGGCCTGCTGAAGTTCACCGAGGTGCAGACCGTCGCGAGCCAGCACTTCATGGATCTCGAACCTCCGGGCTCCATCGGCTACGACAAGTTCGCCGGCTTCATGGCGACCGGCATCAAGCTGATGAAGAAGCTGCGGATCAAGTAGGGAACGCCTGTGAAGCATGACTTCGACGTGCTCGTCGTCGGATCCGGGTTCGGCGGCAGCGTGTCGGCGCTGCGGCTGACCGAGAAGGGCTACCGGGTCGGCGTGATCGAGGCGGGCCGCCGCTTCGACACGAACCCGTCCGGTGCGCCCGGGTCCCGGTATCCGGAATTGCCCAAGACGAACTGGCGCGTCGCCCGCTACCTGTGGGCCCCGGCGTTCGGCCTGACCGGCATCCAGCGGATGCACCTGATCCGGGGCGCCAGGGCCAGCCGGGTGATGGTGCTGGCGGGCGCCGGTGTCGGCGGCGGGTCGCTGAACTACGCCAACACCCTGTACGTCCCGCCCGAGCCGTTTTTCAAGGACCGGCAGTGGGCGCACATCACCGACTGGCGGGACGAACTGGCGCCCCATTACGAGCAGGCGAAACGCATGCTCGGCGTCGTCCAGAACAAGACGACGACCGCAGCCGACGAGGTCATGAAGAAGGTCGCCGACCGGATGGGCAAGGGCGACACCTACGTCAAGACGCCCGTCGGCGTCTACTTCGGCCGCGGCGCGGGCGTCGAGAGCGCGGACCCGTACTTCGGCGGGACGGGCCCGCGCCGCCGCGGCTGCCTGGAGTGCGGCGAGTGCATGGTGGGCTGCCGCCACGGCGCGAAGAACATGCTCACGGAGAACTACCTTTACCTGGCCGAGAGGGCGGGCGCCCGGGTGATGCCGCTCAGCCGCGTCACGTCGGTGAGGCCCCTGCGCGGTGGGGGGTACGAGGTCGAGATCGTCCGGACCGGCTCGTTCGGCCGCAACCGCAAGACGTTCACGACCGAGCAGGTCGTCTTCGCCGCCGGCACGTATGGCACGCAGAAGCTGCTGCACAAGCTCAAGTCGACCGGCGCCCTTCCACGGCTGTCGGACCGGCTCGGCGCGCTGACCCGTACCAACTCCGAGGCGATCCTCGGCGGGGGCCGCCGCAACGGCAGGCCCGGCCCCGACTTCTCCGAGGGCGTCGCGATCACGTCGTCCTTCCATCCGACGCCGGACACGCACGTCGAGCCGGTGCGCTACGGGCGCGGTTCGAACCTCCTCGCCGCCCTGCAGACCCTTCTCGTGGACGGCGACCGGCCGGGGGAGAAGCACACGCCCCGGATCCTGAAGTTCGCCCGCGAGGCGGTCCGCCGGCCCCGCGACCTGGTGCAGTTGTTCGACGTGCGGCACTGGTCCGAGCGGACGGTGATCGCGCTCGTCATGCAGACCCGCGACAACTCGATCACGCTGCGCCCGAAGAAGGGCCCGTTCGGCTGGGACGTCCGCGCGTCCGCGGGCCACGGCGAACCCAACCCGACGTGGATCCCCGAGGGCCACGAGGCGACGCGCCTGATCGCCGAGGAGATCGGCGGCATGCCCGGCGGCTCCTGGGGCGACCTGTTCGACGTCCCGATGACGGCGCATTTCCTCGGCGGCTGCGCCATCGGCGACTCCGCCGAGTCCGGTGTGATCGACGCCTACCACCGCGTCTACGGGCACCCCGGCCTCCACATCGTGGACGGTTCCGCGGTCTCCGCCAACCTGGGCGTCAACCCTTCGCTGACCATCACCGCCCAGGCCGAACGGGCGATGTCGTTCTGGCCGAACCGGGCCGAGGACGACCCTCGCCCCTCCCTCGGCAACCCGTACCGCCGCGTCGCTCCCGTCCCGCCGAAGAACCCGGTCGTTCCCGCCGGCGCCCCCGCCGCCCTCACGCTGCCGATCGTCGACATCACCTGACATGACCGCCCCCTCCTCGGACTCGACTCTTCGGATTGTCGAGTCCCGGGGACGGCATCGGCACTAGAACGTGGTTCTGTGGAAAACCCGGTCGGCCTTGGCCGGGGGCGCGGTCGGGTCGGAGTCGGTGGGAAGGCGAACACCCGCGCCCGGGGACGCGGGTGTCCGGTGGTGGGTCTAGGCGCGGTAGGCGGACCACTGGGCTTGCATGCGCTCGGCTTGGCCTGGGGTGAACTCGTACATGCAGGCGTCGTAGCTGTAGTCCATGAAGTTGTGGATGGGGTCGGCTCCGGTGGAGGAGCAGGTGTCGCGGCCGGTCGGGCAGCCGGAGGCGGGGCTCTGTTCGGCGGGTGTGTCGGAGACGCGGTCTCCCTGGCCACGGCAGCCGCCCTGGAACGTGTGGTAGAGCCCCATCCAGTGGCCGACCTCGTGGGTGCCGGTGTCGCCTTCGTTGTAGTTGCCGATCGAGCCGCCCGGAAGGCTCTGGTAGTGGACGACGACGCCGTCCATGCTGGGCTGGGAGCGGTAGCTGCTGGGGAACGTGGCCCAGCCGAGGAGGCTGCTGCCCAGGTCGGCCGTGTAGAAGTTGAGGTCCTGGGCGTTGCCGGTGTGCAGGGCGCCCTTCATCTCGCGCTCGTAGCCCTGGGGGTTGGAGAACCAGGAGGCGTTGTTCGTCCGTTTGATCTCTGAGAGCGTGAACGAGATGCCGCTGCCGGAGTAGGCGTCGTTGAGGACGTCGAGTTGACTGTTCAGCGTCGCGTCAGAGACGTTGCCGGCGCTGCCGTACACGACGTGGAAGTGCACGCGGACGGTGATGGCTGCGGCGGCACGTGTCGTCTTCAGCTTGCCGAGCCGGTTCTGGAAGTCCCTTTCCATCGCGGCGACTTGGGCCGTCCCGGGTTGGTTTCGTTCGGTGATGTGGGCGCCGGCGCGGACGCGGGCCTCGGCGGGCTGGTCGGCGCATTCGGCGGACGGCGTGGACGTGGCGGGAGGCGCGGGCGGGGCGGCTTGGGCGGCGGGCGCGTACGCCGTGAAGGCGGCGAGCATGCCGAGGACGGTGGCGATTCCAGCGCGGTTCATGAAACTCCTTGGGGGTGGCGCGAGCGGGGGAGCGCGCGCAAGGGAGCGGAGTCATCGCTGGATTTAGAGTGAATGCCTCAAAAGGTGCTGTCTTTAGCAAACCTGCACGAACCTGGCGCTCGGGTGTGGCGGCGTAGCGTGTTCCGCATGGATGTGGAGGGGGAGGCGGCGCGGGTCCTGGCGGATTTGCGGGCGCAGGGCGATCCGATGCGGGCTGAGAATGAGAAGCGCTACCTGAAGAGCGACTTCGTGCATTTCGGTGTGCCTGTGCCCGCGTTGCGCAAGGTGGCCGTGTCGGCGGTGAAAGCACAGCCCACGCGCGACGAACTGGTCGCTCTCGCCGAGACCCTCTGGGGCGTGACCCAGGAGGGACATCCCGTGCATGAGGCTCGTATGGCGGCGGTAGAGGTGCTCGTCAAGCGGGCGGCGTTGCTGGGGCCGGGTGACGTGGGGTTGGCTGAACGGTTCGTCCGTGACTCGGCGAGTTGGGTGTACGTGGATGGCATCGCGGAGAAGGTCGTCGGCAGGCTGGTCGTCCGGTACCCGGATCTGGGGGCGGCTCTGGACGCGTGGGTCAACGACCCCTACATGTGGATACGGCGTACGGCCGTCCTGGCTCTGCTACCGGGCGTCCGGGTGGGGAACCCCGATCTCGTCAGGATCGACCGCTTCGGGGACGTCCTGATCGGTGAACGCGAATTCTTCATCCGCAAGGCCCTCGGATGGGTGCTGCGGGAGTTGTCGAAGAAGGACCCGGGCTGGGTGACCGAGTGGGTCGAGGCCCGGGCCGCGGTCATCTCGGGGGTGACGCTCAGGGAGGCCGTCCGGCGGCTTCCCGCGGAAGACGCCGGACGGCTGCTCGCGGCTCAGCGGCGGTAGGCCTGCCACACCTTGTGCATGCGGACGCCCTGGCCGGCGGTGAAGGACGTCATGCACGTGTCGTAGCTGTAGTCCATGTAGTTGTGCACGGGGTCGTCCCCAGGCGAGGGGCAGGTGTCCTTGCCGGTCGGGCAGCCGTTCGTGGGGTCGCGCTCGGCCGGGGTGTCCGAGACCCGGTCGCCTTCGCCGCCGCAGCCGTCCTGGAACGTGTGGTAGAGCCCGAGCCAGTGGCCGACCTCGTGCGTGGCGCTGAACCCCTTGTTGAAGTTCTCGATGTAGCCGCCGGGCATGCTGCCGTAGTGGATGGTCACGCCGTCCATCTTGGGCTCGGACTTGTACTTCCAGGGGAACGTCGACCATCCGAGAAGGTCGCCGCCTATGTAGGTGCTGTAGAGGTTCAGGGTGCCCTTGCCGCCTTTGCGCAGCCTCGGCTTGTACGTCCTCTCGTACCGTTCGGGGTCGCTGAACCAGGCCGCGTTGTCCGTACGGCTCACGTCGCGGAGCTCGAACGAGATGCGAGTGTCGGCGCCGCCGTTCAGTCCGCCGTAGGAGGCGTTCAACGTGCTGATCTGGCGCTTGACCGCCGCGGTGGACACGTTGCCCCTCGCGCCGTTGTGCAGCACATGGAAGTAGACCGGAATGCTGATCTGCTGCGCGGTGCGGAGTTCGCCGGCGGCCGGACGGCTGTCCGTTCCGTCTGCCGGGCTCAGGCCCAGGTCGTCCAGTATGCGGTTGAGCCGCTGCTCGACGGTGGCGGCCTCCGCGGGCGTCAGGTCGTTGTGCTCCCGGCCGTGCGCCCCTGGCCGCAGCCGTGCTTCGGCGTGCGCGCAGTCGTCCGCGCGCGCGGTCGCCGGGCTTGCGGCCGCCGGAGGCGGCCCGGACGGCAGGGCGGGGACGAGCGCGGCGATCAGGGCGGCGGCGGCGAGCAGCTTCACGGCACTCCTAGGGAGGATGTCGCGGACGGGAACCGGGCGAGCACAAGGCGTCACCAACAGGTATCAGAGCGGAGTCGTCCCAGGAGTGTGGTCAAGGTAAATGGAAGCCGACCGTTATCGGTTGATCGCACCATGTAGCGGCCGGGGTGCGCGGGTGCGCGCATCGGTGCAGGCAGCCGCCCCCGTAGACTGGTGTGACCCTTCCGGCCGTGCGAAAGGCGTTGTTGGTGGCCGCAGACCAGTCCTTTGACACCGTTCTCGTTGTCGACTTCGGTGCGCAGTACGCGCAGTTGATCGCGCGTCGCGTCCGCGAGTGTCATGTGTTCAGCGAGATCGTGCCGTCCACCATGCCCGCGGCGGAGATGCTCGCCAAGCGGCCGAAGGCCATCATCCTGTCGGGCGGCCCTGCGTCGGTGTACGCGGAGGGTGCCCCGATCGCTCCGGACGGGCTGTTCGACCTGGGCGTCCCCACGCTCGGGATCTGTTACGGCCACCAGGTGATGGCCCAGGCCCTGGGCGGGACGGTCGAGAACTCCGATGTCGCCGAATACGGTGGCGCGACCGTCGCCGTCGCGTCCCCCGGCATGCTGTTCGCCGGTCTGCCGCATGAGCAGGCGGTGTGGATGTCCCACCGCGACTACGTCAGCCGGGCCCCGTCCGGGTTCACCGTGACGGCCAGCACCGACGTGACGCCGGTCGCGGGCATGGAGGACCTTGAGCGCGGCTTCTTCGGCGTCCAGTTCCACCCTGAGGTCCTGCACACCGAGCACGGGATGGAGCTTCTGCGGCGTTTCCTCTACGAGGGCGCCGGTTGCCGTCCGAACTGGACGATGGTGAACATCGCAGACGAGTCGATCGCGGCCGTCCGGGAGCAGGTCGGGCATAAGCGGGCGATCTGCGCGCTGTCCGGCGGCGTCGACTCAGCCGTCGCCGCCGCTCTCGTCCAGCGCGCCATCGGCGACCAGCTGACCTGCGTGTTCGTCGACCACGGCCTGCTGCGCAAGGGCGAACCCGAGCAGGTCGAGAAGGACTTCGTCGCCGTCACCGGCGTGAACCTGCACGTCGTCGAGGCACAGGACCGGTTCCTCGCCGCCCTCGACGGCGTCACCGACCCCGAAGAGAAGCGCAAGATCATCGGCCGCGAGTTCATCCGGGTTTTCGAGGAGGCCGCCCGCGAGATCGTAGAAGGCGGTTCCGGGTCGTCCCCCTCGAACGACGCGGAGGACGCGACCGAACCGGTCGAGTTCCTCGTCCAGGGGACCCTCTACCCGGACGTCGTCGAATCGGGCGGCGGTACCGGCGCGGCCAACATCAAGTCCCACCACAACGTCGGCGGCCTCCCCGAAGACCTCCAGTTCGAGCTGATCGAGCCGCTGCGGAGCCTGTTCAAGGACGAGGTCCGCGCGCTCGGCGAGCAACTCGGCCTGCCGTCCGAGATCGTGTGGCGCCAGCCGTTCCCCGGCCCCGGCCTCGGCATCCGCATCATCGGCGCCGTCAACCGCGACCGCCTGGACATCCTCCGCGACGCCGACGCCATCGCCCGTGAAGAGCTGACGAACGCCGGCCTCGACCGCGACGTCTGGCAGTTCCCCGTGGTCCTGTTGGCGGACGTCCGGTCGGTGGGCGTGCAGGGTGACAGCCGCACCTACGGCCACCCCATCGTCCTCCGTCCGGTGACCAGCGAGGACGCCATGACGGCGGACTGGGCGAAGCTGCCCTACGACCTGCTCCAGCGGATCTCCTCCCGCATCACCAACGAGGTCCGTGAGATCAACCGGGTCACCGTCGACATCACGTCCAAGCCCCCCGGCACCATCGAATGGGAGTGACCCCACCGCGCCACTGAGCGGCGCCGTTGAGCGCTGCCCGGCCAGGAGGCGGCTCTGGTGAGCTCGCCCCCGACGGGTCGGGCACGTCCCCCCGGCCCGGATAGACGGAACCTCCGGACGTCCCCTGATCGACTTTGGTCGGCCCGGCCTGGACGTGCGGCCGTCGCAGCCGCAGGCGCCGACGCGTGAACCTCGGTACGTGACACCACGCACTGGACGGAATCACTCGAAGCGGGTGCGCACACTCGCGCCGGTGCTGGGCCTGGTGGTCCTGTCACCGCTCGTCGCCGAGTCGTTGTCTGGCTACGACAGCAGCACCGGCGATCCGCTCGCGCTGCTGGGCGGACTGCTGTTCCTGGGGCCGCTCTACGGCTGCCCCGCGCTGCTCATCCGGGAGATCGCGCGCCGCCTCGGGGCGGGCTGGCCGGGGATCATCGCGCTGGCCGCGGCGTTCGGTGTGCTGGAGGCGGGCGTCATCGACCAGAGCATGTGAGCCATGAGCTACCGCGACGTGCCCTACTGGGACGAGATGCTACGTCCGACCTTGATCGAGCAGATCGGCATGGCGCCTTCCATGGCCTTGAGCTTCGTTGGCGGGCACGTCATCTGGAGCTTCTGCGCACCGATCGCGCTCGTCGAGTGCCTGAGCGGGCGGCGCGCGCGCGGGCCCTGGCTCAGTTGGCGGGGCCTCACCGTGGCGACGGTGCTGTACGCCGCCGCGGCTGCGCTCATCTGGAACGACCACCGGGTCAACGGCGAGGACGGCGCGTCGGCCGCCCAGGTCGCCGGATCGCTCGTCGCCGTGGCCCTGCCCACCGTCGCGGCGTGGGCTTTCGGGCTGAGGAGCCGTCCTGCGCGCCGCGAGTCCCCGGTTCCGCGGCCGTGGCAGGTCGTCCTGCTCGGGTCGGCCGCGGCGCTGGGCTTCAACTTCCTGCCGCCCACGTGGGCGGGATTCGCCGGCGGGGTCGCGCTGGTCGCGTTGGCGGGCGTCGGGATCGCGGTCGCCTCCCGATCCACGCGGTGGACGCGGCGGCACGTGGCCGGTCTGGCCGGTGGTGCGGTGCTCGCGATGGCGGTATCGGCGTTCTTCGTCACACCGCTGGGGGACGTACCGCCGGTGCGGCAGTACGCGCACAACACCGCGTTCCTGCTGGGGGCGCTGGTACTCACGGCGTGGGCCATGCGGCGGGCGACCGAGCCGTGTCCCGGTGCAGAGGACGGCTCCACCCCCTCCGCCCGACCGTGATGGCGGCCCGGACGCGCGAAACGCTCGGCTGGGAAGTCCAGCCGAGCGTTTCACTGGCTCAGGGACCGCTCGGTCGGTGGCCGATCAGGTCCGCTGCGCGGACCCCGGTGTCGGGGTCAGACCGTGGCGGGGGCCAGGGCGGCCTCGGCGTCCAGGGTCGCGGCCGTCGCGTTGACGACCGCGGCGATCCGCAGCGCCTCCTGCACCAGCTCGCGCGACAGGCCGGCGTCGCGGACGACCTTCTCGTGCGACTCCAGGCACCGCCCGCATCCGTTGATCGCGGACACGGCGAGGCACCACAGCTCGAAGTCGACCTTGTCCACGCCCGGCCTCCCGATGATCGACATCCGGAGCCTGGCGGGCAGCGTCGCGTACGTCTCGTCCCCGATCAGGTGGGTGGCGCGGTAGTACACGTTGTTCATCGCCATGATCGACGCGGCGCCCTTGGCCGCCTCGAACGCCTCGGCGGACAGGTGGTCGCCCGCCTCCTGGCCCAGTTCCCGGATGACGGTGGCGCTCCGCGTGGCGAGGGCGCAGGCCAGGACCGTCCCCCACAGCTGCTGCTCGGTGAGCTGCGAGGTCGACGTCAGCGAGCCCAGGTTGAGCTTCGTGTCCTTGGCGTACGCCGGGAGGGCGCCCTTCAGTGCGTCAACGCTCATGGGTCAGACTCCGGCCAGCAGCTTGGTGGCGTCGAGGGTGTCCTCGCCCTTGTTCCAGTTGCAGGGGCACAGCTCGTCGCTCTGCAGCGCGTCCAGGACCCGCAGGACCTCCTTGACGTTCCGGCCGACGGACCCGGCGGTCACCATGACGAACTGGATCTCGTTGTTGGGGTCGACGATGAACGTCGCGCGCTGCGCCACGCCGTCCTCGGTGAGGATGCCGAGCGCGGACGACAGTTCGCGCTTGAGGTCCGCCATCATCGGGAAGGGGATCTCGCGCAGGTCCGGGTGGTCCTTGCGCCAGGCGAAGTGGACGAACTCGTTGTCGACGGACGCGCCGAGCACCTGCGCGTCACGGTCGGCGAAGTCCTCGTTGAGACGGCCGAACTCGGCGATCTCGGTCGGACAGACGAAAGTGAAGTCCTTCGGCCAGAAGAACACCACGCGCCACTTGCCCTCGTAGGACTTGTGGTTGATCGTCTCGAACGCGTTGTCCGCGTCCAGTGAGACGCAGGCGGTGAGTTCGTACTCGGGGAACTTGTCACCGACAGTAAGCACGCATGCTCCTTCGTCACGAGAAAGGGTCGCCTCCGCATGAGAGGCGCAGGAGGGGCCGCGGGCTCCCGCCTCTGCGGCCGATGTCACTCAGCGTGCCGCAAGCCCGTTAAGAAGAGAAATCGATGTATCTCAATCGACTGATAGGAATTACCTATCAAAGGCGCTTACAGCCCTATGACCAGCAATGAAGCGCCGAATCTGCAAAGGTGAGCGGCCGTCCGATTGATGTAAATCACATCGACTCGCCCAAAACGGGCATCACTCTCCGTGGCGCACAAGTGTAGAACGCGACCCGCCCTCAACGCACATCAAGCTCCCGAACCCCCGCATCCGGCCGCGCAATCGGCAATCGGCCCACCGGCCGAGCGGTACGGGCCACCCCCGGGCCCCGCCGTCCACGGGGGGCCGGGGGTCGTGCCCGATCACGTGAGGATTCTCGTCATGGAGCGTCGCCTTGAGTCTCTGGCCCGTTGGTCGGGAGTGCGCGCAGGACGGCCCATACGCTCTTACCGTCGTGTTCAGGGTGCCAGCCGTGTTCTTCGGCCAGAGTCGCGATAAGGCTGAGGCCCCACCCACCGGGGTCGGGTGCGTCCTCGGGGACGTGGCACGTCGGCATGGTCAGGTCGGGCGCGGAAGGCTCGGGCTTCTCCGGGGACGTGTCCCAGACCTCGATGCGGAGCCCGTCGGGGACGAGTGCCAGGCGCAGGGTCACCGGCTGCCCCCGCGTTGCCCGCACGGCGTTCGTGAGCAGTTCGGAGGCGACGAGGATCGCGTCGTCCACCGTGGTCTTGGGAAGGCCCCACTGGAGGGCCTGCGCCTCGACGATGAGACGGCCCTGCGCGACGACCTCGGGCGCCGCCAGGAAGCCTCGGCGCAGGGCGGTGGGGCCGGCCGACGTTTCCTCGATCATGGCGCTCACCGCCGGACTTCCCGGGCGAGCTCGTCCTGCTGCACCATCAGGTCGCCGAGCGTGTGGAGGTCGGTCGCGGTGAGCGTGTCCACGAGACGTCCGTCGCCCTCATGGATCGTCTCGGGGTGACGCAGGTGGACCGTCCACAGGCCCGTGTTGCGCGCCCGGTAGGGCTCGGCCCATCGCCCGGTCGCGGGCTGGACGGCCGGCAGCGGGTCCGTTTCGTCTATGAAGTCATCCTTGCGGAATTTGTCGCTACTCATTTCCCGTGATCGCCTTTGTTGTGGACCTCTTGTGTGCTGCGAAACAGGTTGACTAAAGCGACCCGCGCTTGTCATTGTTGCCGACAACATCAGAAAAGCGATGACGTGCGGAGGTATGCGATCATGGTCAGGCCTTCCCCCGACCCGCACGAGTCCATCTACGCCTTCATGGCCTACTACCTGCGGTTCCTTCGGGTCCAGCACAATGCGACACAGGCCGATGTCGCCAAGATCCTCAACTGCTCGATCGGCCAGGTTTCCAAATACGAGACCGGCGAGAAGCAGCTCGGCACCAGGGAGTGCGCCGCTCTGGACAAAGAGTGGAACACCGGCAATGTGTTCACAATCTGGCTCGGCTACGCAAAGCTCGGAATCGACGCAAACGCCCCAGTTCGCCTCGACCGCTACCAGCGCAAGGCCATCGAGCATTGCATCTTCTCCAGCAACCTGGTTCCCATCCCGTTGCAGACGGAGGAGTACGCAAGGAGCCTGCTGGAAGCAGGTCGCGCCGCTGGGCTCATCGAAGACGTCGAGATAGCCGTCGCGCTGCGGATGGATCTTCAGGCGGCGATCCTGGACGGTCGGCCCGACCTATGGGTTGTGATCGATGAGATCGCTCTTCGTTCGATGGGAAGTTCCCAGGTCATGGCCGAACAGTGGGACAGGCTGGCTGAAATGGGCAAGTTGCACCATGTCTCAGTCCGTATACTTCCGTTGTCGGCTGCGCCGCACACTGGCGTGGATGGCTCGTATTGGTGCTTCACGCTTCCGGGGCGCCGCCTGGCGGCTCACTCTGGTAACGCACTGGGCATGGGCCGCGTCATCGATGATCAAACGGAAGCGGCTGATGTCGCGAGGCGCTTCCAGCGTCTTGCGGCGCGTGCTTGGAACGAGGATCAGTCGCGGCAGTACCTATCACGGATGGGTGAAGTCAATGACGGCTTGGCGCAAGAGTAGCTACAGCCAAACCCACGGAACGTCTGACTGTGTGGAACTTGCTTCCGTGGAGGGGGCCGTGGGGATCCGGGACAGCAAGAGCTTGTCGACCCCGCACCTGACGGTCTCCAGGGACGACATTGCGGCCCTTCTCGCCAGGATCAAGGTCGGCGGGCTTGATCTTTGATCAGCGCGGTCGGAGCCGGGCGAGTTTGCAGTGTGCGGGTCGATGGCGCGAAGGAAGGACCGTCGGGTCAGCGCCAGTAGTCGCGTTCGGGAAGTTGGAGCCACATGTCGGCCGGGCCGATGATCGCGCGGGAGTCGGTCGGTCGCAATCCTGCGTAGGCGAAGCAGAACGCCTCGGCCCTGTGGTGGTAAAGGTAGGTGAGAAGGACTTCCTCGGCCGTGTCGTTGGCGCCGGCCCATCCTCCGGGATGCAGGTCCCAGCCTTCGAGCACGCCGTCTCGGGCGACGCTTCCCTGGTTTCCGCTCTTTGGGTTGGCGTACATGGCGTAGCACACGGTCCCTGTCGAAAGGGCCTTTGTCACGCCGGGCATGGATGCCCCGTAGGCCCATGGCTGGACGATGACGCACCCGCCCGGCACGTCGATCGCGCCGACGACTGAGTCGTCGTAATCACCGAAGTCTCCGTCCTCCTCGTACCCCGGCGCTTCGACCGCCGCCGCCTTCAGGCGCCGGGCGGCCTCATCTGTGGTGATGTCGGCGACACAGGCCAGGCTGAAGCCGTCGTAATAGAGGTCGCTCAACGCCCTGATCAGGCGGGGGGCTTCCGCCGCCGCTGCGGTTTCGGCGGCCGAAAGCTCGGCGCGCGGCGGCGAGAACAGGTCCGGGTGCGGACCGGCCAGGGCGAGTCGGCCGGGTGACCAGCCGGCCATCATAGGGCGCCACGGGTCGGCGCCGGCTTCGACCAGGGCACGGGCGTTGTCGGGACGGTTGTCGAAAACGGCCCTCCAGAGGGCGGTTCGGCCCTGGTATTCGGCGTCTACATCCCTGACGTGCCTGGCCAGTTCCGCGACCACTTCGGGCGTGCCGCCCTCCACCGCGAAGTCCAGCGGACGCTGGTACCCGAATATGAGGGCGTCCGGGTCGGCGCCCGCTTCGAGGTGTGCGCGGACCTGGGCGAGGTCCCGCCATGTCGTGTTGGCCCATTCGTTGGTGTCCATGGCAAGCGGATTGTGGCGTGCAGGTCCGACATTTCGCGCCGATGACGGCGGTGTACAGCCTGCGCAGCATCGATTGACGTCAAGGCAGGCAAGCAAGATGGTCGGCGCGCCGGGGGTGCGGGCCGTCGCCGTTGGCGGTGGGCAGGTCGGTGATCTTGTTGTTGGTTGGGCGGAACCGGGAGCATGGCGGGCGTCTCATATGTGGTGTCTCGTCCGTCGGATCTCTGGGGAACGTCAATGGACCGGTTGAGCGCTGGGCAGCGGCGGCTCGTTGATGAGCTGTGCGGGGAGTGGGAGGCGCGGGTCGCCGAGCCGGATCGGCGGGATGCCGAGGAGGCGCTCGCCGAGGTGTACGACCAGCGGGGGTGGGCGCGGCCCAAGGCCGTGATCTGGCTGGACTCCCCGCTGGCGGGCGCGATCGCGGCGCGGACCCTCCTCTATGGGCACGAGCATCTCGACGGCGACCGGGACCCGGACGCGCATAAGGCGTGGGTCGGCGCGACCACTGCCCGCCTGGACGGGACGTTCGACCGTCAGGAGCCGTCGGCCTTCGAGGAGCGCGAGTCTTTCGCCCCCAGGTGGCGGCTGCCGGACGTCCACTCGGCCTACAAGCTCTCCTATGACATGGACGAACCTGCCCTGCGGGCCGTTCTGGCGCGTGTCGGTGAGCCCGCGTGGGCGATCAACAGCGGAGTCTCGGGGTGGTTCAAGGAGCAGGCGTTGTCGCCCTCCGACCCCGAACGTTTCGCCGCTGCCAGTGCCACTGCCCATGCGCGCCTGCTTGGGGGACTGGAATCGGTGTTCCCCGCTGGGCAGTGGGAGGCGGTGAAGGACGCACTGCGGTCGTGTGCTGAAGGGCCGCGTCCCGAGCATTGGAAGCAGTGGCGGCAGGTATGGGCTGCGGTGCGCGCTCCGGAGAACCATGCGCTGCTCATCCTGGCGGCGGTGCGCGGGGACGGTGCCGGAGAGTTCCGGGCGCGGCTGCGCATGGCGTCGGTGGTCGGATGGTGGTGGGCGCTCAACGACGTCGCGGTGCTGACCCCTCATCCGTCCGAGGTCCACACCGACGACTCGGGTCGGCTCCATCGTGGCGACGGCCCGGCCGTGCTCTACCGGGACGGATTCTCGCAGTACTGCTGGCGGGGCCGGCTGGTGCCGCCCGACCTCATCGACCCCGGGTGGAGCGGCGCCGACATCGTTCACGCGTCCGATGAGGAGTTGCAGCGGCGTGCGGCGGAGCAGCTCGGCCCCGCGTCGTTCGCGGCCACCCTTCGTGCCGAGCGCGTCGTCCCGGATCTGCGTCGTTGCGCGCTGGAACGTCTGGGCTGGGCGCGGTTCGCCGCCGAGGCGCCGCTGGCGCGGGTCGGGGACGCGGTGACCGATCCCGGCGATCCCGGCTGCGAGCTGGCGCTTTACGACGTCCCCGCGGTGGTGTTCGGGCGCCCCGCCCGGGTGGTGCTGCGGGCCGGAGGCGGCCGCAGCGGGACGGCGCTGCTGGTGCCGACGGATGCGACCGATCCGGTGGCGGCCGCGTCATGGCTCGGGGACGGTGCGGACGGGCCGGCGCCGGAACCGGAGTTGCTGGCGCGCATCCGGCAGAGCGAGTCGCTGCTGGACACGCTGGCCGGGCTTGAGCTCGAAATGTCCCACGTGTCGCACGTCGAACACGTCGAGGAGGTCCACCTGGCCTTTGGTGCGCGGCTGGAGCCGATCGGCGGGAGCGGCACCGGCGGCACCTACTTCCTGTGCGGTGACGGTCCTCGACGTCCGGTGCTCTACGCCGACTCTGAAGGCGGATACCAGGTGATGGGGCGTGACCTCACCGAGGCCCTTGAGTTCATGGTGAGCGCCGACCCCGATGGCGGCGACCCAGAGGAGGCGGATGAGGAGGCCGCACGGGAACTAGGCCTGCGGCCGCTGTCGCCGGAGGAGTACCGCGCGCGGCGGGAGGAGGCCAAGGCGATGGCGGTCGCCCTCACGGTGGTGATGACGGACGAAGGCAACGCGTACGAGTACCGTCACAGCACGTGGTTCCGGTGTTGAGGCCCGGCCGCCGACGATGGATGTCCCTGTTCGTCGTCTCGGTCTTGCTGCTGCCCGTGGGCGCCTGCGGGATCTGGGACGACCCGCTGCTGTGGAGTCTGGACGGCCGGACGATCAGCGGCGGCGAATCGGTGCGGCCGACGGTCTGGGCGACCGGCCCGACTCTGGCGATCACCCGGGCGCGCGACGTGACCGGGTACGACGCCGCGACCGGTGAGCCGCGCTGGACGGTGCCGCTGTCCGGCAAGGTGTGCGCGGCCTCGCCCCGTCCCGCGGGCGGCCGGGTCGCCGTTCAGTTCGGCCGGGGCAGGCCGGGCTGCGACCGGGTCGCGCTGATCGATCTGAAGACCGGCAGGAAGGTCTGGGAGCAGCCGATCATTCCCGCCGACCGGGTCGTGCGGGGTCAGGCGGTCATCAGCGCCGGTGCCGTGGTGGTGGACTGGCTCTACGGCACCGCCGCCTTCCGGCTGGACGACGGACGGCCGCTGTGGAACGTCGACAGCCACCGCGTGGACTGCGCGTTCCAGGGATTGGCGGGCGGCCCGGTGCTGGTGGCGGGGCGGTCCTGCGACGCCGACAAGCTCAAGGTCCGCCGTGTGGAAGGGCTCGACCCGAACACCGGCCGGGCCCTGTGGAGCTACGACGCGCCACTGGGGTACGTGGTCGAGGCGATGGTGTCGACCCGTCCGGTCGTCCTCGGGCTCCGCCGGGACGAGCGGCGTAGGCGCGTGTCGCGGTTCGTGGTACTCAACGCGTCCGGTGCGCAGGTCACGAGCATCGATGTGGGCTTCAAAAGCGCCTTGAATTGCTCCGTCCCCCAGCCGTACAGCCGGTGCGGCAACATCGTGGTCACCGGCGACAGCCTCTACGTCAGGTCGGGTGACCGGCCCGGGAATGACGACGAGAAGCAAAAGTTCGCGCCGATCGTCTCCTACGACCTGGCCACCGGCCGTGCGCGGTGGACGACCGAGAACCCGGACGGCAACCACCTGTTCCCGATCGCGATGGACGGCGACCGGCTCATCGCCGCGCAGCCCGCAACGGCGGGTGAGGGAGGCAAGGCTCCCCGGCTCGTCTCGGTCGACGCCGCCACCGGCAAGACGTCGATCATGTGGAGCCTCACCAGGAAGGCGGACTTCCGGCTGCGCAGCGGCTCCGACCGCCAGTACGCGCAGGGCCGGTTCTTCCTGACCAAGAAGCTCGTGACGGGCAAGGAGAAGGTCGCACTCCGCGCGTACGGAAACACCGATGAGTGAGACGGGGAACCCGGCGCAGCGTCCCGGACGGTGGACGGCGCTCCTCGCCGCGCTAACCCTGCTGCTGCCCGTGGGCGCTTGCGGGATCGGGGAGGAGGCGCTGCTGTGGAGCCTGGAAGGCCGGGCGATCAGCAGTGGCGGCGAATCCGTGAAGCCGACGGTCTGGGCGATCGGGCCGACTCTGGCGATGGCACGGGCGGGGGACGTGACCGGGTACGACGCCGCGACCGGTGAGCCGCGCTGGACGGTGCCGCTGCCCGACAAGGTGTGCGCGGCCTCGTCGCGTCCCTTCGATGGCCGGGTCGCGGTCCGGTTCGGCGAGAGAGAACTGGGCTGTCACCAGGTCGCTCTGATCGACCTGAAGACCGGCGAGAAGGTCTGGGAGCAGACGATCAGCCCGACCGACCGGCTCTGGTCGGGTGAGGTCGTCATCGGCGAGGGCGTCGTGGTGGCGGACTGGCGCTACAGCACCACCGCCTTCCGGCTGGACGACGGACGCCCGCTGTGGACCGTCGACAGCCGCGGTGCGGACTGCGCGATCGACGGGCTGTCGGGCGGCCCGGTGCTGCTGGCCCGGCAGACCTGCGAGAACAAGGCGCGCAGCGTGCACCGGCTCGACCCGCGCAGCGGCCGGTACCGGTGGAGCTACGACGTGCCCCCGGCGTACAGGGTCGAGGCGATGGCGTCGACCCGTCGCGTCGTCCTCGGGCTTCGCTCCACAGGCCGCGGTGTGTCGCGGTTCGCGGTCCTCGACCCGTCCGGGAAGCAGGTCACGGGTTTCGACATCGCCGACAACGACGAGGTGCGTTGCCACAACGAACTCCAGGACCTCAATCGCTGCGTCGGCGTCGTGGTCACCGACGACAGCCTCTATGCCAGATCGGGTAAGCGGCCTGCGAAAGAGAACGGGCGCACCGTGCCGATCGTCTCCTACGACCTGGCCACCGGCCAGGCCCGGTGGGCCACCGAGAACCCGGACCGCAACCATCTGTACCCGCTCGCGATGGACGGCGACCGGCTCATCGCCGCCCAGCCCCGCAAGCCGGGCGCAAACGGCAAGGGAGGCGGCGGGAGTGAGCCGCCCCGGCTCGTGTCGGTCGACGCGGCCACCGGCAAGACCTCGATCATGTGGCGCCTGCCCACCGACGTCGGCCTCTGGCTGCGCAGCAGATACGGCCGGCAGTACGCGCAGGGCCGGCTCTTCATGAACGAGACGTCCGTGACGGAGCAGGACGAGGACGACGTCGTGTTCCGGGCTTTCGGAAAGCCGCCCGAGTGAGGCCAGACACAATGGCGGATGACGCGCTGTGGTGAATGCCCCATCACTATGACCTGGGGTGGGTCACTGTGTGTGATTACCCTTAGGTAAGTTTCGGTCGGGCGCGCATGGCCGGCTCTTCCCGAACGAGACGTCCGTGACGGGTCGGGACGAGCGGGTGAGGGGGGTCAGTCGGGTGGGGGCAGGCGCACGATCTGGAAGCCGGCGTCGGCGAGGATTTCGGGCAGGACGCGAATGGCGTTGAGGTCTTTGCTTTTGGCCTCCTCGCTCAAGTTCTGCCATTCGACGAGGTCGGGATGGAGCCTGCGGTCGTTGTCGCGCAGCGGACCGTGGGACCAGCCTTCCCTTTCTCGCTCTCTGGCCCACCGTATGTGTTCCATGCGCGCCAGCCGTTCGAGTTCATCCGCGGTGAACGAGAAGTGGGGGGCGGCGTCCACGCGGGGCGCGAGTGTTGCGGTGATGGCGGCGAGTTTGCGACCGATGTCCGTGGCCTGGCTCCGGTTGGCGTTCCGCAGTGTCTCGGGGAGTTCCCGCCAGGGAACAAGAGAGGTGTTGACCCATCGAGTCTCGCCCTGCCGTATCCGGTCTCGGACGTAATGCTCGTGCATGGCACGGGCGAACTGCTCGATCAGGTCGTCACCGATTCTGGCGGGGTCGCAGGCTGTGTCGAAGATGCCTTGGACTGTGAGCTGTCCCGAAAGCCCGTCCAGCAGCGGACCGCCGGGTTGGACGGCGAAAGCCTGGCCATAGGTGGCACTCTGATCGACGCTGACCACGATCTGCCCGGCCGTGTTCCGCCAGAGGCCCACCGCGGTCAGAGCCAGGCGCAGCGCCTCTTCGGCCTCGTGCTGACACAGAAAAGTACGTTCGGGACTCTCCAGCGCCCCTGCCTCGAACTCTGTCGTCTCGCAGTCGATGACATTAAGATCCCATTCCCGCAGAAAGGCGTAACGGGCTTCCAACTCTGCGACGATGCGGCTCGCGTCCGGGTCCACGAGGGTCATGACGCCTCTGCCGGCGTCGGTCAGCATCTGCCGTTGCCGTGCAAGCTCGACGGCAACCTCGCGGCCGAACGGGGTCAGGCCGACGATGAGGACACGCCGGTCCTCCTGCTTGAGTGGGTTCTCCTCCAGGAAGGCACGAGCGGCGAGCTGAGCCGGATTGAAGAAATCCAGTCGGAAGCCCGGACCTTGGGCGAGGCCGAGCCGGCGGGCGCGCAGCCCCTGGCACAGGTCCGGATCGGCCACGTACATGTAGGCGATGAGCGGTTCACGCCGATTCCTGTGCAGGCGTTGTGCGGTCAGGGCGACTCGGGCGTTGGCGGCGCTGTCGTCCGAGAACGCGTACAGGACTCGGGCTCTGTGCGCCCCCGCCCACTGGAGCATCCGCGTTTGGGACGGGTCGCCGACCAAGTGGTGGTGACCGACACCGAGGTCACCGTCATCCTGGGGGCTGACGGTGACGACGCGCTCCCCTGTCGCGCGCAGCCGCTCGGCCAGGACGCGTGCGGCCGGGGAGGTCCCACAGACCACGTGATGCCCGCGCAGCCGCCTGATGCGGAAACGCCGGAGCCGGTCAGAGAAAAGGACATAGATTGCGTCGATGAGAGCGTAGACCGTGACCGCGGGAGCGGCGAAGCGAGCGATTTCCAAGGTCAATGGATAGGGGCCGCCGCGGTCGAGCGGAACGGAGTCCATGACGAAAAGTTGCAGGTCGTAGTAGGTGAGGTCGGCGACCGAACGTCCGAGATCAGGACGCTGCCGCAGATAGGTCGCCAGCCCCACGTAGCCCAGCACCAGGGCGACCACTGCGATCATGCCGAACAGCATCCGCAGCATAGCCGCCGGAGACGGCCGTTGACCGGCGCCCTCGTTCACCATCGGACCACGGCCCTCCTTCACGTAGACCACCACCCTCCGGCATCATTGCGGCTGCGGCGCTTTGTGCTCGGCTGTTGGCTGACTCTGGTCAGGCATGTCCAGAATCTCGCCGGCGAGGCGGGACATGGCCAGGGCATACGCCCAGTCGGTGCGCTTTGCCGCATGGACGGCCGTCCATCCGCCGGCGCCTGTCCAGCGCGCCGCCAGTGTCCGGTCGGCGAAGAAGTCGATGGGCTCGGGTATGCGGAAGAACGCCATCCCACGGAATCTCCACCAGTGCCACCCCACGGTGTCCGCCGGCCTTGGCGCCAGGAGAAAGATCGTGCGATCAAGGGCGCCGGCCGCGATGATTGCGTCGAGTTCCCAGCCCAGCCCGGCCGTTGACGCGTTGGGTGTGGCGCCCACCACGATCAGCCCGCTCTCTGCGATATTCCTGCGAACCACGGCCTGCCAGGTTTCGCGGGTGGGGTCCTCACGAGCCACTCCCAGTGGTTGCCACCGCGCGTCCGGATCCTTGATGGTGGTCACCGGCCCGTACACCGACAGATAGCGATGGATCAGCTCTTCAAAATTCTCGAACTGCCTGACACCGAGTTTCTCCAGAATCGTCGGGCGGGTGAGCGGACTGGTGCGGATGGTCAAAGAATCGTCGGCGAAGTTGCGCAGGTACAGGACGGGCGGACGCCGGTCAGTCTTGCGCAGAACGGGGGCCTCGAGACGGGCCCAGCCGCGTGCCAGGCGATACAGCAAACCCCACAGCAGTCCTATGCCCAGGATCAGCAAGAGCGTCCCGACGGTCAGCAGCGGCACGGGCACCAGCCGGAGCGGTAGTGACCATCCTGAGTCGGCGACGACCGCGGGATGGAACCGGCCATTGGGCATGATGTAGCCGATCTCCTGCAGGAGCCGGAAGATCGGGATGATGATCATGCCGGCCAGCGCGGTCACCTGGGCGATGTGCGACGCCACTACAAGGGAGGCGGTGCTGAACGGACGCCGGCCGGTGTTGACCTGGGAAGCGCTGTGAGCACCCCAGATCTTGTGCGTTCCGGGAAGGAAGCGCTGGGTGAGCACAAGCTGTCTGGCGACGAACACGTAGCCGATGAGCAAGATCCACCAGGGCAGCGGGAACGCCATGAGCGCGGTCCACAGAAGGAGGAATCCCCAGAACCTTCGCTGTGCGTCCACCTCCAGCGTCCGCGCCTTGGCTCCGACATCGATCCAACGGAGGCCCGTGCTGTCGGACGGCGGTCTGCTGCGGGCAGTGAGGCGGCGGGCTCTGACCCGGAACCACGCCAGTATGTTAAGGAACGCCAAGAAAGCGGTCGCCAGGCCCAAGGCCTCCCGCATGACTCCGGTGGTGTCCGTGTAGACGTCGAAGACGGGCAGCGGAACGCCTGGCGTTCCCGGTACCGCCCTCCATTGCCGCTGCGCCACATCCCGGACGCTTCGGTCGTTTCCAGGGCTGCTGCTCTCTCCCGGTGCGGCGGTCCGTACGTGGACGAGATATTGACCTCGGCGGAAAATGACGGCCGTGTAGGAGAGCTTTGAGCCACCGGATTCCGTGCCTTTGGCCAGCAGGCTGTACGGGATTTCGTCAGTCACCGTGGTGGATGTGGCGTCGCGGGCGACCGACTCTTCGAGCAGGGAATGCAAGTTGGCGGCCACGACGAACGACTCGCAGCGGACGACCTTGATCAGCGCCTGACGCCGGCCGTCGGTGTGCGTCCACCTCCGTTCACTCATGGCACACGCCTTCCGGCCTGTCCCGCGCCAGTTCTGCAGCGGCATCGAGGCTCTGGACTGGCGCGGCTGCGCCTCGTACTCCGCGCCGATCGCGTCGTCGGTGAGCATCACCAGGTGCGGCGGCGGGCCTGGCCGGTCGGTCGCGGGCGCGGTCAGCACCCCGCCCACGACCAAGCCTGCGAACAGCAGCAACACTGCTGCCGCGAGCATGCCGCGGTATGCGGGATGGCGAAGCCGGTCGATCCGCTGCCCACCTCGCCGTGCGGGTGCCTTGCGGGGCCCGCCGGACGGTCCTCCGGCCGCATGCCAGCGGGTGGTCAGGTCCAGACCGCCGAGTTCGGTACCCAGCCAGTCTTCCTGGATCAATTCAGTGAGGGACGACTGGCCGGCAGCGTCCCTGGTGTTCATCGCCGCCGACGCCGCGGTGCCGGGGTCCGCGACGAGGCCGAGGGCCAGCACCCCGGCGGGCATGGGATGCAACTCGTAGTCGATCGCGATGCTCATGGCGACGCGTACCGACCGCTCGGCCGTCCCGGTGAGGCGATGTCCGCGCCACATCGTCTCGGCCGGGTCGGGGTCGGTGGCCTCGCTCTCGGCGATCACGTCCGGTGGTCCGCCTCGGAGCGCGATTCGTGTCCAGTCGGCATGGACGTCGGCATGAGCGAGTGAGACTAGGAGGTCCTTTGTCGAGCCGCCGTGAGCCAATGCGGTCGCCACCGGTTTGCCGGCCCATCCCGGGTTGCTTTCCATCGCAGTGGACGTCACCTTTCCGCAGACATCTAAATGCCGATGTGCGATCTACTCCTGCGCAGGCGAGGTCCTACCCATTGATCGAATAGTTCCTCAAGGCCCCTTCGCTTCCGGTGACAAGCGTCTTAGAATCCGGGCCCGGAAACCATCCGCGAAATCACGGTTTTCCGACGCTGTCCGAGGCCGGTCGAGATCTCGTTGGCGGCGGACTGGCCAGGGTCGCGCCTGGCGTCCGGCCTGTCCGGGGCGTCGGGCGGAGGGTCAGGGGACCGTAAATGCCGGGCCAGCCGGGGTCAAGTCTGTGTAAGGGGACGGACTGGCAATCGCGATGCGTGTTCATGTGGTGGCGTAACGTCACCATGCTCGGTGGGGCGAGGAGGAGGCCCCATGTCCCCGAAGCTCAGCGTGGTCGTGCCGTTCTGCAACACCGAGGAGTTCTTCCGGGAGTGCCTGGAGTCGCTGGCCGGTCAGACGCTGCGCGACCTTGAGGTGATCATGGTGGACGACGGGTCCACCGACAACGGCGCCGTGATCGCCAAGGAGATGTGCGGCCGGGACCCCCGGTTCCGGCTGGTCACGCGGGACAACGAGGGGCCCGGCCCGGCCCGCAACGCGGGGGTGCGGCAGGCGCGCGGCGAGTACCTGGCGTTCGCCGACGCCGACGACGTGGTGGACCGTGAGGCCTACGCGCGGCTGGTCGGGTCGCTGGAGCGGACGGGGTCCGACATCGCGTCCGGGAACGTCCTGCGTATGGACGAGGACCGCAAGTGGCAGTCGCCCTTGCACGACGGTGTGTTCACCGAGTCCTGTAGCAGGACGCATGTGTCGTCCAAGCCGGTGCTCATGCGTGACAGGACGCCGTGGAACAAGGTGTACCGGCGTGAGTTCTGGGAGCGGGAGGGGCTGGAGTTCCCCACGGGTCTCTACGAGGACCCGCCCGTGACCGTGCGCGCGCATGCCCGGGCCCGTTCGGTGGACGTGTTGAGCGACACGGTCTACTTCTGGCGTAAGCGGCCGGGGTCCATCACCGAGGACCGCTACGACTGGGACAACATCACCCAGCGTCTGGGGTCCGCGCGTGTACTGCGGGACGGGATGTCCGAGTACGCGCCCCAGCTCCTGAACGCCTATGACGAGCACGCGCTGGTCGGAATCGAGCTTCGCACCCTGTTCGAGGCTCTGCCCAGGACGCACGATGTGCATCGCGAGGAACTCGTCGCGATCGGTGCGGAGCTGGCGCAGCTGATAAGCCCGCGCGTGCTGAAGAGGCTTCCCGCGATGACGCGCCTCCAGCTGTACCTGCTGTCCCGGCGGATGCTGCCGGAACTGATGGAGGTGCTGCGCTTCGTCCATCTCCGGAAGGCGGCGGAGGCGCCGCGGGTGCGGCGGGGACTGCGGCCGCGGTGGTACGCGGAGTTCCCCTTCTTCGAGGACGAGGAGCGTGCCGTCCCGCAGCACCTGTACGACGTGACCGACGAGCTGACGCCGGTCGCGGCGATCGACCGGGCCGCGTGGGTGGACGGGCGGCTCCGCATCGAGGGGCACGCCTACATCCGGCATCTGGACTCCTCGACCGAGGACGGTTCCCGCATCCGGGTGTGGCTGGTGGCGGCGAACCGGCGCGGGCTCCTGCGGGTGCCGGTCACGCGGGTCCGGAGGCCGGACGTGACCGCGCGGTCGCGGCAGTCGACGGTCTCCTACGACTGGTCCGGGTTCGTCGCGGACATCGACCCGTCGTCCCTGAAGATGTTCGGGCGCTGGCGGGACATCGACTGGGTGCCGTGCGTGGAGGTCGTCAACCGGGGGCTGCGGCGGCGGACCACGTTCGCGAACCCGCGGCTCACCGCGCAGCAGTGGCCGGACGACCGGGAATGCGCGCCGGGCGTCCTCGTTCAGGGCGTCGCGGGCAGGCACAAGTTCGTGGTGCAGGTGAGGCGGACGCCGGCGGCGGTCGTCGGAGGCCATCTGGAGCGCGGCGAACTGTGGCTGGACGGCTGGAGCCGCGCCCCGCTCGGTGACGAGCCGCGCATCATCGCCGTGCCGAAGGCGGGACGGGCCACGGTGGCCGGCCCGGTCGAGCCGGTAGGGGACAACGGGTTCCGTGCCAAACTGCCCGTCGCCGGGCTGGCCCGACGCCCCGGCGACTGGGAGATATCCCTGCCGGACGGGGGCAAGCCCTATCTGGACGAAGACCCGGCCGGCGCCGCGTTCGCCATTCCGGGTGGGGAGCTGGAACTCGCCAGGACGCGGCGAAGCACGCTGCGGATCGTCGTCCGCGGACGGGTCCTGGCCGTGGACGAGGTGTCCTGGTCGCCCGACGGCGCCCTTCACCTGGCGGGGACATGCACGGACGGGGCGGGACGGCCCGACGCGCTCGTGCTCCGGCGGCGGCGGTCGTGCGAGGAGCACACCGTCGGGTTGCGCTGGGAGGGGCACCGGTTCACGGCGTCGTTCTCCCCGGCGCGTATGCCGGTGCTCGGGTTGTCGCGTCCGCTCGTCGCCGGCCGTTGGGACGTCCTGGTCACCCTCGACGGCAAGGAACAGCCGGTCGTCGTCAGGAGGCACACCCTTCGCACGCTGCCGGAGCCGTTCGAAGCGGGTCTGCACAGGATCACGGTCCGCGCCCACAAGACCGACCAGTTGCTGTTGCGCATCGAGACGGCCCTGGACGATGACGAACGCGGCGCCTACGCGCAGAGCCGCATACGGACCGGGCACTACCGCCGCCACCTGAACCTGCCCGTGCGTGAACTCGCCGTCTTCGACGCCTACAGGGGCCGCCAGTACTCGTGCAACCCGCGCGGTATCTACGACGAGCTCCGGCGGCGCGGAACCGACATCGAATGTGTGTGGGTCACCGAGAACGGCCAGTTCGGCAAGCCCACGG
Source organism: Spirillospora sp. NPDC048819 (assembly GCF_040650055.1). Classification (NCBI taxonomy): domain Bacteria; kingdom Bacillati; phylum Actinomycetota; class Actinomycetes; order Streptosporangiales; family Thermomonosporaceae; genus Spirillospora; species Spirillospora sp. NPDC048819. The sequence continues at coordinate 6,390 of NZ_JBEZGN010000001.1, read as the reverse complement.
GCGCCCGGACCGTCCTGGCCGGTACGCGGGAGCACTACGAGGCGCTGGCCCGCGCGCGCTACGTCTTCGGCAACTGGTCACAGAAGGACTGGTTCGCCAAGCGGGACGACCAGACGTACGTGCAGTGCTGGCACGGGACGCCGCTGAAGAAGCTCGGATACGACGTCAAGACGATGCCGTACAAGCGCACCGAGGGCGTCGACTGGATGGAGTACGACGTTCCCCACTGGGATCTGCTTCTCGCCCAGAACACGTTCTCCGTGCCGCTGTTCCGGCGTGCCTTCCGCTATGACGGGCCGGTCTTCGAAAGCGGCTATCCGCGCAACGACGTCCTGAACAGCCCGCACCGGGACGAGATCGCTGCGGCGGTGCGGCGGCGGCTCGGCATCCCGGAGGGCAAGCGGGTCGTCCTGTACGCGCCGACGTGGCGGGACGACTTCCACCACGCGGTCGGCAAGCGCGCGTTCCGCCTCGAACTCGACGTCGACCGGTTCAGGGCGGCCCTGGGGGACGACCACGTCCTCCTCCTGCGCACCCACTATCTCGTCACCGACCGCCCGCAGCTCCGGCCGGGCGACTGCGTGATGGACGTGTCCGTCTACCCCGACATCTCCGAACTGTTCCTCATCAGCGACGTGCTCGTCACGGACTACTCGTCGTCCATGTTCGACTTCGCCGTCACCGGTCGCCCGATGGTGTTCTTCACCTACGACCTGGAGCGTTACCGCGACCATGTGCGCGGTTTCTACTTCGACTTCGACGCGGAGGCCCCGGGGCCGCTGCTGAGCACCTCGCAGGAGGTCGTCGACGCGCTGCGTGAGCCGGCCGCGCTCGACGCCGGTTTCCGGGACGCACGCGCAGTGTTCGCCGCCCGGTACTGCCCGCACGACGACGGCAACGCCGCCTCCCGCGTGCTCGACCGGGTCCTCCAGCCCGCCACCTGAAAACCCCACCACGGAGCCGCACGTGTCACCCCAGATAAGCATCGTCGTCCCCTTCCGCAACGCCGAGGAGCACCTCGCCGGCTGCCTGGAGTCGCTCGCCGGGCAGACCTTGCGCGGCTTGGAGGTGCTCATGGTGGACGACGGATCGAGCGACGGCGGCGCCGCCGTCGCCGAGGAGTTCACCGAACGCGACGACCGTTTCACGCTGCTCCGGCCTTCCGGCGGGCTGTCGGCCGGGGACACCGGCGTCGAGCAGGCGAAGGGCCGGTACCTGGCCTTCGCCGACGGCAAGGACGTCCTGCCCCCGTACGCCTACGAACTGATGGTGGGCACGCTGGAGTCGACCGGATCGGACCTCGTCGGCGGAAACGTCATGTGCCTGGACGGCACGCAGGCACGGCAGTCCCCGCTGCACGGCGTCCCCTACGCGACGACGGTGAAGTCGACGGACGTGACCCGTCACCCCGCCCTCCTGCAGGACAGGATGGTGTGCAACAAGGTGTTCCGGCGCGCGTACTGGGACACGTACCACTTCAAGGCCCCGACGGCCTCTCACATGCTCACGGCCATGCAGACCCAGATCCTGGCCTCCGCGATGGACGTCCTCGACGCGACCGTCTACTTCTGGCGGGAGCGTCCGGGAACGGCCGCACGGTTCCGTCCCGGGGCCGCGGACGTCACCGAACGGATGGCGAACCTCGCGGCGGTGCGGGAATTCGTCGACGACCATGCGCCGGAGCTACTGGCCGTCCACGACATGTACGCGCTGGACCTGGACGTCCGCGCCCTGATGCTCGCCCTGCCCGGGGCCACCGGGGAGGAACGGGAACGCCTCGTCGAGTTGGGGGCCGAGGTCGTCGCCGCGGGCGACCGTTCCGCCGCCGAGCGGCTGGTGTCGATCAGGCGGCTGGAAACGTACCTGCTGAAGGAGCGGATGCTGCCCGAACTGCTGGAGGTGCTCCGTTTCGAAGCGGAGGGCCTGCGGGACGTCCCGCTCGTGCAGCGGGGCCGCCTCCGCCAGCGCTGGTACGCCCGGTACCCCTTCTTCGACGACGTGGACCGTGCCATCCCCGAGGACCTGTACGACGTCACCGACGAACTGCTCCTCTGGGCGGACGTCGACCGTGTGGAATGGGACGTCGACACGCTCATCGTCGAGGGGCACGCCCACTTCGACCGGCTCGACGTGTCCTCGGTGACGGATTCGCGCATTCGCGTCTGGATGCGTGACGTCAAGACCGGCAAGGAGATCAGGCTGCCGGTCGAACGGATCCTCTGCACGGACGCCACGGTCCGGTCCGACCAGTCGCTCGTCTCCTACGACTGGTCCGGGTTCTCCGTCCGGGTGGAGCCCGAGTACCTGCTGGACGGCGACGAGTGGCGGACGGCCACCTACGAACTGTTCGCCGAAGTGTCGACGGCCGGGCGCAAGGCCGTCCAGCGGCTCATCGCGGTGGCCCCGGCCGTGCGGTGGACGGCCGCGCGGCAGGTGGACGAGCACGTGGCCGTTCAACCGGCGGCGGGCGACGACGACGTGTTCGTGGTCCACGTCAAGCGGGCCAAGGCCGTCGTCACCGGGATCCGCCGCGACGGCGACCATCTGGAGCTGACCGGCTGGACGAGGCGAGCCCTGGGCGCGGGGGCGGCGTTGGTCGCGGCACGCCGCCACGGGGGCGCGGAGGTCCGCGGAGAGGTGACGCTACGCCAGTCGGCCGTGCTCCGCATGGCGGAGGGCACCGGGTTCGACTTCAAGGCGAGGCTTCCCCTGGAGGACGGGTCGGTGTGCTGCTCGTCCTGCCGCCACTCCTCCTGCGCACACCTGCTGGACGCCATCGACTGGGACATCAGGCTGACCGGCGAGGGCGGGCCGCTGAGGCTGACCGTCGCGAGCAACGTCCCCGCCGTCCGGTACGCCCTGCCGGCGTGCACGGGACCGGCCTGCAGGGGCGGTCGGGAGTTCGCCCTCACCCGGACGGCGTTCGGCAACCTGCGCGGTGTGGAGCGCAGCTTCCGGCCGGTCGTGACCGCGGCCGAGTGGGACGAGAACGGGCTCCTCACCCTGAGCGGCGACTTCGCAGACCCCGAGGAGCGGCCATCCCACTTCGTCCTGCGGCGGTTCCGGTCGGGCGACCAGCACCGCGTCCCCGTCACGTGGGAGGGGTGCCGGTTCACCGCCGCGTTCACGCCCGCGACGATGGCCGTGTTCGGGACGGACCTGCCGCTGCCCAGCGGGGCGTGGGAGCTGCTGGCGCGCGCGCGTTCCGGGGAGGCGGCCGTCGTCGTCGAACGCGAGGCGATCCCCGGCCTCACCGGCCGGCGGCGCGTGGGAGCACACGAATTCGAGGTCGACGTACACCAGACGGACGCGTTCCTGCTTCACAGCCGTCCCGCCCTCGAAGAAGACGAGCGCGGCGGGCATGCGCAACTGCTCCTCCAGCAGCGCGACTACCCCGTGTACCTGCGGAGCCCCCTCGCGGACGTCGCCGTGTTCGACAGCCACGAGGGGACCCAGTACAGCTGCAACCCGAGGGCCATCTACGAGGAACTCACCCGGCGCAAGCCGAACCTGGAATGCGTCTGGGTCTCCCGGGACGGCCAGTTCGCGGTCGAAGGGAAGGCCCGGACGGTCATGGCGGGAAGCCGCGAGCACTACCGCGTCCTCGCGCGCGCCCGCTACGTGGTCACCAACGCCGGGCTGCCGCCCTGGTACGCCAAGCGCGAAGGGCAGACGTACGTCCAGACCTGGCACGGCACACCGCTGAAGCGTCTCGCCCACGACCTCGGCGACATGCCGTACCAGCGCACCGAACGACTCGACTGGACGGAACGGGAGGTGGCGCGGTGGGACGTGCTCCTATCCCCGAGCCCGTTCGCCACCCAGATCATGCGCCGGGCCCTCCGGTACGAGGGGGAGATCCTGGAGACGGGTTACCCGCGCAACGACATCCTCAGCACGCCCGAGTGGGAGCGCATCGGGTCCCGCATCCGCAAGCGCCTGGGGATTCCCGACGGCAAGAAGGTCGTCCTCTACGCACCCACATGGCGGGACGACCGGCACCACGCCCCCGGCGGCCGCGGGTTCTCCCTGGAGCTGGACGTGGAGACCCTGCGCCAGGCCCTTGGCGAAGACCACGTCCTGCTTCTGCGGCCACATCCCCTCATCACCGACCGCAGCCATTCCTCGACGAGTGACTCAACCGCGGGCGACTTCGTCATCGACGTGGCCCGGTATCCGGACATCGCCGAGCTGTACATGGCGGCCGACGTGCTCGTCACCGACTACTCGTCCGCCATGGTCGACTACGCGATCCTGGGCCGGCCGATCGTCCTTTACACCTACGACCTGGAGCGCTACCGCGACCACGTGCGCGGCTTCTGCCTCGATCTGGAGGCCGAGGCGCCCGGGCCGGTCGTGACGACGTCCGCGGAGGTCGCGGCGGCGGTCAAGGAGGCGCCCGACGGCGAAGAGCGCTACGCGGACGCCTACGACCGGTTCTTCGTGAAGTACTGCCCCCACGACGACGGCCAGGCGGCGGCCAGAGCCGTCGACCACATCTTCGGCCCATGGCCGGCCGCGCCGGCCGAGCCGAGCGGGTCCGCCGAGCCGAGCGGGTCCGCCGAGCCGAGCGGGTCCGCCGGGGCGAGTGGGTCAGCCGGGGCGGCGGGCGCGGGCGAAGAGCCAGGCGCCGGGCCATGAGCACAGCGGCAGGCGGCGTTCCAGCGCGGCGGTCACGCGCAGCGCCTCGTTGGTGAAGGGGTGCAGCGGGGCCAGGTCCTCGCGGCGCGCCGTCCGGTGCCTGAGACGGCGCAGGAACGGCCGGAGCAGGACACCCCTGCTCCACACCCGCTCCAGCAACAGCCCGGCGCCCTCGACGAGCTCGGCGAGCGTGCGGCGCGTGTAGCGGCGGACCCGGCCGAGCGCCACGTCGTGCGCCGACCACAGGGCCATGTCGCACGGGACGGACACCAGCGCCGTCCCGCCCGGCTTCAGCACCCGCGTGATCTCCGCCGCCGCCCGCTCGTCGTCCTCGATGTGCTCCAGGACGTCCAAGGCCAGCGCGAGGTCGTAGTGGCATTGGGGAAGCGGCAGATAGCGCGCGTCGCCTTCGTACGCCTCGACGCCGTGCGCGCGCGCCAGCGCCACGGCGTCAGGGCTGAGGTCGATTGCGGTGGCCTGCCAGCCGTGCTCGGCCAGCACCCGCGAACTTGTGCCCGCGGCGGCGCCGATGTCGACCGCCGTCCCCGGCACGCTGAACCGCAGCAACTCCGCGGACAGGATCTCGCGGCGCTCGCGGTACCACCAGTTGTCGTTCTCGATCCGCGTGATCCGCTGAAGCTCGATGGTGTCCACGGGACAAGCCGACGGCATGGGCGGCGGCGCGTTCCACCGACGCCGCCGTCCGGCGACGGATCGTTGACCGGTGTTTGACCTCCGGCCGGACGTCAGCGCTTCCTGCGGCGGCGCCGGGTGAGGAAGCGGAACACCAGCAGCAGCGCGACCAGGCCTCCGACGGCCGGGACGGCCCGCTTGGCGACCGACGGGCCCGCGACCTCCAGCAGGTCGATCGCGTCGTCCTCCCGCGCCACCCGCAGCGGCCGCTCCCGCTTCTCCGCCGGCGCGGCGGCCCGCTCGGCGGCCCGCTCGGGGGCGCCTTCGGTGCTCTCAGCGGCGGCGGGGCCGTCGGGTGCGGTGGCCGGGACGGGTTCGACGACCTCCGCGGCGGCCGGGCCGGGCTTGTCTGCGGGCTCCGGCTCCGCCGCCGGGGCCGTGCCGGACGACTCCAGCTCCTCCTCCAGCGCCTTGGCGAACCGGGAGATGATCTTGGTGCCGACCTCGGACAGGATGTTGCGCCCGAACTGCGCGGGCCGTCCCGTCACGTTCAGCTTGGTGTGCACGGTCACGCGGGTCGTGTCGCCCTCTTCGTGCAGCTTCGCCTGGACGGTCGCCGACGCCGTCCCCGAGCCGCGGGCCTCCTTCGCGGACGCCTCCAACGTCACCGTGCGGGACGGCTCGTCGGCCGACACGATGCGCGCGGAGCCGCGGTAGGTGATGGTCATCGCGCCGACCTTCACCTTCATCCGGCCCTTGAACTCCTCGCCCTCGATCGAGTCCAGGGTGGCGCCGGGCATGCACGCCGCGACGCGCTCCACGTCGAGCAGCACCGACCAGGCCTGATCCACCGGTACGGGGACGGTGAAATCGTGATCGAGTTCCATGATCAATGTCCTTATCGTCCGGAGACCTTGTCCGCGACCCTACGGTGGACGCCCATCGCGTCGCCAGTGAAGCCGATCACCTTGCCCGGGACCTCGGATCGTATCCCGGCCGGTACCCCGCGACGGGCCGGCCATGCGGCCGGATCTCCGCACCCCGGAGATCCGGCCGGCACCCCGAAGCGCAGTACACACCGCAGTAAAACAATAAAAAAAATCAGGAAAGGGGTTT